>JAMXLO010000124.1 GCA_024280945.1 Acetobacteraceae bacterium
CTGAACGCGCCACCGCCCAGACCAACACTTCCTGAATTGCGCCGCGCCATCAGCGCGCGGCTACTCGCCACACCAATCCCGCCATCACGATGTCCGTACTGCCATAAGCGCTTGCGCCTCCTCAGAAGAGAAGTGCCAAAGTAGTGTTAGCGACCTCCTTGTAGAAGTTGAGGCGGAACTCGCTCCTGAAAACGCCGGCATGCACCGGCGCCCTCAACGGCGGACCAGCATTGAGCATCGCGCTCCAGTACACGGAGCCCGAATCCGCCAGTTTGCGGCGCCTTAACTAGCTTGTCTCGGACCCTCCGGCTCCTGCCGGCAGCGCCGACCGCTAAACGTCAATCAGGCGGATCCTCCCGTGGCGCGACGGCTAGCGTGACACCGCGACTGGCCAGGGCACGCAGGACCTGCCGAGCCAGGTCATGCGACTGACGCTCTGTCACCACTGGGAACAGCTGGCGGACAGCGTCGACGACAGCCGCGATTGCTTCCTCCTCTTCGAGTTTGCGCAAGGGTGTTTCTCGCACCACTGATTTCATCGAAAGGCAACACCGTTGTCACGGCTAGGGAACGGTTGGGCTGCATATACGGTCTGTTCAGTGCGGCGTTTGTCCCGATGCTGCTGCTTGCCCATGAGGTTGCCGGACGCCTTCGCTTTATTTCGCCTGAGCTGAGAGCTGATCCTCAGTTGGCCAGTCGACTGCTGAGCGTGGCCCGTGCCGTTCCAGGTGTGACCGACGTGTGGATACGCAATCATGCAGGCAGCCTAATCGTCTGGCATGACAATGCACCCGGCACGCGCCATGCCGTGCTCAGGTCGTTGCCTGTCACCGCGTCCTCGGGCGAGACGCGGTCCCAGGCGTTGCTTGATAAGCTTGCCGAGGCCGCGACGCAGAGGCTACTGAGGATCATTGTTAGAAACGTGATCACTGCTCTGCTCTAGCTGGGAGGTTTGTCACGCGCGGCGCCCATTCTGCGTAGTCTAGCAGCGTAATACATCAGGGACGCAGCGGAGGACAGAACCTGCCCTCTGCCCAATTGTACCAGGGCACCGCCCGCCATTGCCGCCGCCACTGTCGGCGCCCTTAGGTTCTGCCAGGCACCATAGGCATGCCAAACATGCTCAAGTGCACTCGCCAGGATGCGACCACGGCGAACCTGCCAAATGCCCAGTGCTATGCTGCCCAGAGCAAGGACTTGCAAGGCGGCTGCCGGCGTAACCTGCACGGGTCGACGCATCCTGGATGGGACGCGTGGGGCGGGCGGCCGTGGCAGGATTGTAATTAGACCTGCAAGATCTTCGATCAGTTCACGGATCGAGCCATCGTGCGACAGCAGGATGCTACCCGTCTGCGCATTCACCGCCACGCGTTTGACGCGTGGATGTCGCAAGAGCTGCTCGGCGATGCGGGCAAACCAGGATGCGTCGTGGCGCTGTTCCGGCACGCGCAAGCGCGTCCTGCCTGGAAGCGTGTGGATGACGAAGGCGGTGGAGTTATTGTCGTCTGAAGCCGCCATCGGACAACACCATGTGTTTGGGTTCTGGCGCGGTTGTGCTTCGCGTGACGATCGAATTACCGGCAGGCTACAGTGGCGGGTCTGGCGGGCAAGCGATCGCGGTGGAGGAGTAAGAAGCATGGCACGGGGGTACACAAGTGGGGTCGTGACGGGGATCGTTGTCAGCCTCGCGGCCGCCGCGCTTGCGCCGGTCTGGCGCCCTGCCTTGTCCCGTTGGGGGCGCCCAGCACTGAAGGGCGCGGTCAAGCAGGGTATCGTCGCATATGCGGTGCTACGCGAACGCGCGAGCGAGGTGGGCGAGAACATGAGTGACTTGCTTGCCGAAGCTCAGGTGGAACTCGCGACCGAAAGCACGGGTGAACCGGATGAGGAACCAATCGCCCCTGCCGCAGCGGCAGAGTGATTCCGTCTCAGCGCACGGTTCACAAGATAGGGCACGACGCCGCCAGCGAGCGTCACCGTAACCTCGTCGGGTGTCAGCGGCACAACCCCCAGGAGGTTGCGTAGCGCTGGCAGGCCCAACGCGATCGCCTGGGCACCGAATGACAATGCCAGGGCGCCAGTGAACACGGGGTTGCCCGGCCCATTGCCTTGCTGACGCGCGCGTCGGTTGAATGCGTGAAGAAGCTGACCGAGGACCAGACTGCCGAAGCCCATGGTTCGGCTCGCTGGACCGGCGCCGTGCCGCAGCGCTCCCCAAGCCGCGCTCGCCAGGCCGCCGGCGGCAATGACACTTCCCTCGGTCAACAATCGCGGCACTTCAGCACCGCCAAGCACCGCTTGGCCGCGCATCCGCGGCGGCCGGATCATGGTCGCGTGCTCCGGCGGCTCAGCGGACAGCCCCACTGCCGGCAGAACGTCCGAGACCATGTTGATCCACAACAGCTGCGCCGCGGTCAGTGGCTCGGCAACACCCGCAGCGGTTCCCACAAGTACGAAGCCGATCTCGCTCAGGTTGGTCCCAACCAGATAGCCCGTCGCGCGTCGCACATTGGCATAGGCGGCGCGGCCCTGCTGAATGGCTTGGGCGATCGCCATCAGGTCATCCGTTTGCAGCACGATGTCGGCGGCATCGCGAGCCGCGGCCGGTCCGGCGTCGCCGACCGCTATGCCAACATTCGCGCCCTTCAGGGCCGGGCTGTCATTGAAGCCGTCACCGACCATACCGACGAGAACGCCCGCTTCCTGGAGCGCCTGCACGATGCTGAGCTTCTCCCCAGGGCTCACCCGGGCGACAACATGCGTGTGTCGCGCAGCGTCTGCGATTTCGTTGGCCTGCATCTCAGCAAGTTTGCCTGATTCAAGCACCGCAGCGCCGCCCAATCCCAGTTGATCGGCAACCGCACGGGCTGTGGCGACCTGGTCTCCGGTCAGCACAAGCGGATGAATGCCCGCCTTGTGCAATGCGTTCATCAGGTCCGCAGCGCCTGGCCGTACCGCATCGGTCAACCCGACCAGACCAACCCAGACCAGAGAACCAATGGAGGTCGTCTCGTGCTCCGTGGCACCACCGCGGAAAGCAAAGCCCAGAACGCGCAGGGCGCGCCCCGCCATCGCAGCATTGGAGCGAGCGATTGCGTCCCGGTCGCGCTGCGTCAGCGGTCGGACGCCATTGCAGTCAGCAAGTTCGTCGCAGTGCTCGAGAACATCTAGCGGATCGCCCTTGACGGCCACCAGCACGGTCTTGTCCGGCTGAGCGTGCAGCGTGGCCATAAAACGATACGACTCGGTGCGATGGCGCACGGACACCATCCTCTGTTCCCGGCGCAGCGCGACAACATCCACCTTGTGATCAATGGCCAGCCGCACCAAAGCGGTTTCGGTTTCCGATCCGCTCAAGCTGCCGTCGCTCGCATCAATACTGACTTCGCTGCAAAGGACAGCGAGTTCCAACAAGCGGCGCAGTACAGGTTGTTGGCTCAAAGAGGGCAGATCGTCCGGTGCGAGTTCCTCTCCGGCTGAAAGCGTTACGGCGGCGGCCATCATGCGGTTGAAAGTCAATGTGCCGGTCTTATCGAAGCACAGTACCTGCACGGCCCCGAGTGTCTCGATGGCATCGAGGCGACGAACCAGTACGCGGCGCCGGCGCACCAGTTCGACGCCGCGGGCCAATGTGGTGCTGGCGACGGTTGGAAGGCCTTCGGGGATGGCGGCAATTGCCAGAGCCAGCGAAGACTGAAGCAGCCGGCCTGGCGCCAGGCCGCGGAGCAGCCCTACGACAGCGACGAGACCGCCGAGTGCGAGTGATAGCCAGCTCAGCTGGCGGCCCAGACGATCCAGCTCGCGTTCCATTGGCGTCGGAGGCCGCGACGTGGTTGCCAATGCCCGCTGCAGCCGGCCGATCTCGGTATGTGCGCCAGTAGCGACAACGATGGCGGCTCCTGTCCCGCTGGTGATGATGGTACCCCGGAACACCATGTTGCGCCGATCGCCCAGCGCGATGGAGCTGCCCCGCAGCGCATCCGGGCTCTTCGGAACCGGCTGGCTCTCGCCGGTCAGAATGGCTTCGTCCGCGAGCAGGTCATCAGCGCGCCAGATCCGCGCATCCGCCGCAACTGTGTCGCCGCGCGCGAGCAAGAGAATATCACCGGGAACAAGGCGCTCCGCTGGGAGCTCAGTACGCGTTCGATCGCGCAGGACAGTCGCCGATACTGAGTCCTCACGGCCAAGCAACCGTATTGTTTTTTCCGAGCGGCTCTCGACCGTGTAGCCGATCGCTGCGTTGAGGGCCACGACCCCGAAGATCGCCACCGCATCGGCGAGCCCTCCCGTCAGCAGCGACACCGTGCCGGCTGCAATCAGGAGCACCACCGGCAAGGACTGGAACTGTCCGGCCAAAATCTCCAGGCTGGCGTGACCACGCGGCGGCGGCACACGATTGGGGCCAGACTGGGCAAGACGATCTGACGCTGCCGGCCATGTCAGACCGCTCTCCGTGGAAGTCTGCAATTCCGTTGCCACCTGCAGTACTTCAGAGCGATGCCAACTGTCTTCTGGCGAGGCATCGGCTTCGCGCAGGCCGTGCCCGCTCGCAGCCGATGCGACGCGTTCGGCAACAGTCTGTATCGGTATTGCCGGATCAAAGTGCACGAGCACGTTGCCCGTATCGATGCTCGGCCAAACGCCGGACACATCTCCCCATCGCGCGAGCCGATCGACCAGCCGCACTTTCAGGTCGGCTGAGCGGCGTAGTCCCTTGACGTGCAGACGAGCACGGCCCGGAACCGCATGGTGAACGATCCGGACCGCGTTACGCCAGTCTCTTACAGCCGCTTCAATCGGCGAGACGGAATCCCGGCAGGCGTCCCCCGGGATGCTGGTCAGCTGCTCGACTTGGTGCTGCGATGGCCTGGCGAGCTATCCGCAGTAGCCGCCTCGGCCCGTGCCTCGGCGGCAAGGTCACCGGCCACTTCACCGAGTTCTGCCGCCTTTTGACGACCGTAGTCATACGCCATCATTCCGCCGCGGATCGCAAGCTTTGCCGTGGTGCGCAGCACAGGCGTGACCACAGGCGCCAGCACGGCAACGCCGATCGCGGCGACCACGCCAGCGCCGAACCCGCCCTCAAACATGTCATCCAGAAGCGCCATTGGGGTATTCCTCGCCTTAGTCAGACTGTCACACATACGAGTCGCATTGACCAGCTGCCAGCGCCGGACATTCACGTGGCGGTGATTCACCAGTCTTCGTTGATCGCCGCGCTGGCTTGCGTAAGATAGGCTTGCTTCTCGGCTGGCAGCTGGGCTGACGCGTGTGCCACTGCCTGCCTGAGCTTTCTGACATGGTGTCGGTAACGCGCACGCTTGTCACGTTCATGCCAGCCGTCGCGGTTCGAGCGTGTGCGTGCCGACCGCTCGAATCTGCCGATTATCTCCTGCGCCCGATGTCGGGAGGTATGGTTCACGTCGCTGTCAGGGATCGTGGCGAGCAGCTGCTCGACAGTCTGCTTCGCCAGCTGGCCGATGATTCCGTCCTGCATCTCGAATTCGGCTTCGGCAAATAATCGCAGTCCCGATAAGGCGAAGGCGCCGACACCGGATCCCATTAGCGGGGCGAGCCGTCGCAGGACGAGCGTCCCAATCACCAGGGCCGAAGCGGTGATTAGGTGGGCGCCGAGCCGCTCATCCCAAACTGCCATCTACGTTCCTCGCTCAACCTGGATGCAATTTAACACTCGTGACGGAGCAGCCGAAGCCCCAGCCGTGCCGCAGACCGCAAACGCGCCCGATCCCCGTAAGGTGCCATACGTTTGCAGCTAACTATGCAGCAGGACGACCGTCCCTGCACCCGCTGCCTACAGCCAGCTTCTGTGCTTCGTTGCGAGGCAGCCTGATAAAGCCGCCAATGATCAGGTTCGGAGCGGTGGAGGGAGCGGCCTGGACCTGGCGCGCGAGGTGCAGCAAAGGCGCTCACGTGCCGGTGATCGTGACCAGCGGTTAGGCGGGTCGACGACGCACCGGTTGTCCACCATGAACCTGCATAATTCAAGTTGCGGCGCAGCGCCCTCCGCGCGTGCGCCTGCGCGCGTGATCTATATGGCATGCCGCCATGCAAAATGGTTATGCCGCCATGCAAACCGAGCTCGTGGCATAGCGATGCTGCAACGAAACAATTGGCTTGCTCGAGTTTGGGGGCCTAGTGTCACGCTCCCGCGCCTGCCCAAAGGCATAGTCGGCTGTGACGAAGAACCAGGTGTCATCGCCCCCCTTGACGATGGACTGGCCAGTGGATTTCCCAAGCGTATAGGTGTCGTAAGTCCAGTGTATGGTGTTCGGGCTGCACTGTCGCCCGGTGAGGTCAGACGTGCCGGTGCCCGAGTTCAGCATGATCTTGTTTCGCTCGCGGCAAACAGTCTTCACCGCGAGGCCAACTGAAGAAGTTGGGACATCAGCGATTACGTCGACCCCCTGCTGGTCGATCCATTGGCGGGCGATCGAAGCACCGACATCCGGTTTGTTCTGGTGATCGGCCGACAGCACCTCGAAATTGAACCCCTTGCCCGAGACGCCAAAATCCAACACCGCCTGCTGGGCACAGATGACGCTGGTCGGGCCGCCATCGTCGCGGTATGGCCCCGACTGGTCGTTCAGCACGCGGTCGTCGTCTGAGCCCTGGAAAGGCGTGGCGCCGTGGCTGCCACCAAGGCAGACGAGAGCAGGGTTCGGCGTGTCAGGCGCATCTGTTATCTCCCTTCGTCGCGGTAGGTGAATTCGGATCATGATGATAGAGGATCGTCTCTTGCCGCCTCGACCGCCGCCCCAACGCCGACGGCGGCACGACTGTGGTAGATCAGTCGTTGTTGCGGCCACCGTCTGCATGCCCGGAACCTACTGCGCAACTTAGGGCTGTAAATTCCGCTACGGCACGTCCAAGCAAGTCGTCGCTGTGATCCACAGGTCGGCTATTGGTCTCATCAGTCCTGTCAATGTCCTGTTTGTCTCAAAAAGGCCTCACCGGCCAGCTTGCCGCTTGGTGGAAATATGCTTGCGGCATCAATCAGTTAGCTGGTGGGCGCACGGGACCGTCCAGAGATTGGGGGATGGCGCTGGTGGCGATACGACCAGTCGGGTGCATATCCGGCTGGAGGACGTTCGATGCGGTGGGTGTTGCGGTTGATCGGGACCAGCGATGAGCTCCGCTCGCGGAGCGCTGACCTGATGGAGATTTGCCGGCCGGAAGGCGTTG
>JAMXLO010000125.1 GCA_024280945.1 Acetobacteraceae bacterium
CGCATCAGGTGATGCAGTACCGGGATGTCGGCTGGGGTGGTTGCGCGGAGGGTGAAGGTCATGGCGGCGCGGCCCCCTCCCCCCGCCCCCCTCCCGCAAGGGGGGGGGGGGTTCTGTGGTGCATCACAGTAAGAGGCTCAGCGGGTCCTCGACGATGCGCTTGAACTCACGCAGCCAGCGCGCGCCCAGCGCGCCGTCGACCACGCGATGATCGACACTCAGCGTGCAGGTCATCACCGTCGCAATTGCCAGCGAGTCATTCTTCACAACTGGGCGTTTCTGCCCGGCTGCCACAGCCAGGATCGCGGACTGCGGTGGATTGATGATGGCGGCGAACTCGCTGACGCCGAACATCCCCATATTGGAGATGGAAAAACCGCCACCTTGGAACTCCTCCGGCTTCAGCTTGCCCTCACGCGCGCGACCGGCAAGGTCCTTCATCTCGCGGCTGATGGTCGCAAGCCCCTTCTGATCAGCGCGCCGGATGATCGGCGTGATCAGGCCATCGGGGATTGCCACCGCGACGCTGATGTCGACATCGTCGAACAATGCCATGCCGTCGTCGGTCCATGCCGCGTTGACGGTCGGAACGCGACGCAGAGTGGCAGCACTCGCCTTGATCACCATGTCGTTGATGGTGATCAGATAGGTATCTGGCCCGTCCTTTGGCGATTTCGCGTTGAGATCGCTCAGCAGCCTGATCAGTGCATCGATCTCCACATCCATCGACACATAGAAATGCGGGATCGTCGACTTGGCCTCGGTCAGCCGACGCGCGATCACCTTCCGCATCGAGCTGTGCGGCACGAGCCGATGCGGCGCGGTTACGGGAACTGCAGGACGCAACGCCGGTGCAGGTGAGGCAGCAGCGGGCTGCGGAGCGGCGGCTGCCGGTTTCTGCAGCGCAGCCTCGATGTCCGCTTTGACGATGCGGCCGTTCGGCCCGCTGCCCCTCAGCGCTGCCAGATCGAGCCCGGCCTGCTTTGCCATCCGCCGCGCCAGGGGCGATACGAAAATTCGCTCGCCTCCGGCATCGCGACCGTTACCTGCTTGTGGCGCGGGTTCTGCCGGCTTTGCACTGGGCGCCGCATTGGGCGCCGCATTGGGCGCCATCGTCGGCGCAGCAGCGGGGGCTGGTCGCGGCGCCGGCGCGGACGCCGGCACCGCTTCGCCTTCATCGACCAGAATCGCGATCGGGTCGTTGACCTTCACGTTCTGCGTCCCATCGGCAATCAGAATCTTGCCCAGCACGCCTTCGTCTACCGCTTCGACCTCCATCGTCGCCTTGTCGGTCTCGATCTCGGCGATCACGTCGCCGGCGCGAACGTTCTCGCCTTCCTTCTTCAACCAGCGCGACAAGGTGCCTTCGGTCATTGTCGGCGACAGCGCCGGCATCAGGATATTGGTCGCCATGTGCCGTTCCCCTCAGACGATCTTCTTCACGGCATCGACCACCCATTCGGGCTGCGGCAGCGCAAGCTTCTCCAGATTGGCCGCATAGGGCAGCGGCACATCGACGCCGTGCACACGCACCGGCGGCGCGTCGAGCCAATCGAATGCGTGCTCGATGACCTGCATCGCCACCTCGGCGCCGATGCCGGCGAATGGCCAGCCTTCCTCCACCGAGACGATACGGTTGGTCTTCTTGACGCTCTCGATCACGGTCGCGGTGTCGAACGGGCGCAGCGAGCGCAGGTTGATCACTTCCGCCTCGATGCCCTGTTCCGCCAGCGCCTCAGCTGCCTTCATCGCGACGCCGACCATGATGCTGAAGGCGACGATGGTGACGTGCTGACCAACGCGTTCGATCTTGGCGCGGCCGAGGGGCACGATGAACTCTTCGTCCGTCGGGCAATCGAAGGTCTGGCCGTAGAGGATTTCGTTCTCCAGCACGATGACCGGGTTAGGGTCGCGGACGGCGGCGCGCAGCAGCCCTTTCGCGTCCGCTGACGACCACGGCGCCACCACCTTCAACCCTGGCACATGCGCATACCAACTGGCGTAGCACTGCGAGTGCTGGGCCGCGACCCGCGCGGCCGCGCCATTGGGACCGCGGAACACGATCGGGCAGCCCATCTGGCCACCTGACATGTACAGCGTCTTCGCCGCCGAGTTGATGATCTGATCCATCGCCTGCATGGCGAAGTTGAAGGTCATGAACTCGACGATTGGCTTCAATCCGTTCAGCGCGGCACCGACCGCCATGCCGGTGAAGCCGTGTTCGGTGATCGGCGTGTCGATCACGCGCTTCGGCCCGAATTCGTCCAGCAATCCCTGGCTGATCTTGTAGGCGCCCTGGTACTGCGCGACCTCTTCGCCGATCAGGAACACCGTGTCGTCGCGACGCAGCTCCAGCGCCAGTGCGTCGCGCAAGGCCTCGCGCACGGTGATCGGCTTGCTCGGCCCCCAATCCTTCTCGGGCGCCGGTGCCGCTTCGACCGCGGGTTTGCGTTGGTCCTGCGCACCGCGTTCGGCTATCGCTTTGCTGTCCTCCGCCTCCGCCGCAATTTTCGGTGCTGCCGGTGCCTCGCGCTTCGGCGGGGGGCCTGCGCTGACGCCTGCCCCCGGGTCCTCACCGTTCGCCGTCAGGACGGCGATCGGTGTGTTCACCGCGACGCCATCGGTCCCTTCGTCGATCAGTATCTGCGCCAGCTTGCCTTCGTCGACCGCCTCGACCTCCATCGTCGCCTTATCGGTTTCGATTTCGGCGATCACGTCGCCGGCGCGAACCTCGTCGCCGACATGCTTGAGCCAGCGCGACAGCTTGCCCTCGGTCATCGTCGGCGACAGCGCCGGCATCAGGATCTGCGTGGACATCGCTCAGTCCTCCAACAGCACGTCGGTCCACAATTCGCGTTCGTCTGGTTCGGGACTGCTCTGCGCGAAGTCGGCTGCCTCCTGCACCTGCGCCTTCACCTCATCATCGATCTGCTTGAACACCGATTCATCGACGCCCAGTGCTTCCAGGCGATGGCGCGCGCCATCGATCGGATCGTGCTGCGTGCGCATGGTCTGAATTTCCTCGCGCGTGCGATACCGCGCGGGATCGGACATCGAGTGGCCCCGATAGCGATAGGTCTTGGCTTCGATCAGGAACGGGCCCTTGCCGGCGCGGCAATGCGCCACCGCCTGGTCACCGGCCTCCTTGACCGCGACCACATCCATGCCGTCCACCTGGATGCTGGGAATGCTCCAGGGCGCGCCATTCTTAGACAGGTCGCGTGAGGCGGACGCCCGCTCGACATGCGTACCCATGCCATACTTGTTGTTCTCGATCACATAGACGACCGGGAGTTTCATGAGCGCGGCGAGGTTGAAGCTTTCGAACACCTGTCCCTGGTTCGACGCGCCTTCACCGAAATACGTTACCGCGACGCGGTCATTGCTGCGGTACCAGTTGCTGAAAGCAAGGCCTGTCCCAAGGCTCACCTGCGCGCCAACGATGCCGTGTCCGCCAAAGAAATTCTTCTCTTTGCTGAACATGTGCATCGAGCCGCCTTTGCCGTGCGAGTAGCCTCCCGATCGCCCGGTCAGTTCCGCCATCACCCCGCGAGGGTCCATGCCAGTCGCCAGCATGTGGCCGTGATCGCGATAGGATGTGATGACCTCGTCGCCCGGGGTCAACGCCATCTGCATGCCGACGACGACAGCTTCCTGGCCGATGTAGAGATGGCAGAAGCCACCGATCAGGCCCATGCCGTAAAGCTGCCCCGCCTTCTCCTCGAAGCGCCGGATCAGCAGCATGTCGCGATACGCCTGCAACAGGAGTTCCTGATCGACTGAGGTGTCACGGCTCTTGCCAGTGCGCTTCCTCGTTTCGGCTGCAGTTGCCATGGGGGCTCCCCGGAGATGCGGCAGGAACCAGAGGTAGCGTCGGGGGGTTGGCTCCCGCAAGCTCAGGTGCCGTGAAAAATCCTTATGGTGCAATGCAATAGACCGACGTAACCGGAATCTGGTTAAGTAACTGGCACGCCCCCGCTCATCGCGCTCGCCCGGGGCTCCGTTGCGTACTGAGCGCTTCGCAGGACATCAAGTTGCAGGCGACGATGAGTATTCGCATGGAGATTTCGCCACGGCCGCTCCGGCGCCGTCACCAAGGCGGGGAATGCGCCCAGATGCCGCGTCTCTCGGCCCGCGCGTTGGCCTCTGCGCGCACAAAGTCCTGCTCGCCGGTGGCGGCTCGTGCCCAGCCGGCCGCGATGATCGCCAGGTTCAATTCCGCCGCGCGCACCTGACACGCGGCGTAAGCCCGCCCCAGCTCGTCGGCGCCCACGGTGCGGCAAAACACTGGCGCCTCACGCACCATTGCAGCCAGCGCGTTCGTCGCGGCTGCGCCACAGTCCTCGCCCGAGCAAGACATGCTATGTGACGGCGGATCGACGCCGCGCAGCCGGACCACGCGCCCGGCGAGGCGCAATGTGCCGGCGTCGATCACGACCACCTGTTCCTGGTCAGCGGTCACCTGCTCGCCCGAACCCGGGCGCGGGGTCTCTCGCCCCGGCAGCATCGCCAACGACACGCCGGCCGCAGCCGCCAGCCCCGCACCTGTCACGACGGCGACCGCCCTGCCCTCAAGGCGCCGGAAGCCGGAGCGGAAGATGCGCCGGGGGTGGTCGAGCGACACGGCTCTCCTCCAGTAGCGAAGCCTCGTGCATGCCGCCGCGCCTTCCCCTGGTCAACCAGCGATTGTAGGAGGGGCGCTCAGGAATTCACCCGAGAGCGCCGTCTCTTCGCAACACCGCTCGATCCGCCTCGCTGAGTTCCAGCCAGTCCGTCAGCACCTCCTCGGTGTGCTGTCCCAGCACCGGCGAAGACGCGATGCGTGATGGCTTGCCGTCCACTCGCACGGGCCATGCCGGCATCTTGAAGTCGCCATGCACCGGATGGTGCATCACCTGCATGATGCCACGCCGCTCGAAGCTCTCGTCGTTCTGCAACTCCATCGTGTCGAGAACAGCGCCCGCCGGAATGCCAGCCGCGCCGATCCGCTGCATCGCCTCGTGCTTGCTATGCTGGCGCGTCCACTCGGCGATGATTGCATCCACTTCCGGCTCGCGCTGCAGACGGTCCATCGGCGTCGCGTAGCGCGGATCACCGATCAGGTCCTCCCGGCCGATCAGCTTCAGCAGGCGATCCCAGTGGTCGGGATTGGCCCTGCTGGTCATCAGGTAGACGTAGTCGTTGGGGCCACCGGGCGCGCACGGGTAAAGACCCATTGGTGCGTTGTTGACACCAGGAACCTTGTCCCCGCCACGCTGCGCCGGCTTTCCGGTCAGCCCCTGGGTCGCGAAATTGATCCGCATGTAGTGCAAGATTGCATCCTGCATGGCGACCTGCAGCCTGGCCCCCTGGCCGGTCGCATCGCGCTTGCGCAGCGCGCCCAGAATGGTAATCGCCATCAGCATCCCGGTGCCGGTGTCGCCCAGTGAGATGCCGGGTCGTGTCGGCGGACCATCGGGTGCGCCGGTGACACTGAATGTGCCCCCGCACGCCTGCGCGATCATGTCGAACGCGAGGTTGCTCTCGTACGGGCTACCCTCGCCGAAGCCTTTGACCTGCGCGTAGATGATGCGCGGATTCAAATCGCGCACCACGTCATAGCCAAGACCCAGCCGCTCGATCGTGCCGGGCGCGTAGTTCTCCACGCAGACATCGGCCTTGCGCAGCATGTCCTTGACCAACTCCAGGCCGCGCGGTGATTTCAGGTTCAGCGTGATGGACTTCTTGTTCGCGTTGAACACGTGGAAATAGTACGGATCGTCGTCGGGCTGCCCGGGCCGTAGCCGCCGTCCTGGATCGCCCATCCTGGGATTCTCGATCTTCACCACCTCGGCACCAAGCCAGGCGAGTGCCTCGGTGCAGGAGGGACCGGCTTCAAACTGGGTGAAGTCGACGATGCGAACCCCGGCGAGAAGATCGAAGGCGGCGGTGTTGTCCTGCATGATCGGCTGCTCCTGGGAATACGTTTCGCCGCCAAGGCTGCCACAACTAGCGGTCGCCGGTCACTCCCAGAACGCCTGCAGCCGATGGAAGCGCTCCCAGGCACGATCAATCCGGCCACGTGTCTTTTGGCTGCCGCCACCAACGAACCCAAGCACAAGTCCGGTGGCGAACGCATGGCTTCCATTGGGCAGTTCGCCGAGCAGGTGCTGCGCGACTGCGCCATCGTTCAGCTTACCAAGGCAATCCTGCAGGCGAGATAGTCTGCGCAGGAAACGATGTGTTGCCTTGCCGGGATACATCGACGCGAAGATTTCCGCCGTGTAGCGCAGCCGTTTGGCCTGGAGACGGATCGCGTGCAGCGCGGCCGGGTCCAAAGTGGACAGGCGGTCATCGATCTCGGCGAGCCGACCGTGGCGTTTTCCAAGCGTCTGCGCGGCGAACTCCCGCAGCGGCATGGCCGGTTCCGTGGCCTCAACCGGCGGAATGCCAACCGGTCCGATTGCCAGGCAGGCAAGCTCGATGCCCAGGCGGCGGAAGTCGGCACCCGCCAGATATCGCTGCAATTCCTCATGGCAGGCGCGGCGTCGCCGTTCCGCTGCGGCCAGCAGTCGCTCCAGCCGCCGCTCCGCCGCAAACGCCGCACGGGCGGGAACCGCCGTCTCGGTTACAAACACATCCCAGTCCCGCGCCGGCGCCAATTTCGCGGCGAGCGCCTTCAGACCCTTGTCTGCCACGGCAATTTCCGTCGACGCCAGGGCGGGACGGAAAACCTTTATGGCCGAGCGAAGCCGGCGCACGGCAACGCGCATCTGGTGCACCGGCTCCGGCCCCGCCCGACTGGCCGCCGCGTCCGGCGCGAGCTGGAGTATGATGTCGCTCAGATGGCCGACGACGTGGGCAAATGCCTCCGCGATCGACAGGCCATCCGGCAACTCGGGGGCGCCTTCCCGGCGCGGCGGGCCGGTCACGCCAGTCGCGACCGCGAAAGCCTCTGCCGCAAGACTGATAGGCGGGACAGCAATGCAAAGAGCACCCGTCAGCGCCAGCGCCAGCGCCTGGACCGGCGCAGCATCACCTTCCAGCCAGAGGCGGTTGATCGGTTGTCGGGCAACGACACTGCGAACCTCGCCGGTCAGCAAGGTCATGTTGATCGGCCCCTGCGGGGTGACGAGGTTGACTGCGCTTTCGCGTCCCTCGAGCGCCGCCACTGGCAACAGCGGATCCGGCAGCGCGCGACCAAGCCCTGTCGCTGTCCTGGCACTGGCCAGCACGGGTGCGCGGGAGCCCGGCGGCCAGGGAAGCGAATTGGGCCGCAGCCGCTCGAGCCGCCATTCGGTGCGGCGCTCCGCCAGCGCAAGTCCTTGCCCAGCCAGCGCACGCTCCGGGCTGTCGTGCCAGACGATCTTCACCGCCCGGCTGCGCGACTTGCCGGACTTCAGCGGCGCCAGCAGCTTGAGCCGGGGCAGTCGCGGGGCGTCGTCCGGGTCCAGACGCAGCTTCAGCTCCATGCGTTCAGACCGCAGACTCCGCCAGGGTCTTCGGAGTCAAAAAACGCACCAGCCTGGTTCCCCCGGAATCGAGTTGCTCCCAGCGCGTGCCGACCGAAAACTCCGCAAGCGCCGCGGTCGGAAAGCCGGCGAGCAGGCGGCGCTTGATCTCGCTGTCGGCAGAACTGGCGGCGAGCTGTGCGGCAAGTTCCTGCATGCCCGGATTGTGACCGATCAACATGACGCTGCGGACCGTTTCGTTCACCTCCCGCAGCAGCGCGAGCATTTGCTCAGCGGTCGCGAGGTAAAGCGCCTCGATCGACTCTATCAGCGGCGTCTCTTCCCACGGTTCCAGTGCTGCGAGTGTCTCGTGCACGCGGCGAGCAGGAGAGATCAGCACCATGTCAGGAATCAGACCAAGATCGATGATCGCCTGGCGCATGCAAGCCGCAGCGCGATGTCCGCGCTTGTTTAACGGCCGGTCACGGTCCTCCAGTTTCGGATCGTCCCACGACGACTTGGCGTGACGCAGAAGCAGGAGTTGATGCATGCCACCATCCTGCCACGCCGCGAGCCCGATTGGCTAATGGCGCGAGCCGGTGGCCTGCGCGGTTCGTACGACTGACGTGCAGGCAACCACCTCCATCGGCTGAGGCAATTGCTTGCTGGTCGCATAGACTGACAAGTCGGTGGACTTGGTCAGCGCCAGGACCTCAGTGAACAGGCCAACGTTTTGCTGGCAGAACAGGGTCCCTTGCCGGATACCGTTCTCTGACTGGGTATTGGCAAGGCCGGTGATATAGTCGTCGTGCGCGTGTTGCGCGCGCCCGCCGGACACACGGGCAAAGTAGGCATGCAGTGCACGCTCCTGCGCGACCAGTTCGCCGCGGAACCGCTGGACGAAGTCATTGTAGCGGTCCTGCTGACTGCAGGTGATGGCAGTCACCATCAGCTTGCTCTTTAGCCCGGCGACGTCGAAAGCGGTAACGTCCGCCGGCCTGGCGCACGGTTCGGCAAGTGCCATTCCTCCGGAAAGCAGGCCCGTGGCCAGCAGTGACAGCGACAGCATGCGCATGCGACGAACCCCCGAATCCGCCGGCATTATCGCCGGGTTATGGGGCGAATCTGCCCGGTTGGGGTTACGACAGCAAGCCGAACGCGCACATGTTCGCAGCAGGCGGTCAAAATGACGGCAGGCTGTGGCCGTTGTGCCTCGCGCCGGAAAGGCGCCGTCAGGTTTCGAGGGCTTGGTTCGTTTTCTCTTCCTGCCCGCGCTCGTCGGCCAGTGCCTCGTAGCGATCAGCGAGCCTCAGCAAGGCCGGCACGGTCGCCACCATCCGCGCGCCTCTCGCCATTTGGCGAAACTGCGCTGCACGGGCGCGCAATTCCTCGGCAGAGCGCGGCAGATCATACTTCTCCTGTCCCAATTTTTGGTCCTATCTCTGTACTACGGGAAAAGACAACTCGTGGCTGCAGGAGACTACCCGCCAGGTTGCCCAAACGTTAATGCCGCATTCACGACGGAGTGCGATTGCGCACAGCGGCGCCCCGCGGCTCATCCGGCGGGCTTCAACACGTGGCTGATCAGTTCAGCTTAGGGAGATGATGGTCGGGCCAACCGTGCGGGGGCGAAGCACCTGACCATCCGGTGGCAGGCGCCGCTTCCCCCGTTCAGCTCAACCGCACCTGCACATAGGCGCCGGGCGCATCCTCGATCGCCCCAAGCTTGCTTTCGCCCGGCACCCGTGCCGGGACCTGCTCCTTGCCGAGGGCAGTCACCCAGTGATGCCAGTCGGGCCACCAGGAGCCGGCGATCTCGGTGGCTCCTTTGAACCACGCTTCCGGATCAGGCGGCAGCTCGGTGTTGATCCAGTGGCTGTACTTGCCACCCTCGGGCGGGTTGACCACGCCCGCGATATGGCCCGATGCGGCAAGCACGAAGCGTTTGGGGCCACTCAGCATCTGGGTGCCGCGATAGGTGGACTTCCACGGCGCGATGTGGTCCTCGCGCGTGGACAGGAAATATGCCGGCGTCTTGATCTTACGGAGATCGATCGGGACGCCATTCAAACTGATGCCGTTCGGGTCCTTCAGCAGGTTCTCCTGGTACATCTTGCGCAGATAGAAGCTGTGCATCCGCGCCGGCATACGCGTCGAATCGGCGTTCCAGTACAGCAGGTCGAACGGGAACGGGTCGTTGCCCAACAGGTAGTTGTTCACCACGAACGACCAGATCAGGTCGTTGGCACGCAGCATGTTGAACGTGGTCGCCATCTCGGAGCCTTCGAGATAGCCGCGCTTGTTCATCTTGTCCTCGAGCGAGCGCAACTGTTCTTCGTCGATGAACACGCCGAGTTCGCCGGCCTCGGCAAAGTCCGTCATGGTCACGAAGAATGTCGCCGACTTGATGCGGTTGTCCTTCTTAGCCGCCATGTAGGCGAGAGTGCTCGCGAGCAATGTGCCGCCGAGGCAGTAGCCGATTGCGTTCACCTCGCGCTCGCCGGTGGCCTGCTCGATCGCATCGAGAGCAGCGAGATAGCCCTCGGTCATGTAATCCTCGAAGCCTTTCTCGGCCAGGCGTTCGTCTGGGTTCACCCAGGAGATCATGAACACGGTGTGGCCCTGCGACACCGCCCAGCGGACGAAACTGTTCCGCGGCCGCAGGTCAAGGATGTAGAACTTGTTGATCCACGGTGGGCCGATCAACAATGGGCGCTTCAGCACGGTCTCGGTGCTCGGCGCATATTGGATCAGCTGCATCAGATCGTTCTGGTAGACCACCTTACCCGGCGATACGCCGATATTCTCGCCCACCTTGAAGGCGTCCATATCGGTCATCTTGATGTGCAGCTTGCCCTTGCCCTGTTCCAGGTCGCTGAGCAGGTTGTTCAGGCCCTTCAGCAGGTTCTCGCCGCCGGTCTCGGCGGTCTTCCGCAGCACCTCCGGGTTGGTGAGCAGAAAGTTCGAGGGACTCATCGCGTCCACGAACTGCCGTGCGTAAAAATCCACCTTCTGGGCAGTCTTCGGATCCAGCCCATCGACCTGGCGCACGACGTCCTGCACGTAGCGGGCGGACAGCAGATAGGACTGGCGGATGAAGTCGAATATCTCGTTCTCGCGCCAGGCGTCGTCCTTGAAGCGTCGGTCGGTCGACGGCGAGTCGATCACCGGCTCGGTTTCCATGCCCATGACGCGTCGTGCGGTATTCTGCCAGAGCGTCAGGTAGTCCTGCCAGAAGCCTAGTCCGGCGGCGACCAGGCGAGCCGGATTGGCCATCAGCCGGGTGGTCATCTCCATGAACGCGCTGCCAATGTTCAACGGGTCAGGCGCGTGCTCCTCCGAGGCCTGCCGCTTCAGCCACTCGCTGACGATGCGCTGCGAGCGTTCGGCGACGTCGGCCATGGAGCGGCCGATTTCCTCCGGGTCCGGCAGCTTGAACCCCGGCGGGTCGGTCTTGGTGTTGTTGGCCATGCACGTCCTTTCCGTCGCCACTGCCACCCGCTACATCAGCCTTGAGCCTGGAGCGGATTCGGCGATGCTGTTCAGCAGAAATAGGGGGCAAACTAGGGGGGTGAAGGCGCGCGTTCAAGTTGGCTACACCCTTGGACCGCTAACGGTCCTGGTGCTGACCGGTTGCTCGTCGCTGCCGGGGTCGATGAACCCGGTGAGCTGGTGGCATGACCTTGAGGGCGGCAAGATCGCGGAGGAAAGACCGCCACCGCCTGGCGCCGATGAGCCATATCCGAACTTGGCCTCGGTGCCCCCCAAGCCCGCTGCACCCGACCGTGCCGCTCTCGCCAAAATAGCCAACGCACTGATTGCCGACCGGACGAACGCGCAGCATGTGGCTGCGGCGGCGCCTATTGCGGATCCGTCGTCGCCCAATGCTTCGCCTGACCTGTTCGGACGCGGCTCGGTGGCACCCCCCGGTCCCCCGCAACCGCCCGGCAACCAACAACAGGCGAGCGCGACGATGCCGGCCGTGGAAGCACCGCCTGCGGCAGGCGCGTCACCATCGCAGAGCCAAACCAGCCAGCCGGCAAGTGCGACGGCGCCGCCGCCGGCCAAGGCGCCAGTTGGAAGCGTGGAGACCACACCGCTCGCGCCGCCCGGCGCCACCGCCCAACCCCCTGCCGTCGCGGCGGGCACACCACCGGCGCTTCCTGCAGCGCCTCCACCGCCGCCGCACCTGCCAGGCGTGCCCAGTACGCCGTCTTCATCGGCACCTGCGACAGTCCCAGCCACGCCACCGCCGACCACCGCGGCTACCCAGGTCGCAGCGGCGACGCCTCCACCGGCTCCGGCGGCCAATGCTACAGGCGCGGTCAGCGTGGCGTTCGTGAACGGCTCCGCCGAGTTACCGTCAGCTGCTGCCGATACGCTGAAACAACTGGCGGCGCGTCGCGGCAGTGGCGTTATCGCAGTCACCGGCTTTGGTGATGCAACGTCGGATGACCCCGATGCGCAATCGGCGGCGCTGGCGCTCGGTCTGTCGCGAGCGAAGGCCATGGCAGCGGCGCTTGCTTCGGCCGGGGTGCCCGCATCAGCGGTGCAGGTGGATGCCGCAGCAATCGGTCGCGGAGGCTCGGCCCGCCTGATACAGTAGTTATCTCCATCCCAAGGATTCGCATGGGTTTCGAATCGTCCAGTGAGTTCCACCGCATCCGCCGCTTGCCCCCGTACGTGTTCGCCGAGGTCAACACGGCGAAGGCGAAGGCCCGCGGAGCGGGCGAGGACATCATCGATCTTGGCATGGGCAACCCGGACAGCCCGACGCCACCGCACATCGTTGCCAAGTTGATCGAGGCGGTGCAGGACCCGCGCACGCATCGTTACTCGGTGAGCAAAGGTATCCCTGGCCTGCGGCGCGCGCTGGCAGCCTATTACCAGCGCCGGTTCGACGTGGGGCTGAACCCCGAGACCGAAGTGATCGCGACGCTGGGCTCCAAGGAAGGGCTGGCCAACCTTGCCTCGGCGGTCACCTCACCGGGCGACACCATCCTGGTGCCGAACCCGTCCTACCCGATCCATCAGTTCGGCTTCATCATTGCCGGTGCTGCGGTGCGGTCCGTGCCGGCGACTCCGGATGAGGAGATGCTGCGGGCACTCGATCGCGCGGTGCGCCATTCGGTGCCGAAGCCGACGGCGCTGATCGTCAATTTCCCTTCCAATCCCACGGCGTATCTCGCGGACCTCGATTTCTACCGTGAGATTGTCGCCTTCGCCCGGCGGCATGAAATCTGGATCATGTCAGATCTCGCATATGCCGAGATCTACTTCGGTGAGCGGGTTCCGCCGTCGCTGCTGCAAGTGCCGGGTGCCAAGGAGATCGCGGTCGAATTCACCAGCCTTTCGAAGACCTATTCCATGCCGGGCTGGCGGATGGGGTTTGCGGCGGGAAATCCGCGGTTGATCAATGCGCTGACGCGAATGAAGTCGTATCTGGACTATGGGGCATTCACGCCGATCCAGGTCGCGGCGGTGGCGGCACTGAACGGGCCGCAGGACTGCGTGGAGCAAGTGCGCTGTCTCTACCGGGAACGACGCGACGTGCTGGTCCGCGGGCTTGCGGCGGCTGGGTGGGAGGTACCAAGCCCCGACGGGTCAATGTTCGCGTGGGCGCCGATCCCACCGCGCTTCGCCGGGTTGGGCAGCGTGGAATTCTCCAAGCTGCTGTTGGCGCGGGCCAAGGTTGCGGTGTCGCCGGGGCTGGGGTTCGGCGAGCACGGCGAGGGGTTCGTGCGGATTGCGCTGGTGGAGAACACGCATCGCCTGCGGCAGGCGGTGCGGAATATCCGCGCCTTCCTGCAGGCGGGGAGCAACGAGGCAGCGGTGGCGGAGGCGGCGGCAGAGGGTTGAACTCAGACGCTGGCGAGCATTGCCTGCAGCGAGCGCCCGGACTCATTCAAGAGCTGATCGAGGGTGAACGGGCAGGTCTCCGGCGGGAGCAGTGGCTCTCGCTCTGCATAACCGGCCACAGAGATCTGCTCGCGCGCCGAGCGATAAAGCCGGACGAGCAGCAGGCGCAAGTGGCTCTGCACCGCGTTGAGCTGCGAGATGCCCACGTCCTCGATCTCCTCGACCACGTGCTTCCAGTCCACCTCGTTCACCCGCTCACCGTGTGCGACGCGGCGCAGCAGGTCGGCCTGATGTTGCGACCAAGCGAGGATGCACGGTCGTATAGGTCGTCCGGCATGGCACAGAGACTACCAGCTCGAGGTCAGCTGCGCCACGGACCGCCGAACGTGCATCAAATGCGGCCGGCTTGACTTTAGTTCGGCTGCGGGGCGGTAAATGCGTCCCCATGACCCATCCTCTCTCCGTCGCCGTCGCAGGTCTGGGTACCGTGGGGGGCGGTGTGCTGAAGCTGTTGCGCGACAATGCCGACGTGGTCGCGGCCCACGCGGGGCGCCCGATCGCGGTCACCGCGGTGTCGGCGCGCGACCGCACACGCGATCGCGGCGTATCGTTGTCCGGACTGCGTTGGTACGAGGACCCTGTCGCACTGGCGAGCGATCCCGCCGTGGACGTGGTGGTGGAGCTGATCGGGGGGGCGGACGGTCCGGCGCGCGAGCTCGTGCAGGCGGCGCTGGCAGCCGGCAAGCCCGTGGTGACGGCGAACAAGGCAATGCTGGCGGTGCATGGTGCTGCACTCGCGCATGAGGCAGAGGAGCGCCATGTGCCGCTGGCGTTCGAGGCGGCGGTGGCTGGCGGCATCCCGGCCATCAAGGCGCTACGCGAGGGGCTCGCTGCCAATCGCGTCCTGCGCATCGCCGGCATCTTGAACGGCACCTGCAACTATATCCTGACTCAGATGCGCGAGCGTGGCCGTGAGTTCGCCGAAGTGCTCGCCGATGCACAGAAGCTCGGTTACGCCGAAGCCGATCCGTCGTTCGACATCGATGGTGTCGATGCCGCGCACAAGCTGGCGATCCTCGCTGCGCTGGCGTTCGGACGACCGGTCGCATTCGATGCGGTGCATGTTGAGGGTATCCGCAACGTCTCGGCTCTCGACATCGCGTTCGCGGGCGAACTTGGGTATCGGATCAAACTGCTTGGGATCGCGCGCCGATCGGACAGCGGCATCGAGGCGCGGGTGCATCCGTGCATGGTGCGGGCCTCGGCGCCGATCGCACGGGTGGACGGTGTGTTCAACGCGGTGGTGGCGGAGGGCGATTTCGTCGGTCGCGTCATGCTGGAAGGACGCGGAGCCGGCGCAGGGCCGACGGCATCGGCAGTGGTTGCCGACCTGATCGACATCGCGCGTGACCGCTTGACCCCGGTGTGGGGCGTGGGGTCAGCGGAGCTGTCAAACGCTCCCTCGGTGCCGATGAGCGAGCACATCGGCGCCTACTATCTGCGGCTCATGGTGGTGGACCGACCTGGCGTGATTGCCGATGTCACCGCGGTGCTGCGCGATCTTGGCATTTCGCTGGAATCGATGCTGCAGCGTGGTCGTGCGCCGGGCGAGGCCGTTCCCGTGGTCCTGGTAACCCACGAGACGCAGGAGGCGGCAATGCGGGAAGCGCTTAGCCGCATTGCGGCGCTGAGCGCAGTGTTGGAGGCGCCGACGCTGATTCGCATCGAGCCGGAGTGACGCAAGGCTAAAGTTCGATGATCCCGTCGCGCAGGCCCTTGGCAACTGCCTCAGCGCGGCTGGTTGCGTCGAGCTTGGCGAATAAGGCTTCCAGGTGAAACTTCACCGTGTGTACCGAGATGCCGAGGGCGCGGGCGACGGCCTTGTTGCTCATGCCCTGACCGACGAGGGTGAGTACCTCTGCCTCGCGCGGCGTGAGCAACAGCGGGGCATCTTCGCCAACTGCACGGAAACCGTCGCGCGATGGCTCGCGTGGCGCCCGCACGAGCAGGCCAGCGGCTGCTGCGTACAATGCGGCATCGAGCTGCACAGCGCCGACCTGGCGCGGCAACACGCCCGCTGGCTGCTCGCCGCGCAGTGCGCGGTCGGTGAGGATGACCACGGGAGCCTCGGCCTCACTGCGCACAAGAGCGTCGGGTTCCTGATCGCAGAGCACGACATCCGGGGTATCCTGCACCAAGGAGTGGCCGGCCGCTTCCAGCATGGCGGTCAGTCCCTGTCGGCGCACCGGGTCCTTGGCATCCAGCAGTATGCGCAGGCGACGGGTCATGTCCTGGCGGGGCGGGCGCCAATTGTCACAGTGACCAGGTGCACCTGACCGGCACGCAGCAATTTCAGCGTGGCGTGCTGCCCGACGCGTTCCGGGGCGAGCGCAGCTGCCAGGCCGCGGGCACGCCCAGTGCGGCGGCCATCGATCTCCAGGATGATGTCCCCAGGCAGCACGCCGGCCTGCTCCGCCGGGCAGTCGGCCGCGATCGCAATCACCATCATACCGGCGTCACGGCCTGCTGCCTCGCGGAAGCGCTCCGGCACCAGCACATGCTGCAGGCCGACGCCGAGCCAGCCGCGGGCGACGCGGCCCTCGGCGAGCAGCGGCTCCAGTACACGCTCGATGGTCGTCGCAGGAATCGCCAGCGCGGTGCGGCGCGGGCCGGAGGTAGACATGCCAATCAGTTGATTGCCCGCAGTGAGGACCGGGCCGCCCTCATCGGAGCCGAGACGAGTGTCGAGGCGCAGCATCGCATCGATACGGCCTCCGGCTTCGCTGTGCCATTCCGGGCCGGTGGCGTACACCATGCCGAGGCGGCCAGTAGGAGCGCCGCCCTGGTCGGCGCCGACGAGGAGCACGAGTGAGCCGGGACGCGTAGAGGTCGTTCTGGCGGGGAGCGAGGGCGCACCGAGTGGCTGCGCCAGACGGAGTACGGCGACATTGGTGCCGGGGTCGCGGCCGGCGAGCCGCGCCGTGATCTCTTTCCCGCAGTGGACGATGCCGAACTCGGTGCCATGGGGCAGCACCTGTTCAGACGTCACCACGACATCGGCGCGCCAGAGGATGCCACTCCGGTCACGGCGGCCAGTGCGAATGGCGACGACAAAGTTGGACGCTGTCTGGACACGGTCGGCAAGCGCTTCAGACAGTTGTTCGAGAATGTCAGTGGTCATGGTTTAGCTCCAGATCATGCGCCGGCACTCTGCGCCGCGCTCGCCGGCTGCCGCATCGGCCAGGTGACCGGTGAGGACCCAGCCTTGTGGCCGGGATGTCGTCCTTCGGTGCCGTTCCCATTTGGTCGCCAAAAAGGAACTTGCCATGCCACTGGATGTCACCGCCGGCGTTCCGCCGGTCGACGAACTCGACCCCTATTCCGCCCACATCGTGCGCGCATTCGAACGCGTCGGACCAGCCGTGGTACATGTCATCGCCTTCGGAGCGGATGGCAAACCCAAGGGGCAAGGGTCGGGAGTGACCTTTACGCCTGACGGATATGCCCTGACCAACGCCCATGTCGTGGCGGGGGCCGCGAAACTGCGTGCCTTGTTCACCGATGGGGAAATGGCTGACGCCATGCTGGTCGGTGAGGACGCCGATACCGATACCGCCGTGCTGCGGCTGTCCGGCAGCAGGTTGCCGCATGCCGAGTTGGGGTCGTCGGCGAACCTGCGCGTGGGGCAGCTGGTGGCGGCGATCGGCAATCCGCTGGGGTTCCAGTGCACTGTGACCGCAGGGATCGTCTCGGCTCTCGGACGCAGCCTGCGCGCGCCGTCGGGGCGAATGATCGAGAGTGTGATCCAGACGGACGCGCCGTTGAACCCAGGCAACTCCGGCGGCCCTTTGGTGAGTGGGGCGGGACGCGTGGTCGGGATCAACACCGCGACGATCGCCCCGGCGCAGGGCATATGTTTTGCCATCGGCATCGACACCGCAGTGTGGGTGGCGACGAGGCTGATGCGCGACGGACGGGTGCGCCGGTCGCGACTGGGGCTGTCAGGGCAAACGGTGCCGATCGATACGCGGCTGCGCCGGCTCCACCGATTGACTCAGGCGACCGGCATGCTGGTGCTGGACGTCGCCGCGGACGGACCGGCGGCAACCGCCGAGGTACAGCGCGGCGATGTACTGGTGGCCTTCGATGGTGCGTTGATCACCGGGGTGGACGACATGCACCGGATGCTGACGGCGGAGCGGATGGGGCAGAAGGTGCCTCTGCGACTGTTGCGACGGGCCGCAATCGTGGAGCTGGCAGTGGTTCCGGGCGAGGCATGATGCGCCTCGCGCTTGGGCGTGGGCGCCAACAGCATCACTTCGTCTTTTCGCCGGAGCAGCTGTGTCTGATATGCTCCTCCCGCCAGGAGGGTTCATGGGGAGCGCATCGGACTCAGCGGAGCAGAGGGTAACCCCGTCGAGCCGGCGCAAGCTTGTCGCAATCCTGTATGCGGATATGGCCGGGTACTCGCGGCTGATCAGCCGCGACGACCAGGGGACTCTCGATCGGCTGCGCAACCTCCGTCGAGAGTTGATCGACCCCGCTATTGAGGAACACGCTGGAAAGGTCGTGCAGACCGGCGGTGACTCGCTGCTCGTGGTGTTCGACAGCATCGAGGGTGCTGTGCGCTGTGCGGTGAAGATCCAGGACGAAATTCCGTCTCACGATGGCGATCGAGCGCCAGATCAGGCCATTCGATTTCGCATCGGGATCAACATCGGTGACGCAATAGCGGATGGCACCGACCTGCACGGCGACGCGGTCAATGTGACGGCGAGACTTCAGGCCGAGTGCCTGCCGGGCGGCGTATGCGTGTCCCGGTCGGTGCGCGACCATTTGCATGGCAGGCTCGATCTTGAATTTGCCGAGCTTGGCGCTCTCAGACTCAAGAACATCGCGAGGCCGGTCGAGGCATTCGCGGTTCAGCTTGTCGGCGCCAAAGCGACTCACGTCGCAAGGCCGAGTTTGCAGGACCATGCGCAACTCGATTTGCAGCAATTACGCATCTTCTTCACTGTCGTGAAGCTGGGCGGCATCTCGCAAGCCGCAGATCGATTTGGGGTTTCCCCGGCCTCCATCGGTGGGCGATTGCTGGAATTGGAACAAAGTTGCGGAATCGTGCTGCTGCACTGCTCTGACAGCGGAGTGACTTTGACCGATGCTGGCCAACTGGTTTTCGACCACGCTGAGCGGGTGTTCAGTCAAGCCGACGAACTGCAGTCGGTTCTGCGAAACCTGTCATCGGTTCGTAGCGGCAAACTCACCGTGGGCGGAAGCCTGACTGCGGGCGAGTTCTTCCTTCCGCAGGTCGCCAGCCGCTTCAGGACGAGCTACCCTGAGATCACCCTTTCGATCGTTTCGGATAACAGCACCGCAATTCTCGGCATGATCAGACAGGCGGATCTTGACATAGGCTTTATCGGTACCGATGCCATCTCCCGTGATCTCGATGCGATACCATGCTGGCACGACGAGATAGTGGTTATCGCAGCCCCTCATTCTTCTGCCGGCGTGCAGCCGATGAACGTTATTGACAAACGGGAATTTGTTATGCGTGAAGACGGTTCTGCAACCAGGCAGCATATCGAAAAGTTTTTGCGCTCCCGTGGACTGAGCACGACCACGGCCATGACCGTGAGCAGCCCTGAAGCGGTGAAACGCTACGTGGCCGCGGGAATTGGCTGGGGCTTCGCGTCCCGGCATAGCGTTGCAACAGAGGTGGCCGCGGGCCAATTGGAGATCGTGCATATAGACGGGTGGAACTGCCGCCGAACGTTCTATGCCGTTCTCAGGAACGGCTATCGCCTGAGCGAGTCCCAAGCCAGTTTCGTCGAACTGGCGAAAGCCCTGGACCAGTAGCGGAAAATCGTCACTTCGAGAATGCCTGGAGCAGCGGTCTGCCGTTGGCCGACGCGGAGCATCCTGGCATTTTGCCATGGCCGCACTGAGCGCGGCGTCCGCAGACCGCCGTGGTACCCTCGCGCGGGTTCTTTCCCGTGCTAGTCTTGTTGCCAATCCAACATTCCGGAGGATCACGCCATGGATGCTCGCACGCCCCGACCCGGCGAAATCACCGATCGCAACCTCGCCCTCGAACTTGTGCGCGTGACCGAGGCTGCGGCCATCGCGGCCTCTTCCTGGATCGGCCTGGGTAAGAAGAATGAAGCCGACGGCGCGGCGGTGGAGGCGATGCGCCACGCGTTCGACCAAGTCGACATTTCCGGCACGGTGGTGATCGGCGAAGGGGAAATGGACGAGGCGCCGATGCTGTATATCGGCGAGAAGGTCGGAGCCGGCGGACCGGCGATGGACATCGCGGTCGATCCGCTGGAAGGCACCACGCTCACTTCAAAGGGCGGGCCGAGTGCGCTCGCGGTAGTGGCGCTGGCAGAACAGGGAAATTTCCTGCACGCGCCTGATATCTACATGGACAAGATCGCGATCGGAGGCGGGTTGCCGGACGGTGTGGTCGATCTTGACGCGCCGGTGGGCAAAAACTTGCGCGAGCTTGCGCAGGCAAAGAAGTGCCAGGTGTCCGACCTGATGGCCTGCATCCTCGACCGCGACCGCCACAAGGAACTGATCGCCAAGGTGCGCGAGGCCGGCGCGCGCATCATGCTGATCAGCGACGGCGACATCACCGGCGTCGTCGCGACGGCTACTCCCGAATCGGAGATCGACATCTATCTTGGCTCGGGCGGCGCGCCGGAAGGTGTGCTGGCCGCGGCAGCGCTGCGCTGCATCGGCGGTCAGATGCAGGGGCGACTGATGTTCGAGAGCGAGGAGCAGGTGCAACGCGTGAAGGAGATGGGGCATCCCGACCCGCAGCGGAAGTTCACGCTGGAGGAGATGGCGAAGGGCGACGTCATGTTCGCCTGCACGGGCGTGACGTCAGGGACGATGCTGCGCGGCGTGAAGCGCTTCGGGCATGGAGCGATCACCCATTCGATGGTGATGCGCAGCAAGTCCGGCACAGTGCGATTCGTCGAGGCGCACCACAATTTCGCGACCAAGACCTGGCTGAGGAATTAAGCGATTTGCAACTACGGACAAGCAGCGATCCGCACGGGTGCAGCATTGCTGTCCGGGCGCGTCGGTGTTTGTCCGTGACCTCCGTATGAGTGATTGCGTTCTTGGCGTGAGCCGTAGCCTGAGCGGGCGACGCTGGGTCTGGCGGATCGGCGAGGATCGCGTCGGGCTGGGGATCGCCCAGCGGATGGGATTGCCCGAGATCGTCGGGCGGTTGTTGGCGGCGCGTGGCATCGATGTCGACGCGGCTTCCCACTATCTCGAGCCAACGCTTCGTGCGCTGCTGCCGGATCCGTCGACCCTGATCGACATGGATGTTGCCGCCGACCGCCTCGCCCATGCGGTTCGGCAGAGCGAGACTGTGGGCGTATTCGGCGACTACGACGTGGACGGCGCATGCAGCGCGGCACTGATCTGCACCTTGCTGCGGGAACTGGGCTGCGAGGTCCTGTATCACGTTCCGGACCGCATGATGGAGGGCTACGGTCCGAACGGGCCAGCGCTGCATTCGCTGGTAATTCGCGGCGCGAGCCTCATCGTTTGCGTGGACTGCGGTACGGCGGCGGCGGAGGCTTTGGGTTTCGTCGCGGGCGACGCCGATATCGTGGTGCTGGATCACCACAAGGCGGACGGGCCGCCGCCCTCCATCGTGGCCACAGTGAACCCGAACCGGCTGGACTGCACGTCGAGGCAGACCTCGCTATGCGCCGCGGGAGTGGCATTCCTGGCTGCAGTGGCGACGGTGCGGGCGTTACGACGGCAGGGGTTCTTCGCGGTCCGCAAGGAACCTGACCTGCTTGGGCTTCTGGACCTCGTAGCGCTGGCGACAGTGTGCGATGTGATGCCCCTGACCGGGGTGAACCGTGCGCTGGTTTGCCAGGGGTTGAAGATCATGTCGCGCCGCGCGCGGCCAGGGATCGCTGCACTGCTCGAAGTGGCCCAGGTGCGGAATGGACTGACGGCAGCGACGTGCGGGTTTGCGTTGGGGCCGCGGATCAATGCGGCTGGGCGTATCGCCGAGGCCGACTTGGGGTTGCGACTTCTGCTGTGCCGAGACCCGATCGAAGCCGCTTCGCTGGCCGCCACGCTTGATGCAGTGAACCGACAGCGGCAGGCGGTAGAGGCGTCGATCCTCGACGCGGCGCTGAGTGCCGCCCAGGAACAGGCAGCGCAAGGGCACGCGGCGCTGATGGTGGCCGGGCCGGCATGGCACCCTGGTGTTGTCGGCATCGTCGCCGGTCGGATCAAGGAGCGGTTCAACCGACCGGCCTGCGTCGCCGGAATCGTTGACGGGGTGGCAAAGGGTTCGGGCCGCTCAGTACCGGGACTGGACCTGGGCGCAGCAGTGATCGCCGCACGGCAGGCGGGCATTCTGAAGACTGGCGGCGGCCATCCGATGGCGGCAGGGTTCTCATTGCCGCCGGATCGGTTGGCGGCCTTCCATGCGTTCCTGGATGATCGCCTGGCGCCGGCCGCACTGCTGCCGGCGGCAATCGACCTCGCTGTGGAGGGGACGCTCGCTGTGCCTGGGGCGACGACGGAACTGGCTTTCCAGCTGGCCCGATTAGCTCCGTTTGGGTCAGGCAACGAGGAGCCGATATTGGTGCTGCAACGGGCGCGAGTGGTGCGGGCGGGTCGCGTCGGGCGCGAGGGAACCGCGATCCGCGCCATCATCGAGGGGGAGGAAGGCGGGGCGCGACTGAAGGCGATGCTGTTCCGCGCGCGGGAGGGCGTACTCGTGGATATGCTATGTGGCGCGAGTGGATTGGCGCTGCACCTCGCGGGACATTTACGGGCAGAGGAATGGAGCGGAGGGGTCAGCCCCTGCTTCGTCATTGCGGATGGGGCTGCGGCTTGACCCTTCCGGGGTGCTCCGCTACCCCGACGCCCGCCTTTGTCCCGTTCGTCTAGAGGCCTAGGACACCAGCCTTTCACGTTGGTAACACGGGTTCGAATCCCGTACGGGACGCCATTGCCGAACATTATGAACTTGTGGTCCGGGTGGCGGCCGGTCGGAACTGGCGGCCTCAGCTAGCTGTAGCTGCTACAGAGGTTGTCCCTCAAGGCTGGGCTGAGAGGCTGCGGTTGGGTTGGTACACCTGCAACCCCGGCTAGCGAAGCCGAGCCGTCGCCAACCGCGGCCAGGGGTGCGGTTCAGTTGATCACGCCGATCCCCGGGAGGGTCGACAGTCGTCGAGCCTGCTGGTTCTCGCGCGGGTTAGTCACTGCGAGCCCGTCGTCATGGGCTTTGATCCGCTCATCGAGGCATGCCCACTCTTCCCACAGACCCTGCAACAGCCGTCTTGCTGCGGGCCCATTGGCAGTTCCCCAGCCATCAGCTCGTGCAGTCGATGCCGCAGCGGGGCATGGCACTTGGGCAGGATCACCCTGCGCCCAAGCAGCACCGCGCGCAACTGAGTGGTCAGCTTGGTTCGCGCCAATGGGGACGCCGGAAGGTGCCCGCATCCTATCGCGCTCTCATGCGACAGGGAGCCTAGTGGTGGTTCGTATTAATCACTCCGTGGTACCGCTGAGGTGTCCGATCCAGCCGTAGGCATCGGACTTCCTCCAGCTCTCGATGGGACTTTTCTATGTCTGATCAGGGCAATGCCTGCCGGGACTGCTCGACGGTCCATTGCCACGGACCTTTGAAGACTTCGAGGTCCTGATCTGTGGCACCGCTTCAACCATTCTTCGCCGCAGATGCTTCGTACTAGTCAGTTCGTGGTACCGCTGAGGTGTTGTTGATCGGGGCCAGTGCGTCCGACATCCTCATCATGCATTCACACATGGCGCTCGCACGCGATGCCCAGGCTCTCGATTGGGATTCCGGTGTTCAACGGAGGGAAGTTCCTGCCGGAACTGCTCGACGGCTTATTGGCGCAGACCTTTGACGACTTCGAGATCATAATCTGTGACAACGCTTCCACGGATCTTACGCCGCAGATCTGCCACGACTACCAGCGGCGCGATTCCCGCATTCGCTTCGTTCCCAATCAGCGAAATATAGGGGCTGTCGCAAACTTCAATCGTGTGTTTGAGCTGTCGACAGCGCCTCTGTTCAAATGGGCCGCCCACGACGACCTTCACCATGAGACCTACCTGGACACGTGCATAAGGTTGCTCAACGAAAGTCCGGACATTGTTCTCGCCCACACCCATACTGCTTTTATCGATGAAGAAGGTGAGATCTTGCCTTTCGAACATGAGACAGGAAGCTTCATCGACCCAAAGGTGGGAAGGCGGTACTGGGCGGATCTCCCAAACATTGGTGATAATCATATTGCCGTCAATCGGTTTTGGCAGGTGCTCACGCGCGCGCTTTGGGGCACCCACATGTTTGGCGTTATGCGGCGTGAAGCCCTGCAGCAAACGTCTCTGCTTCCCGATTTCGCCGGCAGTGATCGCGCGATGCTAGCGGAGCTGGCCCTGCTTGGTCGCTTCCGCTGTGCGGAGGAACGTTTGTTTCTCAGGCGCCTGCACGCGCACGGTTCTGCGGCTCTCAGCCATAAGGAGATAAAGAGCTTTCTCAGCACGGATGGCAAGCGCTATTCGCGCCGACTGCGACAGACCAGGGCATACTTCCGTGCGCCGGGAGGCAAACCGATTGGCCTCATAAGCAAGTTGGCGTGCTTAACGATGGTGTCCGCACATTGCGCTAAGACCACTCTTCATTCCATAAGACATAATGACCCCCGTAGGGCGGTCCATGGATATGGGTGGCAAGAGCCGGTTACTCCCGGGTGGCGCCGGAGGACAGCCGGCTAGGCAGCCTCACCTTACCGATCCGAAGCCATTCGCTAGGGACAAGAAATCCATGGACGAAGCGGAGGTTCAAGCATTCTGGCAGGCACATCCCTGCGGCGACGAGCAGGTCGGCAGCGTTGCGCGGGCATTCCGCGGCGATTACCAACAGTTCTTTAAACGGTACGACACTTTTCGTTACCGCCGCGAGAGACATATTCTCAGCTGCCTTGACAGTATCAACTTCCGCGGCGTCAAGCTGCTAGAGATCGGGCTTGGTCAGGGCGCGGATTCGGAGCAGCTGATTCGCCGCGGGGCGCGCTGGTCGGGCCTCGACCTCACCGAGGAGTCTGTGCGTCGGATGCATGTCCGGCTGGAGTTGCATCGTCTGCCCTATGACGAGCTGAAGCAAGGCAGCGCGCTAGCCATCCCCTATCCCGACAATCTCTTCGATAAGGTGTTCAGTCACGGCGTGCTGCACCATGTACCCAACATCCGAGTGGCGCAGCGCGAGATTGCTCGCGTGCTTAAGCCCGACGGGGAACTGATCATGATGGTCTATGCCAAATGGTCGTTCAACTATTTGGTCGCGATTGGCCTGCTGCGCCGCTTGGGGCTCTTAGCGCTCTATGGCCTGAACATTAGTCCCGCCGGCGTCTATGGGGACCACATGGCAAACGCCCGCCGCATGGGACTACGGAACTATCTAAAGTTAAGCAACTTCATCCACCGCAATACCGATGGGCCGCACAATCCCTATTCCAAGGTGTATGGTCTGCGGGAGGTGCGCCAGGACTTTTCCGCCTTCCAAGTCACCCGCGCCTACAAGCGCTGGATGCATGGGCCGCCGCTGCCCGTCTCCTGGCTGCCGTTCGGCAGCTTTATCGGTTGGCATCTCTGGGTCCATCTCAGACCTATCAAGCTGGCCCACTGAAGGCCAGTCACGGCTTACCCCACTTCTTATCTGTTCGGAGCAACTACATAAGCACCCTAAGAGCATCCAAAAGGCAGCCCGCGAAACATAACTGGCCGTGCAGGGGATTTGCAGCCCGTGGGCGTCGTTTGATCGAAGGAGCGCAACTTGTAAGCGCAGCCCGGCTACCTGCATTTCCCAAAAGCCTTCTACCCGCGAGGCGGAAAGACTATTGGGAGCATTTCGGTGAGCGTTAAGCCTTTCATCGAACGGGCGTCATGGACACTTGTCGACCAGAGCGTGGTGAGCTCCGGCAATTTCGCGCTGAACGTGTTGCTCGCGCGCTCTCTCGGCCAGGAAGAGTATGGCACATTCGCACTTTTTCTCGGCGCGATCTTCATCTTCCGAGCAATTGATTACTCACTCATCTCTTATCCGTTATCACTCCGCCTGTGTGTTGCACGCAATGAAGAACGCGCCGAACTTCTCGGGAATACGAGTTTGCTGGCCATAATATTGAGCTCCGTCTTCGTCGTGGCTATTGCCCTAGGAACGATATTGTTGGGAGCTTCCGACATCCTAATGCCTGCGTGCCTTTGTTTTTGCTGCTGGCAGGCTCAGGAAACTTCACGACGATGCCTCCTCGCCGAGTTTCGCTATCGCGAGGCGGTGGCCGGCGACGGTATTGCTTTCATCGGCCAAGCGCTGCTGACTGCTGCGCTGGCAGCAACCAATTTAGTTACGATTGAATCTGCGCTTTATGCTATGTCAGTGACATTCGCCGCCGGTGCCTTGATGCACATATCGAGGCTGCGGTTTGCCTGGCCAGACCCCACCAAAGCGCTTCCATTGGCGATTGAATATTTTTCGGTCGGAAAGTGGTCTATCGTCAACTATGAGCTTGTACTCCTGCGCGGTCAGCTTCTTCCCTGGATGTTGGCCGCCACCGCTGGCGCTGCAGCGACCGCATCACTTCAGGCTGGCCTGAACATTGCGAATATGATGAACCCGATTATCTTCGGAATAGGCAATGCCATACCGCAGGTCGCTGCCCATACGCACCGGACAAGGGGGGTCATCGGTGCGGCGCAAGCAGCCACTGCGTATGTCCTTTTCGGCTTGGGACCGATCCTGGTTATCTGCATTGCCGGCGTACTGCTGCCAGGTCCAATTCTGCGAAGTGTATACGGGAATGCGTCGCCTTATCTCGCTGCTGCCAGCGGTTTGCAACTGCTCGTGGTCGCCGGCGTCCTGGACTACATAGCGGAAATGATCAGCAAGACCCTGCTTGGAGTGCAAGCGGGCAGGCTCGCCTCCGTGGTCAATGTTGTGGCCTTCGGAGTGGCGGCAGTGCTCGCCTTCGCTCTCATCAGCAGTATGGGCGTGCTCGGCGCGTGCCTGTCTCTCCTGATCGCCAACCTGGTGCGCGCCATAGGAGGCGCGATTGCGATCGCCTGGCTGATAGGTGCTGAAAAGTCGCACGAGCGAGCCGGGTCCATGGTGCTCGGCAGTTCAGCTGCGGCGGACGACGCCCTGGGAACGCCTGCGGAACGGTAAGACAATTGCAACGCCACCGGACAGACCAGGGATATGCATACATCGCCGCAACCCCATCTCGCGGCACGCTCACACAGGGCGATCGATATATCGCTTTCCTAGCGATGGTATTGCTCGGATATGCCTTGATGGGAAAAGGCTTCGCCTATCTCGGCTTCCCGCCGTTATACGCAGGCGAGATCGCCTTCCTGATAGGTATCATCGTGGCGGTCAGGACCGGTGCCTTCATCGGCACACTGGCGACACTGCCAGCCGTGTTACTTTTGGTGCTGATGGCGCTGGTTTTTGCGCGCACACTCCCATTCTTTGGCTTGTACGGGTTCGATGCTCTGCGCGATAGCGTGATCGTCATATACGGTGGCTTCGCCTTCATCGTCGCCGCTCTGTTGCTTGAGAATGCGAACCGCGTCAACACCCTGGTCCGCCATTACGGGATCATGCTGGCGACCTTGCCCGCCATATTCATGGGATTGTTGTTCACCAAGTACTGGGGAGAGTACATCCCGAGGCTGTTCGGTCCCGTACCAATCGTGGATGTAGGCCCGAGTCAGGTCGGAACGCACCTCGCCGGCATGATGGTGTTCGCTCTGATTGGTTACCGCAGCGTGTCGTTAGCTTGGATCTCAACCTGGCTTGCCACGTTTGCTCTCGTCGTGGTGACAAACCGCGGCGCGACATTGGCGGTCGTCCTGCCCGTCACACTCGCGATGCTTGTGCTGGGAAAGTTCCGTCTAATGCTGACTACCCTGTTGGCCGGCACCGCCATACTCGCCGTCCTCTTCGCGCTAGAATCGACGTTTAGTGACTACGAAGCGGAGGATACCAGGAACTCGTTCGAACGTCCCCTCAGCGCCCATCAGATTTTCAAAAATATCGAGGGCATTATTGGCGATTCCGACCCTCGGGATGAAGGAAACAAGCAGTGGCGTCTCAACTGGTGGGACGTGATCATCAACGATACCATTCACGGGCCCAACTTTTGGACCGGCAGGGGATTCGGATTGAACCTCGCCGACGCCGACGGGTTCGCTGGCACAGGAGATCCTCGCAATCCTCGTCCACCGACGCGCAGTCCACATAGTGCGCACATGACAGTGCTGGCACGAGTTGGGGTTCCAGGCCTAATACTGTGGGCCTTCGTCCTCCTGTCCTGGTTCGGCATGGTGATGAAATCGCTTCTCACCGCACGCCTGCGCGGACACGAGCAATGGGTCGGTCTGTTCTTGTTCATCGGCTGCTATGCTGCGGCGGTCATTATCAATGCGTCGTTTGATGTCGTGCTCGAGGGTCCAATGCAAGGAATCTGGTTCTGGTGCCTATTTGGCTTCGGAGTCGGATCCGTCATGATCTATCGGGCTCAGACTTGCAACGAATACCACTGGTAGGTGTGCGTGCTATGAACGTCAGGTTTGCAGGTCCACCCTGGGCGGAGATCCGGTCGCTTGGCACACGTCTTTTCTTATATGCGCCGGCGCTATTAACTCTATTGATCGTCAGTTTCCCGGCGACCGCCGCAGGCGTGACCGAGGTCCCTTGCCCGCCTGGCGCAATCGACGTCGAACCGGGGGCTTCCATCCAGGCCGCAGTCGACGGCGCCGGCGACGGTGCAGTGTTCTGCCTCAAGAACGGAGTACATAGGACGCAGTCAGTTCGCCCACGATCGGGCCAGAGCTTTTACGGAGAGGGGCATTCGGTTCTGAACGGCAGCAAGTTGCTCACGAGCTTCAAGCGCGAAGGCCGGTTCTGGGTGGCCAGCGACCAGTCGCAGCGAGGCCGCAAGAATGGCGAGTGCAGGCCCACGACGCCAGCATGTAATCTACCCGAAGGCGTCTATATTGATGATCAACCGCTGAGCCACGTCCTGAGTAAAGACATTTTAGGGACAAATAGGTTCTATTTTGACTACGTCAACAAGAAGATCTATCTCGCCGATGATCCAAGAGATCATAAGGTTGAGGCGACAGTCGCCGCCTTTGCATTTGAAAGCACGGCACGCGACGTCCTTATCAGGAACATAACTGTCGAGAAATATGCCAGCGTCGCGCAGAAAGGAGCGATCCACGCGCGCGAAGGTAGCGGCTGGATCATTGAGAACTGCGAGGCGCGGCTGAACAGTGGCGCCGGAATTGACGTTGGCAGCGGAACGCGCCTGCGCAGCTGCGCAGTCCACCACAACGGCCAGATTGGCATCGCCGGCAACGGCAACGACATAACGATCGAGGGCAACCACATATGGTCAAACAATATCTACGGTTTTGATTACACTTGGGAAGGGGGAGGCGCCAAGGTTGCCATGAGCGACGGAGTCACGTTTCGGGCGAATCACGTTCACGACAACAATGGCCTGGGACTTTGGTGTGATATCGAATGCCGCAATGTCGTCTATGAGGATAACCTCGTAGAGAGAAACCAAGACGTTGGCATCTTCCACGAGATCTCATTCAAGGCCGTGATCCGCAACAACGTGGTCCGGTACAATGGCAGGGGGTACAGGGGCTGGTTCTGGCGCGCTGAAATTGGCGTTGCTGCCTCGCAGGACGTGGAGGTCCATAATAACACGCTGACCATCGCCCCCGGCGGCTGCGGCATCGTACTGATCGACCAGGGGCGTCAGACCGAAAACGGCGGCAAATATAAAACGCGCAATAATACTGTTCGCCAAAACGATTTAACGTTCGAGGGCGCAGCTTGCGCCGGTGGCGTTTCGAGCGTTAGTCCCGAGGACGAGAATTTCGCTATAATTGTTAACGGCAACAATAGTTTTGATAACAATGTATATCGCGTTCCGCAGACTAGCGAGCCGGCCCGCTTCGTCTGGGGGCATGATGTGACAGACTGGGACGGGTTTCGACGACAGGGTTTGGAGCAAAGTGGTCGATTGATCGTCTTCTGAGATGCGTTGATATTATCTCCATGTCCGGCCCGATCAATCGGTGCGAAAGATTGCTGGTTTCTGCACGTCTCAGAGACCAACGGGATCATCGGACCTTTCCGATATACCTTACTCAGCATGAACCGAAGGCCCAACGGTCACAAACGTTTGGAGTCCTGCCGAAGGCGGCAGCGGCGGGGCCAGGCGATAGCGGGCATCGCGGGCGGGTTGTGTCTCTCCAGGAGCTCCCCTCCGGCATAGGACCATCCGTTATCGGACTGTCCTTCGCATCAATCCGTGCCAGCTCGTTGCCGGGTTGGTTAACCGGCCAACCAGCGGCTCGCTAGCAATCTTCACCTCCTGCACTACCGCCCAGTCGTCCCTACGACGCAGACGCTCGGTTTTCCAGAGATGCGTCAATGCCCGCACAGTGCTCGACGGCCTCAACGCGACCTTTCGGAACTGCGAGAATGCGGCATCAGACATACCTTCTAGTTACTCCAAAATTGCACCCTTGGTCACCAATGGCCGTAGTGCGCCAGAAGCCGAACCCCACCATTCTCAACCACATAATGGGGGTCTGGTGGATACGCATGTAATTAAACATCCAGCAGCGCCGTGGAACCTAACAACAACTCGGTAGAGATTTACTCGTTGCGAGTTATTGCACGACCCAACCGAACAGTGAACGTCAACAGTCAAGACTGGAAAGCTTCCCGTGTGCGGTATCGCAGGCTTCTTTAATCCCCGATGTCACCTCAGTCCCGAGTCGATGACCCGGCGCGTCATCGACATGACAAACTGCCTGGTGCACCGCGGGCCAGACGACGAGGGTGTCTGGGTTGACCCCAGCGCAGGTGTCGCGCTCGGAAATCGAAGACTGGCGATTATCGACCTATCACTCGAGGGCCATCAGCCCATGCACTCCCCATCGGGTCGATACGTGATCGCGTATAACGGAGAGATTTACAACTTCGCAGCAATCGCTCGCACGCTGGAGTCGGAAGGACTGGCGCCATGCTGGCGTGGTCGCTCAGACACCGAGGTGATCCTTGCGGCCATCGAAGCCTGGGGCCTCGACAAGGCCCTCGAGTCGTTCAATGGTATGTTCGCATTTGCGCTCTGGGATGCCCGCGAACGAACGCTGTCTCTGGTGCGAGATCGGCTTGGCGTAAAGCCTCTCTACTACGGTCATCTCAATGGTGCGCTTGTATTTGGCTCCGAATTGAAGGCGGTCGCGGCCTATGCAAATGCCGCACTAACGATCAACCGCGACTGGTTGGATCGGCAACTGCGCTCAATACACCGAGGGTCTGAGGATACGATTTACCGCGAAATTCGTAGCATGCGCCCAGGGACTCATTTGACGTTCGATCGGACACAGATGGCGCATGAATGCGTGTATTGGTCGGCGACTGAGAAAGCCGAGTCCGGACTTCGCGGCCGCTTCGCGGGAAGCGAGACCGAGGCTATCGAGAGGTTGGACAGCTTGTTGAGCGACGCGGTCCGTTTGCGCGCGATCAGCGACGTTCCGCTGGGGGTGCTGTTATCAGGCGGCATCGACTCCTCCACGGTGCTCGCGCTTCTTCAACGGCAGAGCTCAAGGAAGATCAGAAGTTTCTCCATTGGCTTCCCTGATACTGGCCTCGACGAAGCGCCTGCCGCGCGAAAGATCGCCGATCACATCGGCTCAGATCACACCGAGCTCTATATGGAGCCCGGTGACATCATCCGACTGATCCCTTCACTCGCCGGGTTGACCGACCAACCGCAATCAGATCCGTCCTATGTGTCCAATTACGTCGCCTACCGGCTTGCTGGACAGAGCGTGACCGTCGCACTGTGCGGCGATGGAGGAGACGAGCTATTTGGCGGCTACCACCGCCATCGCTGGTTGCCAAGGGTGTGCCGATGGCTTGGTTGGTTGCCCGTCAGCATTCGTAAGCAAGCAGCGCGAGCGCTCACAGCAATTCCACCCGCGAGATTGGACAGGATATTCGGCATCATGGAGCCGGTGCTGCCCGCTCGGTTGCAGGAGCGGACCCCTGGTGCCAAGCTCCATCGATTGGCGCGCTGGATGGCGTCCACCTCATATGAAGAGATGTACCGGATACTGTCGTCTCGGTGGGATGCTCATGACAGACTGATCGTCGATCACGATGCCGACCAACCGCCAACCGATTTTGCATTTGTCCGACTGAATGGGGAATTCGATATTCTCGAGCGGATGCTTGCTCATGAGCTCGTTACGACCTTTGTAGACACGCAGCTGAACAAGGTTGATCGGGCAAGCATGGCCGTGAGCGTGGAAGCACGAGTACCGTTCCTGGACTATCGTTTGGTCGAGTTCGCTTTCACTCTACCGCCTGACCTTAAGGCCCGCGGCGAGACAGGGAAGTACATCCTCCGCCGGGTCCTCCACCGATACGTGCCGGAAACCTTGTATCGGCGCCCCAAGATGGGTTTTCATCTGCCGTTGAGCACGTGGCTCCGAGGGCCCCTTCGTGAGTGGGCAGAGGAGCTATTAGACCCCAGCTGCATCCGCCAAGAGGGGTTTTTGGAACCGGCCCCCATCCGACTGAAGTGGCACGAACATCTCAGCGGCCAACGAGATCGCGCTGACCACATCTGGCCGGTGCTTATGTTCAGGTCCTGGCTGAAGCAGCATGGTCCAGGCGTCTCTACCATGCCTGAAGATCGGGGAGCTCTGGTTGTTCACTGACGCCAGATACATTACCGCGGGCTCGATCCTGCAGGCCGACATCTGCATCGTTGGCGCAGGGATCGCCGGAATCTCAATTGCACGGGAGTTCTTTGATCGGTCCGAGAGTGTCGTACTCCTCGAGGGAGGTGGCCTTGAGTTCACGAAGTCTCTTCGTGACTTACCGACCGTACTGCGTCGACATATTTGGGGCGAGCAAGCACTGACCCGGGGCTGCAACGCTGGACAACCGTACTATCCGCTGCGGTTCACCCGAGTGCGCGCCTTCGGCGGTTCATCGCGGGTATGGCACCAACAGCGCGGTGTTCACGCCCGACCGCTTGACGATGTAGATTTCGAAGCACGGGACGGCTTGCCGGACCACGGTTGGCCCATCGACAAGGTTAAGCTCGACCCCTACTACGAGCGAGCACAACTGGTCTGCGCTTTGGGTCCGTTCGTCTACGATGCCAAGCAGTGGGAATGCCGAGGCTACGGGGCTCCGCTGCCGCTGGATCCCAAACTCATCACGTCTGTAGTTTTTCAGTTTGGCAGGCGCAGCAAATTCGATCGATACGAGGAGGAGTTCGCGCGAGCCGGGAATGTCAACCTCGTGCTCCATGCCACCGCCGTGCACCTCGCCGATAGGGATAACAGCGTGGTCCGGATAGATTGTGCGACTTTGTCCGGTAACCGATTCAGCGTTCGGGCGAGGACGTTCGTCCTCGCCGCTGGGGCAATAGAGAATGCTCGACTACTTCTGGTCTCGAAAGACAGCCAGCAGAATGGCATCGGCAATAGCCGCGACCAAGTGGGGCGGTCTTTCATGGAACACCCGGATGCCGCCGTTGGATACCTTATTCCGAGCCCGAAGGTCGATCGAAGTGCGTTTAGGCTATATCAGCACCAGCCCGCAGGGGAGCACGTAACGGTAGAAGCCATGTTTCGGTTAAGTGACCGCGTCTTAAGAAAGGAGCGACTGCTTAACTCCGTACTGCGCTTGCGAGACACCTACCGCTCCGGCATGACAGCGGCAGTACAATCGTTTCAAATCGTCAGGAGGTCGGTCCACCATGGGGTTGCGACGCCCGGGTTGGCGAAGCATGCACTCCGGAGCGTCCTCGGCGCGCCACAGATCCTTCGGCACTACGCGACCTGGCGTGCCGGCCGCGCGCCGGACGTGTTCGGGATCGACGTGATGGCCGAACAAGCACCGACACGGATTTCCCGCGTAATACTTGACCGGCGCCGCGATCGACTCGGCGTCCCGATGACGATACTCGACTGGCGGCTAACAGATATGGACTGGGACTCGATCCGGCGAACCGTAAAGATTTTCGGCGAGGCAGTCCGAGCGGCGAACCTAGGCACTGTGATCTCCACGATCGAGACCGAAAAGCAGCCGGCCGTCTTCGGCAATTGGCACCAACTCGGTACGACACGGATGCACCACGACCCGGCACATGGGGTCGTCGACGAGAATTGCCGCGTACACGGAATGACCAACCTGTACATCGCGGGAGGCTCAGTGTTCACTACCGGCGGCTATGCAAACCCGTCGCTGAGCATCGTTGCGCTCTCCCTTCGGCTTGCCGATCATCTGAGGTCTTCACTGAGAACGGATGCTGTATCTCGATGAGACTGCGCGTGGACGACTGGGTGGAAGTTCGGGACAAAGAGGAAATTCTATCGACGCTTGACCCGAGCGGACGGCTTGATGGATTGCCGTTTATGCCATCGATGTTCAAGTATTGCGGGCAGCGCTTCCGCGTCTTCAAGAGTGCGCACAAGACTTGCGATACGGTTAGCGGCCGATACGTCGGGCGGCGCGTCGCAGATGCTGTCCATCTCAATCTTCGTTGCGATGGCCATGCCTATGGCGGTTGCCAGGCAGGCTGCCTGATTTTCTGGAAGACGGCATGGCTCAAGCCAGTGGACGGTCCGGCCGCAGTGCAATCTCTGTCTCGTGGCTCGCCGCCACGGCACAAGCTTACACTCAAGCTGCCGCGTTGCGAGGAGGCAGATGTGGTGCAGGCAACCATGCGCTGCAGCACCCAAGGAACGACTATCTATTCCTGCCAGGCTACGGAGTTGCTCAAGTTCACGACGCCACTGCGCTGGTGGGACGCGCGGCAATATGTTGAATCCTGCAGGTCGGGAAACTCGACGCTCCTTGAGATCAGCCGCGGCCTGTTCTTCCTGTGCTACAGTCACGCCACACTGGCCGCCAGCGACCGCTGGGGCGGCTTGGCACGCTGGCTTTACAATAAGGTTCAGGCGCTCAGAGGCGGCATGCCGTTTCCATGCTTGAAGGGCAAGATCCCGATCGGCCAAGCGGCCCCCAGAAGCGATCTTAATCTCCAGCCGGGGGACCTCGTTCGGGTGAAGTCCTATGAGGACATCCTGGCTACACTGAATACCGACATGTCTAATCGGGGTCTCAAGGTTGATGCCGAGATCCTCCCGTTCTGCGGCAAGACTTTTCGCGTCGAAACATGCATTAAGCGCTTCGTGGATGAACGCACCGGCGAGCTCAAGCAGATGAAAACACCAGCTGTTGCTTTGGCGGGCGTCTACTGCAAGGGACTGTATAGCGGCCAGCGGATGTTTTGCCCGCGTGCCATTCATCTGTGGTGCCGCGAAGTATGGCTCGAACGTGTTCCCAGCCCGTGCCCGCAAGCGGCTCCAGGAGACCGGAAGAACGCCGGTGGCCCCAATGCGGCGGAATTGGCAGGCCCGGTTCGAGGCACTGCGCACTTCTGAAGGTCCACCTCCTGCACCATGCCTACGGGCGGACCTGATGTGCGGATGTCACCGCCTGCGCCGGCTCATGGAGATGATCGCAGAGTTTGAGACCGAACAGAGGAGGGGTGCCGTTACCAAGCCACGTCTATGACTTGTTCAGTCAGGCGATGCTCATCCGGAAGCAGGTCCTGTGCCTGTACGATGGATATGCCCGCGAGCTTTGCCCGATCATCCTGGGCCACTCCACGGGCAGGAGAAAGCACTCACCTATCAGTCCGGCGGTCAAAGCCGCTCCGGTCTTCCCCGTGCAGGCAGTGGCGCTGCCCGTGGCTCGACAAGGTCAGCAACGTTCGCCTCCGGGATGGGCCCTGGCGTGCCGGCGACGCCCACACCCAGCCACAAGGCTGCGTTCAAATCGTCGATCTCGATGTAAACCCAGATAGCCCGTACAAGCCCGCACGGCGCATCTGATCCAAGTGCCTTGCTCTTCGCCGGACGGATACAGCGCACCGCCAGCCATCGTCTTTGCTAAGGACGGATATGCGAGAACCGCAACCACAACGCGCTCGCCTCCTCCACTATCCGCCCGGCACTCAGTAAACCCCATGATTCTCTCATCGATGCCGCCTGAGCACCAAGCCGCGCCGCAAGACGGGAATCCGCACGGGAACCGCACGTCCTCGATCAGCGGACCTTGACTTAATCGCAACGCTTCTGCGGTCTGTGTCGGGCAGTCACGACCGCCGCCAGACGCCGGCAATCAAGGGGTTCAATTGCCCAGATTTCAGCCAACGAGAACCAAGTGTCAATAATGGAATTCCGGCGCAACACGCGTCGTGAGCCGCGAGGCGGTGAGCCGATCGCTGAGCCAGGTTTCACCGCGAAACTTGCAGTACTGCTCAGCACGCAAGCGGTCCGCCAGGCGCCCCGTCGGCAGAACAACATCGTCATAGGTGATGACCGAGTCGCGGCTGATGTCATTCAACAACCGGCAGCCCTCTACCAGACCTTCAGGTAGGTAACGGCCGACGCTCATCTCGTCCGCGTTCACGGCCTCGCCGTAGGTCATGTACATACCGTAATCATCGAGCACTTCGCCGGCTTTTAGGTCTCTTTTAGCCACCGCGCAAACCTCTACGACCGGACCACCAAGCGGCTTGACAACAGGGTCGCGGAACAAAGCAGCGCGCGCTATCGCATTCGGCACTTCGAAATGAACAAGATGGTAAGGAAGGAAAAACGAGTAGAGCGGACCTGCGCCCATCTTGTACAGATTAAGATAGTGCTGCTGCTTGGGATCCGCGTGCTCCGCGAGGCAGTAGACCTTGCTCAGCGGCGTTCCGACCACGTAATCGACGGCGCCACCGAACCGTCGCAACTCCTCGACGTCATAAAGCTCGCCGATTTTCAAAATATCTCCCGTATAAAAGGCGCCCCGTGACATGCCTCTTGAAAAGACCTTGAACCCCGTCGCGTTCGCCACCACAGACTGCTCAAAGCTAATCTTGGAGCCATCAGCAAAACTCGTCACCATCGCCACATTCTGTCCCCACCGCTGGGCGAAATCCTTTTGCGTCGTCGGATTGCGATACCGGTCCTGAAGGCCCTTCACGTTGCCCATAAGGCGCGGGGTTAGACCGAGCCCTTTGACCCACCGGTAAAGGTTCATCTGCAGACCGGGCTCGTCTCCTTCGCACCCCGTCAGAATGACGCCATGTTGGCTGGCATATACCTGGAGAATGGGACCGATTGTCGCATCCAGTTCCGCGTTCATTAATACGACATCCTTGCCGTGCTTAAAAGCCTCCAGCACAACACGGGCACCGAATTCGACCGATCCGGTGACATCGACGAGTACATCAATATGAGGCGAAGCAGCGAGTAGCATCGCGTCCCCTGTCGCGACCGGCCGCTGGTCGCTGACAGCTGCGTCGAACCTGTGCTGCGTTTCCGCGACAGCTACATCCACCACTCCCGCGTACTCTAAAGCGTCGACCGCCCGCTCGATTCGCCGGTTGGATATCGCGCTGACACACATACCCGGTGTGCTATGAATGATCTGATTTGCAAGACCTTGGCCCATGAACCCGGCGCCCACGATGCCAACACGGATAGGCTGACCGCTTTCCTCGCGCGCCTTCAGCGCGGCATCAAGAATCCACATCGCGGATCTCCTCGTTCTGGAGCTCTTAGCTTGCCAATGAGGCACCTTCCGGCAGCGCCACATTCCGTCGCACTGCCACGGACGCAACAGACATCCGGCGTTTCAGTTCCTCCTCGATGTCGTCGAGTGTGCAGAGAGCCCTGTCTTTTGCGGAGATCACCGAGGTAGGCAACGGCCATTGCAAGCCAAGTCGGGGATCGTCGAACTTCAACCCTCCCTCGGCAGTCGGCGTGTAGAACTCGCCCACCTGGTAACTGGTATCAGTGCCGTCTCGGAGTGCCTGGTAGCCGTGCGCGAAGCGCTCCGGCACGTAAAGAGCTGTCATGTTCGCTTCATCGAGCTCGACGGCGACGTGCTCCAGGTAGGTTGGGCTTTCCGGCCGAAGATCGACAATGATGTCAAGGATCGCTCCCCGCGTGCACCGCACCAGCTTAGTTTCCGCCGCGGGTGGATACTGAAAGTGCATGCCCCGAAGTGTGCCCTTCTTTAGGTTCGAAGCGATATTTGCCTGCGCAATAACAGCGTTCAACCCGCGCGCCAGGAATTCGTGCTGGCAGAACGCGCGAGCGAAGAAACCTCGTTCGTCCGTCCTGCGTTCAAGCTCGATGATGAATGCACCACGAAGCTTTGTCTCAGTGAAGATCACGTCCGGGGTCCCCCGCGCTATTAGACAGTCGCAACATGGCACCTAGGCCGCGCTTCACTGCTCTGGTAGGATCTGAGGTCCTCTCCGAGGACCCGATCGGCGATCAGCTTTTGAATGTGACTGATTCGCTGATATCGCGGCCCTTCGAATTCACTTAGCGTGAGATCGGACTTCCGATAGGCGGCATAGAGCTGCTCGGCGCCACGCCGCGGATCCCACTGCGGCTGAAAGCCCGGCACTACGCGGGCAATCTTGCCAAAATCGACCCTATAAGAACGGGTGTCTGGACCAGCATCGGCCGCAATCTCGAGACGGCAACCCGGCACCACCTCGGCCACCATGCCGGCGATTTCCCGAATACGATAGTTGTGCTCGGTGAGCCCAACGTTGAACGCCTCATTGAACACCAGTTCTTCGGGGGCCTCGAGCATCGCGATGAATGCGCGTGATATGTCCTCAATGTGAACGATCGGTCGCCACGGCGATCCATCAGATTTGAGGTAGATAACGTGGTTGGTCACCGCCCATGCAACGAGATTGTTGAGTACGATGTCGAACCGGATCCGCGGTGACACGCCATAGGCCGTCGCTGGGCGCAAGAATATCGGGCAGAAACCGTCACCGGCCAACGCGGAGATGTCGCGTTCGGAAAGGACCTTGGATTTCCCGTAAGCCGTGACCGGGTTCAGAGCACCGGTTTCGTCGAGCATCGCCTCGCCCGCCTGGCCGTAGTTGCTGCACGAGGAGGCGAACAGGAAACGCCCCACCCCCGCTTGCTTGGCGAGAACGGCCAATCGCACGCTGGCACGGTGGTTGATTTCGAAGGTCAGCTCCGGTCGGAAATTCCCCAGAGGGTCGTTCGACAGGGCCGCCAGATGAATGATCGCGTCCAGTCCCTCAAGGTCCTCACCCTCGACATCGCGAACATCCTTGCGGATATGCGGCACATCCACGATGCCGCCACCCGCGGCATATGTACAGCGCTCGTACAGGTTACTATCGAGACCGATAACCTCGTGACCGGCTTGAAGCAACATGGGAACCATTACGCTACCTATATAGCCTAAATGCCCTGTCAGCATCACACGCATCGCCGTGTCACTCCTCTAGTGCCTCTGCATGCTCTTATTTGCAGTCGCTGCTGCTGCGCGCTCGGCATCCATCAATCCGCTGCATAGATTGGTTATCCAATCATGAGTTTCCGTGCGTGGAAGGCCTCCGCGAAGCCGTCAGGCGCACGGCATTCGATACCACGCAAGCGCCCAAGGCCCATGAACGTCTCTCTATCGAACCAGTCTTTCGAGCGCTGCGACCCAAAGTATTCGTACAGAAGTTGTTCCTTACGTCGCATCAACGCCCTTGTGGCGGGAATGTACACGTTCGGACGGCCAAGATCGCCGTCCCATTTGGGAACTTCGTACTCAAGGATCGTGTGATCGCGGAAGGTGTTCCAGGCCAGGTGGGATACTTCGCGATGATCCTGGTGTGCATCTTCGCGCCAATGGCACAGTATCAGATCAGGCGATGTGCGTCCACGCAGCTCTTCAAACCAGATCTTGATATCGCACGCCTGATGGGGGAAAAAGCCGTCCCTGAATTCGGCCAGATCGACGACCGCTCTGGCCGCATTGGCGAGAAACTCGTTGGCCGACGCGCGCGCCTCGGCCGCACGCCGACCGGCAGCACCGAGCACCGCCCAGTGCACATCCAGACGGATGCCCCGATCGATCCAACCCAGGATTGTCGCACCGGCGCCGATCTCGATATCGTCGGAATGCGCGCCGATGCAAAGCACGGAAAGGCGCTCCCCGGGCCCTGCAATCCGAACGGGCTTCATGCGATCCTTCTCGCTACACCTCCTGAACTCGAAGGATGCTCGTGCAGGCGCCAGGGCATCGTGCCTCTCTCAACGAGTTCCTCCAGAACCTGCTTGTCCTTCAAGGTGTCCATGGGTCGCCAGAAGCCTTCATGCTTGAATGCCATCAGCTGGTCGGCATCGATCAATCGCTGGAAAGGTGCCTCCACCAATTCATCGCCGTCACGCATATAGTCGAATATTTCGTTCCTAAAGACGAAGAATCCGCCATTTATCCAGAGGTTAGCATCCTGGCTGGCACGAATACGCTCAACCTTTCCACTGAGCCCCATATCAACCAAGTGAAGGCTGAAGGAAGGCCGGACGGCAATGAAGCAGGCAGTCTTTCCGCTCTTCCGGAATGCGGTGATCATCTCCGGCAGATTTACGTCGCAAAGACCGTCGCTGTAGTTGGCAAGGAACATCTCCTCGCCCGCGACGTGCTCGCGGACAGCCCAGAGTCGCTCGCCGACATTGCGCCAGATACCAGTATCGATCATAGTAATACGCCAATCGCGCTGCGGATCGCCGAGTATCTCGACCTCGTCGCCGAAACCGGAGACGACGCAGTCGGCGTAGATTTGCGGCCTATAGTTCAGGAAAAACTGCTTGACGACGTTTGCCTTGTAGCCCAGGCACAATACAAAATCGTTGTAGCCAAATTGGCTGTAATAATGCATCAGATGCCAAAGGATCGGCTTGTCTCCGATCGGGACCATCGGTTTCGGCACACTGTCGGACACGTCCCGAATACGTGTTCCAAGACCCCCACAGAAGAGAACTGTTTTCATTTAGCAGCCTTTTGCTCTCGTATACGTCCTGGTATTTACTCGGGGGCGATCTGCCAACACGTCGTCGCCGGTCGTGCCTCCGCAGGAGGACCCTTGTCCGCAACATCGACGGTTTGGTCCGGGGTGACGAAGCCGATCCACCATTCTCAACCCCCGTTTGCGGCTCAACCATCGCCGTCGGCTCTTAATCCATTTGCTGCATTGCCGCCTCCGCCGCAAGCGTGCCGCTCGGCTAACCGCAGATGCCGCTGGGAACCTGTCTTTGGCGGCGCATGAAGTCAACGAATCGCCCGGAGTAACTCCCCAACGGACGGGGCCGGTTGCTTGGAGAAATGGAATGTTCAGCTCAAATATTCCGGGGTACTCATTTGGCCAGGCATTCTCTTCCAAAGAGCCGGTCGTTACTTCCTTCCATACGGTATGCTTGCCATATCATGAACACGCCATTTCAAATCTACCCTGACAAGAAACAGAGCTTTCAGGAGGAAGGCCTCGACTTTCGTGCACACTATGAGACGGTGGTCGCCGGCGCACTGCTGTCAATTAAGCGACATAGGCTGTTCATCGTTTCATTCGTAGCCCTCGTCATGGCGTCTGCGCTCATGATACTGCCGTTGCTCCCGCGCAAGTATTCAGCCGAGGTGCTGGTCTATCCAAACCTCTTTTCTACCGACGGAAATAAGTCTGTAGCCTTGGCGAGCGTCGACGCAGCGTCGATTGTTAGCAGCGAGGCTCGCCTCATTCGGTCTGACCCGATCTTGCGGGCTGTGGTAAAGCGGCTTGGGCTTGATCAGGTCACCGCTGAGTCGCGCTCGCCGACATCATCAGCGATGCATTGGCTTCGAGCTATGCTGTTACCCGAGACTCTTGAAAATTCGGCATTCGATCGGACTGTCGCCACGTTGCGCAGCCGCCTGGTAGTTATGAGTGATACGCGTTCGTACCTTATTTCGGTGTCCTACACCGCTCCTTCAGCGGTAGAAGCTGCACGTATGGTCAACACTCTCGCGCAGGAATACGTCCGGGACAAGGCTCTCCAGCGCAACTCAAGTGCAGTCGTGGCTGCCGAGGAGGAACTGGGGCGCCAATTGGCGATTTACGGTGAGAAACACCCGAAGGTCTTGCGGGCCATGGAAGGCTTGGAAGCCGCGAGAGCCGTCGTCAATGGCACGGTAAACGCCGAGAACCCCGGCTCTATTACAACCGGGGAGAGCGTCACGCTCGCGGTGCCCAATCATATTCCCACTAGCCCAAAGGGCGTCAAAATCCTAGGAGTATCGTTTGTACTGGCGTTACCGACCGGTATTGTGTTGGCGGTCCGGTACGATCGCAGAGCCTCCAAACGCAAGCTCTCAGTCGACCAGCAGCAACAGGTGAGTTGACGCCAAAGTGGATCCGATACCCTCACGCTTGCCCTCATCAGGGCCAAGCAGCGGGTTGATCGCGTCAGCGCGCGTGTGCCGGCGGGCTTCATGTGACCAGGCACAGGCTCGATGACGCTGCGTCGGCGCAACTTCACGGCGGATCGTTGCCGCCGCGCTCCACCGCGCAAACCGGACGCGGCGCGGGGCCCGCGTTTGCTCGCACTGGCCGACCCACCAGTCGCCTAACGACTGGCTCTGCAACGGCGCCTGAGGCGAGGGGCAACTTGCATGTGTCTCGTCAAGCCACGCTGAACAATCTTGCGTCACCATTTTTGCGACATAATCTTCTTCAAGATGGCGTTGTCCAGCATTGCCTCGGCCAGCAGCCTTTTCAGCCGCACGTTCTCCTCCTCGACCCGCCTCAGCTGCCTGGCATGATTGTTAGTGGCGCCTCTGAACTTTGCCTTCCACGCATAGAAGGTCGGCTGCGATATGCCGTGCTGGCGACACACCTCCGCGACCTTCAGGCCCGCCTCCTGCTTGCGCAGAATTTCGATGATTTGCTCTTCGGTGAACCGGCTGCGCTTCATCCGTTCGATTCCCGCCAGGACAGCGAGCCGCGTTCCTGGCCAAAGAAATCAACAAAGCCTGTGCCGGCGGATTGGAGAAAGGGGAGCCTTATCATTGCATCTGTCAACTTGCGGCAGCTACGCGCGTGACTTGCGTGATAGCCGGAGGTTCCCATCCGCCTAAGTCTCCCCTGTCCGTTCGTCCACAAGCGGTAAACCCGAGTGCCGACACGGAACACCCTGCGTAAATTGGCGCCAGCTTCGGATCGGGCCATGGCCGTCTGATCGAAAGCCCCACGTCAAACGCCGCGAAGAGGTCACGCCGGCGCGGGATCTGCCGAACTGGAATTTTTCCCTTCAGTCGTGGAGGCCGAGCGCCACCGATCGTGACCCAGAGCCCCTGCCCACAATCTTGAAGCATTTTCGGCGTAAACGGGAGATTGCCGAGGCGGCCATCTCTATGGAGCATATTAAGAAGTGCCTCCTTGCTCAAAACATCCACGTAGCCCCCCGAACACACCTTCATCTCTATGCCTCATCGGCTGAGCATACACGCCGATTCAAGTTATGGCGTCGAGAAAGCCAGCGCCGATCACTAGGCCTGAACGTGCCGTCCGCATTGAAAGGAATACTCTCACGGGAGCCATTCTAGATCGAGTCTTTGTAGAGCGAATATTCGAGGAGAGGGCGCTATCGGCGCGATTCAGGAGTAGCTCCTTGGAGCTGAGCTCATCCGAAAGACGCCAGGCGAGTGACTTGACTATAAACTATACTCAGCCCCTTGTTGATCGGGTTGCCGAGTTGTTTGGGGTCTGTTTGACGCCCGCCTTGCAGGAGGCCGAAGCATGGCTGAGCCGTTTTGGCTAAGTAATGCCTGTGGGTGGCGATTGAGGCCACTGCTGCCGCTCCTCAACAGGAAGCCGCAAGCCGACCGCTGGCGTGCTGGCCGCGGAGTCAGCAACGCGATGACTGCATGTCTCGAGAGGCGGCGTCGAGGGCAAACCCATACGTGTTTCGTCACTGCCGGCGCCTGGATCGTGGCGACGTTTATCATGATCCAGGCCTCTTGGATTGCCTCTGCCATCGCGCAACCGTCGGCTCCACAACCATACCATGTTACGCCGGGGGACAAGATCAGTGTAACTGTGTTTGGCCAACCCGATCTATCGGGTGAAGTAACAGTCGCCCTGACCGGCAATCTGCGGCTGCCAATCGTGGGCGATATCCACGCGGCCCATCTTACGCTGGGCGAACTCGAAGAGGCTATCGGTCGCGCTTTAAAACAGGGTTATGTGCGGGATCCCGTGGTCAGCGCAAAGATAACGGAGTTCCGTCCAATTTATGTGTTGGGAATGGTTCGGACACCGGGCCATTATCCTTACCGTGAGGGCCTGTCGGTGCTAGGGGCAATTGCGTATGCGAACGGCATCGGCGTGTCGGAATCTCAGCGAATGGGCACGTCCTCAGAACTTCTGCTGGCAGAAGAGCGTCTCCGGTTGCTGGAGGTTAATCGTGTGGCCCTTCTCGCAAAGCGAGCTCGCCTGATTGCCCAGCAAAATAGCCAAGACCGAATTGACTTCGTTGATATGTCGGAACTCGATATAGATCCCGTTCGGCTCGCTCAAATCCGCGATGGTGAGCAGCGCGCATTCATGGCGGAACGGCAAGCTTCGCAGCAGGAAGTCGAGGCTCTGGAGAAGCTGTTTCCTCGTCTGGTGGCCGAGTTAGCGTCACTCCGGGATCAGCAGGAACTTGAACTGAGGCAGCGCGACTTCCATCGTGAGCTGCTGTCGGGCTACGAGCAGCTGATGAAAACTGGTCTTACGCGCAAGTCGACGCTCATAGAAGCAAAGCGGGAAGAGGCCCGCATCGACGAAAACATCGCACGTCTCCGATCGGAGGCTCTCAAGGCTGAACTTTCCATTGGCGACTTGCAATTCAGAATTGCTCAGCTGCGCAACGACTATCGACGCCGGGTCACATCCGAGCTGAGAGAAACGATGCGTTCGCTACTTGAGGTGACGGCGACTCTTCCCACCGCGCGGCGAATGCGTGCGACTCGCGCGCAGCAGGTGGGATTGCTGAGTGCGGAACAGGCACGGCAGCCAGCCATAACGGTAACCCGGATGGAGGGTAGCACAAATAGGACGCAAAATGCTGCTCTCGATTTCCTGCTGCAGCCCGGAGACATCGTTCAGGTTGGTTCGCTTTTTCCTCCATCGGACATACCGCGGGATCTCCCCGACGTATCCAAGGAGCAACCTCCGGTAACGGCTCGGCACGCGCAGATCGAAGTTGAGACAGTGCCCCACGACTCAGCTTGGCAGTCAGGCAGGCCATAGGCCAAAGGACACGCGACTAGCGGCAGCTACGACGTCGGTCAGGCGCAACTGCTTCGGTGCTTGGTCGTTGGAACGTCGTGGCAGCGCTGCGTCGGGTCATCTCGTGGCAGTAGGATGTAGGCAACGCGTGAGCACGAAACAGTCAGCGCAATGATGCGGTCGGGCCTAAATCGAGACCTCGTGCGGATTGCCCAGGTTTATTGGGCCGGTGACGTCATCCGTGGCTGCCATATGGCGAGGAAGCCTGCATCAGGTCGACTACCTGGCAAAAACTGGGCGTCTTCATACCGTTGCCACATATCGCCAGATATGACCGGGCCGTTGCTGGGGTGGAGGCGCGGACCATAAGTGTTGCCTGGTGCTGCCGCGCGTAATCGAGGAGTAAGGCTCCGCAAGTCGCTTGCCTCATCGTAGCAGGCTCGAGGACCAGTTGGAGTGACCTTCCCACGGTCTTCCTCCGCCTGCCTGCGTAGGGATTCTTTTAGCGCGCCCCTCTTGCACTAATGAGTGCAGGCAGCGTCTGCATGATGATGTACAGATCGAGCCACATCGACCAGTTCTGTATATAAAACGTGTCGAGTGCTTCTTGTTGTTGCAGGTCGGAATTGCTCCGCCCCGTCACTTGCCAGAGTCCGGTCAGGCCTGGCTTCACACTTGTCCGCAGCGCCTGGAATGCGGGGCCGAATCGCTGGACGTGATAGGCGGGAAACGGCCGGGGTCCCACCAGGCTTATGTCACCGCGGATGACGTTCCAGAGCTGTGGCAGCTCATCAAGGCTTGTGCGACGCAGGAAATTGCCGAGAACCGGCAATACGCGCGGGTCATGCGACAACTTCATGTAGCGGTCCCACTCAGATCGCGCAATTGGATCCTGTGAGAGCAAGGCCTGCAGTCGGCACTCGGCATCCAGATGCATGCTCCGCAGCTTCAGGATTCTAATCGGTGCGCCCGAGAGACCTGTCCGCTCCTGAGTGTAGAAAGCGGGACCGGGACTGACCAGTTTGATCAAGGTCGCGGCAACGGCGATGACCGGCAAGGCTATAATGATCAGCGGAATGGCAATGCACAGGTCGAATAGCCGCTTGATGCGATGGTTCGACCTGATAGCGGTGCGATTTGAAAAGGCGAACCCAGCGGCCTCGCCCAACCCGCACGACGACAGCCACAACGCCGGCAGTCCGGTGACGTAGGGCACGAGGATGACGCGGCCAAACGGCAACCGTGCTGGTTCCACCGGCGGCATGTCAGCCGTGAGCGACACGACCGCGACCTTGGCAGCATGCGCGAAATGCTCGATGTCCGATACTGTGCCGAGGCGAGGCACGAGCCCCTGCTCGTTGCTCTCTGTACGATCTCGCGTGTCGTTCCCGATCCGTCCGATTGGTTCCAAACCGACTTCCGGATGGCTGAGGAGATACGATGCAAGCCGCGCGGTTGCAGCATCGGAACCGACAAGCAGGGCACCTGCACCCCACAGCTTGCACTGGAGCAGCATGTCGCGTGCAACGGCTTCGCCGAGAAGCCCGAGCGGAATAACGATCATCCAGGCGAGCGCCAGGACAATCGCCCCCGGGAAAGGCACTCCGCCGCAGATCACCACGATCGCGAGCGTCGGCCATGGCATAAGCGAGGCCCCTTGGATGCGTAAACGGAAGCGCTCGATCGGACCTTGTCCGACGGTATCGTAAAGGCCGAGCTGGAAGTTCGCCGCGGACAGGGCAGCCGCAGCGGTCACTGCCAGTGCCAGTTGCCACTCGGCCGGCATTGGACCCGGCTTGCCGAAGCCGGAGACTACCGCGGCCGACAGCACAATTGCGATTCCGACCACCAGCACGTCGACCAGAGCGAGGATCAGGCCACCGCTGATTCGCCTCGGTGTCTGGCCTGTTGCAGATCCCGCTGTCCTGCGGGACAAGTCGGCGGCAAACGCCTGCGGTAGATTGGCATATCCTTCGCTCACGGAATCTGCCGCCCAGAACCTTTCCGCGTCACCACCAGAGGGATCGCCTGCCGGTCACCAACGATGGGCGCAGTGCCATTACGCAGCGTACAGCTCGTATTCCACCAGTAGCGAATAGGCCCGACCGACCCTTGTCGCACCGCTTCGAGCAAGCAGAGGTTCATCAACCGGTTGTTGCGCTCATCAACATCTTCAGACGCGGCGAGACGGTTGCGCTCATAGCGCAGACCGGCGACGAGAAAATCATGAGCGCCCGTCACGGTGTGTCTTGGCCGCTGCTGGTCTGCGCAGCGTACCTGGTGTCCCTTGGTGACCAGATAGCTCACAGGATGGTGCCCTAAAAAGCCAACAGCATCAGTGACAGGAGCGCGTCCCGCTGACATCCCTTCAATTCCCACCAGATTTGGCCGTTGACCACCAGTATGAGTATAGAAATAATCAGCAACTTTCGGCGCGGCTCTTCGGTGTTATGCTAATTCCTTCGAGGATTACTCATAACAAGAGCAAAATGCTGATTGCCATTGGGTTGAAACCACGGCAGCAGACTCACATTGGCAGGTGCTTGGCTTTTGCACAGTTATGCCAATTTGGCGCGTGCCGCCGGTGAGGTACCCGTGCCGCCAGGCACGGGCCCTGAAAGGGATCCCAAGCCTGGCATCGAAATTGTCAGCCACTGCAGCAGGGATTGCGTGAGGCTACCGGTTCGCGGACGCGCTGAACGTTCCAAATAAAGCTTCTGCCGGAAGCAGCAGGAAGGCACGGTGGTGCCGATATACCGGCTCAAATCGAGCCAGCTCATCCCATTGAAGTAATCCCGTTGCTCATTAGCGGCAGACCTTCGAAAGGAGTGGAATCTGGCGTGATCAGGTCTCCTCAACGAAGACTGAGTGACAGTGCGCCATTGGCGGCGAGCAGGATTACGCAAGAAACCCAGGCAGCCACGGCTCGTCGGTGGCACTTCCCGCGGAGCGACCGTGACCCTCGCCATCTGTTGCGTATGCCTCGATCCACAGCAACCCAGATGCGCCATCGGGGTCGCAGCCGGTTGGAGCAACCGCTGGGGCTCAATGCGGTGATGCCCGATCTATGGTTCGTGACTAATTTTGGCGATCAGGCGGTCCTGTTGCCTTTGGCGATCGGTGTGGCCTTTGTGTTCGCTTCATCGGGATGGTGGCGCGGAGCCGTCGCGTGGACTGCCGCTATCGGTTGCACGCTCGCCCTGATGGTGGGGTTCAAACTGAACTACGCGTTGTGTGGTCGCCTTGTAGGTGGCTTCCTTAGTAACCCAAGTGGCCATACAGCAGGAGCGACGGCCGTATACGGCGGGCTCTTCGCCATCTTGGCGCGGCCGACCGCAAAAGGGCCATCTTGGGCGTTCGCATTTGCTCTCTTGATCGCACTGATCGTGGGCATGTCGCGCCTGATACTGGATGCACATTCGGGATGGGAGGTGTTGATCGGAGGCGCAGTAGGGCTGTGTGGCGCACTAGCAGCAACGAGACTGGCCGGCGCTCCGCCCTCAAATTTGCGGATCACGCGTGTCGCCGCACTGGCACTCCTGGTCTTGGTCGTGTTTCATGGTCTGCACGTACCGGCCGAGGCCGCAATCAGGAAGCTAGCCTTTTACGTCTGGCAGCCATCAGAATGCGGCCAGCTTTCTTAATCGGCCGCTGATCTTCGCCAATTTGCTACTCGAGCGAGAATCCTCCGGCGTAGTCTGCTTCACGTCAGGCATCCTTGACGTGGTCCCCGTGCGATTGGCACCAGGTTGCGGATCCGGGCTATGTGGACAGACGTTATTGCAATTTCGCAGCCACTGAACCCAAACAGGGTTCCGCTATATCTCCACACTCGAGTAAGTCGCCTGCCCGTTCCCCGCTCCACCGTTCAGCCGGTCGTGGTTCATTGCCCACATGGCAGCCTGTGTACGGTTGGTGACCCTGATCTTGCGGAGCAGGCTCTTCACGTGAACTTTGACGGTTGCCTCGGCTATCGCAAGTTCACGCGCGATATGCTTGTTGGAGGCGCCTTGGGTAAGAAGGGTCAGAATCAAGCGTTCTCTGTCGGAAAGCCGACGTCGATGGTCCGCTTGCGTTGCTTCCCTCGCGGACACTGTCGGCTCGTATTCTTGGCCAAGTTCCCGCTGCAGGGCGGCGGGAAGTGCAGCATTGGAGTGCGCCTCCAGCTTGCTGTTTAGAAGGTTCAAGAATCCATGTGGCACTACGACGCCATTGACCAGAACCAGCTCCAATGATTTCAGTAACGCATCAGCACTGATGTCGTCCTTCAACAGATAACCATCAGCGCCAGCGCCGATGGCGGCAACGAACTGGTTGGCTTGCAACCTATCGCTGAGGACGATGACACGCAGACCTATGTGTTGTCGTTTGAGCGACGCAATTCCCGTTAAAACCGGCTCTGGATCTTTCCCGATACCCATCAAAGCTACGCAATCTCCGTCACCGAATACCTGTTCGGGGACATCCGCCAACGCCGAACAGCTAGCCATGATCCGAAACGGGCTCCCCGAAAGTATATGCATCAATCCAGCACGGAATAGTGCGCTACTATGAACAATTATCCCGGGGACCGATCGGAGCTTCTCTTTTCTCCGATTCGATCTTGATACAGTCCCCATTCTTCGTAACTCCCGCCCCAACCCGATAGATCTCATCGATCGGTATAATCGTTTAGTATATCGTTAAATTTTAGTCAACAAAAAGTTGAACTATCTCCGAATTGACGGACCGCAATGTTCCGACCGGACAATTGCAGCAGAGAATATGGTTCACCTTTCCGAACCACTACTCCGCCGAGTTGCTAGAATGAAGGCGATTATCTTTGCGGAAAGGGGCCAGCAATATTGGTGCAAGCGCGACGATTACGACACTCTATTTCAGCTCAGGGGCGTATTCGTGCACCATGTCAACACGGCATCCTAGTGGGCCTCTTGGGTGACACAACCGTTTACGGTTTTTCCCGGATCGCGCGTGTTGCGGGGCGAGCCAGTATGGTGTTCTTCCATGGGCTGAAGCGGACGTGGTTCATTGCAACCAAATGTTGCGCCGGGTGCATACCCTACGCCGCTAAACTAAACACCTGGTCGCGGCCGTGCATCCCTGAAGCGAACCGACAGACCGGCCTTTACTCCAAACCCTCTCGTCGCAGTCTATAGTCTATAATAGTCAGCGACATCGTCTCCCACACAAAAACGCCCCGGCTCAGTGCGGCCCGGACACGATACGCAGGAATAACTGGTTATCTCCATTGGTGGTGGTAGCGATTTTTGTCATCTCTGCTTGGTGTCGGAGGTCTCTTGGTGCCGGAGGCGCGCCACGGCGCAGTGGTGCCAGCAAAGGTCAATGGTCACCTCGTGTGTCTTGCATCTTCCACCAGCGGATGCCTGGAAAAGCTCCAGACCACTGGTGCGCTCCGCGAGATGGCCTCGTGGCGCACAATATCTAACCGTGGGCGACCAAATACGGCTGTTCGTGATCCGAATACCCTCGCCATGGCCGTTGTGCCAATCTGCGTACGTAGAGTGGCGCAATGCTGAGAAGACGAAACCTTCCCCATCTGCCATCAGTCGATAGCCCCGCAGCAGCTGAATCAGAAAAGCGAAGACACGTTTGGGGGGAGAGCCGGACACTCATGCGTGCAATCGTCATGGTCCTCTCGGGCGAGGCCTATCCTATTTAGGCCGCCTAACTTCAATTGCGCCCGAATGAATTCAAGCCGCGCATGCATGCGGATATCAGTCCACCAGCTTGGAGGTGAGGACAAACTCAGCAGTCGGGCGGCTGGATCCAGCCTATCTGAGTACCCCCAGAGGATGCACATCTTCTACCACGCCCATCCCGCGGCGAGCCTGGAACGTGAAAACTCCAATGGCGAGAAGACCGCAGATGCATGCGCCGGGTGGTACTCCATAGTTCTACCGTTGAATCGCCAAGGCTTCAGTGCGGCCAGAACCCAAGTCCCCTATTGTCGATCCACACGGGAGACGATCTGATGGACCAGCCCTTATCGGACCTGGCGGCATTCGACATTTTTGCTCCATCCATATCTACGGCAGCGCCGGGCTATAGCGCTGCCACGATCAGAAGAGCATCAGTCTGCGGACTGGGAAAGCTGGGAGCGTGCATAGCTGCGACACTGGCAGCCCGTGGCTTTGAGGTCGTGGGAGTGGATGTCGATGAGGAAAAGGTCAAAAGGATCAATGCAGGTCTAGCGCCGGTCGATGAGCCGCTGCTGGCTGAAACCATCCAAGCCGGACATTCGCGGCTTCACGCCACACTCGACCCCCAAGAAGCCGTTGCTACGGATGTCACCTTCTTCATTCCGCCGTCTCCCAGTCTGCCCGACGGGAGTTTCTCCAACGAATATCTGCTGAAGGCCATGCAACCGGTGGCCAGGGCCGTGAAGGACGCCGGCAAAACGCATCATTTGTTTGTCTGCAGTTCAACGACAACTCCCGGCGCCATAGATTCCGTTGTCATTCCTATGTTGGAACGCGAGCTCGGGAGCATTTGCGGCGAGGACTTCGGTTTTTGCTACAACCCCGAATTCATTGCGCTCGGTGAGGTTGTCAATGGCTTGCTGGAACCAGATCTGGTGCTGATTGGCGAATCGGATCCTCAAAGCGGTGCTGCTCTCGAGCAACTCTATCATCAGTATAATCGCAATTCACCGCGGATCGCCCGTATGTCTATCATCAGTGCGGAACTGACGAAGATTTCACTGAACAGCTTCATCACCATGAAGATCAGCTTCACCAACCAGTTGCGTCTGATTGCAGAGCGTCATCCCCGCGCCGATATCCATGCCATACTCAATGCCCTCGGCAACGACAGCCGGATTGGCAAGAAATACCTGCGTGCCGGCTTAAGTTATGGCGGTCCCTGCTTCCCACGCGACAACCGTCTCCTGGCTTACGCCGCCCGGCAGGTCGGCCTGGGAGCCCCGTTGGCCGAGGCTTCGGACTGTGTGAACGAGCGAACCAAGGAGGATCTCGTAGATAGAATACTGCGCATGACCAGCCCTGGCGACACGGTGGCTGTGCTGGGCGTCACGTACAAGCCGAACACCTACATTACCGAGGAAGCGGCCGGACTTTTCCTGGCGCAGCAGCTCAAACGGCGCGGCTACCGCGTTTTCGTCCACGACTTCGCCGCAACCCCAGCGAATGCTCCCAGTCTCCACGAGTTCGAACGGATCTCAGATTGGGAGGAATTCAAGAACAACCCCGGCGTGACGCTCGCCGTGATTTGCTGTCCCTGGCCGCAGTACCGGGAGCTGGGTCCCCGCAACGGAACCAGGGTTTTCACACCATGGCAATTGTGAGTGGGGATGCGCTCGACACCGGTTCTTCCGGCAGCCCGCAGCGCGTTATCCCGTCCGCAATTGCAGAGGCGCCCGAAACCATTAGGTTTTTAGGGACATCGGTCGCTGCTGCGACTTATGATTCGGCGCTCGAGCAGGTCAGGCAACTCGCCCGCGAACCGCGGGCGACAGCGGTGTGCCCAGCGAACACCCACATCATTGGCGAAGCGCGGCACAATCCCGAGTTCGCCCGGGTCCTGGCGCGTTTCGACTTGGTGTTGCCGGACGGGATGCCGATTGTTTGGGCGCTCAACCTCCATGGAGCTGGCCTGAAGGACCGCGTCTATGGTCCTTATTTCATGCGCCACGTGTTGCGGAGCACTCCGCGGCCATGGCGCCATTTCTTTTTCGGTGATTCCCCTGAATGTCTCGCCGAGTTGCGGATCGCTCTTGCCCAATTGCAGCCCGATATCGAGATCGCCGGTATGATCAGCCCACCGTTTCGGCCTTTCACGGAGGCCGACGAGGTGTCGTTCGCAGATGCCATCAATCGCACCTCTCCGGATTTCGTCTGGGTGGCCTTACCTGGCGTGCGGATGGAACGGTGGATCATCGACAATCAGGCTCGCTACAAAGGTGGCGTGTTCCTTGCGGTTGGCGACGCATTTTCACTGCTCAGCGGCCGCCGGTCGTTTGCTCCCGCCGCGATGCAACGGATGGGTCTGACGTGGGCGTACCGGCTATGCAAAGAGCCACTCCGACTGGGTCCACGGTATCTGCGGTATAATTCCGCGTTTCTATCCTACTTCCTCTGGGATGCCTTACGCGGGCGAGCTTGGGAAAGAGCTCGGACACGCAATTGACGGTACGATAGCCCCTGGATTGCTTTCATCTCGAATGTAGCGAACATGGGATCACGCCGTGCGGATGGGTAACGCCTCCGGACTACCACCACCCGTTTAGATTGCTTACCGATGCCCGAGGCAAGTCGGCATGCGGCACTTATGTGCTCATCTGTTTGCAGAGGCGATAGATCGAGCGGACTTCGTCATCGTCCTGAAAAAGCTGGCGGCAAGATCCGCACCACATGTGCGCGCACAACCAAGCCGAAAGCAGACACCTGCGACAGGACGAAGCGCATCGTCTCATAGATGCAATGGCAAGCGCAGCCGGGCTCCGTACTGCCTCGCCGATGAGGGAGCGGATTCCCGGCTGATCCTGGGCCTGCCTCGGGATGCCTACGGTTCGCCACATGGCGCTTTGGGCCAAGCGACATCCGGGACGCTTGTCGTCATCTCTGGCGCTTGCACGCTGCAGACGCCCCACAGGCTCCGGACGCACGGCCAGTCGTTGCGCGGAGCCCTTCCCATGTGTGCCCGCGATGCTCTCATGCCCATCGGCTCTTGCCAGGGCGACTGGTGCCCGTAATTTCTGCCGAATGCCCTTGATCGCCAGGCCGATCACACCGCTCGGCAGTTGGGAAACGGCACGCAAAGGAGACGACGTCCATGACGATCGATGTAGCGACCGGCATTAGCCGCATTCTCAAGCAGGAGGGTGTGGGCTGGGTTTCGACCTTCCCCGTCTGCCGGGTGAACAACGCACTCGGCCGGGAAGGAGTGCCGATGCTGATGATGCGCGACGACCGCTACGCAGTCGCTGTCGCCGACGCGTTTTCGCGCATCACCGCGGGCTCCCCGGGGGGCTCACGGATCGGGGTGTGCACCTTCCAAGGCGGCGTCAATGCCGCCGGCATGCAGTACGCCTACGCCGGGCTGGCGCAGGCCTATGAGGATGGCTCGCCCGTTCTGTGCATCACCGATGGCGTGCCGGCCGGCAGCTCAGGCAACAGCCAGTACGACGTCGCATCGGCGATGAAGACCGTCTCGAAGTGGTTCGGCTATCTCGACAAACCCGAGCGTACGCCCGAGTTCATGCGCCGTGCCTTCACCATGCTGCGCAGCGGCAGACCGGGCCCCGTGATTCTGGCCATCCCCAATGCCACAGCCACCTACGACGAAACCGCCGATCCGTATCGTCCGGTGAAGGGCTGGAAATCGGCGCCGGACCCGGCGGACGTGCGCGCGGCCGTTGACCAGCTCCTGGCAGCCCGTAGCCCGCTGATCTACGCCGGCGAGGGGGTCATCTACGCCGGCGCCTCGGACGACCTCAAAGCGCTGGCAGAATTGGTGAATGTGCCGGTGATAACCACGCTTAAGGCCAAAGGGGCGTTCCTGGAAAACCACCCGCTGTTCGTCGGCGTACGCGGTGATCAGGTCACGCACTATCTGAACAAGAGCGACGTCATCCTCGCCGTGGGTTCAAGCCTGTCGCCAGGCCGCTTCAGCCACGGCATTCCTGATGCGGCAAAGAAGACCATCATCCTCTGCAACGTCGACGAGCTGCACATCAACAAGGTGTTCCCCACGGCGCATGCGGTGATCGGCGATGCGCGCTTCACGTTGCAGGCGCTGCGGCAGGAAGTGTCCGACCGCACCCGCGGTGTCGGGCGCCCGGCGGGCAATGTGGCGGCGGAAGTGCGGTCGGCACGCGACGAGGCGCTCGCGCGATACCGGCAGGTGATGAACTCGGACGAGACGCCGATCAATCCCTATCGGGTGTACGGTGATCTCATGCAGGCGCTCGATCTGCACAGCTCGTTCGTGACGCACGAGTCCGGCAACACGCGCGATCAGCTGAGCACGGTCTTCGACACGCTCATCCCGCGCGGCTTCCTGGGCTGGGGCAACGTCTCCACTCTCGGCTTCAGCCTGGCGGCCGCGATTGCCGCCAAGAAGGCGTTTCCGGACCGGGCATCCGTGGCTGTGACGGGCGAAGCGGGGCTTGGCTATATGCTTGGCAACCTCGAGGTGCTGCTGCGCGAGAAACTCGGCATCACCGTCGTGCACATCAGCAATGGCGGCTTTGCGGGCTATGGTCCTGGCTTCTGGGGGTCAGGACACGACCCCTACACGCACCAGGTGCTGGGGCCCAATGACGTGGATATGTCGAAGGTGATTGGCGCCTTGGGCTTCCACACCGAGCGGGTGAGCGAGCCGGCCCAGGTCATCCCGGCCTTGCGGCGGGCGCTCGACGTCAATGCGTCGGGGCGCCCGGCCTATATCGAGTTCATCTGCTGCCAGTATCCTGTCTACGGCCAGTGGGTCGGACGCGGCGAGGGTTGACCGATGCCGAAGCTGATCCCCGTCCCCGACGCCCTGAGCAAGCCGTTCTGGGACGCCGTCAATCAAAGGCGGCTCGTCTTGCAGCACTGTACTGCCTGCGACCGGCTGCAATACCCACCGCAGCAGGCCTGCCAGGTCTGCAACTCGGCCGCCGGTTTGACGTGGAAAGAGGTCGAGGGAAAAGGCCATATCGCGGCTTCCATCGTCATCGAGGATGGCCGCCTCAACCGGCGCATGCCCGATCAGCCGTATAACCTGGCCATGGTGACGTTGGATGCAGACGAGAGAGTCAACTTCTATTCAAACCTCCCCGGCACCCCGCCCTATAAGGTGCCGGTGGGCGCCGCCGTCGAGGTGACGTTCGAGGAAGTGGCTCCGGGCCAGCTGATCCACGAGTGGCAGGTCGTCGCCTAGTATCCGATCGCAGAGGAGCGTGAGTCGCGTGCGACACACGATCCGCCGCGTGAATCGGATACTCAAACCAAAGAGCGACGTGCCGACTTTCACCGAAAGTCGGCACTAGAGGAGACGCAGCATGGACCAATTCACCGGCGGTTGCCTGTGCGGCAGCGTCCGATTTGTGGCGTCGGGACAACCATACCGGGTTGGCCTTTGTCACTGTCTTGACTGCCGCAAGCATCATGGCGCGCTGTTTCACGCGTCCGCCGTGTTCCCTCAGGATGCGGTGACGATCGAGGGCGAAGCACGCGACTACGCCGGGCGGTTTTTCTGCCCCCGCTGCGGTTCGACCGTTTTCGGACGCTGGGCCGACGAGATCGGCGTGAACCTCGGATCGCTCGATGCTCCTGACCAATTCAGGCCGACCTATGAAAGCTGGATCGTCCGTCGCGAGTCCTGGTTGCCGCCGTTTCCGCTCACGCGGCGATACGAGGGCGATCGTGATGCATCGAGTCGCTTCGAGAAGTAGGTCGCACCAACGGTGAGAGGAAACGTGGAACGATGAGCGGGCCAGACCGGTATCAGTGGCGGCGAGACAAGGACGGGCTAGGCGTATGGGAGCACCGCGGCAAGGTCGCGGTGGCGGGTGTTGGACATTCGCCGGTCGACCGTCGCTGGGATGGTGTGTCGATGGACAAGACGCTGGGTGCGTTCTCCATCCTGGCCTGTCAGAGGGCGATGGACGAGGCTGGCGTGACGCCGGATCAGATCGACGGCGTCATCTGCTGCGACAGCCACATCGCGGGGGGCAGCGGCGGTTCTGCGTCGCAGTGGGCGCCTCGGCCTTACTTCGCCCCGCCGTACGATTCGGAGTGGGGGCTCACGCTGGTCAATGCGAAGTGGCTCATCGAGCAGATGCGCCTGCCCAACGTCAAGTTTGCGCCGACAGGGTTGCCGACGATCAGTGAGATGGTGGGCATGGCGGCACAGGCCGTGGGTGACGGCGTCTGCAGTACGTGTCTGGTGATCTACCCGACGGGTAATCTGGAAGGCCGCTATCGCCGCGGTGGCGAGAACGCCGACGACTACGCCCGCGGCGCTCGTCAATGGACAGCACCCTGGGGCAATCACGGCGGCAACGACTTCATCAACATCTTCCCGCACGAGCAGTACTGCCGCAAATACGGCGGTACGCACGACGATGTCGCGCCGTTTGTCATCAACCAGCACAGGAACGGGATGATGACGCCGTGGGGGTACAATGCCAGCCACAACATGAAACCGCTGACAATGGAGGATTACGTCGGT
>JAMXLO010000126.1 GCA_024280945.1 Acetobacteraceae bacterium
CGCTGCCACCGCCTCGTCATCGTGACCGCGTGGCCGCCCTGGACGCTGCTCCCCATAGAGCCCAACCAGACCTTGAGCGAGAAAGCGGTTGCGCCAAAGGCAAACAGAAGGAACCGATATGCCGAGCTCACGAGCGATCTCCGTATTCGAGCCGCCCGATGCGGACGCCAACACAATATGCGCGCGGCCCACCAACCCATGCGGCGCAGAGCGCGATCGAACGCATTCCATCAGGCTTTGTCGCTCGGTTGCACTCAACACAATCTCCCGATCGCGCGAACGGCCCATCTGCTGCTCCACAATTCGATCGCGGAAACCAGCATGAACCGTCATCACTTTCAGTACAAGTTATTTGTGGGACACGACACTAGGTCGCGGATCAGCATTTGTAGCCAGCCGCCGATGAAACCGCCGCCCGAGACGGTGGACAGATAATCGAAGCGGCGGAGCATATACTTCTCGGCCAGGGCTTGCAGCACGCCGAGACAGAAGGCCCGCGCTACGGATGCCGCCGCCAGAGAGGCATAACGCCGCGAGTTTCAGGCCGCATGCGTCTCCAAATCGTCGGGCCTGCGAGCGATCTTGGGATCAGCCCAGCGCCTACGGCGCCGCTCAATTTCTCGAGTTCCTGGCAGAGGGCCTCGCCCGTGCCAAGGATGGAGGGATCCGCCATTTGCGCTTCTCCTCAAGGCGCAGCTGCTTCTTCCGGCCATCCCGCCAGCGCTGCCCGCGGCCGTTACTTCGCCATCATCAGCACAACAAATACGAGAGCTGCAAGGGCAAATTTCTATCCGGTCACTTCGGTGGTGGCAGGGTCTGCTGCCTGATGGCGCCGGGCGGCGGGCTTAGTTGCGTCGGTGCCCCCGCCGCAGGACCAGTAGGCTGAGAGCCCGGAGGCGCTGCTGCCGCCTGCCGTTGCTCGCTGCCATATCTGGTCAGCACATCGCGTAGCGGATCGGCTCCAGGATTGGTCCCTTGCATGTCGACGACAATTTGCTGACTGCCCATCTCCCGGCCGTAATAGGCTCTGTTCCAGCTGCTGCGCTGACCCATCAGGCTGCCCTCGAGCGAGATGCCGCCATACAGGCCGCGCGTCTGGGAGAAGGCGACGATATCCGCCCCGAACGCACTCGTTGTCGACCCCTGGATCCCGGCGCCGATAGTAGCGATCGCGAGCGAGGCATCGGCGCCCAACTTGAGCTGGCTGTCCAGAATGGCACGCAGCCCCTTCTCGGTCATGATCATCATGATGAACTGCGCATCCTGGATGCCGATCTGCAGGCCGAAGCTGCCACTCCCCATGCCGTAGAAGGCGGGGTACGACCAAGTGCCGTTCCCGGCGCGGGCGAGCAGCACGCAGTCGCCTCCTTCACCGCCGAAAAAGAACCCGGCCTTGAATACGCGCGGGCAGATCATCACTGCCCGCGCACGCTGCAGCATCTTCCGCGGATCGTCAGAAACGCCGAGGTTCATCAGGTCCTGCAATGCGAGCGTAGCTCGATCCACCAGACTCTGTTCATCGGTCTGCGCCTTCGCTGGCAGCGGCGCCAGCCACGCCGACAGGCCCAGCGCCGCGGCAACCAGCAATATGCGGATCATGCTTGTCTCCCCAGTGGCAGACGCGAAGCGTCCCGAATCGGGCGAATACCACGTTGGCCCGGATTCGCGGCGCGATTGTGATCGGTAAACGGCAAATTTATCAAGGGTCGCCAGTGTCGTGCAGCAGGAACCCGATTCCGTGTGCGAAGTCGTCTAATATCCGGGCAACTCATTGACGCAGATCACCCGCCAGCCGTCCTCCGTACGTTCAACCTGCGTTAGCGACAGGTTCTGCACCGTCAGGTGCAGCGCATTATCCGGGCCGATGCGCAAACAATGCGCCACAGCGGCGCGGATCGCTCCGCCATGGCTGACGATCACCACGTCCTCGTCTGGATGACGCGCCGCCAGCTGTCCCAGTCCATCGCCGACCCGCTTGATGACCTCAGCCAATGTCTCCCCACCGGGCGGCCGTTCATCTCCCGAGAGCGGCCAGAATGCGTGCTTGGGCAACGTCAGGCGGGCGGGCAACTCGGCATGTGGCAGCCCTTGCCACTCGCCGAGACTCTGCTCGATCAGCGCCTCTTCGACCTCTAGCTCTCTACGGGGGTATCCGGCGGCAAAGATCGCCTCCGCAGTGCGGCGCGTGCGCGACAACGGCGTGACCTTCCAGGCTGCGGGCCGTGGCAGCCGCGCAGCGAGCGCGCAGTACATCGGCGCCTGCTCCAGCAGACTGGTCTCGCACAACGGGACGTCCATCACGCCATACAGCATTGCTCGCGCGTTCTCATCCACGATCGCGTGGCGGATCAGCCAGAACCGCGTCTCGCTCATGGATGGTTCCGGGCGACCGCCCGACCTTCCTCCGTCTTGGCCGGACTTAATCGAGGTGATCCGGCCATCATTCCCCGATACTCAGCAATGCCCCTCGCAACCGCGCCTGGCGGAACTGACGGGCGAAGAGCAGCGTGGCGCCTGCAATCCAGATCACGTTCAGCGCGAAGGCTGCAATCAGGTGATCCCAGCGCACGATGCCCTGCAACACCACGCCTCGCATCCCCTCGAACACGTGTGCCGATGGCAAGGCCTCCGCAATTGGCTGCAGGACGTGCGGCAATACCGCGACTGGATAGAACACCGCCGAGAACGGTGTAAGGCCGAACAACACCGACCAGGCCAACGCCTCCGCCCCGGCGCCATGCCGCAGGATCAGCGACACCACGCCGAGTGCCACCGCCCAACCGAACATCATCAGGTTCATGAAGAACAGCACCACCACGGGGCCCAGGGAGAAAAGGTTGTAGGCGTACAAGATCCAGGCAACCAGCAGCGCCGGCAACACACCACCCAGCATCCGAACCACTGAGACCAGTAGCAGTGCCGTTATCAGTTCCCACGGTCGGATAGGGCTGACAAATAAGTGCCCTAGGTTGCGCGACCACATCTCTTCCATGAAGCTGATCGCGACTCCCATCTGGCTGCGTAGTGCCACCTCCCACAGCAATACGCCGCCAAGGAGCGTCGCGCCCGCGACCGCCGCGGCATTTCCAATGCGCGCCGCGAGGAAGCTCGCGGTAAAGCCCCATATGCACATCTGCAGCACGGGCCAGTAGGCCAGCTCCAAAAGCCGCGGCCACGACCGCCGATATAGCGCCAGGTGACGGTATAGCAGGCCCCAGATTCGGCGAGCCGCAGTCCTCGCACTTGATCCGGAATTCACGCCGGCACCGCGTGCCGCCGATCACGGGCGATATCAAGGAATACCTCCTCCATGTCCTTGCGCCCGTATCGATCCAGCAGACCCTGCGGGGTACCGCGATCGACGATGCGACCGCGCTTCAGCATCAGCACGTCGGAGCACAGTCGCTCCACCTCGGCCATGTTGTGCGAGGCGAGCAAAATGGTGCACCCGGTGTCCTCCCGGTAGCGCTCCAACCAACTGCGCACCCAATCGCCGGTATCCGGGTCGAGACTGGCGGTAGGTTCATCCAGTAGCAACAGTTCGGGCCGGTTAATCAATGCCTTCGCCAGTGCCACGCGGGTCTTCTGTCCCGCCGACAGCTTGCCCGCGGGCCGATGAAGGAGATCGCGCAGCTCAAGCTCCGCCGCCAGTTCGGCGATCCGTTGCTCCAGGTTCGGGACGTTGTAGAGATGGCCGTACACTCGCAGGTTCTCTGCCACGGAGAGTCGCTGAGGCAGCGAAACGTAGGGGGAGGAAAAATTCATCCGAGCCAGCGCCGGGAAGCGGTCGCGAGCCATATCGTGTCCCAGCACCTCAATGGCGCCGGCCGTTGGGATCAGCAAGCCCAATAGCATGCCGATCGTCGTGGTCTTGCCCGCGCCGTTGCCGCCCAGCAGACCGACAATCGCCCCGACGGGGACCGTGAAGGTGATGTCGTCGACAGCCAAGGTATCGTCGTAGCGTTTGGTCAGATTGCTGACACGGATGCCGTTCATGGGGCGGGGATATCCCGTCTCATGCGCATGGGGAATTGGCGATCTGCGCATAGCTACCTAGTTTGTGCGCACATGATTGATTTCATCCCGGCCCCGGCAAGGCTGCCTCCCGACCAACGCGTCTATGCCATTGGCGACGTGCATGGCTGTCTGGACCGGCTTACGGTCGTCCACGAGTTGATCAGCGCCGACCTGGCCGAGCGCCCCGTCGGCAGCGCCGTTCTGGTCCATCTGGGTGATTACGTAGATCGTGGACCAGACAGTGCCGGTGTCGTGGCCCGCCTTGCCAATGGCGCAGGGCCGCCAGGGATGTCTACCGTCAACCTAATGGGCAACCATGAGCATATGATGCTGGCGGCGCTCGTCAGCGGCGAGGCGGAGACGACTGAGCTGTGGCTGGCTAATGGTGGCGCCGATTCTCTGCTGAGCTGGGGGGTGCCGCGGTCTGCCCAGCCGCGCGAATGGCCAAACTATCTGCCCATCCCGCACCTGCTGTTCCTGCGTGACTTGGCCGTGTGTCATGAAGCGGGCGGGTATTTGTTCGTTCATGCAGGGGTCCGGCCAGGCATTCCGCTGGAGCGCCAAAGCAGGCACGACCTGATGTGGATCCGCGAGCCGTTCCTATCGTCGAAGCTGCCGTTCGGGCCGGTGGTCGTTCATGGCCACACGCCTCGGCAGGAACCCGTGGTGCGCCGAAACCGAATCGGCATCGATACAGGAGCGGTCATGGGTGGAATGTTGACCTGTGCGGTGCTGGAGGAGGATCGTCTCGGCTTCATCACGGCATGAGGCGCTTGTGTAACCGGACTCACTGGATTACGGCATCTCCATGAAGCAAAGCGAGATGACGCACCTGGTCGAGGCAGTGCGTCTGCTGAGCCGCACCAGTGTCCTCGTGGTCGGCGATGTCATGTTGGATCGTTATGTCTACGGCTCGGTCGATCGCATCAGCCCGGAAGCGCCAGTCCCGATCCTGACTGTCGAGAGGGAGCTGGCGGTGCCAGGTGGTGCCGGGAACGTCGTGCGCAACCTAACCGCGCTTGGAGCGGCGGTGGCATTCATTTCGGTTGTGGGCGACGACCAAGCGGGGTCTGACCTGACCGGCCTGATTGGCGGTCAGCCTAACGTCGAACCTTGGCTCCTTGTTCAGGGCGGCCGCACCACCACGCTGAAGACCCGGATGCTCGCTGCCGGTCAGCAGCTGTTGCGTGCCGATCGAGAAGAGGTCCTCCCGATCCAGCCACGCCTGGCCGAGCGCCTTCTGAGAATCGCCCGCGACGCCATGGCGGCGACATCCGTCACGGTGCTCTCGGATTTTCATAAAGGGCTATTCGCGGGCGAGCTGCCTGCCCAATTGATTGCAGCGGCGCGCGAGGCGGGCCGCAAGGTCATCGTCGATCCGAAAGGCCCCGACTACTCACGCTATGCCGGCGCCGACTTCATTGTGCCGAACCGCACCGACCTTGCTGAAGCGACCGGCATGCCGGTCGACTGCGAGGCGGCGATTGTCGCGGCGGCGACGGCTCTCCGCCAGCGGCACGGGTTCGGCACGGTGCTGGTGACCCGCGGCAATGACGGCATGACCCTGCTGGATGACAACGGCGCCCTGCATTTCCCGGCCGAAGCAGCCGAGGTATACGACATTGCCGGCGCCGGAGACACCGCAGTGGCCGTGTTGGCGGCCGGCGTCGCAGCACGGGTGGAACTTCCCCTGGCTGTGAGACTTGCCAACATCGCCGCGGGAGTTGTCGTAGGGAAGGTGGGGACCGCGGTGGTGCGCCAAGCGGACCTGATTGCCGCTTTGTCGCCGCAGGGCGGCGCGCTGCGCAAGATCGTCTCGCGTGATACCGCCGTAGAGCATGTACAGCGATGGCACCACAAAGGCTGGCGGGTCGGCTTCATCGCGGGAGGCTTCGACCCTTTGCTGCCGGAGGACCTGCAACGCCTGGAACAGGCGCGCGAGGACTGCGACCGCCTGGTAGTTGGGCTGAAGTCGTCACCGGCGGACGGAACGCGGCCCGAAGCAGCGCGCGCAGGCATGTTGGCCAGTTTGGCCAGCGTTGATCTGGTTACTGTGTACAGCGAGCCGGAGCCCGGCGCCCTGATGGCGGCGCTGAAGCCCGACGTCACCCTAGCGCAGGAATAAATCGGCAGGCGCGAATACTGAGTTGTGAAGTGCTTCAGTCTCTTATGTTCCCGGTCAAGCCGTGAAAGCGTGATAGTGCGCCTGCCGGGCGCATTCTGTAGCAGTTGTTGCCGATGAAGCTGCACAGAGCTGGAGATGGGGCGGTAGACGACGGTTGATCAGGCTCTTATCCGCGGGTTGGCTACCGCATTCCATATGTTCGTCCCGGGGCTTTCCGCGGTCTAGAGGACGGGCGTCAGGTGCTGCCTGGCCACATAACTAGCGACGGGAGTTCCCCACCGTGGCCCCATCCCCGGCGCTGTGCGGCGGAAGGAGAGGCGTTCGGCTTACACCGGCGCGACCTCACGACCGATGGCCCACAGAAGTGCTGCCATCTCGCGAGCAATGGCGGCGACCACCACAGGCAACTTCTTGCCGGCAGCGCTGAGCCGACGATACCAGGCACACAGCCCGAAGCTGGGCTTTCCAAGCGATATCGCGCACCGGCTTCGGCAGGCCTTCGATGCGGGCTCGCAGGGTTTCGCTGACCCTGGCGGGATAACGATATGTCCAAGCGGCTTTGACCAAGGCCCGCCGTGCGCGTCGATTGCCCGCGAGGGTCAGCCCCTTGCGTCTCACAGTGTCGCCGGTCGAGCTCTCTGCCGGCACCAGTCCGAGAAACGACATCAGCTGTCGTGGTGTATGGAACCGGCGCACATCGCCGATTTCCGTGGCGAAGGTGACGGCGACCAAGAACGAGGCACCGCGCATCGCATGATATGCCGCAACCACCGGCGCCATGGACCAACCGGGCACGATGACAGCCAGCTGCTGTTCCAGGCGATGTAGCCGTTGCGCGGCGTCCTCGATCGCGCCGATGCCTTCCTGGAAGACGATCTGCTGCGCCGCATGCTCGAACGCTTGCCTGGCGAGCCAACGCCGATGTGCCAGCGTCCAATGGCCGCCTCCGCTATAGATCCGCCCACAACGCAGCAGGAACGAAAGTAGCTGCTGGCGTTTGCGACGCAGGTCATCCGCTGCTGCCTCGCGCGCCCGGACGAGATCCCGGATCGCCTCGTCCGTCGCGTCGGGTACCCATACCGAAGTAAGCTCTCCAGCCCGGTGCAGCCGCGCCAGTGTGATCGCATCTCGCCGGTTGGTTTTGACCCGCTCACCAGCACGCTTCGGGATCAGAGCCGGGGCAACCACCATGCAGTCGTGACCCAGAGCCCGAATCTGTCGATACAGCTCATAACCGGTCGGACCTGCTTCGAAGCAGACATGGAGCCGATCGTAGCGCGCCGCCAGCTTCCTGATCATCCGCTCAATGGTTGCCGGGCTGTTCTCGATCTCGCCAACAAACCGAATTTCGCCTCGCCGCCCACCTTCGGCGATCGCCACTGCGTGCTTCTTCTTCGCAACATCGAACGCCACGAACAATTCGCTATACTCTCCCATGGTCCGTCCTCCGTGCGTGAGGCTCTGCTCGGCCTGTCCCAGCAACCCTCGTTCTCTACCGCACGAAGGGGCGGACCACCGACCTCACGCCGCGAACATGACGTCTAGAACCGATGAGAACGGTTCCTGGTCATTCTCCCTGACGGGCAGAACGCCAGCGAGGAGGAGAGAGCCAATGGGACCATGCTGTTGGTCGCCGCCGCCATGATGAGCCTGAGCGCTTTCGGCGTGGCCGACGCTGGCGAAGGAGAGGCCTCGGCCCGCAACGGCCAGTCCACCCAGATCGCCGGGGTCGTGACACAGGCGCCGGCGCAGGGCGTCCGACCCGTCGCGTTGGCGGGCACCGCTGGATCGCCGCAGTACTTTTTGCCCGGTCGCATCGGGGCACATGGCTGTTCCCTGCCGACGAAACGGGCGGCGGCAACTGATCGACCCCGGTTTCGCAACCCTATGAAGCAAGAAGGCCGATTGTGAAGCTGCCTCTTCTATTCCCCATTGGTACGCATGAGGGGCTATGGGTTAGATTGCCGACGGACTTTTCCCGGCAGGCCCGCTGGTGCCCGCATCGACCAGCCGATCCGCCAAACCGTTGCGAGATAGCCGGCACCCGCTGCATCTCGGGATGATGGAAGTTCAGCATCCTCGCGCTCGAAGTCGTCGTCTCACGGAATAGGAAGAGAGACAGGCTTACGTTCAACGATCAGAATATTGGTCAGGCCGGCGGAGCGGCGACAACAGGAGGCCGTGGACTACCCGCTGCTCCTTGCAAGACGGCAGCGGTCATGCGATGGCGGCTTCCGCCCGCCGCTCGTGCCGCTTTCTTTCGTGCGGATCGAGGTGGCGCTTGCGCAGCCGCACGGCACCGGGTGTCACCTCCACCAGTTCATCGTCCTCGATGTACGCGATCGCCTGCTCGAGGCTCATGCGACGCGGGGGGATCAGCAGCATTGCATCATCTTTGCCAGCCGCGCGGATGTTGGTGAGTTTCTTTTCCTTGATCGGGTTGACCTCCAGGTCTGACCCACGGGCGTTCTCACCCAGGATCATGCCAACATAGACCTTGTCGCCAGGATTCACGAACAGCGTGCCGCGCTCCTGGATATAGAACAGCGCGTAATGCACTGCCTCGCCGTTCTCGGTGGAGATCAGCGTACCGTTGCGCCGGCCCTCGATCGGCCCCTTCCGCGGACCGTAGCCGGCGAACAGTCGATTCATCACGCCGGTGCCGCGCGTGTCGGTTAGGAAGTCGCCGTGATAGCCGATCAGTCCACGGCTCGGGATGCTGAAGGTGAGCCGCAGCTTTCCTCCGCCCGAGGGACGCATGTCGCGGAGTTCACCCTTGCGACGGGAAAGCTGCTCGACCACCACGCCGGAATACGGTTCATCGACGTCGACCAGCACTTCCTCCATCGGCTCTTCGCGCTCGCCGGTGTTGGGGTTGGCACGGGTCAGCACGCGCGGGCGGCCGATGGTCAGCTCGAAGCCTTCGCGACGCATCGTCTCGATCAGGACGCCGAGTTGCAATTCGCCACGGCCGGCGACTTCGAAAGCCTCGGTCTCGCTGCTGTCCGCCACTTTGATCGCTACGTTGCCTTCGGCCTCGCGGAACAGCCGTTCGCGGATCTGCCGGCTGGTGACTTTTTTCCCGTCGCGCCCGGCCAGCGGGCCGTCATTGATGCGGAAGGTCATTGCGAGCGTCGGCGGATCGACAGGGATGGCTGGTAGGGGAGCGGAAAGTTCCAGCGCGCCGACCGTGTCTGGGACCGTCGCTTCGGCGAGGCCCGCCACGGCGATGATGTCGCCGGCCTCCGCTTCCTCCACCGGGACCCGGTCGAGGCCGCGAAACGAGAGCAGCTTGGTCATCCGACCTGTCTCGCCCGGGGTGCCATTGGCGTGCAGGACCCGGACGGGCAAGTTGATGCGGGCGCGGCCCTGCTCGACGCGACCGGTAAGCACGCGGCCGAGGTAGGGGTCGTATTCCATGATCGTCGCCACCATGGCGAACGGCGCCTCGGGGTCCAAGTCTGGCGCCGGCACGTGCTGCACGATGAGGTCGAATAAGGCCGACAGGTTTTGTTGAGGCCCGTCGAGGGTCGCATCGCTCCAGCCCTGCCTACCCGAAGCGTACAGCATGGGGAAATCCAGCTGCTCGTCGGTTGCACCGAGGGCGGCAAACAGATCAAATATCTCGGTATGGACCTCGTCCGGGCGGGCGTCGGCGCGGTCCACCTTGTTCACCACGACTATCGGATGCAGTCCGCGTGCCAGCGCCTTGCCGACCACGAACTTGGTCTGTGGCAGCACGCCTTCGGCGGCGTCCACCAGGACGATGGCACCGTCCACCATATTGAGGATGCGCTCGACTTCGCCGCCGAAATCGGCGTGGCCGGGGGTGTCGACGATGTTGATGCGGGTCTGGCCCCAGACCACCGAGGTGCACTTGGCGAGGATGGTGATGCCGCGCTCGCGCTCGAGTTCGCTGCGGTCGAGCGCGCGCTCGGCCACCTGCTGGTGCTCACGGAAGGCGCCCGACTGGCGCAGGAGCTGGTCCACCAGGGTGGTCTTACCGTGGTCGACGTGGGCGATGATCGCGACGTTGCGAATCTGCATAGGAGCCTGAGGTGTGGGGGTATTGCGCCGCACACATAGGCGCAGACGGTGCCATGTGCGAGAGCGAATGTGCGAGGGCACGCCGATGCAGCGGCATTCGGGCGGACGGATGGGCGAGTGTCTGCGATCGCGGGGCGCTGAACGCGCAGCCAAACCCACCCGACGACACACCGCCGCCGGCGAGACAAAGCAACTTGACCGATCCGGACAGCGCGCTGATGGGCCGGTCCGACGCGCACGAATATACCAAGCCTACAATACGCAAGCCGTGTCTGCGCCGAAGAAGCGCAACTGGCCTTGGCCACCCACCTGGTCGCGACCACGGCTGATGCCCCGGGCTTCGCCGCGAAAATCCTGGCGATGGCGGACACCATGGGTCTGCCCAAGACGTTCCTGGCCGACACAGGCTTCACCAGCGCCCCAGCTGTCACCGAGTTGCAAGCTCACAAGGTCGAGCCGCTGGTGGCAATCGCACCTACCCAGCCACATCGTCCCTACGACTTCCGGCCGCTACCAAAGCCGAAACCCGCGCTACGCATCACAGAGCCATGGCACATCGCCACGAAGGCGAGGCTGAAAACCGAGGACGGTACGAGCCGATATGAAAAGCTAAAGCAGACCGTCGAGCCGGTATTCAAAATTCTCAAGAGCGCAATGGGCTTCTTCCGCTTCCGCCGGTGCAGCTGCCACCAGCGAATGGCGCCTGATCGCACTCGCACTGTCGAAGAGTCGCGACGTTCCAGCGGGCTTCACTCAACCCGCTCGCGCTGCACCCCAATCCGGCAGCCTGCTAAGCGGCTTCGGCTCGGTCGAGATGTTTCAGCAGCTGATCGTGGTCCCACCGGTCCCCGTCGCTTTTGGCGAGTTGGCTCTGCCGTCTTCGTATGCGCGTCAGGCGGTCGAAAGGCTCGGGCTCGACGAAGCCGACTGAATCCTCAAAGCCCTCGGCGTAGAACTGGCCGACGTTCTGCTAAGCTCCCACTCGGCTATCTGTTCCAAGCCTTTCTGATCACCTGGCTGCAAACACCCGCCGCCGCGTCCACACGAGGTCCGCGATGACAGCGGCAATCGGTGCTACTTGTCCAGCCAGATTTTCCCCAGGTCCTGGTTCACATAGTGGCTTGGGCCGATCTTCCAGCCGTGCATATACGACCGCTGTGGCAACAGACGATTCCACCACAGCATCGGAAACTCATATGCCATATCGATCACCCGGGTCTCGTACTGTCGCATCAGTGCGCGCTGCTTCGCGACATCGGTTTCGCGGTACATCTTCTCATAAATGTCGATCAACTCCTGGTCTTCGTAGCCGCCATAGTTCTCCACGAAGGCCTTTTTCGGCAGATACTTCTGCGTGTCCATAAGCGGATTGACCACGCCGTTACAGTTGGCCTCTACCACGACGTCGAAGTTGCTGGTCCGCATGGCCTCGAACCATGGCCCCGTCGGCACCACTTTCTGCGTTGCCTTCACCCCGATCTTGCTCCACTCGTCGACGATCCAGGTACCAACATACTTGTAAGGTTGATCGACGTTGCGGTTCAGCAGCTCGAAGCTCAGAGTCTCCTGCCCGGCCTCCCTGAGGAGGCGCTTCGCCTCGGCCCGCGACTTTTCGATATCTGGCCAGAACCCAGCCAGCTTCTGCAGTTCCTCCCTGCTTGCCGCCAGAGGCGAGCCTGGAAACACGACCCCGCCCACCGTGTGCACATTGGCAATCTTCGCCAACGCGGGCGCACCATGCCACTGATCAATCGCCAGCAACAGCGCTTTGCGCACTCGCACATCGTCGAACGGCTTACGCTTGGAATTCGGCGTGATCAGGTTGCCACAGTTCCAGTCGCTCTGCTGAATGGTGATCCTGTCACCGAGCTCTTTCTTAAGTTGATCGATGGCCGACGGCGGCAAACCACGGAATTCAGTTGTTGCACGATCGGCGCGGATGGCTTCCACTCGCACTACCTGCTTGTCGGCAAAGATTCCGACGAACCCGTCCAAATACGGTTGCCCCTTGTGGTAGTAATCGGGATTGCGCTCGCCCTTGATCGATTGGCCCAAGTCATAGGCCACGAAACGGAACGGTCCGCTCCCCATGATATTCTTCTGATACCAGTTTGGATCCTTCTCCAGGATGTCCCTCTTGTAGACGAACGCATAAGGGTCGGCGAGCGCCGGAAGAAAGGCCAGCGTTGCGAACTTCAGCGAGAACACGACGGTGGTCGGATCTGGTGCCGAGATCTGATCGATCATCTGGTACCAGTTTTGGCGCGCGCTGTTGTAGCCGGGCGGGGGATGAACGATGTGGTTCCAGCTGGCGGCGACATCATAGGCGGTGAGGGGTGAACCGTCGTGCCACTTAACGCCGTCGCGGATCTTGAACGCATAGGTCGTGCCGTTGTCGGTCGGCGTCGGCATCTCGGTGCAAAGGTCGCAGACAAATGTTGTCACGTCTTCCGGGTGCTCCGGATCTAGGCGAACCAGCACGCTGTAGAAGGGGGCGGTTGCGTGGATCGTGGCGTAGGTCGTCTCGCGGTGCCCGTCGAAACTCGGCGGCGCGTCTGCCGGGATCATGTAGGTCAGGGTCCCGCCCTGTCTGGCCGTTTCGCCCGCACGCACTGGCGCAGCGGCGACAATTGAGGCGACGGCGAACAGTAGCGCTCGTGCGGCTGCTGACAACACGACATTCTCTCCCATGCGTCCTACCTTGTTAGTCGTCAGGCAGATTGCCGCTAAAGTAGAACCAAGCCAACTCCGGTGAGGCGGTTGACCGCCGATGCCTTGGCCGCAGATGCCGCCCCCTCTCGGGACGCCGGATGAGCGAACGGACCGACGTGCAACGCCAGACGCAGGAGCAAGGGCGTGCGGCTCGGCCGGCGTTCGCACGTCGCATGCGCCACGCCTGCTGGCGGCTCTGCTCGGCGGCACCGGGCCAAGTTGGTAGGCGCGGTGCGCAATCGTCAATCGAAATGAATTCCACCCTACCAGTGGCTGAGACAAAAATATCGTTCTAACGTTATAGTCGCTTACACGCGTCTTCGCGGGAACCCAATCGTAGTTATCGCGAGGCTGTGAAAGGGTTGTAGATGACTTTCACATGCAAGCGGGTCGGGTGTGTCTGCTTCCGATCCCTTCCAGTTTGCTCGGATTGCGCAACGAATATTGCTTGGGTTTATTCCCTCTTGCGGCGCGGCGCGGCACCTCACATCCAGGTGCAAGTCAATCGCTGAAGGCCCGATAAGCTCCCGCGGGAGGTGCAGGCATGGACTTCGTGGTTATTCCGCGCCGGCGGAACTACTGGATAGCGGCGATCCGCGATGGCGGGGAGCACCGAATGATTGCGTGCTGTACCAGCGAAGACGATGCGCTCGAGCGACTACGCGATCTGCGAAAAAGACAGCAGGTCCGAGAGCACCGCCAAATGGCTGCGGAGATGTCGAGATTCAACACGCGAACACTAACGTCATGCGAACCGTGAGCGTTTCGTTTGCCGGAAGGTCTGATTTGCTCGACGCGACCCATTCGTTTCTTACAGCGATCTTCCG
>JAMXLO010000127.1 GCA_024280945.1 Acetobacteraceae bacterium
GGCGTCGCGCAGTGATCGAGAAGCCGTTTGGCCACAGCATCGACTCGGCGCGGGAGTTGAACACGCGGATCCGCCGCGAGCTGCGCGAGGAACAGATCTTCCGCATCGACCATTTCCTCGGCAAGGAGACGGTGCAGAACATCATGGCCTTTCGCTTCGCGAACGGCCTGTTCGAGCCGATCTGGAACCGCGACCGGATCGACCATGTGCAGATCACCGTCGCCGAGACGGTCGGTGTCGAGCACCGCGCAAAGTTCTATGAGGTCACCGGCGCGCTGCGCGACATGGTGCCGAACCACGTGTTCCAGCTGCTGGCAATGGTGGCGATGGAACCCCCCGCGGGCTTCGATGCGCGCTCGGTGCGCAACCGCAAGGCGGACGTGTTCGCGACGATGGCGCCGCTGACGGAAGAAGATGCCGTGCGCGGCCAATATGGACCGGGCGCGGTGCTTGGACAGCCGGCGCCGGCATACCAGGAAGAGCCCGGTGTAACGCGCGGCTCCAACACCGAAACGTATGTCGCGCTGCGCCTGACGATCGACAACTGGCGTTGGGCGGGCGTGCCGTTCTACCTGCGGACCGGAAAGCGGATGTCACGCCGTTATTCCGAGATTGCCATCCGCTTCAAGCACGCACCTTATGCGCCATTTGAAGACACACATGTCGAACAGCTGCCGCCAAATTGGCTGGTGATTCGCATTCAACCGGACGAAGGCATCTCTTTGCAATTCGAAGTAAAGCGGCCGGGTCCGGTGGTCGATCTCGCTGCGGTGCAGATGGACTTCAGCTATCGCGACTGGTTCCCGCGTGAACCGAATGTCGGTTACGAGACTCTGATCTATGATTGCATGATCGGCGATCAGACGCTGTTTCAGCGCGCCGACATGGTGGAGGAGACATGGCGCATCGTGCAGCCGGTACTGGACGCATGGGCCGCGGCTCCGCCCTCCCATTTCCCGAATTACGCGGCTGGCACTGACGGCCCGCGAGCGGCGGATGTGCTCCTACAGCGAGATGGGCGTGCGTGGCGGCCAGTGGCCGGACAGATTCCGCCGCGGCAAAGTTGATGACCTGCGCGTAGTTGCACCACATTCATCGGCTGGCAGTAATGAAATCTGCGGGCGGTGGCAGAACAGGCTGGCTGCGAAGGCACGTCATACGGGACGCGGTCGGGTTCATGTATTTAGCCGCTTCTCATAGAACACACTGGTAGCGGTCGCCGCTGGCGGCATCGCAGCGTAGGTACCGAAGGGTTCGCACCGCCGAAACCCGGCTCTTTGGTAGAGACGCTGCGCCGCGTACTGCCGGTTGCCCGTTTCCAGGCGCAACATCGAAAGATCTGCCGCTGCTGTCTCGGTCTCGATCCGGCGCAGAAGTGCCTGGGCCACACCGTGCCCTCGTGCGCCGTCGCGCACATACATGCGCTTGACCTCGGCAAAATCTCCGAACAGTGCCACGCCGCCGCATCCGACCGGTTCGCCGTTCAGTCGGGCGATGAAGAAGCGGATGTTTCGCTGGAAGATTGACTCCAGTGCGAGCCCGTGTCGCTGCTCCGGCGGGTACTCAGCGGAAAGCACTTGATCCAGTTCGCCGACCAGCGCACGCACCTCATCCGTGGCTACAGTGACGGGAATGACTTCAAGCAAGTTCCGGTAGACCTTATGCCTGCTGGTGGATCAATCCGCGGCTGCCGAGCCCATTTTTTCCGCCAGGCGCGGCAGCGGATGCTGTTTGCGCGATACCAGGCGCTGCAAGCGGTCCAGATACAGATAGATGATCGGTGTCGTGTAGAGCGTCAGCACCTGGCTGAGCGCAAGTCCACCCACCATGGCATAACCTAGCGGCCGCCGCAGTTCAGAGCCGACACCGTGGCCGAGCATCAACGGTAGACCGGTCAGCATCGCTGCCATCGTCGTCATCAGGATCGGCCGGAAGCGCAGCAGACAGGCCTGGCGGATCGCGTCGTGCGGGGTCAATCCGTCGCGCCGTTCCGCATTGATGGCGAAGTCAACCATCATGATGCCGTTCTTCTTTACGATGCCGATCAACAGGATGACCCCGATCAGCGCGATGACGGACAGGTCTTGGTGCGCCAGCAGAAGTGCCAACAGCGCGCCGACGCCAGCCGAGGGCAGCGTGGACAGGATGGTCAGCGGCAGGATGTAGCTTTCGTACAAAATCCCGAGAATGATGTACACGCTGATCAAAGCTGCGGCGATCAGATAAGGCTGGGTGGACAGCGAGCTCTGGAACGCCTGCGCGGTACCCTGGAAGGAGCCGTTCACGGTGACGGGCACACCCATTTGCCGCATCGCCGCATTGACCGCATCCACCGCGTGGCCCAGCGCTGCCCCCGGCGCAAGATTGAACGAGATGGTCACGGCGGGGAACTGGCTCTGGTGGCTGATCGACAGCGGCTGGACCGGCATCGTGCTCCAGTGCACGAAGCTCGACAGTGGCACCGCCTGCCCATTGGGCGACTTCACGTACAGCTTGTTCAGTGTGGTTGGGTCGCCCGCCATATCGGGCGGGACCTCCATGATCAGGTGATAGGAGCTCACCTGTGAGAAGAACTGTGCGATCTGCCGTTGGCCGAACGCGTCATACAACGTGTCATCGATTGCCTGCGGCTGGATGCCGAAGCGGGCTGCGGCATCCCGGTCGATTACCAGGGTCGCTGTGGTGCCACCGTTCTGTTGGTCGCTGGTGACGTCCCGCAGCATCGGCAAAGATTGCAACTTGGCCAGGATCTTCGGACCCCACTCATACAGTTCGGTGAGGTCCGCGTCCTGCAGCGTGTACTGGTATTCCGTCTTGGCCAGCCGGGCACCAACCCGGACATCCGGGATCGGCTGCAGGAACAGCTTTCCGCCCTGCACCTTGGCGATCTTCGGTCGCAGGCGGTTGATATAGTCCTGCAGAGAGCCTCCGACCCGGTCGTGCAGCGGCTTGAGGGCGATGAATAGCCGGCCCACGTTGTTCGGCTGCCCGCCGAAGCCGCCGCCCATGGATGACACGTAAGACGCTGTGTCCGGGTCCTGCGCCACCACCTCGGCAAGACGCTGCTGCACCTTCGCCATCTCCTTGAAGGAGATGTCCTGCGCGGCCTCGGTTATTCCCAGCACGAGCCCATTGTCCTGCGGCGGGAAAAAGCCCTTTGGAATCACGACGTAGAGATAGACGCTGAGAGTGACCGTGCCCAAGAACACCAGTAGTGTGATGAAGTGGTGACGAAGCGCGATATCCAGCGTGCGCCGGTAGAAAGCCACCATCCCGGTGAAGAAACTCTCGACCGCCCGGTAGGCCAGCCCGTGCCGACTGGCATCGTGGTGCAGAAAACGCGAGCACATCATCGGGGTCAGGGAGAGACAGACGAACGCCGATACGAGAACCGCGGCGGTGACCGTCAGGGCAAACTCGCGGAACAGCCGACCGACGATGCCGCCCATGAACAGCAGCGGAATGAACACCGCCACCAGCGAAAAGCTGATCGAGACAATCGTAAAGCCGATTTCACCGGCCCCCTTTATCGCCGCCTCCATCGGCTTCATGCCATCCTCCACGTGGCGGAAGATGTTCTCAAGCATCACGATGGCGTCGTCGATGACGAACCCGACGGCCAGCGTCAGCGCCATCAGCGAGAGGTTGTCGAGGCTGAAGTCCAACACATACATCACGCCGAAGGTGCAGATCAGCGCGACCGGAACCGTGGTACTGGGGATGATCGTCGCCCACACGTTCCGCAGGAACAGGAAGATCACCATCACGACGAGGCAGACAGCCAGCATCAGCGTGAACTGCACATCGGCGACCGAGGCGCGGATGGTCTGCGTGCGGTCCACGATCGTCGTGACGTGTATGGACGGCGGTATCGACGCTTCAAGCCGTGGCAGAGCCTTTTTGATCCGCTCTACAGTCTCGATGACATTCGCGCCGGGCTGCTTGAAGATGATCAGCAGGATGCCCCGCTTGCCATTCTGCCAGGCAGCCAGCAGCCGGTTCTCCGGCCCGTCGATCGCGCGCCCGATATCGCGCACCCGAACCGCGGCCCCGTTGCGATAGGCCAGTATCACGTTGTTGTATTCCGCCGCGCGTGTCAGCTGGTCGTTGTTGTAGATGGTGAACGCCTGATACTGGCCGTCGATGTTACCCTTGGGCGCATTCACGGTCGCAGTCACCAGCAGATTTCGCACATCCTCCAGCGTCATGCCCATGGCGGCGATTTTGTCGGGGTCGACCTCGATCCGGACGGCCCGCTTCTGCTGACCGCCGATGACGACCTGCGAGACGCCGGTGATCTGCGAGATCTGCTGCGACAACACAGTCTCGGCGTAGTCATCGGTCTCGATCAGCGGCATCGCCTCTGACTGCGCCGCCAAAATCATGATCGGCGCATCCGACGGGTTCGATTTATAATAGGTCGGTGGCCCCGGCATGATCTTCGGCAACTGCGCGCTCGCGCCATTGATCGCCGCCTGAATGTCTCCCGCCGCGGCATCGATATTGCGGTCCAGGTCGAACTGCACCGTGATGGTGGTCAAACCCAGCACACTGACCGAGGTAAGCTGCGCCACGCCGGGGATCTGCGCGATCTGAGTCTCCAGCGGCTGCGCCACCGTCGCTGCCATGGTCTCCGGACTTGCGCCCGGAAGCTTGCCGTTGACTACGATCGTGGGAAAGTCGACACGCGGCAACGGCGCAACCGGCAGCAACGGATACGCTGCGATGCCGACCAATACCAAGGCAGCCATGATCAACGAGGTTGCGACGGGGCGCCGGATGAACGGAGTTGAGATGCTCATGCGCCGTTCAGCCGCCTGCCTGACCAGGTGCGGCAGTCGCGACAACCAGCATACCTTCCTGCAGCCGGGACTGGCCGTCGAGTACGATGGTCTGGTCTGGCTCCAGACCCATGGTGATCACCATTACCGGCCCCCGGTCTACCGCTTCCACGGGCTGGCGGTGCACCGTTGAGTCGGGCTTCACGACGTAGACGTAGAGATCGGTCAGCCCGTGCTGTACCGCCCGCGCCGGAACGGCGACAACCTGACGCTCGGTTCGCAGCAGCAATCTGGTGTCCACGAACTGACCGGGCCAAAGCTTATTGTCATCGTTTGGAAAGGTCGCCTTCAGCCGGATCGTGCCGGTGGTTGTATCGATGGCGTTGTCCGGTGTCAGCAACGTGCCGCGCGCAAGTTCCTGACCTTGCGCACCGGACCAGGCAGTGACCACGACCGGCCCCCCTGCCATCTCCTCCACAATGCCCGGCAGTTCTCGCTGCGGCAGTGTGAACACCACGGCGATTGGGCGGATCTGGGCGATTGTCATGATCCCGTTGGCATCCGATGCGTGCACTAGGTTCCCAGGATCAACCTGACGCAATCCCAGCCGGCCTTCAAATGGCGCCAGGATGTAGCAGTAACTGAGGTTGAGTTGCGCCGCCTCGATCGTCGCCTCGTCGCCTTTTAGCGCCGCAGTGAAATTGTCGACCTGCATCTTCTGCGTGTCGACCTGCTGGCGCGATGCGAAGTCCTGACGCATCAGCGACGAATAGCGTTGCAGATCCAATTTCGCATTGGCGAGTTGGGCCTCGTTTTGCGCCTTCTTCGCGATCGCCTGATCGAGCACTGCCTGGTATGGTCGAGGGTCGATCACAGCGAGCAACGTGCCCTGCTTGACGACCTGCCCCTCGGTCACCGGCACCTGCATCAATGTGCCATCGACCCGGGCCCGCACTGTTACCGTGTTCAGGGCCTGCACAGTGCCCAGCCCGCTCAGCCATACAGGAACGTCCTCGCGTTCGACCTTCGTCACGCTGACCGGTACCGCATTGCCGGATGGTGGCGTGGCCTGCTGGGCTTGCAATAACGTCGAGGAGGCCAGGATGCCACAGACAATGGATAGCGTGGCCAATGCTCCGGAAAACCGTCGTCTGCCGCCGTCTCCGTTGAGACCTCGTTCCGACAAATTCGCGCCCCTCTAGCCAGCCCAACACACGGCGGAACCCGTTACCGAGGCCGCCTTACCCCGCCAGCACATTCTCGGTGAATTCCCTCCGGACTGCCAGCGTCAAATCGGGCTACAAACGGATGATACAATCTGCAACTACAACTGCAGGTTAGTATCCGCTATGCCTAACGACCGGCGGAAGCGATCCTTAAGATAGGCACCGTCCCTTGGTGGCAGGTGCCGCGGCAGTTCAGTGGGCGAGATGCGTATTACGGCGAAAAGCATCTCCTGTCGCAGCCGCAGTCGGAAGGCCTCCACCTCGTCCATATCGCGTGCCACCTCTACGGATGGCCAGCCGCATGCACCGGCTACCGCCGCGAGGTCGGTGGTCAGGCCGGTGTGGCTGTGCTGCGACCCGGTCTCGCCGAACCTGGCATTGTCCAATACGGCGATCGAAAGGTTCCTGGCGCCTGCCGCCGCGATGGTGGCAAGCGAACCCATCCCCATCAACATCTCTCCGTCACCGGTCAGCACCAGCACGCGTCGCATGGGCTGCGCCAGAGCCAGCCCGAGCCCGACCATGGCCGCGCCGCCCATCGCACCCCACAGGTAGAAATTGAGCGCGCGGTCACCTGCGGCCGCGGCGTCGTAGCTGGGCGCTCCCAAGCCGGTCACGACCAACAAGTCACCGGGATCGCGCAGCAGTGCTGCGGCGACCGCACGACGATCGAGGGTCCCGTCGTTCCTCATTTCTCGAACACCTTGGCGCCGATCAATCGTTGGGAAAACAGCACCGCTACGGGGACCGTGCTCTCGAAGGCGAGCGCCGCCGAGGCGGCCACGATCTCGGCGACATCATGCGGGCTGTCGGCGCGACGGACATGCACTCCGGTGGCGGCCAGCACGGCCGGCGTGGCAGCGCCCATTGGCACCTGCCAGGGATTGAACTCGGCCCACTCGCCGCGCATGGTCACCAGGGCGAGGAACGGCATCCGGCAGTTGACCGGCAGCGACAGCATATTGATGCAGTTGCCGACACCGGAGGATTGCATCAGCAGCGCAGCCCGCTCGCCGCCGAGCCAGGCGCCGGCAGCGAGCGCGATGCCCTCCTCCTCAGTGGTGAGCACCACAGCCCGCATATCCGGATCGGCCTGCGCCGCGTCGATCAGGTGCGCATGGCCCGCGTCGGGCACGTAGCCGATCTGCCGGATGCGCGCGCGCTTCAGCGCGGCGTACACCTGTGCCTGCCAGGATGCCGTCGTCATTCGAATGCGAGCATCAGGCCGCGGCGTGCTGGGCCACGACCAAACAGCCGGTCGAGATCGTTCGGCTACGCCTTGTCGAATTGGGTCGTCTTCGCCCGCACGTCGTCAACCGTGGCAAGCGCCTTCTTGACCGCCCGACCTTGGTCGATCACGCCCGCCCAGCGCATGACGTTCTTGTATTTCTCGGCGGCCGGCGCGCCGAGCAGCGCTGGAATATTGCGCGCCCACGGAAAAGAGGCGATGTCGGCAATGCCGTATTCCGCACCTCCCAACCACGATTTCTGCGATAGCCGCTGGTCCATCACTTCCAGGACGCGATGCACCTGTGTGGTGTAGCGGCTTTGCGAGTAGTCGTTGCCTTTCGGCGCGAACCGCATGAAGTGCGCGTGCTGACCGAACATCGGTCCAAGCGTGGTCATCTGCACCATCATCCACTCGATAGCCTCGTATTTCGCGGCCACCTCCTTGGGCAGCAGCTTACCGGTCTTCTCGGCGAGGTAGAGCGGGATGGCATCGGACTCGAACAGTGTGAGCGATTTGCCGCCGGGGCCGTCGCTATCGGTGATGACCGGCACCGTTGCCATCGGACCGAGCTTGAGAAACTGCGCGTCAAACTGCTTGCCGGTGAATACATCGACCGGTTGCAGTGTAGGGCCGGCCAAGTTCTTCGAGCGCGATGTAGATCTTCACCACGTTCGGGCTACCCATGCCGTAGAGTTCGATCATCCCGTGGCTCCTGCTGCGATGGTCCTGGCCTATGTTATTGCCGAGACTAACCCGATGTCGTCCCCCCGCCTACACGCCCGCAACTCTTCTTCCAGGATCAGCATGGAGCAATCGCTGCAAAAGCTCGCCATCAGGGTCGGTGACGGTCCGAGCGTCTCCGGATTGCTGCTGGTGCCCGAGCGGCCGTCGGCTTGTCTCGTGCTGGCGCACGGGGCGGGGGCAGGCATGTCGCACTCGTTCATGGCCGCGGTTGCTGCTGGCCTGCACCGTCGCGGCGTTGCGTCGCTGCGCTATCAGTTTCCTTACATGGAAAAGGGGGTGCGGCGGCCAGATCGACCGGAACTGGCGACGCGGACCGTGCGCGCGGCGGTGGGGGAGGCGGGAGCGTGCCTGTCCGGATGTCCGCTCTTCGCTGGCGGCAAGTCATTTGGCGGCCGCATGACCTCGCTCGCCCAGGCCGCGCTGCCATTGCCGCAGGTGCGGGGGCTGGTGTTCTTCGGCTTCCCCCTTCACCCGGCCGGCAAGCCCGGCAGAGACCGCGCACAGCACCTGTTCGATGTGCGCGTTCCCATGCTGCTTCTGCAGGGCACTCGGGATGCGTTGGCTGATCAGGTTCTAATTGCAGAGGTGGCCGGCGAACTGGCCGATCGGGCGCGCCTTCTGCTGTTCCCAGATGCGGACCATTCATTTCACGTGCCGGCCAGCAGCGGTCGCACCGACGCCGGGATGCGGGACTCGCTGCTCGATGGGACCGTGGACTGGATGGCCTCGGTGAACGAAACAGCATCTCACCGATGAGCCAACCGAGACGCCGCTGAGACAGCGGCCCGTCGCTTGCGCACCCCGCACTGCGCGCTTAAGCAGCCCGGGTGACCTGGGAGACGCGCCATGGACCAGCCCATTGCCACGGATGCGCACGCCGAAATCCGCGCGGAGGTCGCCAAGCTTTGTGCTCGCTTTCCTGGCGCGTATTGGCGCCGGCTGGACCGTGAGCGGGCCTATCCAACGGAATTCGTTCAGGCGCTGACGGAAGCGGGCTACCTCGCGGCGCTGGTCCCCGAGGAGTATGGCGGTGCCGGCCTACCGCTGTCGGCTGCTGCCGCGATCCTGGAGACGATCCACGCGGAAGGCTGCAATGGTGCGGCCTGTCACGCCCAGATGTACATCATGGGCACCATCCTGCGGCACGGTTCGCCGCAGCAGAAGCAGCAGTATCTGTCCAAGATCGCCACCGGCGAGCTGCGCCTGCAGGCGTTCGGGGTGACCGAGCCGACCAGCGGAACGGACACCACCTCACTGCGCACCTTCGCGAAACGCGACGGCGATCGTTATGTAGTCAATGGGCAGAAAGTCTGGACCAGCCGGGCGGAACATTCGGACCTGATGCTGCTCCTCGCGCGCACCACTCCGCGCGATCAGGTGAAGCGCCGCACCGATGGGCTGTCCACGTTCATCGTCGACATGCGGGCATCCGTCGGCAACGGCATGACGATCCGGCCCCTGCGCACCATGATGAATCACAACTCGACCGAAATCTTTTTTGACAATCTTTCAGTGCCTGCGGGGAACCTCGTTGGCGAGGAGGGCAAAGGCTTCCGCTACATCCTCGACGGCATGAACGCCGAGCGCCTGCTGATCTCGGCGGAATGCATCGGCGATGCGCGGTGGTTCCTGAAGAAAGCGACGGACTATGCCCGCGACCGCGTCGTCTTCGGACGGCCGATTGGCCAGAACCAGGGCATCCAGTTTCCGCTGGCCCGAGCCTATGCCCAGATGCGCGCCGCGGAACTGATGATTCGCGAGGGGTGTGCCAAATTCGAAGCCGGTCTTACACCCGGCGAGGAGGCCAATATGGCGAAGCTGCTCGGCGCCGACGCGTCCTGGGCGGCGGCAGAGGCGTGCCTGCAGACTCATGGCGGCTTTGGCTTCGCTGAGGAATACGACGTGGAGCGGAAGTTTCGCGAGACGCGGCTGTATCAGGTGGCACCTATCAGCACCAACCTGATCCTGTCATATATCGCCGAGCACGTGCTGGGCTTGCCGCGAAGCTACTAAGCCTGCGGAAACCCGCCAGTCGGTCTATTGCCGATCGCTGGTGACTTTGAGCTATCGACTTCCGTCGCCAAACATCGGAGCAGGTGGTTACCCAACCACGTGATGTTGCCACCGGGATCATGACCATTGCCCGAGGGGCAAGCATACCCTGGATGCTGATTGAACGAGTCGATATGTCGATCATGGCAAGTCCAGGCCGCGTCAACGTCGGGTCACTGGTGTGGCTAACCGGCACTTCACCATCGTTATACGCCTCGGCGCTGAACACGCCATCGACGCTCGGATCGTATGTGCCAGCCGTTGCGTCGATTACCTCACCGTGCAAGGCCATTTGAGGCGTTGCAGTCGGCCTCGACGCTGTACCATTTGCCTTCTTCGACTTGGACACCGAGGTCAATGTTGACGACGACGGTGACGGTGCCGGCAAACAGATGCCGGGTTGGGTCTCTGCAGACGCGATAAGGCCCGCAGCAGGCGCATCGGCAGGATCAATGCTATTGTCGAAAAAAAGCAAAGGTAACGCCCATCGGCCCGTCCAACGCACTCTCGAACTCCAACCGGACAGCCGCAAAGGAGGAAACCGGGGTTATTGGGGGCCTCCACCGCGACTGCCGTATCGAAGTCGCTGAATTGGTCGACGCGAACGTCGGTTCGCGTCATGTAGAATTCCGATGGACGATAGATGCCCAGGCTGAGGGCTACATTGGGAAGGGTCGCCAGCGCTTTGGTTGGTTGGCCGAACGCGCCGGTCGTCTCAATCACCACTGCGGAAAGCTGAGGTGCAGTTCCCCAGTAACCTGGGCAACGTCAAGCCAACCCATCGCAAAACTGCTGTCCGTAAACGTGCCGATCGAGTCTTGCTGGAACGTCTCCGGGTTGCCTGCGAACGCAGTGGATGCGTTGCCATGCTTGGACATGTGTGCTCCCGAGCTCTCGCAATCGTTGTTGTGGCTGCTCAGCGTAGTCCGAGCGCGCTGCGCAGTGGGACTTGTTGCGCTCTGAACCGGTTGACGGAATGCACGGAGCATAGCCCGACGGCGGCCGGGATCGTAGAGCACCAGCATTCGGCTGTTCTTCTCCGGGTTCGGCGGCATGTTGTACAGTGTGCAGGCGCGTATCAGGACGTCGGTCGCGTCCGTATTGTCTGGGCGCTCGTGCATGCTTCGTGTGCTCTCGGATTCGAAAACCCGCAGCTGCACCAAGAACGCGATGCGCCGAAGCACATGGTCAGCGGTGTCAGGAGGACCATCCGACTCAACTATAAAGCAGCTCTGCCCAAAGTTGTTCGCCAGCTTCTGCCGAGGCCAATTGAAACGTTGATGACCAGCCCACCCTGCTGTCGGCGCGGGCTTTCTTCCACGGCGTCAGCGGATCCCGAGTTCCTCCCCATGCATTTGAGATCGACGGCGTTTCCCTTGTACGAGAACGCTGAACTGCGGGCGGTTGGACGCAGCCCGGCGTAGCGCGACAATTCGGTTATCAGATCGTGGCGACGGACGCGACTGGTCCTGCCGTCGGGTTCGAGACGCAGCAATACGTCTGCTGGCCGGTCCAGCAGATAATTGTCGAACTGCAAGACCAGCGACTCTGCCAGATCGGGCATTTATGCTTCCCTGGCGAACGGCTCCCCTGACCGGCCGTCACGGCTGCCGTTAAGGCGGCCTTCACCACGTAAACGGGTCCGCCGCACCAGCCCCATTAGTCACACTTGCAGCCGCGTGCTTGAGTCGTTCCGGCGTTCGTGTCAGTCACGGGGCATGGCGAGTTCGCGTCCTTTGTCTGGCTTGCTTGTGGTCTCGCTCGAGCAGGCTGTCGCCGCGCCTTATTGCAGTTCGCGCCTTGCCGATGCTGGTGCGCGCGTGATCAAGGTCGAGCGCGCCGGCGGCGACTTCGCCCGTGGCTACGACAAGGCAGCCAACGGCCTGTCCAGCTATTTCGTCTGGCTGAACCGTGGCAAGCAGAGCCTCGTCGCCGACATCAAGGACCCGAAAGATGCGGAGCTGCTGCACCGGATCCTCGCGCACGCCGATGTATTCATTCAGAACCTCGCACCCGGTGCCGCGGCACGCGCGGGCTTTGGCTCGGAAGACCTGCGCCGGCGCTATCCACGGCTGATCACGGTCGACATCAGCGGCTATGGCGACACCGGCGAATACGCCACCATGAAAGCGTACGATCTGCTGGTGCAGGCGGAATCTGGCCTCGCCATGATCACCGGGCATCCCGCCGGCCCCGGACGCGTCGGCGTCTCGGCCTGCGACATCGCCTGCGGCATGGCCGCCCACGCCGGCGTGCTGGAGGCGCTGATTGGGCGCGGCATCACAAGTCGCGGCGAGGGCCTCAAGGTCAGCCTGTTCGACGGTATGGCGGATTGGATGAATGTGCCGCTGCTGTTCTTCGAAGGTACCGGAAAGGCGCCGGGCCGCCTGGGCCTCGCGCATCCGTCCATCTGCCCATACGGCGCCTTTGCCAGCGCAGACGGCGCCCTGGTGCTGATCTCCATCCAAAACGAGCGGGAGTGGGTGGAATTCTGCACTCGGTTCCTCGACGAGCCGGATCTGCCGCAGCGAGAGGGCTTCCAGACCAATGTAATCCGGGTGGCCAATCGCCCGATGGTCGACTCATACATTGCCGCTGCCTTCGCGCGCCTGCCGCGCAATCAGGCCGCTGAGAAGCTGCGTGCCGCCAACACGGCGTTCGGCTTCGTGAACGATGTCGCGACCTTCGCGCACCATCCGGCCCTACGGAGGGCCACGGTGGAGACGCCGAATGGCCCGGTTTCGCTCGCGGCGCCGCCCGTCCTACTCTCCGACGGGGCGCGCCAGCTGGGTCCGGTGCCAGCGCTGGGAGAGCACTCGGCGCCGATTCGCGCTGAGTTCTCCGTCTGAGGCCTGTCAGCCACCCCGCCGTGGCGACGGCTGAAAAGCGAGTCCAATCGGCATGGCCCGATACGAGTCGAGATTGCGCCCCGGCGGTGTTGCGCTGCCCGCGGTCTGCGGCAGCATGATCATGTGGGGCGCAGGCGCCAGCCCGGGTGCTTGTATCCTCATCACGCGCATGAAGCCGAGCGGCGGTGGCGTGCTCATTGTGGCAGCCCACGCCTGCGCCAACGGCGTCGGGGCGACGAGCCCAGCCAACCGCTGCTCCTCAGGCCAGATCGCAGCGACCCTTTGCTGATATTCGGCACCAATCCCCGGCGTCGCCGAGTGGTACATCGCCGTCGCCTTGGTCCAATCGCCGGTCTGCGCAAACAGTTCCTTGAGGAACTGCGCAGCGTAACGGGCGTTTGCGACGGGGTCGAACGCTACCTCCAGGCTGGGAAAGGCGGTGGGGTGGTGCATCAGATTGATCTGCGCGCACCCCACGTCGATCGACCGCATGCCGCGCGCTTGCATGGCCCGAACTGCGGCAACTGCTTGCGCCTTTGAGTCGTAGAAGAAGCCCTGGCCTTCGGCGTTCACACCCCATGGCCAGGGATGCAACGCGCCCGAGACCGGATCCCTTCTTCCACTTTCGACCCGGGCAATTGCTGCCAGGAGATGAGCGGGTATCCCACTGCTTCTCTCGGCAGCGCCAACCGCGGAACGGCAGAGCAGGCCTTCGGCGGGTGCCACCAGCGAGGAGGTCTGGCTGTGCGCCGGCGTTGCGAGCAACAGTGCCAGCGCGGCTGCGAGGCAGGAGCGCCACATGGGGTGGATGATAAGCGCGAAGCCTTAGCGGTTGATTGCTGCCCAGGCCAATGGAGCGGCAAAGAATGCTGCGGCGCAAAAATTTGCTTGCAGGCGAATGACCCAAGCCCTAGATTGTGCACCGCAGCAATGCGGTCCATGACCGTGCTGTCTGCTTTCTTGGACGTTTCCTCCCTAAACTTGGCGGCGCCGCGTGCGCCGCCATTCTTTCAGGCGCCCTTGGGCCGCTGGCTCTCATGCGCCAGCCCGGCAATCAGCCGCGTGACGCTCTGTTGCACCGTCGCGAATCCTGGGGATCGCTCGATCCGACCCTCATCCATGTAGAGTTCGCGGGCGATTTCGATCTGGAGGGCGTGCACACCGTCGCGGGGGCGGCCGTAATGCCGGGTGATATAGCCGCCAGCGTAGGGATCATTGCGCCTCACGGAATATCCCAGCTCGATCAGCAGCGATTCTACCCGCCGAGCAATGTGAGGTGCGCACGCCGTACCGTGTGCATCGCCGAGGACGAAATCGACCTGTCTCGCACCCGGACGGGAGATGTGCCCGTGCGTCGGCATCGAATGGCAGTCGATCAGAAGGCAATGGCCGAACTCGGCGCGTGTCTTGGTGATAAGCCCGCTCAGCGCGTTATGGAATGGCTGCCAACAGGCGCGGATGCGCCGTTCGGCGTCGGCAAACGACAGTTTGTTGCGATAGATCACCTCACCGGATGCAACGACCCGAGCGATCGTGCCGAGCCCAGCACCGACCCGTGCGCTGGTCGTATTCACCCAGGGTGGCAGCCGATCGGCGAACATCGACGGGTCGAGTTCCCACGGTTCCCGATTCACGTCGCACCAGGCGCGGGGAAATGTGGCGAAGAGCAGCGGGGCGCCGTGGTCGGGCGCGGCGGCAAACAACTCCTCGACGAAGCTGTCCTCACTGCGCCGCAGACTGAGGCTGTCGAGCCGGGAAGCCGCCAGCAGTTCGTCCGGATACAGCCGGCCCGAATGCGGCGAGGCGAAGACCAGGGGAACCGTCTGCAAGACCGGACGCAGCACCACGACCGGATCAGGCGGAGCGAGCGAAGCGGCGACGGGCACGTCCATTGGTGCTGATTGAAGCTGGTGCGGAGCGCGCTGTCACCACCCTTGGCTTGCCGTAGGCGGGTCAGCCGCGTATTTTTCCCATGGATGGGCGCGTAGCTCAGCGGGAGAGCACTGCCTTGACATGGCAGGGGCCACAGGTTCAATCCCTGTCGCGCCCACCATCCGAGCCAATAACAGATTTGCTGAATTTGGTCGGACAGGTGCAGCGAATTGCGAGTTGCAACCGGAAATGCGACTCGCTCGGCCGGGGCAGGCGGTCGGCCCAAAATGCGCTCGTTCCCTTGCACGGAGACGAAGGCGCGTTACGGCAGGTGCTAGTGACGCGGCGCGGTGACAGTCGCTGTCAGTCGTCGGCAAGAGCGACGTTCTCGAGCCGTCTCATCGGATGGGCCGATGCCGAGCTGCGTCCTCCTGACCTGGCGCGAGCGCTGCGGCGATCGGACCGGCCGACCGGCGCCCGATCTGCGTCCTGCGTGTTGCGTCACCGCTAACCGCGATCGCCTCAGGTTCGGTCTTCGGCGCGAGGACAAAGCAGAGCATGATGATCAATCCGTCCAGGGCCGGACTGAGGAGATATCCTCCTGTAAAGAAGTAAACTATGGAAAGAGCAACCTTAAGGGGGAGGTTGGATGGTCCGACAATTCCCACCAGGTAGAAGGCGAGAAAGAGGATCATTGCCACTAGCCCATACTCGCGAAATACTTTGACCAGCGGCCAGGGATTGCCGGCTTCGAGGGGACTGATTGCTCCGGCCCCATCACCTGCCAAATAATACGAAGGGTGCGATAAGAGCCTTCCGAATTCCGCGGCGGGCATCAACAGGCGGAGCCCTCCGCTGCTGTGTTCGTCGTTCAGTTCGTCCATGCGGTTCGTCATTGGGAGCGGAATATTGAGCACCAACATGACGATTAGCGCCGCGACGGCTATCGCGGCCACCACCGCAACCACCCGCGGCGACTCCCGAGCAAGTAAGAAGGGTGCTGCGACAGCAAGCATCAACGCTCCAGTGCCGCCCATACTTAGAACGGTCGCGGCGATCAGGAGAACGACACACCACGGGCGGCGGAAATAAGAAATCTCCAAAATCGCAGCCGATGCTGCATATGCCGAGGCAAATGACGGTTCCAGAAAAAAGAAGCCATTGGGTCGACTAAAGTTCGAATTCCAGGGGAAGTGTGCATTATAGTAGAATCCAGGCATCAAGATCGACTTTGGGAAAAAGTTCTCCAAGTTGAATGGGTCGCTGAGCGAGGTGAGTTTCTGATAAGCGTACTGCACGATCATGATACCGGCTGGTAGTATCATGAGCATAATGAATCGCTTCGCGATTCTCTTGTAGAGCGTGGCAGATATATCGGCGGATAATGCCATAGGAATATAAAGCAGAATAAGTTGCGCCAGACTCGCCCATGATCCGCTAACCATTGATTCAGACAAGAAGCAGGAAGCGAGAAATAATAGGAATACTGCAGTCCTCGATGGAACGAAGCGGAGGTTCCCAGTGAGAACCATGCAGGCCACGCTGCCAAACATGATCAGCATGGACACAGCGAGTGGAAAAGCGGGTGCGAACAACGCAAATTTTTGAAGGTATATCAGGGCAAAGAATTGCAGGGTGGCAAACGCCATGACGGCCCGCTCGTGAGCCACTTCCCCAAGACCCAACAGATCCGCACTCTCGATCCCGGTGTGGTTCTTGGTACCCAATAGCGGAGTCACGGTAATCCTCGGGTTGTTGGACGTGCGTCTGTTAGCGCCTGAGATGCGACAAGGCGCTATGCCACCCGAGCACTACCGCCGGGGTGATCGGAACCGCTCGAAGTGCGCCGCCGGTCTCTGGCAACCAATCGCAATGGTGCGAGCGAAGGCGCTCGGCAGAGCGGCCACGCCGACGATGATCACTCCACATTGGTCGTTGGTGGCTCTCCTTTACCGACACTCTCGGATCGGCAGCCCGCCCACACCACGAAAACACGTCCACGAGGTCTTCGGTGCTCCTCGGTTAGGCGCCTGCCGCCGGTCCAACTATCGACAGCCCCACCAATAGCACTGGAACCGCTTCGAGAAAAGTTGGCTGATTGATGAGATTTATACATTCTTGCGCCCGGCAGACAAGCAACCGGAACGACGCGTATCACTGCCAGTGGACAGCCGGTGAAGACCGGATCCCCGACCCACTTGGGCAGCGAAGGAGACGAGCTTGATCGACACGGCAGCGGATTGCCCTCTACCAACTGTCGACGCTTATCCGAACGGACGATAGGCTGGCTACCAACTCGAGGGGGTTCGAGCTCAGAGCCCAGCTGCACAGTGGCAGCAGTTTCGGGTCGGTGTGTCTGGAACGTCGGCCGCGCATCTACTTTTGGGACGTCAGGCCGAATCTGAAGCGTCCAACTGCAACGGATTCGGTGTTGCCTGTCTTCAGTTGGTCATGTTCGCCAGCTTGGCGACCAGTCGCCGGCAGTCGTCGACAGAGTGAACGAGGTCGGATGTGGGAATTGCCGCTGATGCCTCTCTCAGATCTCGGTAGCGCTCGGCGGTCAGGTTTACAATGTAAGGGTCAAGGTCAATGTTGGCGTCGCGCAGCTGAACTCCTGCTCGGCGCGCAGCCAACCAATTGGCGGTCTCTGTTCCAGCGAGCGCAATTGCAGGGCAATTGAAATAGCCGCCCTCATAGAGGCGGTTGGGCAGCAGCCAGTCGGAATTCAAGCCCTGCTCGTAGTAGTCGATGGCCCATGTCAAATGGCAAGCTTGGTAAAGCGCCGCAAGGTCCTTTGCCTGATAAGCGCCACCGAATCGCATGTTCGGCAAGGGCAAAGATCGGTCGATCAGGTTCTGCAGTTCGTCAGTGGGGCGACCGCGGAGTTCGACATCTACCAGTGTCGGATGGCGGCGCGCAACCGTGTGAAGGATATGAAAGCTCTGCGCGCATCGGAGAATCCCAAACCAGCCGATACGCCATGGTGGTCCGGCGTGCAAGTTCGTGGCCCAGGACCGGTCCGGGTGATCACCCAAAAGCACACGCTTGTTCTCTGTCACAATCAAAGGTGGCAGATGGGCACCCAAGAGTTCGAAATGATTCCTGACAAAACCTGGAGAACTCACCATCAGCGCCGACGAACTGTGAAGAACATACCGTTCGTAGCGGCGTAGCAGCTTCGATGGCAGTCCGCTCCGCGAAAGCAGGCTATGTACATCGAGGCACTCGTAGACCATTGGAACACGCGAACCCGCCCATGCACAGGCCGCACGCGCAATCGTCCACATCTCCAGGTTTCTGGCCAGCACTACATCCGCACCGCGGATCGTATCCCGCCACCGTATCGATCCCAATGAGCGGATCAACACCTTCAGAGTACGGTCCCACATGCGCCGTTGGAAAGTTTGGCCGAGATCGACGGCAGCGACACCCTCGACACTATGGATTGGCGTTGCGCTTCGACGGAACCCCAGGAGCCTTATGTCAGCACCACCCAGCTGCAACATACGGACACGCTGGGCCGCTGCCGGATCCGATAGGTCGATGACAAAATAAGTGATGCGCGCACGCTTTCCGGCTTGTAAGCCATGACGCACAGCGTTCGTGGTCTGCTCTGGCCAAGAAGTCATCGCTCTGACGGCACTGCCTCAGCTTTGGTCGCTTTGCACATTCCGTGGACAGACCTGGGGTAGGAAGCCATTTGGTGCTGCCTGGGCATAGAACAGTCTGGTATCGTCAACCGCAGCGAAACTCGGCCATTACAGCCATAGAATGTAACCAGGATCGCGCCGGGTTAGAAGAGCCGCGGCCAGAGGACGCGTTACCCCGACCGGAAGCCATGAGCGTCAGTCAGGCGGCGCTGATCCTGTCTTGCTGCCACTGCCATGAAGCAGGTACCCGTGGGTGGATCGTGGTTTATCCGGCAAAAGATGTTAGCTGCATGGAGACAGGAAGTTGACCCCACTGAGGCATGTCTCGTGTTATCCGCTACATCGGTCGTGTCCATCCGGACAGCTGCAGTGCCGGGGACGACAGTGGCCAAGGGGGCGAACAGCTGTGGCAAGGACAGCGCCTCGAGCATCCGTCCGACGCAATTGGCAGACCCGTGTAACGTAAAGCCCACCATCTTGTTCTATTCGTGCTGCTGAACGTCTCGCGTTCCGCTGACCGCTGCACGAACTCGGTCAAGCCAGCTCCTATTGCAGGGCCGCTCCAGATGAGCACATTGGCTCGTCGAACCTGCCCTGGCCCACTGTTCAGAAGGGCGCCGAATTTTGCTCAACTCAGGCGGGGTGCGGACGGCCTCCCTTCCCTGTCGATGTGCAAGAATATTGACTCTGCTCCTGCTTTGAAAATATGTTGTAAGTCAACAAAGATGATCCGCCCATGAAACGCAGAACGGCCTCTTCACGTGGATATTCTGCGGTGGCTGGAGAGGGCTTGATCGCCGGTCCAGTGGGCAGTTGTGGCGAGGTAACGACATTTGTCTCCCATGGCTGACCTGCCTCGGACGTACGACTACATCATTGTTGGCGGCGGATCGGCAGGCTGCATCCTGGCGAACCGGCTGTCCGCGCGGCCCAGCAACCGGGTCTTGCTGTGTGAAGCCGGTGGGGACACGCCGGATGGGCGCGTTCCGGACGTCATCTTGGATAGCCGTTCCGGGCTCGCGTCGCGTGATCCGCGCTTCCTCTGGCACGAGCTGCGCGTAACGACAGAGTACATAGCGAGCAACGACCCGGACGCGCCACGGGCCCGCGAGGTGCGCTACGAGCAGGCACGTGTCATGGGTGGGGGCTCAGCGATAAACGGCCAGCTTGCTAATCGCGGTTTCCCGGCGGACTATGACGAATGGGAGGCTCGCGGTGCCGCCGGCTGGAGGTGGGAGACAGTCCTCCCCTACTTCAGGAAGGTCGAGCGAGACGTCGACTTCGAAGGCCCGCTGCATGGCTCATCAGGCCATATTCCGGTCCGTCGTGTGTTCCCCGACAATTGGTCCGACCACGCCAAGGCCGTCGCCGAAGCGTGTAGGCTGGCGGGTTTCAAGTATCTTGCGGACCAGAATGGAGAATTTGAGGACGGTTATTACCCACTGGCCATTTCAAATCTCTATGACCGCCGCGTCTCCGCCGCGATAGGCTATCTTGGTACGACGGTCAGGCAACGCGGCAACCTGTCGATCTCGACTAATACCGAAGTTTGCGGCCTGCTCTTCGAGGGAGCACGCTGTGTAGGCGTTCGCGCTATGCTCGGCGGGCAGGACATCGAATTCGCGGGCCGCGAAGTGATACTGTGCAGTGGCGCTATTCATTCACCGGCCATCCTGCTGCGATCGGGCATTGGTCCGGCAGCCCAGCTTCGTAAATTTGAAATTCCGGTACGCGTGAATTTGCGGGGTGTCGGTCAAAGACTAATGGATCACCCTTCAATCTCGGTCGCGTCATTCCTGTATCCGCACGCCCGGGCCAATCCATACAACAGACATCGCCATCTGCTTGGGATGCGCTTTTCTTCCAATCTGGAAGGCGGCTCACCAGGAGATATGGCGGCGAACATTACGACCGCTTTCGGCGACCGGATCGCCGTGTTCACAGTCTGGGTCAACAAGACCTTTTCCGACCTAGGCCAAGTACAATTGGCCTCCCCGGACTGGCGCCATGAACCGCGGGTGGACTTCAACTTGCTGGCAGATCGCCGTGACCTGACAAGGTTGAGCAACGGCTTTCGACTTATTGCGGCCCTACATGAGCAGCCGCCGATGAGGGCGATCATGTCGGATATGTTCCCAGCGAGCTTCACCGACAAGGTCCGCAAGGTTGGCGACATCAGCCGTACGAGCAGACTGGTCACCCTCAAGAATAAGGCCATTGCCGCGATTGGCGCTAGGATGCTTGACGGGCCAGCCTCGCTGCGGCGTTTCATGATCCAAAATTTCATCCTGGAGGGGGCCGGGATGCAACAGGTGCTCCAGGATGAGCAGGTGCTGGAAGCATATATGCGCCACGCCACCGTCGGTGTATGGCATTGCTCGTGCTCATGTCGCATGGGATCAGGAGATGATCCTATGGCGGTGACGTCTCCCTCAGGAGAAGTACGTGATGTGCCGGGATTGCGTGTTGTCGATGCCTCGATATTCCCAACGATACCGTGCGCGAATACCAACTTCCCGACTATGATGGTCGCCGAGAAGATAGCCGACGACATCCTCGCGCAGTCGTCCGTGGCCTCCAGCGAGGTGTATGCGCTGCCCCGCGCCCTCGAAGTTGTTCCCCATGAACCTTGATTGAATCCGTTGGTTACTCTAGGCCAGCGCCAACGAGATACGCTGAGAAAGTTCAATGCGGCTCACTGGACGGTTGGTTGCGTCCCCAGCTTCCTGCCACTGAGCGGGCCGGCCGGCCTCCGAGGATGCGCTCGGCTCGTTGCCACACCAGCGGCGGGAGCCCGTCCGCGAAATTGGAAGCGGATGCCACCAGCCGCTCGAGTTCCGTGTCTGGCTGTTTATCCAGTATCGCAGCAAGAGTGTACTTTAGCACCTTGAAGTCGATCAGCAGTGAACGATGCCGCAGATACTCTGCCTGTAGGGCAACTTTCCACTTCATCACCGTGACATACTGTGCTTCGTCGACAGCAACCCCTTTGAGCATCTGCTCCTCGTGTCGAAACACGACCTGGGCAACATCCGTGATGCCGGGACGGGTCTCCAGCACCTGAGCCATCTCCGGCGTGTAGCGCTTGACCCAGCCGGGTGACTCCGGTCGCGGCCCCACCAGCGTCATTTGACCCACAAACACGTTCCAAAGATTCGGCAATTCGTCGAGTTTGCTTCGTCGCAGGATGTGTCCGATCCGCGTGACGCGGGGGTCACCCTGTGTAGTCACACTGCCTCCCATGCGGTCGGCGCCAGGGACCATTGTGCGGAACTTCCACATCCGAAACGGTATCCCGCCGCGCCCAACCCGCATGCTGCCAAACAGAATGGGGCCTGGCGAGCACACCTTGATGATGGCCGCCACGCCTACGAACACTGGCGCCAATATCACGAGCCCGATTGACGCAACAACGACGTCGATCAGCCGCTTGATCATTTGATACAAGAGGTCGCCGCTCATTGCACGCGCTATGTCGCAGCCTCCGACGCGCGCCGTCAGGACAGTGCGGCCTCCGACGGCTGGACTCCATCCGACGTCTCCAGCGTCGGTGTTTCGCGCCGGTAGTACATCGCGATGCGACGGATCGCACCGGTCACGTCCTCAAGATCCTGCGCTGTCATGCTGGGGTACAGAGGAAGTGAAATGATGCGATGCGATACCCAGTCCGCTACCGGCAGACTGGATGGCTCATATCCCAATGCTTGGTAATAGGGTTGCAGGTGCAGCGAAATGAAATGAATTCCGGTCCCGATATTGTCGGCCCTCAGCGCTGCCAGGAATTCGTCGCGATCGATCGTCAGCGCATTTGGCTCAACCAGAATTTCAAACAGGTGCCGCGCATGTCGGCCCCAGGGACGGTCCGCAAGCCAGCTGATGCCAGGGGTACCAGCGAGCAGCTCGCAATAACGCTGAACAAGAACTTCTCGCTGGTCGATAAAACCGTCCAGCTTGCCGATTTGATGAAGACCAAGCGCTGCTTGGATATCGGTCATGTTGTACTTGAAGCCGGGGTAGAGGAGCTGCCAGTGCTGCGAGCCTGCCTTCGAATAGCGTTTCCAAGCGTCACGGCTGATTCCGGCAAAGCTGAGAATGCGAATCTTCTCGGCAAGTTCATCATCCTCGGTTGTGACAAGGCCTCCTTCAATGGTGGTCATATTCTTAGTTGGGTAGAAACTAAAGCAGGTCAACGGACTGATCGTGCCAATCTTTCGACCGCGATAGGTGGTGCCGATCGCGTGCGCCGCATCTTCTATCACTGGTATACCATACCGCGCAGCAATGGCATGGATCGCGTCCAGGTCGCAGGCCTGTCCGGCCATGTGCACGGGCATTATCGCACGGGTACGGGGTGTGATGCTGGCCTCGACCAATGATGGGTCGAGGTTCAAGGTATCGCGCTCCACGTCGACGAACACCGGCTTTGCGCCGAGGTGGATCACGACGCTTGCAGTCGCGGGCCAGGTAATCGGTGAAGTGATAACTTCGTCGCCTGGACCGATAGAAAGCGCCGCCAATGCCAGATGCAGCGCTGCCGTGCAGGAGCTCACAGCAATAGCGTGCTTGACACCCAGGTATTCGCGAAATTGCTCTTCCAGGCGTTGAACCTTCGGCCCTGTGGTGATCCACCCAGAACGAAGGGAGTCCAGCACCTCTTCCTCCTCAGCCCGGCCCAGCGTCGGCCTGGCGAAGGGCAGGAAGTCCGCTCTCGCGGGCAGACCCCCAGCGATCGCGGGCGTCTCGATCAACTCCTTTAGCCGGACAACGGTGTGGTAGATCGGGTTCGCGCCATCACCGAAGATGCCGCTGCGAACGGCATCCGCTATTTCCTCGACACCCTGCGCGACCGACCAAGACGCCGTGAAACCAGTGGCATCCGCGAAGCGCGAGCCCGACACACGATACGAGCGGGGATCCGGCGTATCGGGTATAATTTCAAGCTCCGAGTGATGCACGCAGCGTTGAACTGTCTCGCCGAGCTCGCGCATTTGGATGTTCGATCCGACCACGTTGAATACTCCGCCATTTAGCGAGTCCCCTTCCGGACCCAGGCAGAGCAGATATGCCGCGACGAGGTCTTGCAGATGTATCATCGGTCGCCACTGCAGCCCGCCTCCCGTCACACGGATCAGTCCGTCCGTTACGGCCTTCAAGGTCATCACGTTGGCAACGAGGTCAAAGCGCATTCGCGATGAGACCCCGAAGGCTGTCGCACAACGCAGCCGGATCGGTGCGAACGCGTCATCCGTCAGCGAGACAAGCTCACGCTCGGCGTCAATCTTACTACGTGCATAGGCCGAGAGCGGAGCGACGGTCGATTGCTCGTCCAAGAAGTCGCTTGCGCGACCGCCGTAGACTGCGCAAGACGATGCAAAGACGAACTTTGAGATACCTCGCAGTTTAGCGGATTCCGCCAACCGACGCGTCGCCGCCATGTTGACAGCTTCAACCCACCCCGCTCGGAGCTCTCCCGCAGGATCATTGGAGAGCGCAGCCAGATGCAGTATTGCGTCCACCCCATCGAGATGATTGGGGTCGAAGCACTGTATGTCTCCCTGAATCACACGAAGCCGTGCATGGTTGGCGACTTTGGATAGCGACTCGCTACCGAAATGCAGACTGTCGTAAACCGTCACGGTCCGTCCCGATTGGAGCAGAGCCGTTACGAGGGGCGCGCCTATATAGCCGGCGCCGCCGGTAATCAGAACGTGTTCCGCCATCATCTTCTCCCCCCGACTTCGTCAGTGTCGTTCCTGAAAGTGATAGCGGCCGCGCCTTGTGAAAACGCAAGTCCAACGTGATTACCGTCAGGACTCATATCGTAATAATGGTCAGCCGGAACAGACAAGTACATCTTCCGGCAGAAGGCATACTTTTTGATCAAATTCGCGAGACAGCCGCTGGAATGTCACTTGATGGCACGCTGCTATGGTTGTATCATTCGGAACTACACGCGGAAAGCGAGTATTCGCAAAACATCACTGCCAAATCCGCGAATACTTTGCCGCTGATGCCATTCCAGTGGAAAAGGCCGCGCCTCATGTCCGAAGCGCGGTATCATGCCAACCCACCCACTGATGCTTTTCGCTTTCGTGCTCCCTATTTGGTGAGCAGCACGCGCAGAGTAGGTAGCGTGGCCGCCGCGGCACGTGAAAGTTGCCGGTGCTTTAGCCATGATCACAATCTCTCGATCTATGCTTGGACATCCGCAGAAACTCTGTTGACGTAACTGGGAAGGCATCTGGGCGCAGGATAATCCTCGTCGCTCGCGCTAGGTTAGTGATATTTTGCTACCTGTATCGCTGCCGCCGGTGGTTGGACTATCCGACCCGCGAGTGGTCGGAGCCAATGGCTTACTACAATCGCCAGTTGAAACCAGCTTCGAGTAAATCGCTACCAGTTCGTAATTGCAAACACTATGTCTTCCGTTTATCACAGCGCGCACCTGCGAACCAAAGGCTTGGGGGCGCGGGCGTTGCCGAGGGGAGTCGCCGGGTGTGACGAGAAGTGCTTTGGTATGTGGTGCTGGCGGCTTCATTGGTGGACATCTCGTAAGGCGTCTAAAAGGCGAAGGCTTTTGGGTTCGCGGTGTCGACCTCAAATTTCACGAATATTCCGAGACGGAGGCCGACGACTTCATGATCGGCGATCTTCGTGACCAGTGGTTCTGTCGCTCGGTCGTCGATCGCGCCTTTGACGAGGTGTATCAATTAGCGGCGGATATGGGAGGGGCCGGCTATATTTTCACCGGCGAACATGACGCCGACGTGATGCACAATTCAGCCACGATCAATCTCAACGTTCTGGATGCGTGCTACAAGAGGAGGATAGGGCGTATCTTTTATTCTTCGTCCGCCTGCATGTATCCGGCGTATAATCAAGAGGACCCTTCTAACCCTTTGTGCTCGGAGGAATCTGCCTACCCCGCGGCGCCCGATAGCGAATATGGCTGGGAAAAGCTATTCAGCGAGCGGCTATATCTGGCCTATCGTCGCAACTACGGAATGAAGACATTCATCGCGCGCTATCATAACATTTTCGGGCCGTTCGGGACGTGGACCGGTGGCAGGGAGAAGGCTCCTGCGGCGATTTGTCGCAAGGTTGCGGAGGCGAAGAGCGGATCAGAGATCGAGGTGTGGGGCGACGGTAACCAGACCCGTTCATTTCTGTATGTTGAGGAGTGCCTGGACGGAACGACGCGGCTGACTCGCTCGGGGTTCTCGGGTCCAGTGAACGTCGGCTCTGAAGAAATGGTAACAATCAACCAGCTTGTCGACATTGTTTCCGACATTGCTGGAAAGCAGATTTTCAAGAAGCACGTTGCCGGACCGCAGGGGGTGCGTGGGCGGAATTCTGACAACCGGCTCATCCAGGAGAAACTGCAGTGGGCGCCCAATATGCCACTTCGCAAGGGGCTGGAGATGACTTACGCGTGGGTCGAATCACAGGTCCGCGGCAATTCTCGTGCATGAGCAAGGCGGCGGCATGAACATGGGACCGATCGACGTGGCTGGCCTTCTGCCCGTGTTGCGGCGTTCGAAGTGGCAGATACTGATATGCGGCCTTCTGACTGCATGTCTGGCGTTCGGTGTTACGCGGATATTGCCCGTGCGGTACATGAGCGAGGGCAGCCTGATCATTGAGCATCCTGCAACTGCGGGAACCGATCCTAAGAGCCCCACTGTTCTCAACAGCATTTTTACCCAGGTGGACGTCGTTAAGTCGCCTGGGCTCATTCGAAGCAGCGTTCGCGATTTGCCGAGCTCGGCGGGCCTGGTCCCGACCGCGCGTCTGCCCGCCCCGGTGACGGATTTCTTTGCCTCCCTCCGCGCAAACGTCACCAACTGGTTGCAACCTGACGAGCGTCCGAAGCTCGACGCCGAGAGCGACAAGCTGAACTACATTCGTGATCACCTGAAGGTCGAGGCTAAGGAAAACAGCAGCGTCCTATCGGTGCAGTTCGAAGCCGGTACACCCGATATGGCGGCAACAGTGGTGAATGCCATTATGGGCACCTACATCGCTACTGTCGGTGGTGCGCGGGAAGCTGGGGTCGTCAAGGCCGACCAATGGATATCGCAGCAACGGGTAGCCGGTTGGCAGGAAGTTGAGGCGGCGGAGCAACGGGTCGCGAAATTTCTGCGCGAGCACCAGAATCTGACTGAGGTCCAGGGTGCGCTGACCGCGTCGCTTCAACTCAGCAAAGACCAAGCGCAGCTTGCTCTCGCCCGTGAAGAGCTGGCTCGTCTGCAGGCTTCGCTTGATACCGTTGGAAACGGCGATGCCGGTGCGGAGGAGACCCTGTCTTCCAAGTCGATCCAGGCACTCAAGGAGCAGGAAGCCAAGACAGCCGAGCTACTTTATCCAATGTCGCCCACAGATCCTCGGCGCGCTCTCATCCAGGACAGGATCAACGGCATCCGTGCGCAGATCAACAAGGAGAGCAAGCTGGTCGCTGCTTCCATTGGTCGCTCCGTCAAGATCGCGCGGGCGCGCGTTGAGTCGCTGGAGGCCACTGTTCGGAAGGAGACGGAGGCAGCGCAAGCCTCGACCGAGGCCAGCACAACCTTAAAGCTGCTTACAGGCGATTTAGAGGCTAAGCGGCAATTGTACGTCAGCTTCCTCACTGGCGCTGGACAAGCGCGACTGGCGGCAGTGCAAGCACCCTCGGCTCGGGTCCTGTTCCCCGCGGTGCCGCCCCAACGGCCAATGCAGTCCTTTGGCGTCGTCTCAATCGTGCTCGGTTTCGTTGCCGGCATAGCCGGAGCGGCGGGTGTCGTCGCCTTGCGCTCTCGGTACGGGATGAAGATCAACTCCACGCAAGAGATGGCGATTGTGACCGGCCTGCCGATGTTTGGCGCCTTACCAGAGCTTAAGAAGGTGAACCGAGGCGACATGCTGACGCTGCGGGCCGAGCCTCAGGTCAGGGAGACTTTCCGCGGCATGTGGCTCGCCATGCGTCCAGCGCAGAACGACGGCGTCGCCATCCTCGTAACCTCAAGCGAAGTCAATGAGGGCAAGACTACGGTCGCTGCGGCGTTGGCCCAGCGATTCGCTGATGATGGTTTCCGTGTGCTGCTTATTGATGCGGACCTGCGCCGTCCTCAGCTTGCGAAGATCCTGAAACTGAGATCGGAGGGATCGCTGGAGTCCGTGCTTAGCGGTGCCCAAACTCTGGAAGAGGCGGTGGCGCACGATTCGCGGTCGGGATTGGACTGCCTGCTTTCAAATGGATACTCGAAGAGCCCAATGAGAGCTCTCTCGTCCGGTCGTTTTAGGGAACTGCTTGCAATGAGCAGGCGGTCCTATGACTTCGTCATTCTCGATAGTGCCCCGGTACTCCATGTGGCGGATCCGATCCTGTTGGCCGGTCTATGCCAGCACGTGGTTTTCGTGGTTGAGGCAGGACGGCTCCCAGCCGCGTTGGTAGGTGAGGCGCTTCAGCGGTTTTCCGAGGCCGACCGATCCAAGATTTCTACGCTCCTCACCCGCGCGCGGTCGAGCCAACTAAGCAGGCAGGATTACTACAGCGGCTACGCCAGCGGCTAGGCACATGCAAGCTGCATTAGGGGGACTGATGCTGGCTGTGACTTGCGCGCAATGCCAAGGAACCGGTTGGCAGCGCGTGCTGCTGAGCCTCAGGACGGACTGGATCTCGGATTTTTGAGGCCTGAACCATGAGATTGGTTGTGCATGACTATTGCGGTCACCCGTTTCAAGTTCAGCTCAGCCGCAACCTGGCTTTGCGCGGCCATGAGGTGACCCACATCTACTTCGCAGACGAGCCAGGACCGAAAGGAGCGTTCGACGCTCGTCCGGACAACCCACCGTCGTTGAAGTTCGTCGGGGTTACGCTAGGCGCGGGCGTGAGGCAGACTGCGCTCCTTGCCCGTCGCTTCAACGATGTGGCCTACGGACGTCACGTCGCCCGCCTAATCCTGGACCTTCATCCGGATGCAGTGATTTCAGGCAACGCACCTACCGAGGCCCAGGGGGCAGTTCTTAAGGCGTGTAAGGCTGCGAACATACGCTTCGTTTATTGGCTTCAGGATATTTTCAGCGTAGCGGTGTCGAAACTGGTATCGAAGGAACTTGGCTTTGTAGGGAAGATTGTTGGATGGTATTATCAATATTTGGAGCGACGGCAGTTCCGGGACAGCGACTCGATCGTGGTTATTACCGAGGATTTTGCTCCGCTGGCGCGTTCATGGGGCGGCGACGAGAAAGTCTCGGTCATCGAAAACTGGGGGGCACTCGACGATATCTCGGTAGGCGCGAAGAGCAATGATTGGTCACGCCAGCATGGTCTGAGCGACAAGTTCGCATTCATCTATTCGGGGACGATCGGCCGCAAACATAACCCCGAGCTATTGCTGCGGCTAGCGGAGGAGATCGGATCGTCCGGATCTGGCGTCGTAGTCGTCGTGGCGCAGGGCGTGAGTGTGAAGCAACTGCACGACGCAAGGGACGCGCGGCAGATCGGTTCGCTGAAGCTGTTGCCAATACAACCTGCGGAAGTACTGCCCAACGTATTGGCCACGGCCGATGTATTGGTGGCGATGATCGAGGTCGATGCAGGCACCTTTGCGGTTCCGTCGAAGGTGCTATCCTATATGTGTGCGGGTCGGCCAATCCTGCTCGCTGCGCCCAAGGAGAATTTGGCTGCGCGTACGGTGGAGAAAGCTCGTGCTGGGATCGTTGTCGATCCTTTGGATGCAGCTGGTTTCCTAAACGCCGCTCGCCTCCTCCGCGAAGATCCTCAGCTGCGCGCAGATTTGGGTGCTAATGGCCGCGCGTATGCGGAGCGGACGTTTGATATGAAGCGAATCACCGATAGGTTTGAACGCGTGTTACTGCGCGACGGAGACAGCGCACAGGTGCTGCGCGAGGCAATTGCTTGACGCACATGAATTGCCGGGCCGACTGGTCCCAAGGGCTGATGAACCGCAACGCCGTGCCAGCAGCTTAGGGACGTGGACCAGTGCCGGCGAGAACCGCCTGAGCATCCGTTTCGTTCGGACGGTCGGCTATCCTGCTGCGTCTTTGAATCCTGCCCGGTGTAGACTTAGCTGCGAGGACGGCCCCACGACCTGCAGCAGCGATCTCACATTCGCGATTCAGAATGTTGGAAATGGCAAAGTCCGCATTACTTGAGATTGTGATCCCGAAGCTACGGCGCGCCCTTGGTCCAGGAGCTGTTTAGCTGACCGTTCAAACGGTGGGTGCCGTGTGCGTAGGGGCGACGGGCTTGGCGCGTTTGGTCCCCAGCGCTACAAGGAAACGGGCCGATGGAGGTGGCTGGAACGTGCACTACGTGAGCGAGTCGCGTCGTCATGGAGGCTGTCGGCCTGATCGCGGCTCGCCACCAGGCAACGAGGGGATATTTGATGAAGCTAATTTGGCATGCAGAGGGTTTGCTGGAAAGAGATTGGTTGCTTGATTTACTTGGCAATCTTGTTGAGGAGGAAGTCATTGACCGGGCTTTGACGTGCTTCGATGACGATTCGATTCACGTTATGAGCGGTAATTTCGCAACTCCGTCCGATTGCGATGGCTATTTTCGCGAGTGCCGCGCCAAGTGCCGTAATATCGTCCTCTTCCATGCTAGCGACGAGTGGTTTTCAGGCGGTTACGCTTTGTATCGACACTTCGATCATGTCATTCGGACATATCATACTTACCTGGCTACTCACAACGGTGTGTTGACCGTTCCGTTGGGCTATCCAAATGGAACCACTGTCGACACGGCGTACCCCCCAGCAGGCGCTCGGAAATATGTGTGGTCGTTCATAGGAGAGTTCAAAGCCTCGCGTATTGCGATGCGCAAGGCATTCGACGGCTTCGCGCCACAATTTATCACCAACGTAAACTCACAACGGATGAGCAAGCCGCAATTCGATGAAGTCTTGCAAAATACAATGTTCTCGCCGTGCCCGATGGGTAACGTGATGCTTGAGACTTGGCGCCTCTACGAGAGCTTAGAACTTGGTTGCATTCCGCTAATCGAAAGACGACTTGCAGTCGACTACTACGCGAACTTGCTGGGACCAAATCCGGTCCCGGCGTTCTATAGTTGGAGTGCAGCGCGGCGCTATGCGGAAGTGCTGCTGGCTGATAGGCGTCGTTTGGACCAAACCCAAGCCAAAATTAAGGACTGGTGGACCGGCCACAAGAATCGCGTTCGCGCGCAAGTGCGTGAGACAATCATGGGGCCATCGCATGCCGATGAATTACGGCGATTCGCTAATTATATTCGTAATCGCTATCCGGCCATTTACCAACCGCTGCGGTTGACCGAGCTCCTGCGCCACCAGAGCATAGGTAGCTTGCGGCAGCGTGTTGTGCGCCCATCCGGGCCGCTGAAGCGTATCGTGGATGACGTTAAATCGACCGCTCAGTGACGACTCGACGGGGTTATCAATTATCCCACAGGCGTTGTGTTACTAACGGCGCTTCCGGTGTTCTTCCGCTGATCGACGGCGCAGCCTACGCTGCGTTGGTCTATAAGCGGGCAGCTTCGGCTGAGCTCTACCGTCGTTTGCTGGAAAGATCCAATTCAAGACGGATCCCGATTCAACATGTACTCGGCTGGACACTTGATACTGATCTCGAATTCCGAGTCTGTGGCCAGTGGTTGGTGCGCATTCCCTTCGCCCTGCGGAAATGCACTCTCCGACGCTCGATCGAGCACTGCGCGTCGGACATCGTTCTCATCAAGGAAATATAGCACAATAGATTTTCCTACCCTCGCGACTGGCTCGTATTGCCGAAGCCACGCGTATCCGTCGATCTCATAAAGTGCGTAGTAGCTGACCGCCAACCAACCCGGCCGCGGATCGTTTGGCAACAAGTTCACGGTCTCTGGAAAATCATAGTTCGCCTGATCGTGTCGTTGTCCAGGGCAATTCTGAAAACCCAACAGGGCGACGGAAACCTGAGCCACCTTCCTATCACGCAGGACTTTGGATAGCCGGTAAAAATCTTGTCCCCAATCGAGGTCGCTATCGATGACGATTGGTTTGTTGCTGAAATGTGAAGCCTCATTGAAGTAGGCTAAATAATCCGGGTGCCACACCAATGACGATATTACTTGCCAACCGCAAACGGCGGTCACGATTGCGGTTGCGGCCAGCCGGTTGGGAAATGCATGGTAGAGCAGGATGGCGCCATAGCCTGCTGTGATGGCCAGAAATCCATAAATAGGCAGAATGTACCGGAGCCCGATATTGATATGGCTGGGTAAAACTGACGCTAGCAGCACGATGCAGCAAAGGGGAGCGACGGCCAGCTGCCATTTTCGCTCCCTCCACGACCGATGCAGAAGACTGATACCTCCCGCCGTCGCTAGGAAAAGCGGCGGAAGGGGGGTCTTGACCGCGAGAACGACGGGGAAGAAATACCACCAGCCAGTTTGGCGAACATGACCTAACAGGTAGCCTATGTGGCCTCTTGCATTGTGGCCGTACTGAAACGCAATGCCCCTGAAGAATTCAGGCGCGGGGACCGGCGTCGATACCACCGTAGATACAATACCAGAGGCCAACCAATCAGCATAGCGGTCGTGGTGTTCGGGTGATATGAGTCCTGGTATCAGAATTGAGCCAATGGAGAATCGGTAACCTGCCCAGATGACCAGGAGCATGGCCAGTAATGCGTATAATCCTCCGAAAATTCTGGCGGTTAGTCTAATTCCATGAGAGCGCTTGGCCCTGGGGTCCACGATGACAAACCAAAGGAGCAAAACAGAGAAGCAGACAGGCAAGAACAAGATCGCCGAGAATTTGGTGACCAAAGCAAGCGCAGCCGCTCCACCAAGTGCGATGCTGCGGACAATGGTTGGATTCCTCAGCCATAGCACAAACGCGAACACGGCAAGGATCATTGTCGCGGCCTCTGCGAAGTCGCTTGTGGCCAAACCTGCGTGCGCGAGAACAGGTGGCAGGGTAGTGAACAGGAGGACCGCGAAGAACCCGGCCGATGTATTGATTGTTCGGACCGCCAAAAGGTAAACGACGACAGACGCCATGATGAAAAACGGAAGGATCCCGAGCCGCGCGAGCGAGATATTCTGCAACGGATCACGTCCACCGAAGATGACTTCTTCTCCGTTAAGATCCGCGATTTGGGCTCTCTGATGCGCCGTCATGCCGGGCTGCCCGACTGGTAAGCCGGCGTCCACGTCTCGCCCTTGTTTGTTGAGGATGCTCCTGTCTAGATAGGGACCGAGAGCAATCAAGATCCGTGCGAAAGGCGGATTGGTCGGGTCGCCGCTATATTGCCCCTCAACGAGCCACTCCATCCCGCTCCCGATATTGATCCGCTCGTCATTCGTAGGGCTGAATATCGTATATATTGAGATGATCCGCAGCGCTCCCAGAGCGATCAGGATGGCGCACGCGATCGATGCCCAACCCTTCGCACCGGCTCCGAGGAAGCCGGTTTTTTCAGCCCATCGCATCTGTTCCCCCGAACTGCCATTCTCCGCCTTCCAATCGCGGGATGCCTCGTAGGTGAAGACGAACCCACGCCTCAGGAACATCTCGGACAGATCTGGCAGCGGCGCTTATACCGCAACTGCCCGTAGGCGACGAGTCCAATAAGATCACTTGCTTGGTATTGGCGGTTATACCCAGCGGATCAAGCGTTGGTCGGCTGATCGATACACTGGATAGTGGATCGCCGGTGAGGGGATACAAGAACGACAATGAAGCGCGACAAACATCGGGGCCGCTTACAGAGGTGGTCGAAAACCTGGCGGTATGATCGTTGGAAGTCGTTTCACGCAGCGGTCCGTTTAGATTGGGAGACACTCTGTAGCGACGAAAATGCAGCAACAAAGGAACGATCCGCTTTCATACCATTCCTGCCGAAGCTCCGCACTGTCCCTGTTCGCCGAAGTCCGAAATTCCGGCGATGGTCAAGCCGTCTGATGCGGAGAGGCTCGTCGTGCTACGCAAGCGGATCGTCGACTGAGCTCTCGACCTGCTCGACCGATATTGCAGATTGGCCCGAAGACAGGGAACGCCTGGATCGGACCAGCGGTATGGTTCTATGTGACCGGTCCGAATCGATATCGACGGGATCTGTCCATATACGCTTAGATCGCTACGGCGCCGGTGGCCCGAGTGGCGAGTGCACAATGAACAAAAAGCAATCCAGCCAGCTGCGACTAGCTGGTAAAGCGGCGTTAGGATAAAGGTGATCAGGATATGGCAAATCCCGTTCCGTACTGCAGCCGCAGCCTGTGGCGCGTTCTGCTCTCAACGACGGCTTTCGTATCTGTTACCCCGGGTTTCGCGCAAACGCCGCCACCTATGGCTGCTGCCGTTGGCTACAATGTGCAGACACTGGGCCCTGGCCTTCGTCTCGGGCTGAATTGGTTCCCTAACTCGTGGTCTGGAAATGATCCCCGCGCTGCTGGAGTCACGCAAAACGCCGATGGCAGCGTGGCTATCGCGGGCGGTGGCTCCAATCACTACAACGCACAACTTGTCACAACCGCACCGAACGGTTCTCGTGGGTGCAAAGGCTCGGCGTTTGGAGGCGGTGGCTACTTCGAGGCCACTCTGTCGTTCAAAAATCCTCCCGCTGGGTGGGGAACCCCTGCCGGCAAGGATGGCTGGCCATCGTTCTGGGGCTGGCCGGTCGAGGCCGACCTCGGTTTGCAATCATATCCATGGTTCCGTCTGGAGGTCGACTTTGTCGAGTTCATGACGGCAGGGTCCAACACACAGTACTCCACCTCGTTCATATATTGGACCGACAACATGAAGACCTCTTACGGCTCTCGAGAAGCTGGCATTGACAGCACAACGACAGTGCCACCTTCTGACTTCTCCAAACCGCACAGTTATGGCTTCCTCTGGGTGCCTGCGACAGCAACGTCACAGGGCTATGGCAAAAGTTTCTTTGATGGGGTCCAGGTAGGTCCAACATATACTTGGAAGGTTGGCGACCGATTCGGCAGCCTCGACTCCCAGCATCTTCAGCTTCTCCTCGGCACTGGCTCGGCCAATCCGATGACGGTCTACGCGGTGCAGGTGTGGCAGAAGTCCGCTGCGCATAACATGTGCTCGCCGACTGGCATCAAAACTCGGTAAAGGTGGTAGGATCAGCGCGCTTATCCGCTGTAGCTTTCGCCGGATCGATGCCGATGCGCGCTACTGGATATGATGCTTTTCAATTCTGTCACAACCACTTCGCCAAATGCAGCATCGGGTCTCTCGTGCAAGACGATATCCTCACTTATCCGAAGCTCTGCTTTGTCGATGTGACCATACTATCAAATCTGCCTTTGTGTTTCCGATGGATGTTCTCTGGCTCCGCTGGGATGAGCTGACTTCCTTCCCCACTCGCGTTCGCACTGCTGACCGAAGGCGTACCGCCTCGCGCTTTTGACAGTTCGGACAGTGCTGGGCGGAGTCTTGGCAGAAGGCCGCCTCCACCGGCCGCTCGTTGACCGAATGACAGGCGAACCCAATCTGCCTACATCTTGAAATCATTTGCTATTCAGGCGGATGCTCCATGACGCTGAGGGAATCAAATTCGGATCGTTAACGCAAGATTACCGCCGAATCTTGTTGACCTCACTCGCATTTGAACTATCAATACGGCATATCAATAAAGTCGAAACCCTGGCCGCATAAGGTCATTGGCCAGCAACACCAGTGAGTCACCAGGCGGAATAAGCCGGGGCTCCTGCGGCAGGTTCAGGAATGCCTGAGCCGGTCCGATGACTAAACGAAACGATAAACAAATGGCTTCTTCGGCTCGAAGCCATCTTCAGTCAGTAGGAAAAGATAGCATGGCAACGACACTTGCTCCCCCGGCTCCCGCCGCTGCGGTGGGCTATAACGATTTGACTTTTGGTCCGTCCATGACTCTGGGCGGAAACTGGTTACCGGTGACAGGTTCGGCCGACTCATCTGGCGTGAAGCAGAACGCCGACGGTTCGATCACCATCCGCGGCGGCGACGCCAACCACTACAACGATCAAATCAATACTGGCAATACACAGTTCGGTGGCGGCGCCTATGTCCAGGCGACCTTGTCGTTCCAGAACGCCCCTGGCGGATGGTATCAGGGTGCGGACGGCTGGCCAGCCTTCTGGGGTACCTCGACAAGCAGTGGTCCCCATGTCGAAACAGACTTCTTTGAGTTCATGACGCCAGGTGTCAGCAATAAATTCGATTTCGGCTTGCAGGACTGGCAAAGCAGCACCAGCGTCACCTGGGCTGGCGATGGAGGATATGGCCTTCCAACAGCAGCATGGCTCCCTGCAAACTTCGATCCATCACAGCAGCACACATATGGCTTCTTGTGGGTTCCCGCGACATCGTCGATCCAGGGCTACGCAGAGATGTTCGTCGACGGCCAACAGGTCGGGCCGACTTATCACTGGAACGACGTTGGTGGACCTTACAGCTCGATCGATGACAACCGCTTGCAGATCATCCTCGGGACTGGGTCGGCAAACCCGATGACAGTCTACAACGTACAGGTCTGGCAGGGTACCGGTGCGGACGATATAGGTAACATCATTAAGGGAGACCCTTATCAACCTCCCGTCCAAATACCCGACCCTCAAGCAGTGGTTACCGGCAGTGGTCCCGACAGCCTGGTGCTGAAGATCAGTGAGGACGCATTCGCCAACCACGATGGCACCAGTGATGCAGCGGGTGATGCGGCGTTCACCGTTTCCATCGATGGCAAGCAGCTGGGCG
>JAMXLO010000128.1 GCA_024280945.1 Acetobacteraceae bacterium
TTGGACATCTCGCGGCTGTCGAGATATCCGCGCTCAAGCATCTGCTGTTCGATGAAGTCCACATGGGATTCACCGAGGAACACCGCCGTGTCGCCTACTCTCGAGAAATCCTGAAGCGACACGATGAAGGTCGCGGCGCTAAACCGGTCATCGCCTTTTGCCGCCAACCACGCAAGTGCCATCGAGAGCAGCGTGCCGCCGATGCAGTATCCCATGACATTCAGGGTCGGGCTCTTGGTGATCTCCTGGACCACATCATGCGGGGCGAGCAGCCCGAGATCCAGATACTCGTCGATAGTGGTGTTCTCCATCGCAGCGTCCGGGTTGCGCCATGACACCATGAAGACGGTAAAGCCCTGTTCGGTCAGGAACTTGACCATGCTGTTCCGAGGTTGCAGGTCAAGGATGTAGAACTTGTTGATCCAAGGCGGGATGATGAGCAGCGGAATCTCATGGACGGACTCACTTCGCGGTTCGTACTGGATGAGTTCGATCAGCTTGTTCCGGTAGACGACCTTGCCAGCCGACACGGCGAGGTTACGACCCGGCTGGAATGCCGTGGCATCGACCATGGTGAGCTTGCCCTGCTGCAAATCGCCAATCAGGTTTCGCCACCCGTCGGACAGGCTAGCCCCGCCAGTCTCGAGCGCCCGTCGCAACGCGACCGGATTAGAGGCAAAACCCAGAGCTGGGCTCGCCGCGTCTACAAACTGCCGTATATGAAATGTGAGCCATTGCCGTTCGGCAGGGGTCCTAGGCTCAGCTTCGGCCGCCAACCCAAGCAGCCATTCGGAGGCTAGCAGGTACAGCTCCTTCAGCGTCTGATAGCCGGGATTGTGCTGCCATTCCGGTGCCGTAAAGCGTTTATCCTCCGTCGCCGCTTGGCGCGATGGCGAAGGCTCCAATCCCAGACAACGCAGAGCGGCGTCATTCCATATCCGGAACGTGGATTGCCAAGCACGGAGACTGAAATCCACAAGCTTGGCGGCTGCATTTTCGGGCTTGCTGAGTTGGTATAGCCAAAGCGTCCGTAGGGCCCGAACAACCTCAGCCCAGTCTATCGGGATGACCTGGTGCAGTGGGTTCGAGTTGAGGGCACCCTCCGCTATTCGTGCGAATGGATAATTACCGATCGCATCGGCGAGTTGACGTATCCCACTCTCTGAGGACAAGACCTCACCCACCTCGCGTGCTTTGATATCGGAGTCCATGTTCTGTTCCTCGCAGGGTGCTTGCCCGCTGCAGCCCCGCCAGCCGCTGGCAGCAGACTTTCTTAGCCCATCAAGAGGGAAGGCCGCCCTTACGGGCGGCCGAAACATTGAAGAACGTTTCTGTGGTGTTTGTTATCACCTCTGGATGCCGGTGCCGCCGACGCGCGCAGCTATCTCGCGCTGGCGATCGCGGTCGCTAGCTGGAACGTCCTTGGGCGGATTTCCTTGGTCGACCTGGGATCTCCCGCTGCTGCTCAAGGCTCGGGTATGTTGGCCCCCTTGCAGGGCGATGCCGCTCAATGCGCGGCCGGCCAGAGGTGACCGACGTCCCTTCGTCATGTCGCCAAGAGAGACCACACCAACCAACCGTTTTTGCCGGTTCATGACTGGCAGCCGACGCACTCGCTGCTCGGCCATATTTTCCGCCACGTGCTCCAGGTCTTCATCCTCGAAGACGTAGCGGACATCAGCCGTCATCACGTCACGTACCTTGGTTTGCCCAGGGTCGCGACCTTCGGCGACCAGACGCACCGTGACATCACGATCGGTCAGCATGCCTATCAGGCGATCGCCTTCGGCGACGGGGAGGATGCCGGTGTCTGCTTCGCGCATCATCTGCGCGACTTGCCGCACATTGTCATCCGGACCGACCAGCTTCACCTCTCGGCTCATAACGTCGGCGACGCACCCCGATCGCTCTTCGCCGTTCTGGCGCTGCTGCTGGTGCTCCCGCTCTGAGATGCACCGCTCAAGTGGCTGCAGCGTCTGTTCTGCCGTCTCACGAACGGACCGGACAAACGCCGTGCTGCCCTCCAGCAGCGAATGCAGATACTGCTGCGCGAACCGATGCTGTAGCTCCAGCAGGGCAACAGGACCGGACATTCTGAACAACTGCTCGGTCGCCCGCAGGTTGACTTCCATGACCCGCTCGACTGCGTTGCTCACACTGAGCGCGACATCCTGCAGCCTTCCGCCGCCCAATCCGGGCGAGTGCATGAGCGTTCGCCAGTCTTGCGCGGTTTCGTGCAGGACCTGGGCCATTCTGCTCACGCCTTGATCGAAGTCGTTCGCCACATCATGGGCGAATTTCTGCTGCATGCCCGCGACCTGCTGTGAGCCGCGACGTACTGTCTCACCTGCAGTATCTCCCAGGTGCCGTATTGTCTCGGCCCCCGCTGCTGCCGTCCGCTCCGTAATATCCGTGGCCGAATGCCCCGTGTCCGCCACCCGACTTGCGCCTTCCTCGATGGCACCGGTAGTCCGTTGCGCAGCACTCGTGTTTGCTGCACGACCTCGCTCCTGTGCGGACTTCGCATTGCTGTCGGTAATCTCTGCCATTATCTACTCCGATCGTTGCTGATGACACCTGACTTGGACGCGAAATGACCAGACGCACCCGGACAAGCGCGCTGCTCAGCCATTTCTGGAGGTGCCAGACAGATTTCGACTGAACTCCGGGTGCTCGTGCGTTCTGGCTCCGCAGCAACCACCTTCAAATACGGGTTCGTCGGCGACACCATCCGTGGGTTTTTTGAACGGCGTCGCTAAGCCAACCTATCACGAGCCGTGTGGTTGCATATAGCTTCCGAGAAAATTCAGACGTGGTCGCGATGGAGCTAATTCCTTCTGATGCATCACCGAGCCGAGCAATTTCCAACTCAAGGAGCCTCTATCCCAGGCGGACTATCACGGTCCGGTATAATCTAGCCGATTATGTCCTGATACCGAGGTGCATCAGCGGGCTCGCCGCGATCGTAGGATGCCTAAACCGACGTCCTGCGCACATTGGCCTTTCATAACGGAGACGCCCGAAGCGCTCGATGGCGACGCGGCCGGCGATTGCGATCCGTGGGTTGGCTGGTCCCTCCTGTAGCATGGGGGCGCAGATAGCTGCCTGTAGGCCTCATGATCCGTTGCCGAAACGCCTGGTGTACTCGCTCACTAATCGTGTTCGTCGACGTCGACGCTGATCCGGACCTCGGTCGACCGTGCCACGACAAGTAGCGCCACTCCTGCGGGCACCGCATTGAGCTGCCGCCACGACGACTGATCATCGCTTTCAGGCGCGGGCCTGCTCCCCCAACCGAACTTACGTCAAATCACCGTGTCGAATATCGCGGTTTATGCTGGTGGCATAGGACCAGATCAAAAAGCAATGGTTGCCCAAGCGGGAGGTGCCTCGTGGGCCTTGAAGCGTGCGGCACGTCGCATCGCTGGGCGTGGACCGCTAGTGCGCTCGTACCACCCTGCCAGATAAACGACCCACGCCAACTCGCCGCCACTCATCACCTTCAGGCATGGACACCGTGCAATGTCACCGGCCATCCCGCCATGTCCATCATGACTGGGCTTTTCCGATCCCGGCTACCGCTTTCGATGCAACTGGTTAGGCCCAGCGTTCGGCGATGGATTGGTTCTGGAGGTTGCCGCCGCGTACGAGCGATGCACTGAATGGCCTTCCTTCAGACCCTCGGCTATTAGCGCGCAATGCGTCGAGCCCCTCGCTCGGCGATCGTGATCGCCGGTGTCGGCAGTCGCTTCATGGCAATTCATGAGCGGCTCAGGTGCTTGCGATTGCTGGTATAAGGCAGCGTCTCCAGTTGAGAAAACACTTGCTCTCGACTCAGATGCGTGATTCCGTCTGCGCGAGCAACTACCTCATAGCGAGTCGCGAATGTCAGGGAACGGAACCTCAGCCTCGACTGTAATGTTGAAGGGGATTATTGAGCAGCTTGCACAGGACCAAACCGGACGTAACCCGGCCACGGGCGAGACGTTGCAGATTGCGCCAAGCAAAAAGGTCGCCTTCCGTCCTGCGAAGGAGCTAGAAGAGGCCATCTGAGCCACCACCTGCTGCGGGCCATCGTCAGAACGGAGTCCGCTGCAGGACAACGATCGTCGCCGGCTTGGCCAGGTGTTAGATTATACCCGCCTTGCTGCGACCAGCGGCAAACCTCAGCCTTCCCCGAACTGCGCCGAGCAGTTGTCTATTTCCGGCGAATGACGTTCGACGGGTCGGTCTCCGCGGTCTCGAACGAACCAACCCGTCGCAATAGACTCGGGGAGACATTCCACTGGCGGCCGCCATCGGCGACGACGGTCACCGTTTTCCTATTGTATCGTGTGAGCATCCCCTCAACTAGGCCGTGGCCTTCGGCGTGAAAGCAAACACGGTCGCCGATAGTGAACTCCAGCATCTCAGCATGCGCGCATCTGCTGCAGGAAACGAAGCCGTTCGACAACCCGGTGGTTCAGGTCGACGAGTTCAGCCTCACTTAGCCTGTCGATGTCGATCTTTATCATGTCGTTTTTCACCTTCGAATTGGAAGACGTCGTGACCGGCGACGAACCGACGGGAAACATCCTACGAGTGAACCCTCGATGAAGATCGGTTCCGCCCGCATATCCACCTCGATATCCGCGGCCTCGAGTGACATCAGACACGCGTCCACGGGCATGCGCAGGTAGCGAGCGAGCATCTTGACATACAGTCCCATGAACTTTGGCCCGTGGCCATCTGACTGCCCGTCCGCGGTACTGGTCATAACGTGAGCAAGCTCATGCAGCAGCCACCACGCCGGACTTGACGCCGGCAACCGGATGGAGAGCCGCGTGGCGTCGGCGGAGGTGGAGCGGGCCTGCCGTGGCAGGCGTTCGACCTTCGGCGGAAAGCGTAGGCCCGTTTCGCCCCAGATGGCGTCAACCATGCCCTGCGCTTGCGCAAATCCGATCGAGGTTGGGTCGCGCGCTGCGACGAATCGCTCCTCCCAGGCGTAGACCTTGCTGCGTTGGCGGTCGCGGGTCATGGCAGCAACGATCTGTCCGTGCCGCCGACAGGCCGGTTGAGATTGATTCGATCACCGGCGATCAGACCATGTCGAAAGGCACCGTCCAGACGCGTTCGGCCCAGTCTTCCAGCCGATACGAGGCGGATCGCGGTATGTCGGAAGGCATCCTCAACGACCTGGTGCTTGACCAAGA
>JAMXLO010000129.1 GCA_024280945.1 Acetobacteraceae bacterium
TGTTGCCGATGCCGGAGGCCGCGACACGTACAGCTGCGCTGCTGACCGGGCAGGTCAACTTCGTCGAAGCGCCATCACCCGATGCCATTCCCAAGCTGAAGAGCGCGGGAATGCAGATCATCCTCAATCAGTACCCGCATAACTGGCCGTATATTCTGAACTTCGTGCGTGGGCCGATGACGGACATCCGCGTCCGTCGCGCGGCCAACTATGCGCTCAATCGTGCGGAGTTTGTGGAACTCTTGGGTGGCACTGCAATCGAAGACTACGCGGTGGTGCCACCGGGGACTCCATACTATGGGAATCCGGTCAAGTACGAGTTCAATCAAGGCAAAGCCAAGGAGCTGCTGAAGGAAGCCGGCTGCCTGCCGTGCAAGATCACCCTGGCGATCTCTACCTCCGGCTCCGGCCAGATGCAGCCCTTGCCGATGAATGAGCTGGTCAAGTCGCAGCTCGAGGAGGTTGGCTTCCAGGTCGAGTTCAAAGTGATGGACTGGAACTCGCTGATCGAGATCGGGCGCTCCGGCGTGGTGAAATATCCGGAGATCGACGGCTACAATGGCTCGCGTGCGCTGCTCGATCCGGTCAGCGCGCTGATCAAGCCGGTGGGCAAGCTCTACTGGTCGCCGGCCGGGCAGAACTGGGGCCACTTCTACGACCAGGAGATCGAAACGCTGGTCGGCCAGATCTTCAATGAATTCGATGCCGACAAGCGGCTGGCCATGCTGACCAAGCTGCACGAGCTTGAAAGCGATCGGGCGCAGATGATCTGGGTGGTGCACGACCTCAATCCGCGCGCCCTATCGCCCAAGGTGCACGGCTTCGTGCAGGCGCAGAACTGGTTCCAGGACCTGACGCCGATCACGGTCGAGCCATGAGCCGGTGTCATTGCGACCCTCGCGAAGGCGAGGGAAGCGATCTCGATGATCGTGCGTATTCCGCACGCGATTGCTTCGTCCCCCGGCCTGCGCCGGGGTCCTCGCAAATGACAGTGGGCGGCTGATGCTCGCTTATATCATGCGACGCATGCTGCTCGCCATTCCGATCGCCTTCGGGGTCAGCGTGGTGTGCTTCTCGCTGGTCTATCTGGCGCCAGGTGATCCGCTGTCGGTGATCCTGCCGGCTGATGCCACGCAGGAGATGGTGGCACAGATCAGGCACGCCTATGGCTTCGATCGGCCACTGCCGGTGCAATACCTGTTTTGGCTCGGCCACGTGCTGACCGGCGACTTCGGCATGTCGATTGCGACGCGCCGTCCGGTGATCCTTGAAGTGACCGGCGCGCTGTCCAATACCTTCATGCTGACCAGCTTCGCGGTGCCGCTTGCCTTTGGCCTCGGCTACGCGATGGGCGCGCTGGCCGGCTGCTTCCCTGGTCGGGCGGTTGACCGTCTGGTCACTGGCGCAGCGGTGGTCGGTGTCAGCCTGCCGAACTACTGGCTTGGCATCGTGCTGGTGATCATCTTCGCCGTCGAATTCATGGCGTTGCCCGCGACCGGCATGGGGCCGAAGGGATCGGCGCAATTCAGTCTGCTGCGCTGGTCGGATGCCCAATACATGATCCTGCCGGTCGTGACCTTGGCGCTGATCCCGGTCGGCATCATCGCGCGCACCACGCGGGCCGCGGTTGCCGAAGTGCTGAACCTGGACTTCGTCACCACGCTGCGCGCCAAGGGTCTGAGCGAGATCGCGGTGATCCGTCATGTGCTGAAAAACTCCGCCCCGCAGGTCCTGGCGGTGATGGGGCTGCAGTTCGGCTATCTGATGGGCGGCTCGATCCTGATCGAGACGGTGTTCACCTGGCCGGGCAGCGGCTTCATGTTGTCGAAGGCAATCATCAACCGCGACATCCCGGTGCTGCAGGGAACCATCCTGTTCCTGTCGATGATCTTCGTTGCCACCAACCTGGTTGTCGATCTGCTGCAGTCGATGATCGACCCCCGCATTCGTCGGAGCTGAGCGATGTCGCAAACCGCCGCTCTGCCAGCCACCTTCGCTGATGAGACGTCGCCGGCAGAGCGAGTACGCGGCTATTGGGGAACGGTCGGCTATCGACTGCGCCACGATCCGGTGACCTTGTTCTTCGGCGCGATCGTGCTGCTCATCGTGCTGATGGCGATCTTCGCGCCGTTACTCGCGCCGTTCGATCCTTACAAGGAGAGCGTCGTCCTACGTCTGAAGCCGTGGGGTTATCGCGGCCACACGCTGGGCACCGACGAACTCGGCCGTGACCTGCTCAGCCGGCTGATCTACGGCGCGCGCTCGTCGCTGCTGATGGGGCTGGTACCCGTCGCGATCGCCACCTTCCTTGGCGGCACGCTGGGCGTCATCGGCGGCTATGCGGGGCGCCGGGTCAACGCCGTGATCATGCGCACGATGGATGTGTTCTACGCTTTCCCTTCCGTGCTGCTGGCCGTGGCGATCTCCGGCGCGATGGGGGGCGGTATGGTGAACGGCATGACGGCACTGGCGCTGGTGTTCATCCCGGCGATGTGTCGCGTCGCGGAGACGGCAACAGCGCAGGTCCGCAGTCTCGACTTCATCGAGGCAGCGCGCGCCACCGGCGCCGGCACGTTGACCATCGTGCGCTATCACGTTCTGGGCAACGTGCTGGGGCCGGTATTCATCTATGCTTCGTCGCTGGTGAGTGTCAGCATCCTGCTCGCATCCGGCCTGTCATTTCTCGGGCTTGGCGTGAAGCCGCCGACGCCTGACTGGGGGCTGATGCTGAGCACATTGCGTCAGTCGATCTACGTGGTACCGCTGTCCTGTGCGCTCCCGGGGGCTGCGATCTTCGTCACCTCCATCTGCTTCAACCTGGTGAGCGACGGCATCCGTTCGGCGATGGATGTGCGGCTGTGAGTGCCACCGCCGACCAACGCGACATCGGCGGCCCGGCGCAGCCGTTGTTGATCGCCCGCAATCTCGCCAAGCACTTTGCCGCGCGCGGCGCCAGCAAATCGGCACGCGTACGCGCTGTCGACGATGTCTCCTTCACCTTGTTCAAGGGCGAAACGCTGGGCATCGTCGGCGAGTCCGGTTGTGGCAAATCAACGCTCGCACGCCTTCTGCTGCATTTGATCCAGCGCGATTCCGGCGAGCTGATCTTCGATGGCGAGCCGGTCGGCGCACCGCGTGGCATCACAGTCGCAGCGCTGCGGCGCAACGTGCAGATGGTGTTCCAGGACAGCTACTCATCACTGAACCCGCGGATGCCGGTGCAGGATTCGGTGGCGTTCGGCCCGTTCGTGCATGGCCGTCGCAAGTCGGAGGCACGCCGCGCCGCGCGCGACATGCTGGTGAAGGTCGGACTCAATCCTGATCTGTTCGGGCCGCGTTATCCGCACGAACTGTCCGGAGGACAGAAGCAGCGGGTGAACATTGCGCGGGCGCTGGCGATCGAGCCGCGCATGGTGATCTTGGACGAAGCGGTCTCGGCGCTGGACAAGTCGGTGGAGGCGCAGGTCCTGAACCTGCTGCGCGCACTGAAGCAGCAGTTCAACCTGACCTATCTGTTCATCAGTCACGACCTGAACGTGGTGCGGTATATCAGTGACCGCGTGCTGGTGATGTATCTCGGGCGGGTGGTGGAGCTTGGCCCATCCGAGGCCATCTTTATACAGCCGCTGCATCCCTATACCCGCGCGTTGCTCGGCTCGCAGCCGTCAATGGATCCGGCGCATCGGATCGAGCAGCCGCCGGTCACCGGCGATCCGCCGAGCCCGATCGATCCGCCGTCCGGCTGTCGTTTTCATCCTCGCTGCCCATTTGCCGAACCAGTGTGTGCGCAGCGTTCGCCGGAACTGGGCGCCTGGCGCGAGCGGGATTCGCATGTCGCGGCCTGCCACATGCTGGATCCTGCGTCTGGTCATTCAAAGGCGATGCAATGAACGCTGAACCGATCCCCGCCATCAGTGCGCAACAAATCGCCGGCACGGCGTTCGGCCATGACGAGGCGCTGGTCGAGGTCCGTGACCTCACTGTCCGTTTCGTCACCCGCGAAACGACGGTGCATGCGGTGAATGGCGTCAACTTCAGCGTGCGGCCTGGCGAGGTTCTCTGCATCCTGGGTGAGTCGGGGTCCGGTAAGAGCGTGACGCTGCGCGCCATGATGCGTCTGCTGCCGCCGCGCCGGACTCGCATCGAGGGTTCCATCGCTATCGACGGACAGGACGTGCTGGCGCTCGACAAGCGCGCTCTGGGGGAATTGCGCGGCGGCCTGGTGTCGATGATCTTTCAGGAGCCAATGACGGCGCTCGATCCAGTCTACACGATCGGCACGCAGATCGCCGAGACGGTGCTGCGCCACAAGGGCGGCAGCCGTGCGGCAGCACGTGCGCGGGCGCTGGAACTGCTGGAGCTGGTGAAGATCCCCGAGGCCGCGCGGCGGCTCGACAATTATCCGCACGAGCTGTCCGGCGGGTTACGCCAGCGGGCGATGATAGCCATGGCCCTGTCCTGCGGGCCGCGGCTGCTGCTTGCCGATGAACCGACCACGGCGCTGGATGCGACCGTGCAGATCCAGGTGCTGATCTTGCTGCGGCGGCTGCAGCGGGAACTCGGCATGGGCACGATCTTCGTCACGCACGACCTGGGTGTGGCGGCCGAGATCGCCGACCGGATTGCCGTGATGTACGCCGGCCGCATCGTCGAGGAGGGCCCGGTAGCCGACGTGCTGCGCGCGCCCCTTCATCCGTATACACAGGGCCTGCTGGCTTCGACGGTGCACGGCCAGAGCCGTGAGCGCGATATCGAGGCGATCCCCGGGAGCCCGCCGGATTTGCGGCGGCTGGCCGCAGGGTGCGCGTTTGCGCCGCGGTGCGGGCTGGTGCAGTCGGAATGCCACGCCGCCATGCCCGAGCCGCGTTACACGGCGGCCGGGCGAATGGCGCGATGCGTCCGCATCACCCAGGCGGCGCTGGCGGCCGCGGAGTGAACCGCTTTCTGGTCCTGCAGCTCTGGACCTGCTCGACAACCTATGCATTCTCGCGTCAGCTCGATCTGAGGCGGTGCCCAGACGAGTTGCCGAGGTTCTGTTTGTCCACTTGGAAATGAGGGGGAGCGATGCCGCAGATTGACGATGCCGCACTCGATTACCTGTTGGCACGCGGCGGCCTTACGGCAAATGCTGAGCAGCGAGCGGGCCTGAAGGCGGCGTATGAGCATGTCGCAGCCATGGCAGAACGCGTGCGCAAACCGCGTGGGCGGATGGCCGAACCGGGACTGACCTACGGTTTCGTCGAGGAGGATCTGGCATGAGCGAGGTCCCCACCATTGCCGAAGCGGCGAAACTCATCGCGGCGAAGCAGCTGTCGCCGGTCGAACTGACGCGCGCCTGCCTTGAGCGCGTGAAAGAGTTGGACCCCGCACTGCACGCCTTCGTGCTGAGGACCGAGGAGCGTGCACTTGCCGACGCCCGTGCGGCGGAGGCGGCCGTGATGGCGGGCAAGTCGGTTGGGCCGTTATGCGGCATTCCCATCGGGCTGAAGGACATCGTCGATACCAAAGGGATCGCGACCACCTGCCACTCAAAAATCCTGCGCGATAACGTCCCCGACACCGATGCGACCTGCGCTGTGAAGCTGGCAGACGCCGGCACGGTGTTGATGGGCAAGACCGCAACGCACGAGTTCGCCGATGGTGGGCCATCATTCGATCTACCATGGCCCCCGGCGCGCAATCCGTGGAACACACAGCATTTCACCGCGGGTTCCAGCAGCGGCACGGGTGCGGGCGTGGCAGCGGGGCTGATCCTGGGCGGCATCGGTACGGATACCGGTGGCTCGATCCGCGGGCCCGCTGCGCTGTGCGGCATCGCCGGCATCAAGCCGACCTATGGCCTGGTCAGCCGCGCCGGCGTGGCGCCCGCGGCATTCACGCTGGACCACATCGGGCCGATGGCGTGGACAGCAGAGGACTGCGCACTGATGCTGCAGGCGCTCGCAGGACACGACCCGCGCGATCCGGCCAGCGCATCGCGGCCAATCCCCAACTACACGGCACAGCTCGGTGCCGGCATCAAAGGGATGCGTGTCGGCGTCATCCACCACTTCCATGAAGTCGACCACAAGGTAAGCGACGGGACACAGCGCGGAATCGATGCAGCGATCGCCAGCCTCCGTGCACTCGGCGCGACGATCAGCGAAGTGACCCTATCGCCACTCGCTGAGTGGCACGCCTGCGGCACGCTGATCTCGCTGACCGAGCGCGCTGCCGCCTATGAGGAGTGGGCGCGCACGCGGCTCGGAGACTTCTCAGCGCGCGTTCAGCAGCGTCTGCTGCTGGGATCGATGGTGTCTGGCGTTGACTACGTGCAGGCGGTGCGGCGGCGGCGGGAGCTGCGCGCCGAGCTGCAGGCGGCGATGGCAAAGCTGGACGTCGTTCTGACGGCGGCGCAACCCGCCGAGGCACAGAAGATCGACGAAGTGCCGGAGTGGGACGTGGGGCAGAAGCCTAGTTTCACCATGCCGTTCAACGTCGCCGGCTATCCCGCGATATCGGTGTGCTCCGGCTTCGGCGAAGGTGGCCTGCCGGTGGCGATCCAGCTTGTCGGCAAGCCGTTCCAGGAAGCGACCGTGCTGCGCATCGCCGACGCGTTTGAGAAGGCGACCCCGTTTCGTGCGCACCGCCCCGCGTTAAGCTCGGATCTCGTCGCCGCCCAATAGGAGCAATCGATGGCCCAGCACAGTCTTCGCGCATCGCCGGACACCGTACGCATCGGCGTGTTCGACGCCAGCTTTCCACCGGTGCTCACCATCGAGTCTGGCGACCGGGTCGTCGTGCAGTGCGTTTCCGGGCGGCCGGACGTCATGCCGCCGGCCAGCGCCCGTCTGCCTGTTCCGCCGGAACTCAGCGCCATCATCGCGGCCAACCCGGCGATGCGCCCCGGGCATATCGTCACCGGCCCGATCGCTATCGCCGGCGCCGAGGCGGGTGACATGTTGGAGATCCGCATCGAGATGATCGAGCCCGGCGCCGACTGGGGCTACAACATGATCCGCCCGCTCGCCGGCACATTGCCCGAGGACTTCCACGAGACAGTGCTCAGCCACATCCCGGTCGATCGCGCGCGCCGCGTGTGCCTGCTGCCATGGGGCACGGAACTTCCTCTGGCGCCGTTCTTCGGCGTGATGGGGGTGGCGCCCCCGCCGGCTTTCGGCACCATCGCCTCCAAGGAGCCGCGCATCCACGGCGGCAATATGGACAACAAGGAGCTGGTGGCAGGTTCCACTCTGTATCTACCGGTGTGGGTACCCGGGGCGAACTTCTCGGTGGGCGACGGCCACGGGCTGCAAGGCGATGGCGAGGTATGCGTCACCGCGCTGGAGATGTGCCTGACCGGCACCTTCACTTTCATCCTGCACAAGGGTGGCGGCCCGTCGCGCCCGTTGCTGCGGATGCCGAAGGCAGAGACACCGACCCACTTCATCAGCATGGGACTGAACGAGGATCTCGACCAGGCGATGAAGCAGGCGCTGCGCGAGATGATCTCCTTCATCTGCTCGCGCAGCAACCTGTCGCGCGAGCAGGCTTATCAGTTCTGCTCGCTGGCGGTGGACTTCCATGTCACGCAGACGGTGAACGGAGAAAAGGGCATCCACGGCATGCTGAAGAAGGGGCTGCTGTTCTGATGAGCACGCGCATTCTGCTGTGGACCGACACACCCGCCGCGTATCTGGACGCGATCGCCGCGGCTGACCTGACGAGCCGTGTGAAGGTGGAGGCACTGGCGCGGAAGGAGACCCCGAACCAGGCGCAGCGCGCCGAAACCGAGGCGATGCTGGCGTGGGGCGCGCCACCCGGCCTGCTGCCGCAGATGCCTAAGCTGCGCTGGGCACAGGCGCTGACCGCAGGTGTCGAAACCTGGCTGGCGCTGCCAGACCTGCCGCCCGCCCTGACCTTGACCTGCGCGCGCGGCACGCATCGTGAGTCGATGGCGGAGAACATACTCGGCGCGCTGTTCCACCTGACCAAACCATACGCGGCGATCGTCGAAGACCAGAAGTCGAGCAAGTGGGTCCGCCGGGTGGCGACACCGCTCGCCGGTCAGACTCTCGGCATCCTCGGTCTTGGCGCAATCGGGCAGCAGGTGGCTGGCATCGCCAAGGCGATCGGCATGCGCGTCATCGGCACCAAGCGTCGCGTCGAGACGCTGCCTGAATTGGACGAAGTGCTGCCGCCGGAACACACAGACGAGGTGCTGGCGCAGTCCGACTTCGTGCTGCTGCTGTTGCCGGCGACCGCGGAGACCGAGAATTTCATGAACGCACGGCGCCTCGCCCGGATGAAGCCAGGCGCATGGCTGCTGAACTTCGGTCGGGGCCACCTGATCAAGGACGACGATCTGATCGCGGCGGTGACGGCGAAGCGTATCGCCGGCGCAATCCTGGATGTGTTTCGCCAGGAGCCACTGCCGGTCGAGCATCCATTCTGGACCACGTCCGGCATCGTGGTGCTGCCGCATATCGGCGGCGGTCATCCCGAGCGCGACAAGTCGGTGGCGAAGCTGTTCATTGACAATCTTGCACGCTTCCTCGATGGCAGACCGCTCAAAGAGGTGGTGGATCGGGCGGCAGGATACTGAGACGAAGCGGCGCCAGTCGGAGTCGTTGATTACGTGGTGAGCACCGCTGCGCCCTGCAGCCGGCCGGCTCTCAAGTCGTCGAGTGCCTGATTCGCTTGTTCGAGCGGATAAGGCAAAGGCCGTGTGCGCACGGGCACGCGAGGGGCCAGCCGCAGGAACTCGTCACCGTCACGGCGGGTAAGATTTGCGACGGATCGTACCGCACGTTCGCCCCAAAGTATGTCGTAGGGAAAGCTCGGGATCGGGCTCATGTGGATACCGGCGCAGACGACGGTGCCTCCACGCTCTGTTGACCGTAAGGCAGCTGGCACCAGCGGACCGACAGGCGCGAAAATTATCGCCGCATCCAGCGACGTGGGCGGCGACTGATCGGAGCCGCCTGCCCAGATTGCGCCGAGCTCACGCGCGAAGTCCTGCGCCTCGGTATCGCCCGGACTGGTAAAGGCATAGACCTCGCGTCCCTCCCAGCGGGCCACCTGGGCAATGATGTGAGCGGCGGCACCAAAACCGTAGAGACCGAGCCGGCGCGCATCTCCCGCCATGCGCAGCGAGCGGTAGCCGATCAGCCCGGCGCAGAGGAGCGGTGCGGCTTCAGCATCGGTGTATGGATCAGGAATGGCGAAGCAGAAGCGTTGGTCTGCGACCGTGAACTCGGCGTAGCCGCCATCGATCTGGTAGCCGGTAAAGCGGGCGTGGTCGCAAAGGTTCTCGCGGCCGGAGCGGCAGAATTGGCATACGCCGCACGTCCAGCCGAGCCACGGGATGCCGACACGATCGCCGACGGCGAAGCGGTCCACATCCGGACCGAGCGCGGACACCCGACCGACGATCTCGTGACCGGGAATGAGCGGCAGCTTCGGCTCAGCGAGTTCGCCATCCACCACATGCAGATCGGTTCGACATACGGCGCAGGCATTCACCTGGATCAGCAGCTGGCCAGCTCCCGGTGCTGGAACCGCAACAGCGGCAGACTGTAAAGGTCGATGCGCCGCCTCGAGGACCATCGCGTGCATGCTGCTCTCTCCCTGACAGTTCAACAGCAGCCACGGCAACCGCCTCGGGCAAGCTAGGGCGGCGGGTTCAGCAGGGTCAAGGCGTTGCCGCACCACCATGCGGGATGTAGCGTCGCCCCAGATCGCCAGGAGACGACGCAGCATGAGCAAGCACGTGGTCGCAACCGTTGCCGAGATCCCGCCAGGAGGCAGGAAGCTGGTGACCGTGCGCGGCCGCTCGATCGCGGTATTCAACCTAGGCGGTGAATTCTTCGGACTGTTCAACCGGTGTCCGCATCAGGGTGGGCCGATGTGCGAAGGCATCCTGACCGGGCTGATCGAATCGGATGAGCCGGGGCGCTACAAATATTCGCGCAAGGGCGAGATCATTCGCTGCCCATGGCACGGCTGGGAGTTCGATGTGCGCACCGGGCAGTCGTACTGTGAGCCCGAGCGGATTCAGGTGCGGAGCTATCCCGTCGAGGTGGCAGAGGGACAGCGCGTCGTGCAGGGCCCGTACGTGGCGGAGACAGTGCCGGTCTCGGTGGAGCAACAGTACGTCATCGTAGACGTCTAGCAGATCCGACTCCGTCTCGTCATTCCCGCGCAAAGCGGGAATCCAGCCATGCCAGAGCGCCGCCCGCATCCCCTTGTGCGGCTCCCGTATTGTCTCTAGGCTTTTCGATACAAAACTCCGCGGTTGCGATCGTTGCACCAGAAAGGAGTCGTTGGGAGGAGGCGCTGATGGCGACCTACGGGTCCGCTAGCACTGTTGCCTTAAGACAGCAATATGTCCCCGCGGCGCAACGGGGGCCCATCACCCGCCTGCTCGAGGACGAGCGGCGGTTGGCTTTCTGCCTGATGCTGCCCACCATGGTGTTGCTCGCGCTCTTCATCGCCTACCCCTTTGTCAACGGTATCTTGCTGGCAGTGACCGACACCCGGGTCGGGATGCCTGGCCATTTCGTCGGCCTCGACAATTTCACCAAGATCTGGCGCGACGACATATTCCACGTCGCGGTATGGAATACGTGCCTCTACACGTTTGTCACCACGGTCTTCAAACTGGTGCTCGGACTCTGGCTGGCGCTGCTGCTCAACCGCCATTTCCGCGGGAAGGCGTTCATGCGCGCCTTCATCCTGCTGCCGTTCATTATCCCGACAGTGCTGTCGACATTTGCCTGGAAGTGGATGTTCGACCCGACCTTCAGCGTGCTCAACTGGGTCCTGTTTCACGTCGGCATCATCCAGACGCGAATCAACTGGCTTGGCGACCCGGTGATGGCGATGGTGTCGGTGATCATCGTCAACGTGTGGCGCGGCGTGCCGTTCTATGCCATCAGCCTGCTGGCTGGACTTCAGACGATCAGCCCCGAACTGCATGAGGCTGCGGCGATTGACGGGGCGCGCGCCTGGAATCGTTTCCGCCATGTCACCTGGCCGTTGCTGTTGCCGGTGACCCTGGTGATCGTGCTGTTCTCGGTGATCCAGACATTTGCCGATTTCCAGTTGGTCTACGTGCTCACCGGCGGAGGCCCGGCGAACGCGACCCAGTTGTTCGCCACCTATGCCTATCAACTCGGCATCGGCACCGGGCTGTTGAGTCAGGGCGCTGCGATTTCGTTGGCGATCTTCCCGATCCTGCTTCTGGTCGTGATCGTCCAGCTCATCTACATCCGCCGGGCGGAGACCCTGTGACCGATGATCGAAGGAGCTAAATGGCGCCGCTGGGTCTTTTTCTACGTGCCGGTGACAGCGTTCGTCGTCGGCCTGCTGTTTCCCTTCTACTGGATGATCATCACGACGATACGGCCGGACAGGGAGCTTTACCGCCCCTGGAGCGCGCCGAACTACGCGCCATTCTGGACCACTCACCCGACGCTCGAACATATCCGCAACCTGCTGACAGAGACATTGTTCAGCACCTGGATGCTGAACACGATGTTCATCTCGTTGGCCGCCACAGCGATTTCACTGTTCTGCGGATTGCTGGCCGGCTACGCACTGTCGCGGCTGAAGTTCCCGTATGCCGGTCTGATCGGTACCGCGATCTTCATCACCTATCTGGTGCCGCAGACTCTGCTGTTCATCCCGCTTGCCGATATCATCCGCAATTTCAAGCTCGGTGACTCGCCCTGGGCGCTGATCCTGACTTATCCCACCTTTCTGATCCCGTTCTGCACCTGGCTATTGATGGGGTATTTCAAGTCTATCCCCAAAGAACTGGAGGAGTGTGCCCGCATAGATGGTGCACCACGGTGGAAAGCGATGGTCTACATCATCTTTCCGGTGGCGATCCCTGGCATCCTCTCGGCGGGCATCTTCGCGTTCACCCTGTCGTGGAACGAGTTCATCTACGCTCTCGTCTTCCTCTCCTCGCCGGAGCAGAAGACGGTGCCGGTCGGGGTCACCTCCGAACTGGTGCGTGGCGACGTATTCTTCTGGGGCGAACTCATGGCCGGAGCGCTGCTAGGCTCCATACCGGTCGCCTTCGTTTATTCGTTCTTCGTCGAGTACTACGTGTCCGGCATCACCGGATCGGTGAAGGGGTAGTCACATGGCTCGCGTCGCGATGCGCGGCTTGAACAAGAAATACGACGAGGTTCATGCGGTCATCGATGTGAATCTCGAGATCCGCGACCAGGAGTTTGTTGTGCTGGTCGGCCCGTCCGGCTGCGGTAAGACAACGACGCTACGCATGGTGGCGGGACTCGAAAGCATCACTGGCGGACAGATCACGATCGACGAGAAGGTCGTCAACGAGTTGCCGCCCATGGACCGCGACATCGCAATGGTGTTCCAGAACTACGCGCTCTATCCGCATATGACGGTCTACGACAACATGGCCTTTGGCCTGAAGATGCGGAAATTTGCCAGGCCCGAGATCAACCGGCGAGTGCAAGAGGCGGCCGACATCCTCGGCATTCGCGAGTTGCTTAAGCGCAAGCCTCGCCAGTTGTCCGGCGGCCAGCGTCAGCGTGTCGCGCTTGGCCGAGCGATCGTGCGGCATCCGCAGGTGTTTCTGTTCGATGAGCCTCTGTCGAACCTGGATGCCAAGCTTCGGGTGCAGATGCGGGTCGAACTGAAGAAACTGCACGAAAGGCTGGGGACCACTGCAATCTACGTCACGCACGATCAGGTCGAGGCAATGACCCTTGGCGACCGGGTCGTCGTCATGCGTGACGGTCGGGTGCAGCAGGTCGGCGATCCCATGGAGCTGTACAACCAGCCGGCGAATCGCTTTGTCGCCGGCTTTATCGGATCGCCGGCGATGAATTTCGTCCCGGTGCGGATTGCCGCTCAGAATGGCTCGCTCTGGGCCGAAAGCGAGAGTCTCCGGATCAAGGTGCCAGCGCCGATCGCGCCCCGCCTCGGTCCATATGCCGGAAAACAGGCGACGCTTGGCGTGCGACCCGAGGACCTGCGCATCGCGAACGGCGCTGATACGAAGGATCTCAGCTTCGATGTCGCGATCGAGGTGGTGGAACGGCTCGGCTCGGAGATCCTGCTGGACGTTGCCGCCGGACCGACCACGATGGTCGCTTCGGTTGAGCCGAACGTCACCGCCAAGGTGCACGAAAGGGTCGCCCTGGCGATCAATCCTGACCGCATGCATTTCTTCGACATGCAAACCGAAGATGCGATTTAGAGCGTGATCGCTTGAGGGTGAAGGTCGGAAAGCGTGAATCACGCTCTCAAACGAAGCGCCTTAGTTCGACGTGTCGCGCGAACGGCGCGGCACAACGAGGGAGGAAGCGATGGCTCGAATCCGTCGACGCAAGACCTTGCAGCTTTCCGCCGCCAGCGCGCTCGCCGCGGGCACCGGCGGTCTGGCCGGCATTCTGGCGAGTGGGCGAGCCCCTGCCTATGCCCAGACACAGACGATGCACTGGCTGCGCTGGGCCGATTTCGTCCCTGCGTCGGACCAACTTCTCAAGGGCGAGATCGTCAAGCTGTGCGAAAAAGACCTGGGCATGAAGCTGACGGTCGAAACAATCAACGCCAACGACATCCAGGCGCGTATCACCGCCGCGATCCAGTCAGGTGCCGGTCCCGACATCTTCATGACAGTCAACAACTGGCCGCAACTTTATGCGGGAAGCTGCGTCGATGTCAGCGACGTGGCCGAGGATCTGGGCAACGCGCAAGGCGGCTTCTATGACATCTGCAAGGTCATCGGCACCGTCAACGGAAGGTGGATCGGCCTGCCCTGGTGCACCGGCGGTGGCCTCGTGGCCTACCGCAAATCCTGGCTCGCCGAAGCCGGCGCCGCAAATGGGTTTCCCAAGACCTGGGACGAATACCGCGCCGTCGGCAAGAAGCTGAAGGCGGCAGGCCACCCTTATGGCCAAACCGCCGGCCACACCTTCGGCGATGCGCCAGGCTGGTGGTACCCCTATCTGTGGTCATGGGGCGGAAAGGAGCTCGAGGCCGACGGCAAGACTGTGGTGCTCAACACCAAGGAGACCGTCGAGTCTGTCAAGTTCGCGGTCGCTCTCTGGAAGGAGACGATGGATGAGGGCGGGCTCGCCTGGGATGACACCAGCAACAATCGCGCCTTCCTTTCCGGCAGTATCAGCGCCACAAACAACGGCGCCTCGATCTACCTCGAGGCGAAGAAGAAGCCCGACTCCTACGTGACCGAGAAAGGTGCGCCGATGAAGGATGACATCCTTCATGCCGGCATTCCTGGCGGAGCCGGCGGTCAGTTCAACCTGCCCGGCCCGCAAACCCACCTGATCATGAAGTACTCGAAGAACCAGGACGCGGCCAAGAAGTTCCTCCGCTGGGCATCGTCGAAGGAAATCTTCGATAAGTGGTTTGTCTCCCAGCAGGGCTATACCAGCGGCCCGACCAAGATGTGGGAGGATCATCCGGTGTGGAACATCGACCCGGTCCTTGCCCCGTTCAAGAAGGTTCCAGAGACAGGGCGCTTGGTTGGCTATGCCGGCAAGCCGAACCAGAAAGCCGCCGAGGTTCAGACCAAGTACATCATCGTCGATATGTACGCGAAAGCGATCCAGGGGATGGACCCCGCCGAATCGGTCAAGGCGGCGCATGCCGAATTGGTGACGATCTACGGCGCCTGACACCAAAGCCGAACCGCGAGAGACCGGAACAACCGGTCCCGCCAACACAGGGAGACCGACCATGCGACGCATTCATCGCCGCAAGCTGCTGAAGCTTTCAGGCGCCAGCACGCTTGCTGCCGGCAGCGGCTTGGCCGGCATCCTGGCATCTGGCCAGGCGCCTGCCTTCGCCCAGGGCACCACCCTGCAATGGCTCAAATTTGTCGACTTCGTGCCGGTCTCCGATCAGCTCCTGAAGGGCAAGATCAAAGATGAGTGCAAGAAGGCGCTCGGGATAGATCTCAGTATCGAGACCATCAATGGCGATGGCATCCAGGCGCGCATCAGCGCGGCGATCCAATCCAGGTCTGGACCGGACATCATGATGGCGGCCAGCAACTGGGGGCAGCTGTACGCCGAAAACCTGGTCGATGTCAGCGATATCGCCGAGGAGGTTGGCAAGGCGCAAGGCGGCTACTTCCAGACCTCGCGCGACATCGCCTATGACGGCAAGCGTTGGATCGCCATGCCGTTCACGATCCTTGGCGTGCTGTTCGCCAATCGTACCTCGTGGTTCGCAGATGTCGGTGTAACTCCCGGCAAGTTCCCGGGAACCTGGGACGACTATCGCGCCATCGGCAAACAGATGAAGTCAAAGAATCACCCGTACGGCCAGACGCTCGCCCATGCCTTCGGTGATGGGCCGGCGTTCTGGTATCCCTATCTGTGGTCCTGGGGCGGCAAAGAGGTCGAAGCCGACGGCAAGACTGTCGCACTGAACAGCAAGGGAACCGTGGAATCGGTGAAGTTCGCCGTCGCTTTCTGGAAGGAATGCTTCGATGACGGCGGCATGTCGTGGGACGATGCCGGCAACAATCGCGCCTTCCTTGCCAACACGATCAGTTCCACCAGCAATGGTGCCTCGATCTATCTCTTGGCCAAGGCCAAGGCGGACACCTACTTGACCGAAAGCGGCAAGCCGCTGAAGGACGACATTTTTCATGCGCCGCTGCCGAAAGGTCCTGCGGGCCAGTTCAGCTATCACGTCCCGTTCTCCAACCTGGTGCCGACTTATGGGAAGAACCAGAAAGCGGCCAAGGATTTCCTTCGCTGGTTCCATACCAAGGATATTTACGGCGAGTGGTTCACGTCGCAGCAGGGGTTTTCAACCGGAACCACGAGGATGTGGGAAGACGACCCGGTCTGGAAGGTGGATCCAATCATGGCCCCGTTCCGCACCGCAGCGGAGAGCGGACACTTCGCCGGCTACGCCGGGCCAGCAGGTCGCGCTGCCGCCGAAGCGATCAGCAAATTCATCATCGTCGATATGTACACCAAGGCGGTGCAAGGCATGCCCGCGGAGGAAGCGGTGAAGTGGGCGCACGCCGAGCTGGTAAAGATCTACGCCTGAACCATCTGACGCTTGTACTCCGCTCAGGGCGGCGCTTCGCCAGATCGCTCCTCGGCCGGCCCCTCGCCGCGCGTGAGATTGAGTGCGGTGTTCACCAATGCGACGTGACTGAACGCCTGCGGGAAGTTGCCCATCTGTCGTTTGGCGACCGGGTCGTATTCCTCCGCCAGAAGTCCCACGTCGTTGCGCAGCGCCAGGATGCGCTCGAACATCGTGCGGGCGTCTCGCCGGCGTCCCGCCAAGATCAGATTGTCGGCGTACCACAGGCTGCAGGCGATGAATGCGCCTTCGCCAGGCGGCAGTCCATCCGCCGTTTCACCCGTGTTGTAGCGAAAGACGAGGTCATCGAACACGAGCCGCCGCTCGATGGCGGCCAGTGTTCCCTGAATGCGCCGGTCATCTGCGGGCAGGAAACCGACGAGTGGCAGCAACAGCAGGTTGGCATCCACTGACTGAGAACCATAGGACTGGACGAAGCTGCCAAGTTCGCTATCGAACGCCTTGCGGCATACTTCGTCATGAATCTCGTCGCGTATCGCTGACCAGCGATCGACCGGGCCGTCGACGCCAAGCTGCTGCACCGCCTTCGCAGCGCGATCGAACGCAACCCATGCCATCACCTTGGAATGCGTGAAGTGCTGTCGTGGACCCCGCACTTCCCAGATCCCTTCGTCCGGTTGTTTCCAGGTACGCTCCAGGTGATCCAGCAGGGCACCGCCAATTGCACGCGAGCGTGCGCTGCCCGGCATGCCGCGCAGGCGCGCCTGGAACATCGCATCGGCGATCTCGCCGAACACGTCGAGCTGGAGCTGTGATGCAGCGGCATTGCCGATCCGGACCGGATGCGCCGCGTCAAAACCCGGCAGCCAGTCCGCTTCCCATTCGGACAGACGCCGCTCGCCACCAAGACCATACATGATCTGCATCTGTTCCGGACTGCCGGCCACTGCTCGCATCAGCCAGTCGCGCCACGCCTGCGCCTCCTCTGCATATCCGGCGTCGCCAAGCGCGAGCAGGGTGAACGTTGCATCGCGCAGCCAGCAGTAGCGGTAGTCCCAGTTGCGCACCCCCCCTGGCTGTTCGGGCAAAGACGTCGTCGGGGCAGCGACGATGCCCCCGGTCAGTGCGTAGGTGAGGCCCTTCAGCACGACCAGAGAGTGCTTCACCACGCTGCTGAGAGCGCCTACCGCGGTGCAACGATCCGACCAGGCGCGCCAGGCTGTATCGGTCCTTTGCAGTTCGGCCTGTGCGTCGGGCCATGCACCAAGCTTCTGGTGCGACTGGTAATAGCGCAGCACCAGCGACACCGTCTGACCAGCGTGCACGGTGAACTCCGCGGCTGTCGTGTGATCCTCCGCCCCGTGCGGGACCGACGGATAGAGCACGGCCATTTCCGGCCCGCAGATGGCGCGCACGCTGCCATCGCCGAGTGCTTCCACCCATGGCAGGGCAGAGCCGTACTCAAAGCGCAAGGCCAGCTCGCTGCGCATTGTCATGCTGCCCGACACGCCGCGGACGAGACGCACGACCTGCGAGGCTGCGCTTTCGAGCGGCATGAAATCAAGCAGTTCGACCGCGCCGTTAGACTGTTCAAATCGCGTGAGCAGAATCAACGTGCCTTCGAGATAGCGGCGGGACACCGACGCGTTTTCCGTGGGAGCAACTCGCCAATATCCATTGTCCTCCGACCCCAGCAGGGCGGCAAAACAGGCGCTGGAATCGAAACGTGGCCAGCAGAGCCAGTTGATCGACCCGCTGAGATTGACGAGTGCCCCGGTGGTGCAATCTCCAATGAAGGCGTGGTCCTCGATCGAAGGACCTGACCGCCGCGCGGGCTCGACCATAAAGTTCTCCGGCAGGATGACAAAAGGCGCGAGGGTCGCGCTATGACTGCACGGGTTGGGCATCAATGAGGCGCGGACGGTCACGATCGGGCGATGACGTATCGCGGCCGTGGCAGGACGCGGTGTAGCCGCGCACTTCAGAAATCGTTGAAGGCACCGCCGATTGACAGCTATCTGGCGCAGCGCTGATAGCGTCTTTGCCCTCCCGCGCGGCGCATGTAGGCATGGCTCGATACGCTTTCAGGCGGCGACGATCGGTGGCCTGCCGTTGAGCGCGTCTTTGTCGAAGCCGGCGATGCGCTTGTATCCGGCTGCGGTTTCCTGAAGTTCCTGTTCGGACAGCACGTCCTCGACGCGGGTGAAGCCGTCGGGAGCGCGTTCCTCGACCAGCTGCATCACCTGTTCGGGACCGTTCCTGCGATTGGCAAGAACGATCCCCGAGGTCGCGGGACGACGCTCCGCCTCATAAGCCCGGAGCGCGGCTTCTGTCGCGCCATGCGTGCGAATTTCTCGCGCCAGCACGCGCGCATCGAGGATCGCCTGCGACGCGCCGTTGGAGCCGATCGGATACATCGGGTGCGCCGCATCGCCCGCCAGCGTGACGCGGCCGAAGGTCCATCGCTCCAATGGGTCGCGATCCACCATCGGGTATTCGTAGCAGCGGTCTGCCGCGCGGATGAGACCTGGCGCGTCGAGCCATCCAAAACGCCAGTCGTTGAACTGCGGCAGGAAGTCGGCGAGATGGCCTTGCCGGTTCCAGTCTTCACGCCGCCACTGGTGACCAGGCTGAAACTTGCGCTCAGCGATCCAGTTGAGCACCGCCTCGCCGTGCTCCGTCGCTTCGCGCGAGATTGGATAGCAGACGAATTTCTGGAACTCGTGGCCGGCCATGATCATTGTCCGGCCGGATAGGAACGGCTTGCCGCGCGTGACGCCGCGCCAAAGAATTGCGCCGTTCCAGATCGGCGGACCTTCCTTGGGATACAGGATGCCACGCGCCACCGAGTGAATGCCGTCGGCGGCGATCAGCAACTCGCCTTGCGCCTCGCCGACACGATAGCCGCCGCGGCGATCGACGAAGAACGCCCGCAGACCGGAAGCAGTCGTCTCCCAACGCACGAGATGGTGCCCGGTGAGGACATGGTCGGCGCCAAGCCGCTCGCGCACCGCGTCGAGCAGGATGGCTTGCAGCTCGCCGCGATGAATGGAGAATTGCGGCCAGTTGTAGCCGGCGGCGAGCCCGCGTGGTTCCGACCAGATGAGCCGGCCGTGCTTGGAGTAATATGCAAGTTCCGCGGTGGGAATAGCGATCGCAGCGAGCCGGTCGGCGAGACCGAGTTCAGTCAGCTCGCGCACCGCATGCGGCAGGACGTTGATGCCGACCCCAAGTGGTTCGATGCTGTCCGTGCTTTCGAATATCCGCGCCTCGACGCCGACCTGATGCAGGCTGAGCGCCGTCGTCAGGCCGGCAATGCCGGCACCAATGATCAAGACGGCCATTGCCGCTATTGCTTCACGCCGAGCCCACGCATGAACTGGTCGCGAATGCGCGGCGGATCGCGCTCGGTGGTCTCGGCCGGTTTCTCCTTGTCGATGCGGCAGCCGATCAGCCAGGGCCCATCCTCGCGCAGCGACAGCTCGATCAGTTCTTCGAACGCGGCTTCATCGGCGGCCCAGGCACTCTGTGCGATGCCGGCACCGCGCGCCATTGCGACGATGTCTGCCCCGAGTTCGGTCGAAGTAAGCTGGCCTCCGGTGATCTGGTAAGTGCCATTGTCCATGATGACGATCGCCAGGTTTTTCTGCTTCCGCGCCGCGACCGTCGCCAGCGAGCCGACCTGCATCAGGATCGAGCCGTCGCCCTCCAGTGCGATCACCTTGCGCTGTGGCTGCGCCAGCGCCACACCCAACGCGATCGGCACCGCCAGCCCCATGCTGCCCAGCATATAAAAGTTTTGCGGCCGCCGTCCCGCCGCCCACAGGTCGAAGTTGGTGTAACCGATACCGCCGATCACCGCCTCGTCGTGCTTCAGCCGCGCGACCATGCGCTTGGTGATGTCGAAGCGATTCATCACCTTGGCCTGGTCGCGGCTCGCCGGATGGTTTGCTGTGAATGTCATGTTTGGTTCCGGGCGACAGCCCGGCCTTCTATCGTCATGGCCGGGCTTGACCCGGCCACCGTCATTTCGCGAAAACCTTTCCGCCCGTCAGCAGCGGCGAGAGGATGAACACGCACGGCGCCTGGGTGGCGACCGCCTGGGTGATGCTGCGATCGACGATGAACTCCACCTCGTCCAGCCGCGTCATCGTGTGATGCTCGACCGCGAGCGCCTGCAGCACCGGGCGCATGGTGCGCGCGACCAGTGACTGGCCGATGTTGAATTCGCCCAGCGTGCCGCGCTCGGACACCATCATCAGCACCGGGATCTGAAACGGCACCGCCAGCGAGGCGATCGCGTTCGGCAGCGTGGCGAAGCCGGACGTCTGCATCAGCACGATGCCGCGCAGCCCGCCCATCCAGGCCCCGGAGACAATGCCCACGGCCTCCTCCTCACGCGCGCAGGAGAATGCGGTGAAGAACGAATCGCCGTGCACCGCGTCGATCAGCGGACGCAGCACATTGTCCGGCACATAGGTCACCAGCTTCACCTGGTGTCGCTTCAGCACGTCGCGCACGATCTCGTGCCACGCGCCCGGGGCCTCCTCGTCCATCTTCCCTCTCTCGGTCGGGGCGCGGCACTGTGCGATGCCTTGCGTATGGCGGCAACCGTTCGTAAGGAGGTCCGGCGAAGGCGCGCAGGGTTGGTGTGGCGGCTGCGCGCAAAACAGAGAGTGACCAGGAGGCCCCTATGGCTGATGCCGGCCAGTATGATGTGATCGTGGTTGGCGCAGGCAATGCCGCGCTGTGCGCCGCTCTCTCCGCGCAGGAGCAGGGCGCCAAGGTGCTGGTGCTGGAAAAGGCGAGCGAGGAGGAGCGTGGCGGCAACTCCACCTTCACCGCCGGTGGTTTCCGCTTCGTACATAACGGCCTCGAGGATCTGCGCACCGACGTGCTGGTGGATCTGTCGGAGAGCGAAGCCAAGCAGATGCTCATCCCGCCGTTCACGGCGGACACCTATACCGAAGACCTGATGCGGGCGACCGAGAACCTGTCTGAGCCTGATCTGATCGATCTCTTGGTCGGGCGTTCGCGCGAGACGGTGGTGTGGATGCGCGAGAAGGGCGTGCGCTGGATTCCGATGTTCAAGCGCCAGTCATATCTGGTGAACGGCGTGCAGCACTTCTTCGGCGGCATGGCGGTCGAGGCGGTCGGTGGCGGCTGGGGCCTGGTAGACTTCCTGTTCAGGTCGGCCGAGCGTCACGGCATCACTGTGCGCTACGATACCGGCCTGCGGAAGCTGATCCAGAACCGCAAGGGAGACGTCACTGGCGTTACGGTATTCGGCCCGGACGGTTATCAGGACATCGATGCCAAGGCCGTGGTGCTGGCCTGCGGCGGCTTCGAGGCCGATCCGGAAATGCGCGTGCGCTATTACGGCCCGGGCTGGGAACTCGCGCGCGTTCGCGGCACGCGGCACAACACCGGCGACGGCATCAAGGCGGCGCTGGAAATCGGCGCCGCCGCGTTCGGCGGCTGGTCGAGCTGCCATGCGGTGCAGTGGGATCTAAGCGCTCCGCCATTCGGCGATCGCGTGGTGCTCGACAACTATCAGAAGCATTCCTATCCGATCGGCATCATCGTCAACGCCGATGGCGAGCGGTTCGTGGATGAGGGGGCTGATTTCCGCAACTACACCTATGCGAAGTACGGCCGCGAGGTGATGAAACAGCCGCAACGCATGGCGGTGCAGATCTTCGACAAGAAGACCGTCGACATGACGCGCGACGAGTATCGCATTCGCCAGGTGACCAAGGCGCAAGCGAACACGTTGGAGGAGCTGGCGCAGAAGCTGGAGATCAGCCCCGAGGGGTTGATAAAGACAGTGCGCGAATTCAACGCGGCGTGTCAGCCAGGCGAGTACAACCCGGCGATCCTCGATGGCAAATGCACCAAGGGGATCACGCCGCCCAAGTCGAACTGGGCGCTGCCGATCGACGAGCCACCGTTCCATGGCTTCGCCGTGACCTGCGGCATCACGTTCAGCTTCGGTGGCCTGAAGATCACCACCGAGGGCGAGGTGGAGGATACCACCGGCCGGGTCATACCCGGTCTGTTCGCCGGAGGGGAACTGGTCGGCGGCATCTTCTACCAGAACTACCTTGGTGGTGCGGGTCTGATGTCGGGGTCAGTGTTCGGCCGACTTGCCGGGCGATCGGCTGGCACCTACGCCAAGGCTTGATCCCTCCACCCGTCATGGCCGGCCGCATGTCCCCGGACGTGTCCCGGGGATCGGTGCCGGCCACCCACGTCTTCTTCACCTCGCGTCATCTGCTCTCGACACTATGATGGTGGGTCCTCAGCTCCCAGGCGGCCTGGGCGTCACCCCTCCGGTCTCACCCCCAATATCCGCTCGAACCGCGCGCAGTAAGCCGGCCAGACCTCCGGGTTGATCAGTCGTGGCGGCCGCTTGCCGTCCAGTATGTCGATCAGCTGCTCGGCGGCGAAGCGTGCCATGTTGTCGCGCGATTCGTACGTCGCACCCGCGGTGTGCGGGCTGACCAGCACGTTGTCGAACGCCATCAGCTTGTGCTCATGCGGCGGTGGTTCGTCGTTCCACACATCAAGACCGGCGCCGGCGATCTGCTTCGCCGACAATGCCGCTGCAAGCGCATCTTCGTCATGAATGCCGCCACGTGCGGTTGTGACGAAGTACGCATGCTTCTGCATCAGGCCGAATTCGCGCGCGCCCATCATGTTCCTGGTCTCGCGCGTGTAGGGGCAGTTGATCGACACGTAGTCGGCCTGACGCAACAGCTCGTCGAGCGCCTCAACTCTTTCCGCCCCCTTCGCCGCTATCTGTGACGCTGACAGGTACGGGTCATAGGCCAGTACGCGCATGCGGAACAGGCCCTTGCACAATTCGGCCAACCGCCCACCGACATTGCCGATGCCGATGATGCCGATCGTCTTGTCCAGCAGTTCGGTGCCGATGTACTCGTTGCGCGGGATGCCGTCGGCGCGGCGCATGCGACGATCCACCTCGATGATGCGCTTCGACAATGTCAGCAGCATCGCCAGCGCATGTTCCGCCACCGCCTCCTTGTTGCCGCCCGATTGATTGACAACGATAATGCCTTGCCGCGTGCAGGCATCCACGTCGATCGTGTCGTAGCCAGCGCCGTTGGATGAAACAGCTACCAGATTAGGTGTTTTCGCCAGCAGCGAGTCGGTGACCTGAAGGTGCTTGCCGATCACCTGGCGTGACGCGCCGATCTGATACGCATGGGCCTGTGACAGGACCGGTTCAGCCTCGGCATCCGGCGTCTCGTTCTCCAGTTTGTCGAGCTGGATGTCCGGTCGCTTCGCCAGGATCTGTCCGAAGATGGGGCCGGACAAGTACTTCACATAGAACACGCGCTTCGCATTGGGCGCCATCTTCGGTTTCCTTCACAAGATCAGTGGACTTCGCTGCAGGCGACAAAATGCCCAGGCCGCACCTCGCGCAACGCCGGACGCGCCTGTTTGCATCCTGCGACCGCGATGGGACACCGCGGATGGAAGACACAGCCCGGCGGGGGATTGATCGGACTCGGGACTTCGCCCTGCACCGGACGGAAAGTCCGGTGCGCTTCAACCGAAGGATCCGGCACCGGCACCGCTGCGAGCAGCGCCTGTGTATACGGGTGCAGCGGGTTGCCGAACAGTTCATCGCCGTCCGCCAGCTCAACGATCCGGCCGAGATACATCACCGCGACGCGCTGGCAGAGATGCCGTACCACCGACAGATCATGTGCGATGAAAAGATAGGTCAGGCCGAACTCTTCGCGCAGATCCTCGAGCAGGTTCACCACCTGCGCCTGGATCGACACATCGAGCGCCGATACCGCTTCGTCGCAGACGATGAACTCTGGATTGAGCGCCAGCGCTCGCGCGATGCCGACGCGTTGGCGCTGGCCGCCGGACATCTCGTGCGGATAGCGGTCGGCAAAGCGTGGGTTCAGCCCGCACACGCTCAGCAGCTCGCGCACGCGCGCCGCGCGTTTGGCCGCGTCCGACTCGATCCCGTGCACCTTGATCGGTTCGGCGATGATATCGCCCACCTTCATGCGCGGATTGAGCGAGCTGTACGGATCCTGGAAAATCACCTGGATGCGGCGACGCAGCGCCTGCAGTTCCTTGCGCTCCATCTTCGCGATGTCGACGCCGTCATACAGGATTTGACCGGACGTCGGATTGTTCAGCCGTAGGATGCAGCGTCCCGTTGTTGTCTTGCCGCATCCGCTTTCACCGACCAGTCCGAGAGTTTCACCGCGCCGCACGGCGAAGTCGATGCCATCGACCGCCTTCACTTCGCCGATCAGTCTGCGTGCCACTATCCCCTCGGTGATGGGGAAGTGCATGCGCAGGTCCTTCACTTCCAGCAACGGACGTCCGACCGCGCTCATGCCGCGGCCTCTCGACAGACGTCCTGGCTGCGGAAGCACGCCGCAAGGTGGCCGGCAACGCCTGCCTGCTCCAGCGGCGGCTGAGCCTGTTCGCACGCAGCCACGGCAAACCGGCAGCGCGGGCGGAACGCACAGCCACTGCCGAGACGCATGAGATCGGGCGGCTGTCCTTCGACCGGATCCAGGCGTTCCTGTCGTGGACGATCCAATCGCGGAACCGATCGCAGCAGGGCCTGCGTGTAAGGATGACGTGGTTTGTGGTAAACTTCAGGCGCCGATCCAGTCTCCACGAGGCGACCCGCGTACATGACATTGACCCGATTGGCGTAGCGGGCAACGACACCGAGATTATGCGTGATGATGATGAGTGCGACGTTCAGTCGCCGCGTCAGGTCTTTCATCAGCTCCAGGATCTGCGCCTGGATCGTCACGTCCAGGGCGGTCGTCGGTTCGTCGGCGATGATCAGCTTCGGATCGCAGGCAAGTGCAATCGCGATCATGATCCGCTGACGCATCCCACCCGATAGTTGATGCGGATATTGCCTGAGGCGCCGGTCTGCATCGGCAATCCCGACCAGGCCGAGCAACTCGACCGCACGTCTGTGCGCGGCGTATCGATCCGCGCCGCGATGCTGTTCCAGCGTCTCGGTGATCTGGCGGCCGATGGTCAGCACCGGGTTCAGTGAAGTCATCGGCTCCTGGAACACCATGCCGATGTCTCCGCCACGGATTTCACGCATCTCTGCATCCGAGAGTTGCATGATATCGCGACCCGCAAAGCGAATCTCACCATGGGTGATGCGTCCAGGCGGATCGGGGATCAGCCGCAGCAGCGAGAGTGCGCTGACTGACTTGCCGGAACCACTCTCGCCGACGATGGCGACGGTCTCGCCCGCTTCCACCGTGTAGGAAATACCATCAACTGCGCGCACCAGTCCCGCACCGGTGCGGAACTCGGTGTGCAAGTCCATGACTTCTAGGAGCGGTGGCAATGCCCCTCCCAACGCCGCCGTGGGGCGTATTCTTCAGCAATCTGTTCTTGGTCGCCCCGATTTCGTACCGGGCGGTCGGGTACAAGTCAACGGCACCGGGCGTCGGACGCCCACAGTCAGGGAGCGGGTCCCGCGGGGCGCCCTGCGTCCAATGGAGAAGGAGCCCGCCGAGGCAGTATCTTTCCCCGTTCCAGCTTCAGCACCCGCCGCGTCGCCTGCCACACCTCGACGAACCGGTAATACGGATCGCGTTCGAGGAAGCCCTCCGCTGTCGCCTTCGCTTCCTGATCGGTCGTGCAGTGAAGGTCGTGCGCCTGAACAATATGATCCTCACTGTCAAGAATGTAGCAGCGGTAGCCCACCATGTGTCCCCTCACTTGGTGCCGAGCGGTCACCGATGAATCTCACGTAATGCTAAGAGACAGCTCGGACAGGGACAACTATTTTTCGTCGGAAATGAATATGCGAATCTCGCGGTTGTTGACGCGCCCTGACGTTCGATCGCTGCATTATGTCACATTATATTGATCCTACGCCGATGGATCCATCGCAAAACCCTCCCGTTTCATTGCGAGCACGAAGAGGGAGTCTTGATGCGAAGGAAGCTCGCAACAGTCCTGGTGCTGTTGGGATTGGCTGTCGCCGCGCCGTTGCTGACGGCCTGCAATACAACAGCGGGCGCCGGCCAGGATCTGCAGGCAGCAGGCCGAGGCTTGGAGAACTCGGCGGAGCGAAACACACCATATCGACCGTAACTGAAATTTGAGAGGGAGACCGACATGGACAAGGATCGCATTGAGGGGGCCGGCAAGCAGGCAAAGGGCAAGGTCAAGGAAGCCTGGGGCAAGGTCACCGGCGATGCCAAGACCGAAGCGGAAGGTAAAGCCGATAACGCGGAAGGGCGCGTGCAGAACGCCGTTGGCGGCATGAAGGATTCAGCGCGCGAGGCTCGCGACAAGGTCACGGGAAAGGAGTAACCCAGCGTGCCCACGCTGCTCCTCATAATCCTGATCATCCTGCTGCTCGCGGCACTGCCGACGTGGCCGTACAGCTCCGGGTGGGGGTACTACCCTAGCGGCGGATTAGGATTGGTGGTGCTGATAGTGGTCATTCTGCTGTTGATGGGACGAATATGAGCGGGTGGCGGCCTGAACTTCAGGCCGCCACTCTTTCAGCGCGCACGTCCTTGATGTCGCGGAACGACAGATCGGGTGCCAACTCGGCAGCACGCTTCATCATGAACGCCGAGGTGGCGAGGAACACAGGATCGCCGTCGACATCGTCAGCGATGGCACTTCGGTTGTCGTTGATGAACTTTTGCAGCGCACTAGGGTTGGCGGACGAAACCCAGCGAGCCAACGCATAAGGCGACGGCTCGAAGCCCGTCGCCACACCATATTCGGCGGCCAGCCTCGCCGCGAGCACATCAAGCTGCAGCGTGCCGACAACGCCGACCAGCGGTGCCGCGCCATCCTGCGGGCGGAACAACTGCACCACACCCTCTTCCGCAAGCTCCGCCAGTGCCTGGCGCAGCTTCTTGGCCTTCATGGCATCGTCCAGCCGCACCCGACGCAGAATTTCGGGCGCGAAATACGGCACGCCAACAAAATTCAGATCCTCGCCCTCGGTCAACGTATCGCCGATGCGTAGCGTGCCGTGGTTGGGAATGCCGACGACATCGCCGGCGAACGCCTCGTCCGCGATCTCTCGCTCGCGAGCGAAGAAGAATTGCGGAGCGTGTAGTGGAATCACCTTGCCGGTTCGCACCTGCTTGAGTCTCATGCCGCGCGTCAACCGCCCGGAGCAGATGCGCGCAAAGGCAATCCTGTCGCGGTGATTGGGATCCATGTTCGCCTGAATCTTGAACACCAGCGCGGTGAGGCCTGGCTCGCCCGCCTCTACAACGCGCAGATCGGCCTGCTGTGCTCGTGGTGACGGCCCGTACTCAGCGAGCCCATTCAGCAGATCGCGAACACCGACCCCCTTGATGGCGCTGCCGAAGTAGACCGGCGTCAGATGACCAGCGTTGAATGCGTCGCGATCGAATTCGGGCAGCGCCGCGCGTATCAGATCCACCTCATCCGCCAGCGCCGCCAGCCGCGCATCCGACTGCGGCAAATCGACGCTCAGATGCAGGTTGCGTGCCCGCAGATCGTAGGTGCCGGCGAACGCGGCAGCGCGTCCGACCGGCCATGTCACCGGCGCCGTATCCAACGCAAGGGTCGAGGCGATTTCGTCCAACAACTCGATCGGATCACGACTCTCGCGGTCCATCTTGTTGATGAATGTGACGATCGGGATGTCACGCAGGCGGCAGATCTCGAACAGCTTGCGGGTGCGCGCCTCGATGCCCTTCGCGGCGTCGATCACCATCACGGCTGAATCGACAGCGGTCAGCGTGCGATAGGTATCCTCGGAGAAATCCTCGTGGCCAGGCGTGTCGAGCAGATTGAACACGCAACCCGCATGCTCGAAGGTCATCACCGAGGTGACGACCGAGATCCCACGCTCGCGCTCGATGCCCATCCAGTCGGACCGGGTTCGACGACGCTCACCTTTGGCCCGCACGTTGCCGGCGAGCTGAATGGCGCCCCCGGCGCGCAGCAGATGCTCGGTCAGCGTGGTCTTGCCTGCGTCGGGGTGGGAGATGATGGCGAACGTGCGGCGGCGGGCAATCTCGGACGTAGGGTCGGTCATATACGGTTCCGGGCGCCATCCCGGCCTTCATTCGATGCGGCCGGGCTTGTCCCGGCGGTCACACAAAAGCGCCGGGGGCTGGAACCGCCCGGCGCCGTCCAACGACATAAAAGACATATAGGTGATGAGCCGGCCCGCTCACAGGGGGCCCGCAGTCGCGTGACGCAGATCAGGCAGCGGCCTTCGCCAGCATGCGTTGGGCAATCAGCGTTTCGGCAATCTGCACCGCGTTCAGCGCCGCGCCCTTTCGCAGGTTGTCGGACACGCACCAGAACGACAGGCCGTTCGTCACCGTCGGGTCCTTTCGGATCCGACTGACATACACGGCGTCCTCGCCGGCGCACTCGATCTGTGTCACGTAGCCGCCATCTTCGCGGACATCGACCACTTCGACGCCCGGCGCCTCGCGCAGACAGGCGCGTGCCTCCCCGGCAGTGACCGGGTTCTCGAACTCAACGTTCACCGCCTCGCCATGACCGATGAACACCGGCACCCGGACGCAGGTCGCGTGCACGGCGATGTTGGGGTCGAGGATCTTCTTGGTCTCGACCACCATCTTCCATTCCTCCTTGGTAGAGCCGTCATCGAGGAATCGGTCAATGTGCGGAATGCAGTTGAAGGCGATCTCCTTGGTGAACTGCTCGGGGCCCTCGTGCTCGTGCACGAACACCTTTCGGGTGTGGTTGTAGAGTTCGTCCATCGCCTCCTTTCCGGCGCCGGAAACCGACTGATAGGTCGCGACGACGACGCGCTTGATCTTGAATTGATCGTGCAGCGGCTTCAGTGCCACGACCATCTGGATGGTCGAGCAGTTGGGGTTGGCGATGATGTTGCGCCGGCCGTAATTACGCAGCGCGTGCGCATTCACCTCGGGTACGACCAGCGGGATATCGGGCTCCATGCGGAACTGGCTGGTGTTGTCGATGACCACGCAGCCGGCCGCGGCCGCGCGTGGGGCGTGTACCGCAGAAACCGAGGCGCCGGGCGAAAACAGGCCGATGTCCCAGCCGTTGAAGTCGAAACCGTCCAGGCTGCGGACCCGAAGCACCTGCTTGTCGCCGAAGGATACTTCGGCCCCGGCGGAACGGCCGGAGGCGACCGCGGCCACTTCGTCCACCGGGAACCGGCGTTCGGCAAGCGTCTTGAGCATCTCGCGCCCAACCGCTCCGGTGGCTCCGACGACAGCAACTCTGTAGCCCATGGCAGCACTCCCAATACCCGCCAGGCGGATCAGTTAGCGGCGGTCCTTCGCGTAGGCAAGGAAGAAACGCGCTCGTCCGGGCGGCACAGGGCAGAACCGGCGCGCCTCCCCCGCACGCAATCACTAGTGCGGTGGTTACGCAGTCCGCCGCTTTGTGGATCACCCGCCGTCGCGGACTTCGGAACCAGAAACCACACTAGGATCAATGGTTTGCTGGTGTCCTCATCGATTCGGAAGCCGTATCTTGCGGATCCACACCGTGACGGACTTCCGAACCGGGACACCAGCCGTCGGCTTCGCCAGCGAGGCGCAATACGTGTTCAACCCCAAATGCCATCCCGCCAATTTCCTGCGCAGCGATGGTTTCGTCCGTCCTGTTCCTTCGCCGGCTCAGCCTCCGAGAGGATGCACTCATGATGTTCCGCTATAGGTATGAAATTTGTCACCATCCGGCGCGCCGCAGGCAGCGTTAAGAATGCTGTCCTTTCTTTCTTGCCAGGAAACGACCGCGAAGAGAAAAATAAATCGGTTCTCCGTCAGATCGCTCGCGTTTCGTTGACCCTCGTTGCTTCAGCCGATATCGCGGCCCCCGTTAAATCAATTCGGGGGATGTCGATGGCAAATCTCACATTCGATGATGAATTCGACTCGCTTGACAGCACGTGGCAGCCGACGTGGCCGTGGAGCGCAGGCGGAACCAGTGTGCTCAGCGCATGGTTTCCCAACCCGTCGCTTGTGCCTGCGGATGGCAATCCAATTTCGGTCAGCAACGGGTCGCTCGACTTAGCAAACTACCCGCGTCCTGATGATGTGTCCGCCGACTCAGTCGGTGGTCAATCGCGCATCGGCGGGCAAGTGAATACACATGGCACATTCTCGCAGGCGTATGGGTATTTCGAAATCAGGGCACAGTTGCCAGCAGATCCCGGCTATCTGGGGGCGATCTGGATGATGCCCGTACAGAGCGGTGCCTTGTATTCCGAACTGGATATCGCCGAAGTCGTCAGCGAGTCACCTTCGACCTTGACCTATAATGTCTGGCGTCCAGACCCGGATGGTGGTTGGGTCGATGTCGCGAATACGTCGCAAGGGTTCCACACTTATGCAGTTGATTGGGAACCCAACAATATCACGTGGTACTTTGACGGAAAGCAAATCGCTCAGACCACAACACCTGATTACATGAACCAGCCGATGTACCTGATCCTCAGCAATCAATCTGGAACCAATGACAGTTGGGGAGGCGCTCCTGACTCCGGAAACAGCTCACAGATGCTGGTCGATTATGTTCGGGTCTATGATTCCAACCCTCACGCCAGCGGCGGAGCGCAAACGCCTCAGTCGACCGACAGTGCCACGACCTCATCATCGGCTTCGATGGACAACAGTGCAGCCTCAGCCTCTGGCTCGTTGTCCAACAGCGGGGGGACCGGATCAGTCGGGAACAGCTCGAACGGATCGATCAACATCGTTGACATTGGCGGTGGTCAGTCAGGAATCTCCGCTACCTCTGGCCGAGATGTGTTCGTCGTCGATGGCTCCGATCATCAGGCCAGGATCAGCGATTTCACTCCAGGGACAGATAAGCTGGATTTCGAAATGACAGCGCAGGACTTCAGCGATGTCTCGATTGACAGCAGTAGCCAGGGCTGGGCGTTGATCAACTTCGACGGCAATCGGATTTACCTGCCGGGTGTCGTTCCCTCTCAGTTGAGCCAGGGCGATTTTCTGTTCAATACAGGCCAGTAATAGGCTCGACGGGGGCGCGTTCCACGTCTGCGGATGAGGAACGCGCCCAAGCCCCGTCAGAACAGCCCTTCGATCTCCCCATCTTCCCGCAGATGGATGGCTTCCGCAGAAGGAATGCGCGGCAGGCCGGGCATGGTCATGATGTCGCCGCAGATCGCCACCACAAAGCCGGCGCCAGCCGACAGCCGCACTTCGCGAACCGGCAGAGTGAAGCCTTCCGGGGCACCCATGACCGCGGGATCCGCCGTGAAGCTGTACTGCGTCTTGGCGATGCACACCGGCAGATGACCGAAGCCCTGTTTCTCGAAGCCTTCCAGCCGCCGTGCCACAGCCTCGTTCATCATGATGTCGCCAGCACGATAGATCTTCTGCGCGATGGTGCGGATCTTCCCGGCAAGCGGCATGCTTTCCGGATACAGCGGCACCGGCTTGGCCTCGCCAACCAGGATCTTCTGCTGCACCGCGCGCGCAAGCGCCTCGGCGCCCTTGCTGCCGTCACCCCAGTGGGTGCAGGAGATCGCTTCCACCCTCTGCTGCGCCATGGCATCGCGAATCACCGAGAACTCGGCCTCGGTATCCGAGGTGAAGTGGTTGACCCCCACCACCACGGGCAGACCGAACTTGCCCAGGTTCTCGACATGCCGCTCAAGATTTGCGACGCCGCGCCGTACCGCCGCGACGTTCTCGGTGCCCAGCGCGCTGCGCGCCACGCCACCATGCATCTTCAGCGCGCGGACCGTCGCCACTACGACTGCGCACGACGGTTTCAGCCCCGCCTGACGGCACTTGATGTCAATGAACTTCTCTGCCCCTAGATCGGCACCGAAGCCGGCCTCGGTCACCACAACGTCGGCGAGCTTGAGCGCGGTACGCGTCGCCATCACCGAATTGCAGCCATGTGCGATGTTGGCGAACGGCCCGCCATGCACGAACGCCGGCGAGCCTTCCAGCGTCTGCACCAAATTCGGCGCCAGCGCGTCCTTCAGCAGCACCGCCATGGCGCCGTCCGCCTTCAGGTCTTTCGCAGTGACCGCGGTGCCGTCGCGCTTCTGCGCGACAATCATGCGTCCCAGCCGCGCCTGTAGATCGTCGAGGTCGCGCGAGAGACAGAACACCGCCATCACCTCGGAGGCGACAGAGATGTCGAAGCCGTCCTCGCGCGGGAAGCCATTGGCGACGCCGCCCAGGCTGTTCACGATCGAACGCAGCGCCCGGTCGTTCATGTCGAGACATCGTCGCCACGAAACGCGGCGCGCATCGATGCCCAGCGCATTGCCCCAGTAGATGTGGTTGTCGATCATCGCCGCCAGCAGATTGTTCGCGCTGGTGATTGCGTGGAAGTCGCCGGTGAAATGCAGGTTGATCTGGTCCATCGGCACGACCTGCGAGTAGCCGCCCCCAGCCGCGCCACCCTTCATGCCGAAACTCGGGCCGAGTGATGGCTCGCGCAGGCAGATCACTGCGCGGGAGCCGATACGGTTCAGCGCGTCGCCGAGACCGACTGTCGTGGTCGTCTTGCCCTCGCCGGCCGGAGTCGGGCTGATGCCCGTGACCAGCACCAGCGCGCCATCCGGCTTGCCTTGCAGCGACTTGACGTAGTCGATGCCGATCTTTGCCTTGTGTCGCCCGTACGGCTCCAGGGCATCGACGGGGATATCCAACTTGGCGGCGATGTCGCCGATCGGACGCAGCGGTGTCTCGCGGGCGATCTCCAGGTCGCTTTTCATTCTTTCGGCTTCCTCAGGCTAGCTTGCGCATGATGGTGTGCGACCGATTGGTCGTGTGCGGCCGGACCTTGGCGATCCAGTCGCCAACCGCCGCCGCCTCCTGCCAGGCAGGGCTGTCCACCAGGTCGGGCGAGTCCAGCTCATACAGCGCGAGATAGCGCGCCATGCCTTGCTTGTTGGTCTTCTCCAACACGTAGCGTGTGCAGCCGCGCACGCCGGGCACCTTCGTCAGTGCCGGTACGTGCTCCGTATCGTAGATACGATTGAATTCCGCCTCGTGTTCGGCGGGAATGTCCATCTGCACCATATAGACGTACGAGGCGCGTGTGCCTTGTGGCATTTGTTGTCTCCTCCTCTCCTACCGATATCCCGTGTTGGGATGACCATCGCTACGCAGCTTTTCTCCGCTCGATCCCCAGTTCACTCAATGCCTCGCCCATCGCGGCCACGGCGCGCGTCATGTCGGCTGGCGTGATCGCGCCGATGCAGCCCACACGGAAACTCGGCTGTTCCGTGTTGTAGAAATTGCTGATCAGCACGCCACGCACCTTCAGCACATCGACGAAACGCTGCAGATCCCAGGCCGGATCAGCCGGTGCGTGAACGTTGACGATGATCGGTCCCTGCACCTGAGGCGAAAGGCACGGCGTCAGGCCCAGCCGGCGCACGCCGTCATAGAGCGTGCGCATGTTGGCGGTATACCGTGCCAGACGCGCGGGCTGCCCGCCTTCGGCGTCGAACAGATCGAGCGCCACATTGAACGCATTCAGCACCTGCGCCGGAGGCGTGAAGCGACAGCTTCCCCAGCCGCTGCGCAGCGCGTGCGCGTAGATACTTGAGAGGTCGAGTGACCAGCTGCCGGCGTTGCCGGCGCAGTGCTCGACGCGGTCGATGCGTGCCACCGCAAACGCCATGCCCGGCACGCCTTCCAGGCATTTGTTGGCGGTAAACCCGACGCAATCGATCTCCGGTTGCTGCGCCAGATCGAGCGGCAAGGCACCGAATGCCGATACCGCATCCACCAGCAGGCGGCGCCCCAGCCTGCGCGCCACGGCACCGATCGTCACCGGGTCGTGCACGATACCGCTGCCGGTCTCACTCTGAACCAGTCCGACATGGCCGATGTCAGGATCGGCCTCGAGCGCGGCCGCAACCGCATTGGAATCGACGGCGGCAACCGGAGACACCGGCAGAACGACGGGAATGCGTCCTGCCTCGCGCGCCAGGCGGATCATCCGATCGGCATAGGCGCCGGTGCCAGGGATCAACAGCTTCCCGCCGGCCGGGACGAAGGTACGGATTGCTGCTTCCGTAATGAAGTGGCCGCAGCCTTGCAGCGGCAGGGTGGCATGCTCGCCGGGGATGCCATGGGCGATATGCAGCACGCGCTCGCGAATGCCGGCGTAGAGCGGACGGAAATCATTGTCCCAGGGCGCAAAGTCGTAACGCAGGGCCTCGCGCACCGCGGAGCGGGTGGTGACGGGGCCGGGGATCAGGAGAAGCATGCAGACACCGGGAACGGACGATACGGCAGGCTTGCCACGAGGGGCGCCGGAAATCCAGGTATCAAGGTTCGCCACGCCGCTGGTCCTGGGGCGGCGAGGTGGTATCCGGCGCCATTTTGCACGGCGTCAGATAGCGGAGCGTGGCGAAGGTGATCCCGCCATGGTCCACGAACTCGAACCCGCCACCGTTATCCTCCCTTTGCGGTCGGCACGTCCTTCTGCCTCAGATAATGCCGATGCGCCTTGGCCCGATTGCCGCAGGCGCTCATCGAGCACCAGCGGCGGTTGCCGCCCTTGCTGTTGTCCAGGAACAGCCAGCCGCAATCCGGATTGGCGCACTGCCGCACCCGCGCGAGCCGACCACGAACCAGCAGGTCCGCGGCCGACCACAGCACCGGTGCGAGGAGCGCCGCGGCCGAGGGCTCGGGCCATCCGACTTCCCAGCCGGCGGGCCGGACACGCTGACGTGCAGGTGCCGCGGCGAGCGCCGCGTTGAGCGCGGCCACATCGGGGTCAGCCGGCGCCAGGCCGGATGCCGTCGCGGCAAAGCAGCGATGAATTGTCTCCCGCAGCGCGATCGCCTCGTCGAGCAGATCGGCCGCTTGGGCAAGCTGCGCGGTCAAGTCCGGGGGCAATCGCTCCGCTTTGGCCGCCCAGCGCAGCAGGTCGCCAGGCTCGTTCAGCTCCTCGGTCGGGGCCGCAGTGCCGCGCCAATATCGGGTGTTGGCGAAGGCGAGACAGAGATCGTCATCGGGCGCCGGAATGACCGCGCCTGCTCGGTTCGGCATGGCATCTAACCATATAGAGGGTTGACTTCTCGCCGGCAATGTGGACCAATCTAACCATCAATATGGTTAGAAAGGAGGAGCTCCATGATCGCCCACCTGTCCATCGGCGCCCGGGACATCGCCCGCGCACGCCGCTTCTACGACGCGGCCCTCGAGCCACTCGGCTACACCTGCCTGAGTTCCGATGACGGCTCCCTGGGCTACGGAGCGAAGGCGGCTGAATACTGGGTCAACCGGACAGATCATCCTGTGGCGGCGGATGACCGCTCAGGTCTGCACATCTGTTTCAGCGCGCCGGATCGAGACGCGGTCGATGCATTCCACAAGGCGGCGCTGAAGGCGGGCGGCAAGGACAACGGCAAGCCGGGGCTGCGTGCCGCTTATGGCCCCAACTACTACGCCGCGTTTGTGCTCGATCCCGACGGCTATCGGATCGAGGCGTGGTGCGGCAAGAAATCCTGATCCCTCGTCCTGCTACCGGTTTCTCCCCGCGGTGTTAGGATCACGCAGTCCAAACACCACTCAGGGAGGAACCGATGGCACGTGTGGCACTGGTGACAGGCGGGACGCGCGGAATCGGCGCTGCCATCTGCGTGGCGCTGAAGGAGCAGGGTCGCACAGTGGTTGCGAACTTCGCCGGCAATGAGAAGGCGGCTGCGGCCTTCCATGAAGAGACCGGCCTGCGCGTGGAACAGTTCGACGTCGGCAAGCTCCAGGAATGCGAGCGGGCAGTGCAGCGCATCACCGAAGAGGTGGGACCGATCGAGGTGCTGGTGAACAACGCCGGCATCACACGCGACGGCACGCTGCAGCGCATGTCCCGCGACATGTGGGATGCGGTGATCGACACCAACCTCGGCGCCTGCTTCAACCTGTGCAAGCTCACCTTCCCGGGCATGCGCGAGCGCAAGTTCGGTCGCATCGTCAATGTCGGCAGCATCAATGGTCAGGCCGGGCAGTACGGACAGGTGAACTATGCCGCCGCCAAGTCGGGCATTCACGGCTTCACCAAGGCGCTGGCACAGGAAGGCGCGCGATTCGGCATCACGGTTAACGCCATTGCGCCCGGCTACGTCGATACTGACATGGTGCGCGCGGTGCCGCACGACGTGCTGGAAAAGATCGTCGCCCGCATTCCGGTGGGCCGGCTGGGCCACGCGTCGGACATCGCTCGCGGCGTGGCATTCCTGACCGCGGACGAGGCGGAATTCATCACCGGATCGACTTTGTCGATCAATGGCGGTCAGCACATGTACTGACAGGCTGGTACTGACGGACTGGTCCTGACGGACTTGGGGCTTGTGACGCAGGTGCCGTCGGCTTTGCAGCGCATGCGCAGCACGTCATTATAGCCGCGAGGAGGGCCGCCGATGAATGCTCCAAGCCATGCCCAGTACCGCCATATCGAGACCCGCCGCATCGCCGGTTCCGGTGGTGCCATCGTGGAAGGCATCGATCTGTCCACGGATCTGCCGGACCATGTGCTGGCGGAAATTCGCGCCGCGTTGCTCGATAACTGCGTGATTTTTTTCCGCGATCAGCGACTGACCCCGGAGCAGCAGCTTCGCTTCGCGCGCCGCTGGGGCGAGATCCACCTGCATCCGTTCATGCAGGGCATGGCGGACTATCCGGAGATCCTCGAGATCATCAAGACGCCGGAGGACAAGAAGAATTTCGGCGGTTCATGGCACACCGATCAGATGTTTTCGCCGCAGCCGGCAATGGGCACCATCCTCTATGCGCTCGAAGTGCCGTCGGCCGGCGGCGACACGATGTTCACCAACCAGTACCTCGCCTACGAGAGCCTGTCGGACGGCATGAAGACGCTCTGCAGCCAGCTTCGCACCGTCTGCGTCGGCGATAATTTCAAGCAGCATGGCGGTGTGTCGCGGGCGGCGCGCTATGACCGCGAGATGACGCACATGAAGGTCAAGCAGCCGGGGAACGTGCAGACGACCTCGGTGCACCCGCTGGTGCGCACGCACCCGGAGACGGGCCGCAAGGCGCTTTATATCGGCGGTCACGTGCAGCGATTCGACGGCATGACCGACGAAGAAAGCGAGCCGCTGATCGATTTTCTCAAGCGCCACTCGGTGCGGCCCGAGTTCACTTGCCGGTTCCGTTGGGAGACCGGCTCCGTCGCCTTCTGGGACAATCGCTGCACCCAACACTTCGCGGTCAACGACTACCCCGCAGAGACCCGGATCATGCGCCGGATAACGGTATGTGGGGACACGCCGTTCTGACGGCCTAGAGCGCGATCGCTCGAAGCGGAATCGTCGGAAAGCGTGAATCGCGCTCTCCATCAACGAAGCGCAGAGCATGATCGGGTCAAGCTGATCCGATCATGCTCTGCGCGGGACGGCGGCTGGCGCTTTCGGCCGCCGCCGCGCCGCATCAGAATATTATTGCCCGCTTCTGATCTCATGGTGGATAATTTGGTTCTAAGTGGCTGTTTATTCGAGGCACATGTCTCGTCTCCTGTTGGGTCTGCTGCTCGCCCTGTCCGCCTGCGCGTCGGGCTCGCGCGGCGGCTATGTCGGCGGCTCCGTCGCCGTGGAGTGTGCGCCATTCGCCCGCGCCCTTAGCGGCGTCTGGCTCTCGGGCGACGCGGCCGACTGGTGGTGGCAGGCGGGCGAGCGCTACTACGACCGAAGCACCCGGCCCACCATCGGCAGCGTGCTCGTCCTTCGACGCTCGGGCCGGCTTCCCAGCGGGCATGTCGCGGTGGTTTCGCAGCTGCTCGGCCAACGGCAGATCCTGGTCACCCAGGCCAACTGGGTGCACCACAGGGTCAGCCAGGACCAGCCGGTCATCGACATTTCGTCGGCGAACGATTGGTCCCTGGTGAAGGTATGGTGGCCGCCGACCGGCGAAATGGGCTCCACCGCGTATCCTGCCTTCGGCTTCATCCGGCCGGAACGGCCTGCCACGCACGATCAGCTGATCGCGGCGACGTCGCGCGCGATCCGGTTGGCGGCCAGTGAATGAGCGTGATGATCGCAGGCGCAATCGCCGGAGATCTGAATCACGCGACGAAACAGCCTCTCAGGCAGCGTCCTCGCGTCGGTCGCGCACCTTGACATAGGCGAGCTTCACGTGGTCCGGGCAGTATGGCTTGCCCGGCTCCGAGGGTTCGTCGCAGAAGCGGAAGGTTCGGGTCCCAGGCTCGCCCAGCGGCCAGCAGCACGTGATGACCCGGCCGTAGGGACGAGGGGCGGGCGGTGACACGCGCGCCGGTGGCGGCGCGGGCGCCGGCCTGACCGACATGACGGCGAGATGCGGCACAACCGCCGGGCCGGGTGTCGAAGACGACAAGCCGTTCAGTGGCCCCGTGCTGGAAAGCGGGGGCAGTGTCGGGCCGGCGACACGGCGGGGCGCACTGCGTCGCGGTGCCCCGCCACCGGAACCATCACGACGAATGGGTGAAGGTCGTGCCGGCAGATCGAGGCGATGAGCCTTGCCTACCACGGCGTTCTTCGACACCCCCAGGCGCCGACCGATTTCGGCGGTGGACAGCCCCTCGTCCCACAGCGCTCGCAAGCGAACGATCGTTTCCTCGGCCCACTCCATCTCGTGGCTCCCCCGACGGTGCAACCACAAGATACGGTATACTGGTGTAGGCGGCCGTCAACAAAACAATGCCGCGGGGCCACAAAAAGTTGTGGAAAACCTATCCAGTCACAACAAGGCCTAGTAGGCGAGCGCGCTCAGTGTGCTGCCGTGTGCTCGCGCTTGGCGGCGTTGGCCTGGCCGGCAGGGCCGGCGATCGTGCCGGTCGGCTTTTCGGCATTCGCCTCCATCGAGACGTCCTCGTCGCCCTCTGCCATGTTCTTCTTGAATGACTTGATGCCTTTGGCGAAGTCGCCCATCAGGCTGCTGACCTTGCCGCCGCCAAACAGCAGCAGCACGACCAGCAGCACCACCATCCAGTGCCAAATGCTGAAGCTACCCATAAGTCCTCCGAGGAGCGGGCGCTCACCTTTGCCGGCGCCCCGCCGGCCACGACATGGCGCGGTGTGACGGCGGATGCAAGCGCTTTCCCGGCGATCGGCATCAAGGACTGATTGCGACGTGACACATCGCCGCGTATCGTTGCCTTGGCTTGGCAACACCGTCATCTCGGTAACCAACAATGACGGGAGCCATGCCACAGGGGCAGGAGCGTCGCGGAGATGTCTGTCGCGCTCCTGTACAATTGGGCGTCCGCTGCCCCGATGGCGGCGGTAAGCCCACAGGCAGAAAGGCAGCGCGTCGATGCCCAAGGGCACCGTAAAGTGGTTCAATCCAACCAAAGGCTACGGCTTCATTGCGCCCGACACCGGTGGGAAGGATGTCTTCGTCCATATCAGCGCCGTGCAGAAGGCCGGCATGCGAAGTCTCAGCGAGGGCCAGAAGGTCGGCTTCGAGATCGAACAGCAGCAGAACGGCCGAACCGCCGCGGTGAATCTGTCGCAGTCCGACTGAGACGTTCGCCGGAACCGGCGGAAAGCGGGACGGTCGGGCACCCCCGCCCCAAGGTCGTGCGGGCGGGAAGGTGCCTATCCGCGCCATGACTGCCTCGGTCTTCTTTCGGCAGTTCCTGCGCTCGCCCCGGAGCATCGGGGCGGTCATGCCCAGTTCGCCCGCGCTGGCGCGGGCGATGCTGGCGCCGATCGACTTTCCGTCGGCGAGGGCAATCGTTGAGTTCGGGCCAGGAACGGGCGCCTTCACCCGGGAGATCGTCACGCGACTTGCCCCGGGCTGCCGTTATCTCGGGATCGAGCTGAACCATCGCTTCGTCCACGAACTGACGCGCGCGTTCCCCCGACTCGACTTCGTCCAAGGCAGTGTCGCCGATCTGGGCGAAATCCTGGCCGAACAGCGGATCGGCGCAGTCGATGCCATTGTTTGCGGTCTGCCCTGGGCGACCCTGCCCGTCTCCCTTCAGGACACCGTGTTCAGCGCGATGCGGACGGCGCTCCGTCCCCAAGCGGTCTTCGTCACCTTCGGCTATCTGCAGAGCCTTGTGCTTCCCGGCGCGCAGGCACTCCGCCGGCGACTGCGGCGGGAGTTTGCTCACGTCACCCAGACTTCGCCCATCTGGGGGAACGTGCCACCTGCTTTTGCGTATATCTGTCGAACAAGCGGTTAACCCGGCTTGGGCCTTCGCACCATTTCGGCTAGTACGACGGACATCGGAAGAATCGCCCGCCTTGCGGCCTACCGGCATGGCAACGGGAGGTAGTCAGACACGCATGAGCGATACTCTTCAGCGCCGCCACCACGGCCCGCACACCGCGCCCGCGCTGGACGCGGAGGCCGTGCGGACCGCGTATCGCCGATGGGCCGGCGTCTACGACGCGGTGTTCGGCGGCATCTTTCTTACCGCGCGCCGCCGCGCGGTCGCCCTGGTCAATCGCCTGCCCGGGCGTGACGTCCTGGAGGTCGGCGTCGGCACCGGACTGGCACTGCCGCACTACGACCCGAAGCGGCGAATCACCGGCATCGACCTCTCGGCAGAGATGTTGGCGCAGGCACGCAAGCGAGTTGCCAACCGTCGTCTCAGCAATGTGGTCGCGCTGCGCGAGATGGATGCAGAGGCCACGGACTTCGAGGACAATTCATTCGACACGGCGGTCGCGATGTTCGTCGCCTCGGTCGTGCCGAACCCTCGTCAGCTGCTTACGGAGATGCGACGCCTGGTGCGCCCCGGCGGCAACCTGCTGTTCATCAGTCACTTCGCCGCTGAGAAGGGGCCACGCTGGTGGATTGAACGCGGCCTGGCGCCCGCTGCACATGCCCTTGGGTGGCACCCCGACTTCCGGGCCGACATGCTTTTCGAACCAGACGACCTTGCCGACGTGCGAGCGGCCAGCGTTCCGCCACTCGGCATCTTTCAGCTGCTGCGCCTGGAAGTTTAGGAGCGAATGAAGCCACCGCCCTGCGCCCTCCCTTGATCTCATGCACGCGCTCCGGTACTCCACGGGCGAGAGCCGGCCCGGGGCGGGACCGGGGTTAGGGGACCGAAGCGGGATGGATCGGGCGAAATCAGTGTGCCGGCGGCTGATTGCCGGGATCATGCTGGCCGTCGGGCCGGGTGGCGCTGCGATGGCACAGGCTGTTGGAGCACCGCGGCCCTGGGAAATGGGCATGCAGCGCGGTTTCGGGCCGTTGAAGGACGAACAGATCTGGCTGCACGACATTGTTTTGGTGATCATTACGCTGATCACGCTCTTCGTCGGCGCGCTGCTGGTGTGGGTGATGTGGCGCTACAACGCCAGGCGCAACCCGGTGCCCAGCCGCACGTCGCACAACACGGTGATCGAAGTTCTGTGGACCGTCATTCCGGTGCTGATCCTGGTTGGGATCGCCATTCCGTCGTTCCGCCTGGTGTATTTCCTGGATCGGACGCGTGATGCCGATCTGACGATCAAGGTGACCGGACATCAGTGGTACTGGGAGTACACATATCCCGATAACGGCAATATCGACTTCAGCAGCTACATCGTACCGGATGACCAACTGAAGCCTGGACAAATGCGACTGCTGACGGTCGACAATCCGCTGGTCGTGCCGGTCGGCAAGAACGTTCGTGTGCTGCAGACCAGCGGTGACGTGATCCATAGCTGGTTCATTCCATCAATCGGTATCCAGCGCTACGCTATCCCCGGCCGGACGATCGAGACCTGGTTCAAGGTCGATCAGCCGGGCACGTTCTATGGCCAGTGCAACCAGATCTGCGGTACCAATCACAGCCGCATGCCGATCGTGGTGCGCGCCGTGCCGGAGAAAGAGTTCACCGCCTGGCTCGCGGAGGCGAAGACCAAGTTCTCGGATGCGGCGCAGCCGCAGCGTCGCGAGATCGCAGCGGCAGAGGTTCAGCACTGACTGCGGTCGGTGCGTGAAGGAGAGACTGAACGATGTCGGCAACCACCCACGACCACGCTCACGGCCACGAAGATCATAAGCCCGCCTTCCTGGTGCGCTGGTTGTGCAGCACGAACCACAAGGACATCGGCACGCTGTACCTGAGCTTTGCCGTGGTCGGCGGCCTGGTCGGCGGGATTCTGTCCGAGATCATGCGGGCCCAGCTGAACTTCCCGGGAAACCACGTCGTCGCCGACGGTCAGACGTGGAACACGATCATCACCTCGCATGGGCTGCTGATGATCTTCTTCTCGGTCATGCCGGCGCTGATCGGCGGGTTCGGCAACTGGTTCATTCCGCTCATGATCGGTTCGCCGGACATGGCGTTTCCGCGGCTGAACAACATCAGCTTCTGGCTGCTTCCGCCGGCGTTCATCCTGATCATAATCGGCCTGTTCATGGGCGAATCGGGCTCCGGCTGGACGCTGTATCCGCCGCTGTCGAACCAGACCTACGAAACCGGCATGGGGATGGACTGCACGCTGTTCGCGCTCCATCTCGCCGGTGCAAGTTCGCTGCTGGGCGCGATCAACTTCATCACCACGATCTTCAACATGCGCGCGCCTGGAATGACCCTGCACAAGATGCCGCTGTTCATCTGGGCGATGCTGGTCACCGCGTTCCTGCTGCTGCTGTCGATCCCGGTGCTGGCCGGCGCGATCACCATGCTGATCTGCGATCGCAACTTCGGCACCGCCTTCTTCGATCCCACGGGCGGCGGCGACCCGGTGCTGTTCCAGCACCTGTTCTGGTTCTTCGGTCACCCTGAAGTCTACATCATGATCGTGCCGGGTTTCGGCATCATCAGCCACGTGATCTCCACCTTCAGCCGCAAGCCGATCTTCGGCTATCTCGGCATGGCATACGCCATGGTGGCGATCGGCGTGATCGGTTTTGTGGTGTGGGCTCACCACATGTTCGTCTCAGGCATCGACGTCGACACGCGTGCCTACTTCATGGCGGCGACGATGGTCATCGCGGTGCCCACGGGCATCAAGATCTTCTCCTGGATCGCCACGATGTGGGGCGGCTCTGTGGAGCTGAAAACGCCGATGCTGTGGGCGGTGGGCTTCCTGTTCGTCTTCACCATCGGCGGTGTCACCGGCGTGGTGCTGGCGAATGCAGGCATCGACGAGATCGTGCACAACACCTATTACGTGGTGGCGCACTTCCACTACGTGCTGTCACTCGGGGCCGTGTTCTCGATCTTTGCCGGCTTCTACTACTGGATCGGCAAGATGTCGGGCCACCAGTACCCGGAATTCTGGGGCAAGGTGCACTTCTGGCTGACATTCATCGGCGTCAACCTGACATTCTTCCCGCAGCACTTCCTGGGCCTGTCCGGTATGCCGCGCCGGTATCCCGATTATCCGGAGGCCTTCGCCGGATGGAACTTCGTGTCTTCGATAGGCGCGTATATCGGCGGCGTCGCTCTGCTGGTGTTCTTCTATGTGCTCTATCGCACCTTCACCTCCAGAGAGCCGGTCCCTGCCAACTATTGGGGCGAGGGGGCGACCACTCTCGAATGGACACTACCTTCGCCGCCGCCGTACCACACCTTCGCGGAACTGCCGCGCTTTCGCTGATGGCCGGCGCAACGGGGACCCAATCGAGGGTCGATTGGGACCCGCCCCGGCCATGACCACCGGGACGAGCCCGGTGGCAAGCTAGGAGGATCGGGCTTTGCCCGACGTATATGCCCGAGGTATATGCCCGAGGTATATGAATGAGTGAGGCGGTCACAACCCAGACGGCCGAACTCAGCGACTGGATCGCGCTGCTGAAGCCACGGGTGATGACGCTGGTGGTCTTCACCGGCGTCATCGGCCTGCTGATTGCTCCTGGCCACCTGAACCCCGTGCTGGCGATCACCGCGGTGCTGTGCATCGCAGTGGCGGCAGGAGCCTGTGGTGCGATCAACATGTGGTATGATCGGGATATCGACGCCGTCATGCGTCGAACGCGCAACCGGCCCATCCCGGCAGGACGCATCGACCCCGGCGCCGCACTCGGATTTGGCGTGACCTTGGCGGCTGGCTCGGTGATCCTGATGGGGCTGGCTGTGAACCTTGCCGCCGCGTCGGTCCTGGCGCTGTCGATCGCATTCTATGTGTTTGTCTATACGATCTGGTTGAAGCGGCGGACCCCGCAGAACATCGTCATCGGCGGCGCGGCCGGCGCTTTCCCACCAGTGATCGGCTGGGCAGCCGTGACCGGATCGGTGGATCTCTTGCCGCTCGTGCTGTTCGCCATCGTGTTCTTCTGGACACCGCCGCATTTCTGGTCACTGGCGCTGTTCGCCAATGCCGACTACCAGCGCGCCGGCGTCCCCATGCTGCCGGTGGTCGCCGGCGCCAGGGAAACGCGACGACAGATCGTCATCTACACGCTGTTGCTCGTGCCGCTGTCGCTGGTTCCCTGGATCATCGGGTTTTCAGGCTTGGCCTATGGCCTCGCGGCACTGGTTCTGGGCGGCGGCTTCGTTGCCTCGGTCTGGCGCGTTGCTGCCGACCGGCAGGATGCCTCGGGCATCAGTCTGACCAACGACGCACCGGCACGGGCGGCTTTCAAATACTCCATCCTCTACCTGTTCGGACTGTTCGCCGCGATCGCCGTCGATCGGTTTGCCGGGTAACCTGATCATGGCGCTCGATCCCGACGACATGCGCCGCCGCCGCGCGCGAAACTGGGCAATGCTCCTGGTGCTCGTGATCCTGTGCGCGCTGTTCTATGCTATCACCATCGTCAAGATGACCAAGTCTTAAGCCATGCGCACCAGCAATCGTACCATCGGCATCGCGCTCACCGGCATCATCGTGGGCATGGTGGGGCTGTCGTTCGCCTCGGTGCCGCTTTACCGAATGTTCTGTGCCGTCACCGGCTACGGCGGCACGCCGCAGATCGGCAAGCAAGAGGCGCCGGGAGCCACGCGCGGATTGATCACCGTGCGCTTCAACGCCAACACCAATGCCAACCTGCCGTGGGACTTCCGTCCGGAGCAGGAGGAGATACGCCTGCCACTCGGAGACCAGAGCCTCGCTTACTACACGGCGCGCAACAGGTCCGGTGCGCCGGTGACCGGGGTCGCGCTGTACAATGTGACGCCGGACAAAGTCGGCAAGTATTTCCACAAGACTGCCTGTTTCTGCTTCAATCAGCAGACGCTGGCGCCGGGTCAAAAGGCAGACTTTCCGCTCAGCTTCTGGGTCGATCCTGCGATCGCCAAGGACCCGGACACAGCGGACGTCCACACGATCACGCTGTCCTATACGTTCTTCCGCTCACTCGACGACGCGGAAAAATCCGGCGCCCTGGCACAGGCTGGCCCGCATGTCGGGCCGCTGACACGCCAGACCCCTTGAACACCCCGATGATTTCGCGATGATGCGCGCGCAGCTTCCTGGGACCGGTTTGGCATGAGCGACTCGCACGGCGATCTGACGATCGAGAATTCGGGGCTGCATCAGCCATACCATCTGGTCGATCCGAGCCCCTGGCCGATCGTTGGCGCGATCGGTGGATTCCTGCTGGTACTGGGCATCATCTTCGCTGCGCATTTCGCCAGCTACATCATACTGGTCATTGGCACCGTCGTGGTGCTTACCACCATGTTCTTCTGGTGGCGCGACGTCATCCGCGAGAGCCGCACCCCTGGACTGCACACACCTGTGGTGCGGCTGGGACTGCGCTACGGGATGCTGTTCTTCATCTCATCGGAGGTGATGTTCTTCGTCGCGTTCTTCTGGGCATTCTTCAACTTCGCGATTTTTCCCGAGACTCAGGGCAACGGACAGACGGTTTGGCCACCCTCGGACATCCGAACGTTCGACCCGTTCCACGTGCCGATCCTCAACACGATGATCCTGCTGTTGTCGGGGACGACGATCACCTGGGCGCATCACGGCCTGTTGGCGCGCGATAAGAAGACCCTGGTGCTCGGCCTCGGTCTGACCGTCCTGCTCGGGCTCAGCTTCACGCTCTGTCAGGCAATCGAATACTCGGACGCGCCGTTCAAGTTCGTCGGCGGCGGCATCTATCCGTCTACCTTCTTCCTGGCGACCGGCTTCCACGGCTTCCATGTCATCGTCGGCACCTGCTTCCTGATCGTCTGTTGGTTCCGCGCCCGCGCCGGGCACTTCACGCCGGAACGTCATTTTGGCTTCGAGGCCGCCGCCTGGTATTGGCACTTCGTCGACGTGGTGTGGCTGTTCCTGTTCACCTGCATCTACTGGTGGGGTGCGAGCGCGGTCACTGCCAACGTCACTCCCTAGCCCGTGATCGGCCGAGGCGGAATCGGGCTCCCAATCGACGCGTCCGGGACCCCATCGAACGCGGTTCGATGGGAACCCGGGATTGGGGACCCGTCAGAGGCCGTGGATCACGGGCTCGAATATCAGACAAGACCGTTAGCGGGCTGCGAAGTAAGCCCGGCAACGGTCTAGCGGCCGGTGCCGCAAACGGCACCTTCGCTGCTGCACGTGGCACTGGCTGGCCGCTGCCCTCGCTGCGGGCAGGGCCGGTTGTTCCGCGGCCTCCTGGACGTGCGGGATCAATGCGAGGTCTGCGGGCTCGACCTGCGTGCGCATGACGCAGGCGATGGCGCGGCCGTCGGGGTGATCCTGCTGCTCGGCGCCATCGTGGTGGTGCTGGCATTTTGGGTGGAGTTCCATTTCGCGCCGCCATTCTGGGTGCATGCGGTGTTATGGCCGGTGGTGACGTTGCCCTCGGCCGTGCTGCTGATGCGGCCGGCAAAGGCTGCTCTGGTCGCGCTGCAGTTCCGGCATCGGGCGACCGAGATGGGGCTGTGACGGCATGACCACGAAGCTGCGGCGGCTGCTGTGGCCGGGCGTGACGGCATCGGCCATGCTTGCAGTGTTGCTGGCGCTCGGTACCTGGCAGGTGGAGCGCCTGCACTGGAAGCGCCAACTTCTGGCGCAGATCGCGCGTGCCGAGGCTGCGCCGGCGATCCCTCTGCCGGCCGATCCGCAGCCGTTCACCAAGGTGCAGGTGACCGGCGAGTTGCGCGAGGATCTCGCCGCATTCTACGGCGCCCAGGTGCGCGATACGCTCGGAGGGACGCAACTCGGCACCCAGCTTATCGTGCCGCTACAGCGCGCGCAGGATGGCACGGTCCTGGTCGACCTGGGTTGGGTGCCCAACAAGCGCCTGCAGCCGCTGGGGCTGGCGGAAGGGGATGTGACGCTGCAGGGCTATGTCCGGCCAAGCGAAAAGCCTGGCCTGTTCAGTGTTTCCGACGATCGTGCGGCACGGCAGTTCTTCACGTTGAGCACATCCGCGATCGGGGCGGCACTGGGCCTGCACGATGTCGCGCCGTTCGTTCTGGTGGCGATGGGACAGGCGCCGGCGCAGGGCTATCCGGAGCCCGCGCAGCATCTGCCACGACCGCCAAACAACCATCTGTCGTATGCGATCACCTGGTACGGGCTCGCAGCAGGCCTGCTGCTGATCTTCGGGCTATGGACAAGAGAGGTGCTGACCACCGGGTCAGGCCCGGTGGCAGGCCCCGGGTCAGGCCCGGTGGCAGGCCATGGGGGCCGGGCTGACGCCCGGGATTACGAATGACTGCCTATGACCGTCTCGCCGCCCGCTTTGCCCGCATGGCGACCCTCGGCGAGGCGTCGTCCGTGCTGAGCTGGGATGCGGCGACAATGATGCCGACCGGCGGTGGCGTGGCACGCGGCGATCAGCTCGCGGTGCTGGCGGGCATGCAGCACACGCTGCTTGTGGCACCGGGCGTGGACGAGGACCTTGCCGAAGCGGAGGCGGCGGAAGAGACGGACGAATGGCGCACCGCCAACCTGCGCCTGATGCGGCACGCCTACACGCGTGCCACCGCGCTGCCGCCGGACCTGGTGGAGGCGGAGGCCCGGGCGAACTCCGCCTGCGAGAAGGTGTGGCGCGAAGCGCGCCGGTTGTCGGACTTCGCGATGGTCAGATCGCACCTCGAGGAGGTCGTGCATCTCGCCCGCGAAGCTGCCGCGGCTTTGGCATCGGCGTTGGATCTCGACCCGTACGACGCGCTGATGGATGGCTACCAGCGCGGGATGCGCACCACCGATGTCAGCCAGGTGTTCAGCGATTACCAGGCTTTTCTCCGCGAGGCACTTCCTCGTGCCGAGGAGCGACAGGCGCGCAATCCTGCGCCGCTGCGCCCAGCCGGGCCGTTTCCGATCGCTGTGCAAGAGGCATTGTGCCGTCGCATCGCCGAACGCCTGGGCCTGGATTTCGCACATGCGCGGCTGGACCGTTCTGCACATCCGTTCTCGGGCGGCACGCCGACCGATGTGCGAATCACCTCGCGCTACGATGAAGCAGACTTCACCCAGGCGGTGCTGGCGGTGGTGCACGAGACCGGGCACGCGCTCTATGAACGTGGCCTGCCATCTGCCTGGGCACGCCAGCCGGTGGGCGAGGCGGCCGGCATGGCTGCGCACGAGAGCCAGTCGCTGATCGTCGAAATGCAGGCCTGTCGCTCCGATGCGTTTCTCGCCTGGCTCGGTCCCGAGCTGCACGCGGCGTTCGGCGGCCAAGCCGTACCGTACGGGTCAGCCAATCTCGCCCGCATGTGGCGGCGGGTCGGGCGCAGCCTTATCCGCGTGGATGCCGACGAGATGACCTACCCCGCGCACGTGATCCTGCGCTTCCAGTTGGAACAGGCGCTGGTGGCAGGATCGCTGACGGTGGCTGATCTGCCCGGCGCATGGAATGACGGATTTCACTCGCTGCTGGGCATCGAGGTGCCAGACGACCGGCGCGGTTGCCTGCAGGATATCCACTGGTACGACGGTGCGTTCGGCTATTTCCCGAGTTACACGCTGGGAGCCATGGCGGCGGCGCAATTGATGGCCGCGGCACGCCGCAGCGTGCCCGGACTGGATGCCGCGCTGGAACGCGGGGACCTGGCACCGCTGCTAGGCTGGCTGCGCAGCAATGTCCATGGCAAGGCCAGCCTGCTCGAATTCAACGAATTGCTTTCGCAAGCCACAGGCAAGCCGCTCGACCCATCCGACTTCAAGGCGCACCTGGCTGCACGCTATCTGAGCTGAATCCGCGGCCGTCGCCGCGCCCGCCGTCATTCTGAAGTGCTTGCCAAGTGCCGCTGAACCCAGCAGGAGACGCCATGCCGATGACCCGTGCCGCCGCCTTCGCGGCGCTCTGCGCCGTGCTTTCCGGTTGTGCGGCGAAGCCTCCGGCGCCTCCGCCGCCGCAGCCAGCACCCAGGTTGCCGGAGAGCATCGACGGTGAATACCGCGGCACCAGCACCAGGTTTCAGGCGCTCAGCCGAGGATGCCCGCATCCCGGCCTGGTGACGCTGCAGGTCGCCGGCAACGCGTTCCAGTACAAGTGGGATCGTGACACTTTTGTCGATGCCATCATTGCACCTGATGGCACCGTCACCGGCGGCGCGGAGAGCATCACGCTGGTCGGCCGGCAGTCGGGATCGAAGATCGAAGGTGACGTCACCAACGGCGCTTGCGGTCTGCATTTCACGGTGGCCAAGCGACCGTAGTAGCGTGCCGCATGCGCTACATCTCCACGCGCGGCCACGCGCCGGTCCGCGACTTCGCAGGCGTGCTGCTCGCCGGCCTGGCGGAGGACGGCGGCCTGTACGTTCCGGAAACCTGGCCACATTTCTCCCCCGCCGACTGGCGGGCGCTGCGAGGGCTGCCATACCACGCACTGGCCGCCCACCTGATCCAACCCTTCGTCGGTGACGCGATTGAAACTGCCAGGCTGGCAGCGCTCTGTCGTGACGCCTACGCGGGCTTCGGCCATCCGGCCGTCGTACCGCTGGTCCAGCTCGACACCGGGCTGTGCGTGCAGGAGCTGTTCCACGGGCCCACGCTGTCGTTCAAGGACATGGCGTTGCAGCTGCTCGGTCGGCTGTTCGACCACGTGCTGGCGGCTCGCGACACGCGCGTGACCATCGTTGGCGCAACTTCAGGCGATACCGGCTCTGCCGCGATCGAGGCGTGCGCCGGGCGCGAACGGATCGACGTCGCTTTCCTGCACCCACACAACCGGATCAGCGACGTGCAGCGTCGGCAGATGACCACCGTCGCCGCGCCGAATATCGCCAACATCGCGATCGAGGGTACTTTCGACGACTGTCAGGACCTGGTGAAGGCGATGTTCGCCGACGCGCCGTTTCGGCAAGAGTTGCAGCTGTCAGCGATGAACTCCATCAACTGGGCGCGTATCGCGGCACAGGTGCCGTATTACGCTGCAGCCGCACTGGCACTTGGCGCACCTGACCGCGAAGTTGCGTTCAGCGTGCCGACGGGCAATTTCGGCAATGTGCTCGCTGCCTGGGTGGTGCGGCGTATGGGCCTGCCAGTGGCACGGCTGATCGTTGGTTCCAATCGCAACGACATCCTTTCGCGCTTCCTGCAGTCGAACGATATGTCGATTGCGCCGGTCGAGCCGAGCCTGTCGCCCAGCATGGATATCCAAATCAGTTCCAACTTCGAGCGCCTGCTGTTCGAACTGATGGATCGTGACGCGGCCGCGACGGGGGCCACCATGCGGGAGTTCCGCCGCGCGGGCCGGATGCATGTCTTGGACGCAGTCTGGCATCGCTGTCGGACATTGTTCCATGGCTTCCGTCTCGATGATGCCGGCATCGAGGCTACGATCGCCCGCGTGCACGAAACGACGGGCTATCTCGCCGATCCACACACTGCGGTGGGCATTGCAGCCGCAGAGGCGCATCTCCCGGCGCGGGGTGTGATGACTGTCGCGATGGCGACGGCGCATCCGGCGAAGTTTCCCGACGCCATCGAACGGGTCATCGGCAAACGGCCTCACTTGCCGCCGCGGCTCGGCGATCTTGTCGATCAGCCCGAGCACCTCACCGTGCTGCCGAATGACCTTCCCGCTGTCGAGGCGCAGGTGCGCGCTCTTGCACGGCGCAACGCATGAAGATCCTCGACGCCGCGCAGACCGCGGCCGCGCTGCCGTTCGACCGGCTGATTGCAGCATTGCGCGAGGCCTTCGTCTCGGGTGCCGAAGTGCCGCTTCGCCATCGCCACGACATCGCGCAGCCCGACAACGTGACCGCATCGCTGCTGCTGATGCCCGCCTGGCGTGCCGCTGGCCTCATGGGTGTGAAGGTCGTGTCGGTGTTTCCCGGCAACGGCGCACGGGGCCTGCCCGCTGTGTCCGCCAGCTATCTGCTGTGCGACGGAGCAACCGGCCAGCATTTGGCGCTGATCGACGGCAGCGAGATCACCCGTCGCCGCACCGCGGCGGCATCTGCGCTGGCCGGATCGTTCCTGGCGCGCGAAGACGCATCGTCGCTGCTGATCGTCGGCTCGGGCCATGTCGCCGGGCTGATGGCTGAGGCGTATCGCGTGGTGCGACCGATCGAGCGCGTGCAGGTGTGGAATATTCGCAGTGCCGGGGCCGAACGCCTTGCCGCACGGTTGGGGGCGGAAGTGGTCAACGACCTTGCCGCTGCGGTCGCCGATGCCGATATCGTTTCATGTGCAACTTTGGCCCGCGAGCCGCTGGTGCGTGGCGAATGGCTGCGACCAGGCACGCATCTCGATCTGATCGGCGGCTTCACCCCGGCGATGCGCGAAGCAGACGATGCGGCGGTGCAGCGCTCGCGCGTGTTCATCGACACCGATGCCGCGCTGGCCGAGGCCGGCGATCTGATCGATCCGATCGCGCACGGCGTGTTGCGCCGCGAGGACATCGCCGGCAGCCTGTTTACCTTGTGCCGTGGCGAAACACCTGGTCGACGCGATGCGTCGGAAATCACGCTGTTCAAGTCGGTGGGTAGCGCGCTCGAGGATCTTGCCGCGGCCGGTCTGGCATACGCATCGAAGTAGACGCGCCCGTCATGGCCGACCCGGCCACTCGTCATGGCCGGGCCATGTTTCCGGGCGTGTCCCGGGGATTGACCCGGCCATCCGCAGCGGCAGTGTGCCTCATTGATGACCGGCACACTGAACCGACGATGATCACCGGGAGGACGTATGGGCAAGCTCGATGGCAAGGTAGCGATCGTCACCGGCGCAGCGCGGGGTCTCGGCCGCGCGTATGCTCGACGGCTCGCCGGTCTGGGCGCCAAGGTCGCCGTCACCGATCTGAACCTGCGTTCGTTCGAGGAGTTCGAAGCCGAGGCGCAGGCGATGACAGCGGAAAGCACCGTCGCAGAGATTCAGGCAGCCGGTGGCGGTGCGATCGGCATCGAGGTCGACGTGTGCGACGAGAAGGCCGTGGCCGCCATGGTCCAGCGCGTGTCCGACGAATGGGGCCGCGTCGACGTCCTGGTCTGTAACGCCGGCGGTGGACGCGGGCGCCCGGTTGATACCAAGGCAAGCACCCTCGATCCGGCACTGCTGCAGCTTGTCACCGGCATGAACCTGTATGGCACGGTCTACTGCTGCAATGCCGTCGCGCCGATCATGAAGCGGCAGCGGTCAGGCAAGATCATCACCGTCAGTTCCGTGGCCGGACTGTCGGCCTCGACCGATGGCGGCTATGCGCATTATGGCGCCGCCAAGGCGGCGATCGCGCACTACACCAGGTATCTGGCGCAGGATCTCGGGCCCTTCGGCATCACGGCGAACTGCATCGCGCCAGGCACCATCACCACCGGGCGCATCGTCGCCACCGTCATGCCTGGCAGTGCGGACGCCAATCGCGACCGAACCGAGCGCATTGCCCTGCGCCGCCTCGGTACCGTCGAGGATTGCGCCAAGGTCGTGGAGTTTCTCGCGACCGATCTGTCGGACTACGTCTCTGGCGTGGTGATCCCGATCGACGGAGGCCTGCTGCGCTGACCCGTGTCATTGCGCGGAGCGGAGCGGTGGCCGGGCTTGACCCGGCCAAGCAATCTCGGATCGAGTTGCCTCCCTTCGCCCGCAATAGGAGTGGTCCATGAGCCTCAGTCTCGACGGCGTGCGTGTATTGGAACTGGCCCGCTATCAGGCCGGACCGCGCGGCGGCATGATCCTGTCCGATCTCGGTGCCGAGGTCATCAAGATCGAGCGGATCGGCGGTGAGGAGACCCGCAGGCACGCGCCGATGGTCCGCGGGCAGAGCATCTACTTCACGGTGTACAACCGCGGCAAGAAGAGCATCTGCCTCGACCTGCGCAGTGAACGCGGCAAGGAGATCTTTGCCGCGATGGTGAAGACCGCCGACATCGTGCTGGAGAATTTTCGTCCAGGCACCATGAAGGCGATGGGCTTCGATTACGACAGGCTGCGCGCGCTCAACCCCGCCATCATCCTGGTGTCGGTGTCCGGCTTCGGCCAGTACGGCCCGTATACCGATCGCCCCGCGTTCGATCCGCTCGGGCAGGCCATGAGCGGACTGATGTCGTTGACCGGCCAGCCGGTCGGCCGACCGCTGGGGACGGCGTCATCCGTCGTTGATCGCTACACGGCGCTGCACGCGACAATCGGCGCACTGGCCGCGCTGCGGCATCGCGATCGCACCGGCGAGGGACAGCTTGTCGATGTCTGCCTGCTCGATTCCGCCCTCACCATGGTGGAGATACCCACCTCCTACTATCTCGCGACCGGCGAGGAAGGCGGCGAAGGCGGCAGGCCGCCGTATCGCGCGAAGGACGGCTACGTGGTGATCTCCGCCGCGGGACGCGAAATGGCAGCGCGGCTGGCGCAACTGGTTTCAGGTGGAACTGCCGGCGGCGGCGAACCGATTACCGCCGGACAAGGCGCCGCCGATGCACGTCGCGCACTGGAAGCCTGGTGTGCCGATCGGCCGGTGGAGGCGATCTGCTCCGCGCTGATGGAGATCGGCGTCCCGGTGGCGCCGGTGCGTAACATCCCGGAAGTGGCGAAGGATCCACACCTGTGGGAACGCGAGATGCTGGTGAAGATGGAGGACGCCGTTGCCGGCGAACTCTATGTTCCTGGCGTCACCATCAAGATGTCGAAGACACCGGGCCATGTGGGGCCGGTGCCGACACCAGGGCAGCACACTGACGAAGTGCTTGGCCGGCTGTTGGGATATGACCGAGACACACTCGGCGAATTGCGTGAATCCGGCGTCATCGCCTAGCATCCGATCGCAGAGGAGCGTGAGTCGCGTGCGACACACGATCCGCCGCGTGAATCGGATACTCAAACCAAAGAGCGACGTGCCGACTTTCACTGAAAGTCGGCACTAGTCGCGCAGTCCATAAGTGCATGCGCTGACCGGACAGGTGACTTAGTACTGCTTAACAGTTTCTAAACCCGCGCATCTTGATGCTTCCGCTGGCGGGGGGCATTGGCGTATGGAAGCCCCTCGCATCGCAAGTACGCGGGCATGGTGCGTCTCTCCATCCAGACGCGACAGGCACTGGCGAAATTGACCCTGCCGGTGCTGATCGCTGCCTCATTCGGGCTGATGCTGCTCGGCAAGGCGGATGCAGTGCTCGCGGAACGTGCGCGGATGGCCCTGGGTGACGCTCTGGCTCCGATCTATGCGGTGCTGACCCGACCACTGGGTGTCGTGCGCGACCGTCTGCTGCATGTCACCGATGTCTGGGACGCGCACGCCGCGAATCGCAAATTGCGCGAAGAGAACGAGCAGCTGCGGCGGTGGCAGTCGATCGCGCTGGCACTGGATGCCGAGAACCAGCGATTGAAGGCCAACCTGCACTGGATCCCGGACAACTCCCCATCTTTCGTCACAGCCCGCGTGGTGGCCGATGCCGGCGGCGTCTATGCACGCGCCGTTCTGCTGTCGGTCGGACCGAACCATGGCGTCCGCAAGGGCGAGATTGCATTGGATGAGCGCGGTCTTGTCGGACGGGTCACCGAGGTCGGCGCTCGCACCGCGCGCGTATTGCTGTTGACCGATCTGAACAGCCGCATACCGGTGATCCTGCAGAACTCGCGCGCGCATGCGATCCTGACCGGCAACAACGGACCACGACCCCGCCTGATCTACTGGGCCGAAGGCAGTCCCCCCCAGGAAGGCGAGCGTGTGGTAACCAGCAGCGAGGCTGGCGCATTCCCTGCCGACCTTCCTGTCGGGACGGTGCACTACACCGTTTCGAACGTGCCCGAGGTGGTTCCCGCGGCAATGCTGGATCGCCTCGAAATGGTGCGCATCTTCGACTACGACCTGACCGGACTGGCCGCACCGGATGCGGTGGGCCGCCAGCCAGAACGGCGTGGCCGCTGATGGCACGTCCCGACCAAACTCCTGGAATGCGCCCTCGGCAGACCCTGGGGCGAAAACTCGATGTCGCAACACGGCACGCGTTTCCAGCCGTCTCGACAATCGTATTGATGTTGTTGGCCGAGATACCGTTCGGCTTCGCCAGCCAGGCAACGCTGCTGCCGGCGATTACCCTGGCCTGCGTATACTTTTGGTCACTGGTGCGGCCGGCCGCGATGCCGCCACCCGTCGTCTTTCTCATCGGCTTGCTGCTGGACCTGCTGGGCTACCTGCCTCTCGGCGTTGGCGTGCTGCCACTGCTCATCGCGCACGGTCTGGTCGTCCGATGGCGGCAAGTGCTGACGCGGCAGAGCTTCCCCGCCGTCTGGCTGGTATTCGCTGGGTTCAGCGCCGGCGCAGCGATGCTGTCCTGGGCGCTGACCTCGCTGCTGTCGTTTCGTCTGCTGTCACTGGGGCCGGCGCTGTTCCAGGCGATCCTGACCGTCGCACTCTATCCCGCGCTCGCTGTGCTGTGCATCCGCGCGCACCGCACGGTCGCCGACCCGGACCAGGCATGAAAACCGAGACGCCCCGGACGGGTGTGTTCACACGCCGCGCGCTGCTGATGATGGGCGGCCAGGTCGTGTTGCTCGGGACCCTGGCGGCGCGGCTGTATCAGGTGCAGGTGGTCGACGGCGCGCGCTATGCGACGCTGGCGGAGGAGAACCGGATCAGCGCCAGGCTGATTGCGCCGCCGCGCGGACGGATCCTCGACCGGTTCGGGACAGTGATCGCCGGCAACAAGCTGAACTGGCGCGCGCTGCTGATCGCCGAGCAGACATCCGACATGACAGCGACTCTCGGCAACTTTTCCCGCATCGTGTCGCTGGCCGACTATGAGCGCGCGCGGATCGAGCGCGAGGTACGGCGGCATCGCCGCTTCATCCCGATCATGGTGCGCGAGTTCCTGACCTGGGACGAGATGGCGGCGATCGAGGTCAACGCCCCTGACCTCCCTGGCATCCTGGTCGATGTCGGGACATCGCGGATGTATCCATACGGTGAGCAACTCGCCCACATCGCGGGCTACGTCGCGCCGCCCAGCGAGGATGACGTTGCTGAAGATCCTGGCCTGGCGCTGCCCGGGCTCCGGGTGGGACGCGCCGGACTGGAGAAGCAGCACGAGCCTGAGCTGCGCGGCACCGCAGGCGCGGTGCAGCTGGAGGTGAACGCGCTGGGCCGCGTGATCCGCGAGCTGGACCGCCAGGAGGGAGTGCCAGGCGAAGATGTCCGACTGACGATTGACGTCTCGCTGCAACAGGCGGTGCTGGACAGACTGGGGGACGAGAGTGCCAGCGCCGTCGTCCTCGATTGTCGCAATGGCGAGGTGCTGGCGATGGGCACCAACCCGTCTTTCGATCCGTCGCTGTTCAACGCCGGTGTGTCGCAGGCGCAATGGGCGGCGTGGGCGCAGAACAAGCACACGCCGCTGCTGAACCGCGCGACGGCAGGCGTCTACGCGCCCGGTTCCACTTTCAAGATGGCCGTGGCGTCGGCGGCATTGGAATCGGGCGTGATGTCACCGGGCGATCGGGTGACCTGTCCGGGCTTTTTCGATCTGGGCAACGCGCGCTTCCATTGCTGGCGCAAAGGCGGCCACGGCACGCTCGATATGCGCGGGGCGCTGAAGAACAGTTGCGACGTGTATTTCTACGAAACCGCGCGGCGCGTCGGCATCGACCGGATCGCGGCAATGGCCCATCGCTTCGGTCTGGGGACCGAACTGCAGATCGACCTGCCAGGGGCGCGCCCCGGCTTCATTCCAACCCGTGAGTGGCGCCTGGGTCACGGCAAAGCATGGGCACCCGGCGATACGGTCGTCGCCGGTATCGGTCAGGGCTACATCCAGGTCACGCCCCTGCAGCTTGCGACCTATGCCGCGCGCATCGCCACCGGGCGCAAGGTCGAACCACACCTGACCCGTAAGCTGGGCACCGTGTTGCAGCCCGGCTCGCTGCCGACCGACTGGCCCAATCTCGGCGTGTCCGATCGCTCGCTGCATCTCCTGCGGGATGGAATGTGGGCGGTGGTGAACGAGGCGGGCGGCACCGCACCGGTGGCACGACTGCCTGATCCGCGCTGGCAACTTGCCGGCAAGACCGGTTCATCGCAGGTGCATCGGGTGTCGCGTGAGCAGCGCGAACAGGGCAATTTCGACAGTGCCAAGCTGCCTTGGGAACTGCGGCCGCACGCGCTGTTCGTCTGCTACGCACCCTATGATGCGCCGCGCTATGCCGTATCGGTCGTCGTCGAGCATGGCAATGCCGGCGCCGCTGCCGCCGCGCCGATTGCGCGCGACATCATGAAGGACACGCTGCAGCGCGACCCAGGAGGTCGTGACGAACCCACCGCGGCACGCGTCGCGCAGCGCGACTCATGAGGGAAGGGCGCATCTGGCGCGAGACGTCGTTCGATCTCGGTGCCAAGGTCTGGCAGGTCAGCTGGATTTACGTGCTGCTGCTGTGCGCCCTGGCCGCGGTCGGCTACGCCGCGCTGTACAGCGCCGCGGGCGGCGCACCGGAGACCTATGCGTCGCGTCACGTGCTGCGCTTCGCAACAGGGCTGGTCCTGATGATCGGCATCGCGCTGGTGGATATTCGCTTCATCGCGCGACTGTCCTGGCCAGCCTACCTGATCGCACTGGTTCTGCTGGTGGCGGTGATGCAATTCGGACACATGGGCAAGGGCGCGCAGCGCTGGCTGGAGCTGGGTGGCCTCCAACTGCAGCCGTCCGAGCTGATGAAGATCACCCTGGTGCTGGCGTTGGCATCGTGGTTCCACCGCGCGTCGTGGGAGCGGATCGGCAATCCGCTGTTCCTGATCCCGCCGGTGATCGCTGTCCTGCTGCCGGTCGGTCTCATCGTGAAGCAGCCCAACCTGGGGACAGCGGTAATCACCGCGATCCTCGGCGTCGCGATGTTCTTTGCCGCCGGGGTGCGGTGGTGGAAGTTCGTGCTGATCGCGTTGCCCGTCCCATTCGCAGCACAGCTCGCCTACAGCCAGTTGCACGATTACCAGCGCGCGCGCATCGACACATTCTTCAATCCCGAGAGCGATCCGCTCGGCGCAGGCTACAACATCATCCAGTCGAAGATCGCGCTGGGATCAGGTGGCATGTGGGGGAAGGGCTTCCTGCAAGGCACCCAGGGCCACCTCGATTTCCTGCCGGAGAAACAGACGGATTTCATCTTCACCACGATCGGCGAGGAGTTCGGATTTGTCGGCAGCGTCGCATTGATGGCACTGCTGGGGCTGATCGTGCTGGGAGGGATGCTGATTGCGCTGCGCTGCCGGCATCAGTACGGGCGACTGGTGGCGTTCGGCATTGCCACCAATTTCTTTCTCTACGTCGCTGTCAACATCGCCATGGTGATGGGAGCGATTCCCGTTGGGGGTGTGCCGTTGCCACTGGTCTCACATGGCGGTTCGGCGATGATCATGGTGATGGTAGGGTTCGGCCTGCTGATGTCCGTGCACGTGCATCGCAATGTCGCATTCGGCAACGAGGGCTGAACTGTACCGCCTTGCGGTGTACCGCAACTTGTTCCGCGCCGCACGTCGCTACAACAGTCATCCCCGCGCAAGCGGGGATCCAGCCACTGCAAAAGCCCCGCCCGATGGGCTGGATTCCCGCTTGCGCGGGAATGACGGACCGAGCGACGCGTCTGCCCGCCTCGCCGGCGCCATGAGGCGCAAACCATGCTCTACCAACTGATGGTCAGGACCCTGCCGCACAACCATCATCACCGCGCGATCATCGGCATGTATGGCGGCGGTGAGGACAACATCTTCTGGCGCCGCCTGCCCGAAGACGCGAAAGGCCGTGTGGAGGCGGCAGGCGCCGCGTCGTTACGCCAGGGCGACGTCACGGCACTTGGCCGCGACATCATTCATTCTGTGACCAATCCGTTGGACAAGGTGTCCTACGCGATCCATGTCTATGACGGCGATTTCCTCTCGGCCGAGGGAAAAAGCTGCTGGCATGCGGAGACGCTTTGCGAAATGCCCTGCGACGCCGGCGCGGTGTCGCCCGCCTTCGGCCACGCGCTTGTGGACCCTGTCATCTCCGAGCTGAAAGCCGCGTGTGCGGCCATCGATGCCCTTGGCGCTTATACCAGCCGACATAATGAATGGCGTGCCAGCCTTATTCGTCATGGCCGGCCTTGTGCCGGCCATCCGTCGTGGCACCTGCCGCTACTGATGGCCCGGACAGGCCGGCTGTGACGCGCGGAGCGCAACACAACCTTCTCCGTGGTCCTCTGCGCCCTCCGTGTTAGATGAGAGTCTGCTGCGGCCTCCCGAGGCCTTGCCCGCAAGCCACGATGAATGGCCCGCGCCGACCGCACGGCCGCTGAGCTGAGCGACGCCGCGACGCGTAACCTTATCGCGCTGATTCCAGCAAGGCAGGCCGATTTCGAGGACAAACGCAGGAATCAAGAGTTCCGGAATCTTCGCCGCAGGATTACGCTGCTTGCATGAATGACGCGGAATCGGAGCCGCAGGACAGCTTGGCAAAGCAGCGTCGCGCAGGCCTGCTTGCCATAGCCATCTCGCTGCCCGTTGCTCTCCTGCTTTGGCTGGCCGTTGCTTTCTTCGCACCGCCTTCGACGGCCATGGACGACCTCGGCGCCAGGATGCTCTTCGCGCTGAAATGCCTGAGCTTTGCGGTTCTGTTTTGCCTCGTGCTGGGCGTGGAGGCCGTCGCTCATGAGCGACTGTTAACGCCAGCGTTCGACCCGCTTGCCGGGTTTGAGACACGAAGACTGCGGGTGAATCAACGCTATCTGCAGAACACGCTGGAGCAGATCGTCGTGTTTGCCGTCGCGCTTTTCGGTCTTGCGGCGTACGCGCCGGACGGCTTCGCGCCGCGAGCGGTCCTGGCGACCACTGTGGTCTGGATACTTGCACGATTTGCCTTTTGGATCGGCTATCATCGGAGCGCCGCAATGCGCGGCCTCGGTGCGCCGGGCATGGCGCTCAGTATGATTGTCCTGCTTTATGTGACGGCGCGGATCGGTTTTGATGGCGGTGGTTTCTTAGGAGCGGCGGTTCCGGTCGCGGCGTTTGTCGCTATAGAGGGATTCCTGTTCCGGGCGACGCGCCCTATCGCCAATCGGAAGTCCGATGCGTAAGTCAAGCGAAGCTCGCGGCATTTTCGAACGCGAGAACCACTGAGCCATCGTCATGGCCCGCGCGAACGGCCATCGGCCGACATAATGAATGACTTGCCAACCTTATTCGTCATGGCCCCTACTGCTATTGACCGCCTGGACAGGCTGGCCGTGACGCGCCGAGTGCAACACAGCCTTCTCTGTGGCCCTCCGAGCCACCCTACGTCTGTCCCCGTTGACGGCGCCTGACACGTGTGCGCTCGTTGCCATCAAACGCGATCCACGCCCCCCCAACTGATGGTCAGGAGAACCGCGATGTTCGATATCGACCGTTTTGCCGCTGATTGCCGCGCCGCCCTTGCGGAACGCGGCAGTGAAGCAATTCGCGATGTCGTCCGCCGCGCCGTCTCCGACCCCGCCGCTCTCATAGCCGCTTTGGGCGAACATAGCGGCCCCCACGCCGCCGTCCTGGTCCGCGCGCCTGACCTGACCATCTTGAACGCTGTGTGGGGCGCACGCCAATGGACCCTGCCGCACAACCATCATCACCGCGCGATCATCGGCATGTATGGCGGCGGCGAGGACAACATCTTCTGGCGCCGCCTGGCCGAAGACGCGAAAGGCCGCGTGGAGGCGGCAGGCGCCGCGTCGTTACGCCAGGGCGACGTCACGGCACTTGGCCGCGACATCATTCATTCAGTGACCAATCCGTTGGACAAGATGTCCTACGCGATCCATGTCTATGACGGCGATTTCCTCTCGGCCGAGGGAAAAAGCTGCTGGCACGCGGAGACCCTTTGTGAAATGCCCTATGACGCCGCCTCGGTGTCGCCCGCCTTCGGGCACGCGCTTACGAGCAGGTGAAGGATGCTCGTAAAGCGCGTGACCTTGTTATCTCTGAACTGACGGCTTTCAAGGGCACGCTTCCGCAGGACTCGTTCCAGCAGAAACTATCGTTGGTGAAGAAGCGCCACGCGAAATCCAGGCAAAATCTCCAAAATGCCGGCAAGCACACCAGGACTAGCGAAACGGTGCCCCATGACAGGCCCGACTACTTTGTGAGCAAGACCCAGTTGGTGCCGCGGCTTTCCCATTCTTCCTTGACCATGGGCCGTTGCGCGCGGAAGCGATAGCCGTGGCGTTCGTAGAGGCGTCGGGCACCATGGTTGCCGTCGGAGACGATAACGCTCAGTCCCGACCGGCCGGTGGCATGCATCCATTGCTCCGCCAGGTCGAGCATCTGCCCGCCCAATCCGCAATTCCGGTGCTCAGGATATGCGGCAAGCACGTTCACATACCATGTCCCGCAGGCTAAATTCTCTAGTTCCTGCATAGGAACGAACATCGCTGGCAGGTCGGCGCCAATCGGTTCCGGTGTATCCCCGATGGGATAACCGACGAGCATGGCGACCGCGCCAGCCCCCAGATCGGCGACAACTGCATTGCGATAGGAAAAGGCGCCTTCCTCTCGAGCCGCTCGGCGGCGGCCGACGTCCATGGCCGTTTCACCCGGTTGGGCCATCTTGGCCCAAAGATAGCAGGGCAGGCCCTCACCTGCGAAATCCACGAGATCGGCGAGCGCTGGGGCATCGTCTATCCTGGCCGGGCGGAAGGGTGAAGAAAGTGGTATCATATGATCGGACATTTCCCGTATTGAGCGGCCCCATCTCGGGGCACCTTGGCTGAACAATAATGGCGGATAAGCACGCCGATAAGAACCCGTGCCAAAATAATTGCGTGGCCATTCGCCAGCGGTCCGTTCGAAACCCGATGGCATCTCCCCTTCGCATAAGTGCGACGCGTCAATGTTGCGCCAACATGGACCCAGACGTGCGGCGAATATCAAGAATCTCCGGCACGCGTCGACTTCACTGAGTGCGGATATGGCGTCGTCCACAGGTTGAGCGACGCTGCAACCGATCTTGTTCGACGGCAAGCCTCCCGCCGACCTAGACTTCCGCCGCCCAACCCGCGGAGGCAGCAATGCCCAAGACGATCGAGCACTGCCACTGGCCGGACGCGCCGGACATGTGGATGCCCTTTGCGCCTGCGATCAAGGCGCGCGGCGGCACGACGGTCTATCTCGCCGGCTGCACCGCGGCGCCGGTCTATCACCATCACCCGCATCGGCCGGAGGAATTCGATTCCATGCCGCGCGACATGGAGGGCCAGGCGCGCGCTGCGCTTACCAATCTAAAGCGCGGGCTCGAGGCGGTCGGGGCGAGCTTTGCCGACGTGGTGACCTGTGACCGCTTCGTCACCGATCTGTCGGATCAGGATGCGCTCAATCGCGTTTGGGCCGAGTTCTTCGGCGACACCAGGCCGGCAACGACGACGGTGCAAGTGGTGCGGCTCGCCACCGACCCACGTTGCCTGGTCGAGATCAACGCGGTCGCGGTGATTGATTAAATAAGCTCTCCTCGCGATGCCCTTTGACATAAAGCACATTATCGGCCCGGCCACCGCCCAGTGGTCACCGGCCCGATCAACCTCCCATCCGGCGTCGGTTCGACGATGGGGCATGACCGGGTCCCCGCCCCGCCCCCATAAGAACCGCCTGCCACCGGCGCTTCGCGCAGGCCCCAGACAGGCGGAGATCCCGCGCAACTACGTTCGCCCAGCCAGAAGATCATCCCTGCGATGTTGATGGCTGCCGCGACGCGCCGCAAATACCTTGGTGAACTCCGCGCCCAGCAGGAAGATCTGCGCCGAGTAATAGATCCACAGCAGCACGATGATCAGCGAACCCGCCGCGCCATAACTCGATGCCATCGAACTGCTGCCGATATACAGGCTGATCAGGAATTTGCCCGCGCTGAACAGAAAGGCCGTCATCACCGCGCCGATCATCACATCGTGCCATTCGATCCTCCTGTCCGGCAGGATCCGGTAGATTGCGCCGAACAGCAGAGTAATCAGGCCGAACGACACCAGGAACGTCAGCGCTTTCAAGATCAGATGGCCGAACGGGACATAGGCATTGATGATGTCGCTGAGCGCGGTCAGCAGCGCACTGACCACCAGCGAGACCAGAAGAAGAAAACCCAGAGTCGCGACCAGACCGAGGCTCGCGGCACGGGCGCGGATCAGACGTGACACCGTGGTGCCCTTGGGTTCGGCGCGCCAGATCACGTTCAGTGTCTGCTGCATCTCGGTGAAGACGCCCGAGGCGGTAATGATCAGGGTGACGATCCCAATGGTTGCGGCGAGAAAACCCGATGACGTCCGTCCGGCATTCCTGATCGCCGCCTCGAGCAGGTCGGCGCTCTGCTGACCCATCAGGCCGCCAAGTTCTCTCGAGATCGCCCCCCGGGCAGCGTCCTCGCCGAACGCCAGGCCTGCGATCGCCACCACGATGAACAGGACCGGGCCGATCGACGTCACGGTGTAGAACGCGATCGCGGCCCCCCGGGTCAGCGCTTCGTCATCGATGAAGGCGACGGCGCTTTGCTTCACCATGTCCAACACGGCAGTCCCCCTCGCCCAGGCGAATGTCGGTCCGGCACGTTCTCCGTTAACGATCGGGGCGGACACCAGTTTGTCGCGACGCTGAACCGGCCGTCTCGGCGCCCGCGGCGTCACCTGGCGGCGTGCCACGTAACGGGCCGGTACCGATCATCCTGCGACCGTCATCGCGCCGCCGCTTGCGTCGTACGCTCGGTCGCCGCGCGAATCTCACTGGGACTCGCTTCGGCGGCACCAGCTCCGAGCTTCACCTGGCCATTCGGCAGCGGCACGGCAACGGGGGCAACGATCACCGGAGCAGTGCCCCGCTTCTTCATGTCGAGTTCGTCGGCCGCCTTCGGCGTCACGTCGACCACGCGATCGGCCTTGAACGGACCGCGATCCTCGACCGTCACCATGGTTGACCGGCCGTTCTGCAGATTGGTCACCTTTGCGGTGGTGCCCAATGGCAGCGTCTTGCTCGCGGCAACGTGCGCGTTTGGATCGAGCCGATGGCCGTTCGTCATCTTCCGATGCGCAAAACGGTTCGCGTAGTACGAAGCCTTTCCTGTCTGCTTTCGCCCGGAGTGATCGATCCCGCCGTGCGGTTTCACCGGCGGCAGCCGTGCCAGCTCTTCGGCGTCCTGTCTGGCCGCCGACGAGCCCTGTGGCGAGACGGCGAACGAGCAAGGCGCCCACAGCAGCAACATGCCGACGAGGCCGGTCAGAAAATGAGGCTTCATGTGAGGATATGGTTTCATGTCGCTGACAAACAGAGCAAAGCCGCTCGGGTTCAGCGTCGCACCCGCCGCGCGACATTTTGTGAACCGCGCGCCGCTGGCATTGATCTCGCTGCCCGGCGCGAGGCGTCCAGGTCTCTCCTCCGTGTTATCTCTACCTCCCCGCCTGCGCCTCGGCGAAGCATGCACCACCCTGGGAAATCGGTTGCCACCAGCTGCCCGATCGGTTAGAATAACTACCGTGTATCGTGAGAAACCTCCGCCGCCCGCTACTATCCCCCCGCGTATCGCCGCAGTCCTGCACGTGGTCCGCGTCCTGCTGAGCTACGGCCGCCACCTCGCGGACACCGTCAGCCGCCGCGCCGCCGCACCTGGCTTCGGCGCCATCGCCGCCTGCTTCGGCACCGCGAATCTCGCACTGATCGTCGCCAGCCTGCATCGCGGCATCCTGCGCGCGGCCGCGCTGGAGCGTGTCCTGCTCGCCCGCGCCGCCAGCGGCCACGATATCAGGCCAAAGACCATGCCCTGGGGCTCTCGTCGGGTCCCCAACCAACACGTTGGTTGGGAGCCTGGTCCCGAGGGATGCGTTCGGCATGATGAGTTCGCGGCCCCCCGCAACCGCGCGGCCAACCGTCCGCCCGATCCGCCGGTCATCCCCAACCAACAAGCCGCCACGCCCGCCCCGTGCCCCGCCGCCCCCCGCTTGGCGGGCAGCCTCGGCCACGACCATCCGGCCAATCTTCACACCCTTGCCCTGGAGCAACTCGAAGCCCAGGTGCGCCGCCGCCCCTTGGGTCGCACCATCGTCGATATCTGCCTCGATCTCGCCGTCGTCCCCGGCCTTTGCACCGGCGCATTCTGGAACGAGCTGTTCGACCTGACCCGCTGCCACGGCGGCAGCATCGCCAGCCTCGTACGGGAACGATGTCGCCGCGAGCAGGCTTTTTCCCGCGAGCAGGACACCCATCCGGCGCCGCCTCGGAACTGGTCAAACCCGGGGAGGCAGACGATCCGCCAGGTGCTGGGCTTCTTCATCGGCGAGGACCCGGTCGCGCCATTCGCCCTGTCAGCGCCGACCGCCGGGGCCACCGGCCCGCCCTGAAAATCGGAGCGAACATCGATTCCCGTCCGCGCAGAACACTGCAACGCAATTCCGCCGCGGATGCTGCGCGCTTATCGGCTGACGCGTTACCGCGCCGGCGGCATCGAGATCCGCATCGGGCGCCGCGTGCCGGATGCGCTTTTCCAGCGCCTCGGGACCCGAAGGGCAACGCTGCTGACCGCCTGGAATCCGTTCTCGCGCCATATGCCGACCGGCTGGAATGAACGCATGCAGCGGCGGCTTCGGCGCGACTTGCGGTCGTTCGTCGTCCTCGATGCTGAAGGGTCGCTGCATTGCTGGCGCGAAGCGATGCTGCTGGCAGGTGGACCATCGCAGCCGGTCATCCGCCTCGCTCGTCGGTTCCGCCAGAGCGCGGTGGTTGAGCTTCGGCGAGGCGCTCGGGCACGGCTCATACAATTGTAGCTACGCTGCCATGGTCGCCGCAATGAACAGCCGATGGAACGGCAAGATGGTCGTGCCATCCGCACGCCGCGGATAATGCGATCGCACGGCATCGGCATAGGCCTGGCGAAATACCGACTTCCTTTCGTCGGACAGCCGGTCCAGGTACGGTCGCAGGCTGCTGCCCGTGGCCCATTGCATCACGGCATTCTCGCCCTGCAGCGCGTGCATATACGTCGTCTGCCAGATCTCCAGCGATGCGACCTGGGGACGCAGCATGTCCCAGTAGTCCATCACCGGCAGGATGCCGGGCTGCGGGATCGCATCACCCAACTCCTGCGACCATTCGGCGCTTGCCGCCAGTTGACGCGACACCTGATGCAATGGCGTCGCTCGCATATCCGGCATCTGCACCGCCAGCACGCCACCAAGCGCCAGAAACGACAACAGGCGAGGGAACAACGTCGTATGCCGATCGACCCATTGCAACGCGGCGTTGGAGTAGATCAGGTCGAGCTTGTGACGCGGCTGCCACTGGAAGAAGTCGGCCTGCTCGAACGTGCAATTCGCTGCCGACATGCGTGCCTTTGCCAGCATCGGCTCCGAGCCGTCCACGCCGACAATGTCAGCGTCAGGAAAGCGCTGCCGCAGAATCGCTGTCACATTGCCGGCGCCGCAGCCAAGATCCACGACACGCCCCGGCGCGGTCAGCGGAATCTGTGCCAGCAGATCGAGTGCCGGGCGCAGCCGCTCATTGCCGAAGCGGAGATACTGCGCTGGATCCCACGTCGCTGCAGATCGAGCCATTCAGCACCTCGGCTGCTCAAGATGATCGAAATGGCGCCTTGGTCGGAAGACGGCTGCGCCGGCGAAGATGGCTATACGTCCGCGGCGGCCGCAGGAGCAACGCGCGCGCCGTTCTCGCCCGATTCGGTCTGCTGCCTCGCATCGGCGAGGCGCAGCGTCAGGCGGAACGTCGTGCCGGTGTCACCGGTCTCGACCAACTCGATTTCACCGCCGTGCGCCACCATCAGGTCACGTGCGATCGCAAGGCCCAGTCCCGTCCCGTCCCCGCGCGTGCTGCCCGCGAAGGGACGGAACAACTCGGCGCGTACGGGCTCCGGCAGACCCGGGCCATCATCGGCAATATCGACCGAGAGCGCGGCACCTGCGCCCTGCGCCGAGATGCGGACCGTGCGTGCGCCGGCTTCGGCGGCATTGCGCAGCAGGTTCGCCAGCACGCGGAACAGCTCGATGCGATCGGCCCGCACCTGGATCGCGGCATCGATGCCATTGTTGACCCGCAGGGCACTGCGCAGCGACCGTGCGGTCTCGGCGGCTTCGTTCACCAGGGGAGCGAGCGCCACAGGGCCCAATCGCAGCGGTGGCGGTCCTTCGCGGGCATATTCCAGCGTTCGCCGCACCAGGTCGGCGGCACGCTCCACCGCCTGCGCCAGCACCTCACCCGACCGTTGGACGCGGGGGTCCGCGTGCATCTGCAGCCGCTCCGCCGACAACAGCGCAGGTGTGAGGATGCCGCGCAGATCGTGACTCACCTTCGCGACGACCGTGCCCAGCGCCGCAAGCCGAGCGTTGCGCCAGAGCGCCGTGCGCAACTCGTGCTGCATAGCGGCCAGCTCACGCCCGGCGACCGCCATTTCGTCGCCAGGGAGGACAGTGACATCGTTCGGATTCAGCGGCGTCGTGTGTTCGGGATCAGCGCGAAATGCGGCGATGCTGCCGGTGATCCGCCGCATCGGACGGACGAGCAGAAGCAGCACGGCCAGATAGACCAACCCGCCGGTGACGCCGGCGATCAACAGCGAGAGTCCGATGAAGTCGCCGGCGAACTGCCGCAACGTGCGGTTCAGCACATTCTCATAGAGCCACAGCTCGACAGCGGTGTGCTGCGGAAATGGGCTGTGACCGATCACCAGCAGCAGCCGGTTTCGCGGCAGCAGAATTGCGCGCAAGGCGTGGCCTGTCCCGACCCACAGATCCTCCTCGCGCAGATCGATGATGGCATCCGCCGCGCCGGCCTTGCCGATGGCAATAGCGCTGTTGTCGCGGCCGATCAGGCGGATCGCTTCGCTGCTGGCAAGAAGCAGAAGTTCGTCTTGCATCGACGACTGCAGGTTGCGACCCGCCAACGCGGCGATCGCAGCGTTCTCCACCCGCTCGAACAACCATCCACGACGTTCGTGCGCAATGTAGGGCAGAAAGACGACGACCTCGCTCAGCAGCACCGCAAGCGTCGCCAACAGCCAGAGACGGGCCGACAGGCTCCGTCGTGGTTGCACGCGCGGCGGTGCGGCGTGTGCTGCCCTCATACGGTCAAATTTGGGTGGGGCAGCCGTTTACGGCAACCGTGCCAGGAGCTGAACAAGCCGCCGGGTCGAGGGCGAGAACAGACGCGGCAGGAAGAGCGAGCCCACCGCGCGCTTTCCCGCCTCCGAGCGGGTCGGATAGGGCAGGATTTGCGAAGCCAGCGCGCTCAGCTTCACCCGTTGAGAGATCGCGAGACCCCACAGCCCGATCATCTCACCGGCATTCGCGGCCAGTATGCCGGCGCCCAGCAAGCGGCCGCGTGACACAATGAGCTTGACCAGCCCCGCCGGATCGGCCTCGGTGACGGCACGGTCGTTGTCGGCCAGTGACGAACGCACCACCGAGATACGATGGCCGGCGGCACGCGCTTCGGCTTCGGTCACGCCCGCCTGGGCCAGCTCGGGCCGCGTATAAGTGACACGCGGCAGGGCGGCATAGTTCACCCGAGCGGGCAATCGGAACAGCGCGCGACGGATGACGATCCCGGCGTGATACGAACCGACATGGGTGAAGGCGCGCGGACCGATACCTTGGGGCGCGGCAATGTCACCGACCGCGTAGACGCGACGGTTGGTCACGCTCCGCAAGCCGGTATCAGTGACCACCCCATCTCGACCGGCCCGCACGTTTCCCGCGGCGAGCTCGAGATCCGCGAGGTTCGGTTGCCGCCCGACCGCAACCAGCAGATGCGTCCCGGAAATGCGTCTGTCGTCAGAGAGTATCAGCGCAGGGCCTGACTCGACCGCGGTGACGGTGGCCCCCTCCAGCAGCGTGATACCGCGGGCAGACAGGCAGGCCCGCAGCCCTTCGACCAATTCGGGGTCTTCCTTGCCGGCGATCGTCGCAGCCTCGATGACTGTGACGCGACAGCCGAGACCGGCAAAGGCATCGGCCATTTCCAGGCCGATGGGCCCGCCACCCATGATCAGCAGATGCGCGGGACGCTCCGTAAGGTCGAAGAGCGACGTGTTGGTCAGGAATGGCACCCGATCGAGGCCTGGTATGGGCGGCATGGCCGGGCTGCTGCCGGCCGCGATGACGATGCGCCGTGAGGTGATCCTGTGTCCGTCCACCATCAGCGCGCCCGGCGAGACGAAGTGAGCCTCTCCGCGCATCACCTTGGCACCAAGCGCACGGAAGCGCGCCTCCGAATCGATAGGTGCGATCGCGTCTATCGCGCCACGGACGTGACTGTGTACCGCGGACCAATCGATTTCCGGGGTTGGCAGGCGGATCCCGAAGCGCCCCGCCGCGCCCGCCGCCTGCGCGGTATGCGAGGCGGCCAACAGCGCCTTGCTGGGCACGCAGCCGAAGTTCAGACAATCCCCGCCCATCCGGTGCCGCTCGATCAGTGCCACCCGTAGACCCAACTGGGCGGCGACCGCGGTGATCGACAGGCCGGCAGCACCGGCGCCAATCACCGCTAGATCGAAATCAGGCATCCGAGCGCTTCCAGCGGCGCCAGGCCACCGGCAGCAGCGACAATACTGCCAGCACTATCAGCGGGCCGAGGATGCGCGGGGAGAAGATGACGGAGAAGTCAGGTTGGTTGCCACTCCCCAACGTATCGGCAAGGCCATCGCCGATCGAGGCAAAGACGAAAGTGGCCGGAATGATGCCGATGACGGTCGCAGCGCCATAGGGCAACAGGCGCATGCCGCTCAATGCGGCGGCCAGGTTCACCAACGAGAACGGAAATGCCGGTACGAGACGGATGGCGAGCAGGTAACTGAAGCCGTCCCGGTGCAGGCTGGTTCGGATCGCGTCAAGAAACCGGCTGCGGCGGGCGGCTATTGCGTCTGCGAGATGGTAGCGAACTGCGAGGAACAGGCCTATTGCACCGGCGGTTGAGCCGACGATGGCCAAGAGGCCTCCTGAAAGCGTGCCGAACAGAAGTCCACCGACCACGGTGAGCACGGCGGACTCTGGCAACGACAGCGACACCGCGATGGCATACAGCAGAAGATAGGCAAAAGGCGCCAGGACCGGGTGGTCGTCGACCCAGCCTGCCACCATGGCCTCGTGACGGGCAAAGGTCGCCCAGTTGAGCTGCTCCGATGGGCCGGCGAGCCAGGCGATGGCAAGCACGGCCAACAGGATGACGACCCAGAATCGACGCAGAAACTGCATGGTCAAGCATGTAGAACGTTTCCGCTCGCTGTCGCGTGACAATCGAGCAGCGTGACCGACAGTTGAGTTCGGCGGTTCATCAGCCCGAACATCGGCCTTGGCGAGGTGCCCGCATAGGAAGGGAAACCCAGCCGTTTGTGCCGTTCGGTCACGATTGACGACGTACGGCCGGCCCCCTATAAGCCGCCGCCTGCGCAAGGGCGCCAGTTGCGGCGCCCCGGCCCGCTTGTGCGGGGCAGCGACGCACCATCGGAGAACCGGCCGTGAAGCGTACCTATCAACCGTCGAAGCTGGTCCGCAAGCGGCGGCACGGGTTCCGCGCCCGCATGGCGACAGTCGGGGGCCGCAAGGTGCTGGCCAACCGGCGAGCCAAGGGGCGCAAGCGCCTTTCGGCCTGACCAAGAGGCTGCGCTTGGCTGCACCCGGCCGCTTGAGGCGCCGCGCCGAGTTCCTTCGCATCGCCGCGAAGGGCCGGAAAGCGGCGATGCCGGGCGTGGTGCTGCAGGCCTTGCCGCGGCAGGACCAGGAAATGGCGAGGCTCGGCTTTACCGTGACGAAGAAGATCGGCAACGCAGTGACGCGCAATCGGACCCGCCGCCGGCTGAAAGAGGCCGCAAGGTTGGTACTGGCCGGATCTCCAGTGCTGGGCGTGGATTTGGTCCTGATCGGCCGCGAGGCGACCCGCAAGCGTCGTTTCGTTGATCTCCAGGAGGATGTGCGTCGCGCACTCGCGAAGGCTGGCGTTGCATGATGCTCATCGCTCACGTCGCAATCGGAGCAGTACGTGCGTATCAATGGACGATCCGTCCGCTGATCGGTGCCAATTGCCGGTTCTTTCCCAGCTGTAGCGACTACGCGATCGAGGCTATTCGTGGCCATGGGGCACTGCGCGGCAGCGGTCTGGCGGCAAAACGCATCCTGCGCTGCAACCCATGGCACGAGGGCGGCTACGACCCGGTGCCTGGCTGCGACTGCGGAACAGGAAACTGATGGATCAGAAGCGGCTTTTCCTCGCGATTGCGATATCGGTTGCCATCCTCCTGGTGTTCCAGGTGTTGATCGCGCCGCACATGCCGCAGCCGCAGCCGCCGACACCGCCGCAGCAACAGACCGCGAGCCAGAATTCGACCTCGTCACCCCCCGCCCAGGTCTCACCCGGCTCACCGGCAAAGCCGGCTGGAGTGACGGTGCCCAAGGAGGTGCCGCGGGTGAAGATCGCGGCACATCGGTTGAGTGGGTCGATCAGCCTGCTCGGCGCGCGTCTCGATGACCTGGTACTGACCGACTATCGCGAGACGCTGGCGCCAAACTCGCCGAATGTGCGACTGCTCGAGCCGCGGTCGGATGCGAAGCCCTATTATGTCCAGTATGGTTGGAGTGCCGCACCCGGCGAGCAGGTGAAGCTGCCGGACAACGACACGGTGTGGGCCGCGTCGAGCGATACGCTCAGCGCCGGCCGGCCAGTGACGCTTTCATGGGACAATGGTGCCGGCCTGACCTTTAAAATCACCTTCTCGGTCGATGACGAATACATGTTCACCGTGCAGCAGTCGGTGCAGAACGCGACCGGCGCGCCGGTGAAGCTGTTTCCCTGGGCGCGCGTGCGGCGCGACTACACGCCGGAGGTATCCGGCTATTACATCCTGTTCGAGGGCCTCCTTGGCGTGGTGAACAACACGCTGCAGGAGATGACCTACTCCAGTGCCAAGAGCGATACCGAGAAGGCGAAGTCGAACATCGCCTACAGCGCTCCGTCGGATGGCGGTTGGGCGGGAATCACCGACAAGTACTGGCTGACGGCACTGATCCCGACACAGTCGGTGCCGTCCACGGTGAATTTCATGTACATCAAGGAGGACGGTGACCATTACCAGGTGGACTACATCACGCAGCAGCCCCAAACGGTCCCTCCGCACGGCGATGTCATGCTGGAGTCGCATGTGTTCGCCGGTGCGAAGATCGTGTCGCTGCTGCAGAATTATGAGTCGCGGCTGCATATTCCCCGGTTCGACTATGCGGTGGACTGGGGTTACTTCTGGTTTCTGACGCGGCCGATTTTCACGGCGATCGATTGGCTCTACGGAGTGTTGGGAAATTTTGGCCTGGCCATTCTGGCCTTCACCCTCGGGGTGAAGCTGCTGTTCTTCCCGCTGGCGAACTACTCGTACCGCTCGATGAGCAAGATGAAGCTGCTGGCGCCGAAGATGCAGGCGTTGCGCGAGCGGTTCAAAGACGAGCCGCAGCGGATGCAGCAGGAAATGATGTCACTATACCGGACCGAGAAGGTGAACCCGGCATCGGGCTGCCTGCCGATGGTGGTGCAGATCCCGGTATTCTTCTCGCTCTACAAGGTCATCTTCGTCACCATCGAGATGCGGCAGGCGCCGTTCTTCGGCTGGATCCGCGACCTGTCCGCCGTCGATCCGACGAACATCTTCAACCTGTTCGGATTGCTGCCGTTCAATCCGGCCACGATCTCACCGTTCCTGCATCTGGGTGCCTGGCCGCTGATCATGGGATTCACCATGTGGCTGCAGATGAGGCTCAACCCGCCGCCGCCCGATCCGATGCAGGCGCGCATGTTCCAGTTCATGCCGGTGATCTTCACCTTCATGCTGGCCAGCTTCCCGGCGGGCCTGGTGATCTACTGGAGCTGGAACAACCTTTTATCGATTGCACAGCAATGGTTGATCATGCGGCGGACTCACTTGGCGAGGCCGGGCCTGGCACAGACCTGATCGAAGCAGGCCGCAGGCTGTTCGCAGCCGAGTGCCGGTTCGTATATGCAGCGCAGCGGTTGGATCAGCTGCCGGCGCCAACTGCCCCCGAAGTGGCGTTTGCCGGTCGGTCGAACGTCGGCAAATCGTCGCTGCTGAACGCGTTGACCGGCCGGCGCAGCCTGGCGCGAGTTTCGGCAGAGCCGGGGCGGACGCGTCAGCTCAATTTCTTCGATCTTGGCGGGCGGCTGACGCTGGTGGACATGCCGGGCTACGGCTATGCGCGGGCCGGGAAGGCCGTGAAGCAGGATTGGCAGGGACTGATGTTCGACTACCTGCGCGGACGTGCCTCGCTGCGGCGCGTGATGTTGCTGCTGGATGCCCGGATCGAAGTAAAGCAGGCAGACCGCGTGGCGATGGAGCTGCTGGATCGGGCGGCGGTGACATTCCAACTCGTGCTGACCAAGGTCGATGGGATCAAGGCGGCAGCGTTGTCTGACAAACAGGGGGAGACAATGGCGCTGGCGCGCGCACACCCGGCGGCGCACCCCGACGTACTGTTGACCAGCAGCGAGACGGGTGAGGGAATTGCCGAGTTGCGGGCCGCAATCGCGGAACTTGCGCAGGCCTGACGAAAAAGGGCCGGCGAGTGCCGGCCCCTTCGCATAGCTACTCTCTGCCGTATCAGGCGGCCTTGACGGCTTCCTGGCTGTCATTGGCGACGGCCTTCGGCGAGCCGCCGATCTCGATCCGGCGCGGCTTCAGCGCCTCGGGGACCACTCGCTTCAGGCCGACATGCAGCAAGCCATTCTGCAGGTCAGCGCCATCGACCACAATGTGGTCTGCGAGCACGAAGCGGCGCTCGAAAGCACGGCCGGCGATGCCGCGATACAGCATCTCGCCCTTCTGCCCTTCGCCGTTCACCTTGCCGGACACCACGAGGGTGTTGTCCTTCACGACAAGGTCCAGATCCTCGGGTCGGAAACCAGCCACCGCCATGGTCAGACGGTAGGTATCATCACCGGTCTTCTGGATGTTGTAGGGCGGGTAGCTGGATGGGTCAGCGTTGGATGCCGCGGTGTCCATCAGGCGGGCCAACCGGTCGAAACCGATGGCAGTACGAAACAACGGGGCAAAATCGAAAGTTGTCATGGCAGAACCTCCTGCTTCAGCAAGGTCACAGTGCTTTGGCCGCCCATCCGGGCCGGCCCGTTTCAGTCCTCGAAACCCCATTCGGGCGTTCCGAACGCTCTTGAAATAGCAAGCGCCGCTCCCTGTTCAAGGGCGCGGCGCGAGACAAACGTGCAGCGCGGAACTGGCTACTTCTTCAACCCAAGGCCGGCGAACTTCTTGTTGAACTTCGCCACCTGGCCGCCGCTGTCGATGATGCGGTGCTGGCCGGTCCAGGCGGGGTGCGACTTAGGATCGATGTCGAGGCGCAGCGTGTCGCCTTCCTTGCCATAGCAGGATCGCGTCTTGAACTGCGTGCCGTCGGTCATGACGACGTTGATCTCGTGATAGGCGGGATGAATGCCCGGCTTCATGGCGCTGCTCCTGCTCGCGTGCGCGCCATATAACCTCGGCGCCCCGCAAAGACCAGGGGAGGATGGGTTCCGAAGGGTGCCGGCAAAGTCATGCCTCCATCGATCCGGTCATGATCCGCATCAGTTCGGCAATGTCCGGCGCCGTCTCCAGCCGTGCCGTGGTGGCGGTCAGCCGTTCCGCCGTGTCCGGCGCCAGCGATCTGTCGGCAAAGCTCGCGCAATCCGCCGCCTTGGCCGCGAATTCGGCTTCGGTCATAGGGTTCCTGGGGTGACCTTTCGGGTAATCAACGCGCGCCTGCATTGTCTGGCCGTCACGGAACTGAACCGTGACGGCCGCTGGCGTGATAAAACGGCCCCAGTCTCGATCCATATCCTGATCAACATATGCTGCAACTCGTGCCGCGAGGTCGAGAATGTCCCTGCGCCGTAGCCCATCATTGGTAAAGTGGTTCATGCGTAGCGTCCCGTCGATCCACGTGGCGGCGACGGCGTAGGGGATACTGAATTGCGCCTCGACGATGGTGCGTGGCGCCGCGCGCACAGCCTCAGGCGCGCAAACCATCTGGTAGCCCGGGGCGGTCACGCCCACTCGGATCGTTTCGATATCGCTGGCAGGTCGCTGCGCCCTGGCCCGGGCCAGGGCGGTCGCGTCGGCGGCGGTATGAACGGCGCGGCAACACGGATATGGCTTGTAGCCGAGATTGAGCAACTCCCAGCGCTGACCAAGACCTTTGCGCACCTCATCGGCATCGACGTGATTCCGCAGATAGACGCGGAAAAACCCGTCGGCGCCTTCAAAGACATGCTGCGCACCTCGGATGCCGCGCCTGGCCAGCTGCACTGCCACCACCGCGGCTTGCGCCGCCAGCCCAGGCTGCAGACGCTTCATCAGCGAGGCGTCGCGTGTGACCTGGTGGTTTCCAGCGACCGAGCTGTAGACGATGCCGAACGCGTTCAACATCTCGCTCTCGGTCAAGCCGAGTGCTCGTCCAGCGGCAGCGGTGGCGCCGAAATAGCCGAGGAGCGACGTGTAGATGAATCCGCTTTCAATCAGATCGAGCCTGGTGGCGATGCCCAGACGGCAGGTCGTTTCGATGCCGGCGGTGACCGCGGCGATCATCTCGGCGCCTGACAGACCACCCCGTAACTGACCGGCGGCGAGTGCGGCCGGCACCGACGACACGCCCGCATGCAGCACCGCGGCGTCGTGCGTATCGTCATAGTCGCGCGCATGCGACATACCGGCATTGGCCCAGGCCGCGTGGTGTGCTGGGTATTTGCCGCCGAACACGAACATATCGGCCTGCGGGGCACCGCCCCATTCGCGAACCAGACCAGTGACCTCGGCGATCGCAGGGGCGGAAGAGCCAGCGAGCGCGCAGGACAGCGTGTCCAGGATATTCGTCTTGATGGCACTTACGACGGCACGGTCCAGCTGCTCCGCTGCGATATTCGCGGCAAAGCGCGCGAGATCGTTCACCAGATCTGGTTTGACCGCCATTGCGGCGCTGGTGCGTGCTGTCATGGGCTTCCTCTTGCGCTCTTGCGGCAGGCAGCAGCCTTGCTGTTATAAAAAATTGTCTTATCGCTTTTCGATATTCCAGTAGCTGATCACATAGCCGCCCAGCACGCCTGAGATGTTCTTGCCATAGGCGTTCTGTTGGTCGAACTGGCCTGCGGGCACATAGGGTATGAACTGCCACATGTGCTCCTGAAACGTCTCGAATGCCGCCTTGCGCGCGGCATCGTCAGGGGCGGCGAGCACCGCGCGCCGCAGGTTCTCGCCCTCCGGATCGCATGGAAACCCCATTCGGCTGCTGGAATTTGGCCCGCATGACGTGTCGAGCACAGAGTTGGTCAGCGGATTGAATGTCGTGCCGCCCAGCGAATACGTGGCGGTCACGTTCCAGCCACCCTTGCCGCGTGTCGTCAGGCGCGGAAACACGTTGGCCCAATCGCCCATCTGTAGATCGACGTTGACGCCGGCATCGCGCAGCCGCTGCGCCAGAAGTTGCGCCATCACGCTCATGATCGGCAGTTGCGGCGTACTGAGGACGATCACCGGCTCGCCCTTGTATCCCGCATCCGCCAACAACTGCCTGGCCTTGGCGACATCCGTCTTGCGGAAGGGTTCCGATCCGACCTCGGTGCCGAGCGGCGATCCGCACACGCTGAACGAATAGCAGGTGGACCAGGGCGTTTCACCGGCGACCGCCTGCATGAATTCCTTTTGGTCGATCAGCAGGGCCAGGGCCTGGCGGGCGCGGGCGTCGTTGAACGGCGGCAGCTCGAAATTCGGCCGGATCCAGGCGACCGACGGCAGCGAGGCTGTGCGGCGGACGTTGATGCCATGCTGCTTCAGGAATGGCACCATGTCCGAGGGAACCGTGTCCCAGAAATCTATCTCGCCGGTTGCCAGCGCGTTCCCCGCTGTGGCCGGATCGGGAATGATCTGCCACACGAGGCGATCAACCTTGACGATGCGCGCACCGGCCGCGCCATCCGGTGGTTCGCTCCGCGGGATGTAATCGGGATTGCGATCGAACACGACGCGATGACCGCTCTCACGTTCGCTCGCGACGTAGCGAAACGGACCCGAACCAATAGGGTTGTTCATCGGCGCCGAAGCGTCGCGCCTGGCGTCTGCCTCGCGCATGATAGCGGCAATCGGTGCGCCTGGGCCGGCAAGCAGGAATTCCAAGAGGCCGAATGGTTGTTTCAGCGTCAGCGTGAACGTCGTCGGATCGACGATACTCATCGCTGCCAGCCTGGCTTTAAGCTCGCCGCCCGTGGCGCTGCCGTCCATCCAGCGCTGGAGCGACGCGGTCACGTCACGCGTCGTGACATCGCTGCCATCGTGAAACTTGAGGCCGGGGCGCAGACTGAACGTGTAGGTCAGCCGGTCCGGGCTGATCATCTCCTTGTCCACCATCATAGGCTTCGGCGACAGCGACTGATCGAGCGCGAACAGAGTGTCGAACACCATTTGCGAGTAGATGCGCCCGATCTGGTTCGCCGCGCGGGTGGGATCGAGTTCGGCCACATCTGCACTCGGCACCACCTGGAGCACATTCGTCGGAGCTTGCGCGCGCACCGGCGCGCCAGCGACGCAGAGCAACCCGCAAAGCGACAGTGCGGCTAGCGAATCTGGCCTCATATGCTCCCCTCCTGCTCTCCGGCCGTCGGAGCGAGCCCCATGCTACGATATACCACAGAGGGGTCCCTGGATGGTGTCAACAACGCAGCCCGATGCGAGCGGACGGCCTCAGGCAGCGCCTGCGTGTCTGTCGTGGATTCATGATGTCGTGCGGAGATGGCGACCGATGACCGAGCGGATGCTGCGGCAACCGGATGCGCCCGCACTCCGGCACTGGGACGACGCCGGCACCCGGCTGGTGCGCGATTTCCTGCAGGAATGACCGACAAAATGAAGTTCTCGATCTCTGTCAACATGGAACGCTCAACGCCTGACAAGACGCCGAGAGAGGTCGTCAGGCAAATGCGCGAGCTCGTGCAGTTGGCGGAGGAGGGCGGCTTCGAGATCGCCTGGGCCGCGGAACACCACACGATCGAACTGATGGCCGGTCCAAATCCGTTCACCTTCCTGATGGACTGGGCGGCGCACACCTCGCGCATCCGGCTCGGCACAGCCGTCGTGGTGGCGCCCTATTGGCACCCGATCCGCGTCGCCGGCGAAGCAGCGCTGGTCGATCTGTACAGCGACGGCAGGTTGGAACTGGGGCTGGGTCGCGGCGCGTTCCAGTACGAGTTTGACCGGATGGCCGGCGGCATCGACCAGCGCCAGGGCGGACGATACCTGCGCGAAATGCTGCCTGTCCTGCGTGGGCTGTGGCAGGGTGATTTCGAGCATCACGGCGAGCTCTGGCGCTTTCCGCGCGCCACCTCGGTGCCAAAGCCATTGCAGGCGCCGCATCCGCCGATCTGGGTGGCCGCGCGTGATCCGGACACCTTCGCCTGGGCCATGAAATCGGGCGCAAACATCATGGCAACGCCGCTGTCCCGCCCGCATGCCGAGGTCATGGTTCTCGGGCAGCGCTTCGCCGAGACGTTGGCGAAACTTCCCGGCATCGGCCGCCCGCGATTCCTGATGCTGCGACGCACCTGTGTTTGTGCGCGCCAGGAGGACTGGATCATCCCGGTGCGGATATCGACCGAGTACAACCGACGATTCGAGAACCTGTTCCGCAACGTCGGAACGGTGGAGAACGGCTTTCCCGAACCTGCCGCATGGGAGCAGATGACCAACCCCGATGACTACAGCCCGGAAAGGGTGCGCGATGGCATGGTCGTCGGCACGCCGGAACAGGTGGTTGCCAGGTTGCAGCAGTATGCCGCCGTCGGTGTCGATCAGTTCTGTTATGGCGCGTCATTCGGCTTGCCGCACGACGTCGCGATGCGCTCGCTCGAGCTGTTCATCACCGAGGTGATGCCGCATTTCGCTTCGCAGGAAGCGGAAGCCAAACAATGATGGACCAGGCGGGGTCTCGACTCCGCCCGGATGTGAAAAGCGCCTTGCGGTAGAACTGGTCCGCGAGCGACCGGCCTGCAGCGCCTCGAAGCATTGCGCGACAACTCGGTTGGCAAACTGGCCGGCGATGTCGGCGATCAGCGCATGTGGATCAACGGCGCCCGGGTGGAAAGCAATCGGACTGGGTGCAACCGGCACCCAGCCGCCATCGTGCGGCGCGATCGGCTTGCTGCCTTCCCAGGTGCGCGTTGTGCTGGCCTTGCGTCCGGCATGAGCGAGCTGGATGCCTGGCACGGCGCCGCCGCGGCTGATGATCGCCGCGAGCCGCGCCAGCAGCGCTTGGTGTTGCGAATTCCACAAGCCGAGACAGTGATGGGTGATGCGGCCGACGGCAGAAACGTGGGTCGCTTCCGTGAAGACGATGCCGGCGCCGCCCATCGCCCGCGCGCCGAGGTGCTGGACGTGCCAATCGTCACCGAGACCGTCGGTGGCGGAATACTGGCACATGGGCGCGACGACGACGCGGTTGCGTGCGGTGACCGAGCGGAAGGTGATGGGCTGGAACAGCAGCGGCGGGGCATGCAGTCGGTGCCCCTCAATCCATGTCGGGCGCCATGCCCTTCTCGGCAAGTTCGCGTCGGGCGCTGTCGTTCTTGTCCAGCGACATGCCCATGCCGCGCAGCACGTGCGGCGCCTTGGTGAACTGGATGTTGTCGTACTGCACCACTTCGATGCGGTTGCCCCAAGGATCGAGAAAGTCGAGAAACGGGCCATCGAGCAGTTCGCCGCCGGCTTCCTCGACGAGCCTGCGAATTTGGCTGCGGTCGTCCACCACGATGCCGACGTGGCGGGGACTGTCGCGATGCGGGGCATCCGTCTGCGTCAGGTTGATGAACTGGTCACCCATGTCGATGAAAGCCGCACGTGGCCCCTTGCCGCGCAGCTTGAAGTCGAAGATGCGGCCGTAGAAGGCGAGTGCCTCCTCGATGTCGCCCACTTCGAGGGCGACGTGGTTCATGCCGACGAGTTTGGGCTTGGTCATGGTCCGGCTCCTCTCCCAGGGACTGCGGTTAGATGGTTGCGAGGCGGCTGGTTGCCCAGGGGTTTAGCTCAGGGGTTTAGCCCAGGGCGTCGGGGATTGCCTCGCTTCGCCCGCGATGACAGGGTTGCGGAACGCCGGACAGAAGGAAACGACTATGAGCGCTGCGTTCGATCTGACAACATGCTTTGCCAAGGGGCTGCCAGATCCGGCACCGCACTTTCCTGGATTTCCCAAATACAACTTCGTCGGCGGCCACAATGATCCCGAGCGGATTCCGATCGAAGGATTGATCGAGGCAACCGCGTCGGTATTGCGCCGCGAGGGATCGAAGCTGGCAATGTACAACCTCGCGCAGGGGCCGCAGGGTTTTGTCGGTCTGCGCGAGATGGTTGCCGACAAGCTGAACCGTCATCGCGGCATGCGGATCACGCGAGACGAGGTGCTGATCACCACCGGATCGGGTCAGGGCATCGAGATGATCAGCCGGATGTTCGTCAACCCGGGCGATACGGTGATCCTGGAGGAGTTCTGCTACGCAGGCGCCATCAATCGCTTCAAACGCGTCGGTGCAAATATCGTCGGTATTCCGCTGGATGAGCAGGGAATGCGGATGGACGTGCTGGCATCGACGCTGGAGGAGCTGAAGCGCAAGGGTGTGACGCCAAAATACATCTACACGATCCCGACCATCCAGAATCCGACCGGCAGCATCCTGCCGATGGAACGCCGCCAGCAGATGCTGGCGCTGGCACGCCAATACGGCGTGCCGATCTTCGAGGACGAGTGCTACGCCGACCTGGTGTGGGCCGGCAGTGCGCCGCCATCGCTTTATTCCATGGATCCCAAGCAGGTGGTGCATATCGGCTCGTTCTCCAAGACCCTGGCGCCGGCGCTGCGTGTCGGGTACGCGGTGTCGGAGTGGCCGGTGCTGTCGCGCATGATCGCGTGCAAGACCGACAGTGGCACCGGGGCGCTCGATCAAATGATCGTTGCGGAATTTTTCGGCAAGCACTTCGATGATCACGTGCCGGCGCTGACAGCAGTGCTGAAGGACAAGCTGGACTGCATGGTGGAAGCCGTGGAACGCGAATTCGGTACCAGCGCCGAGATGTGGAAGCCGGAAGGCGGTATCTTCCTGTGGCTGAGGCTGCCGGACAGCGTCGATGTGCGAAAGTTGGTGAAGCCGGCGGCGGATGCGGGGATCCAGTTCAATCCCGGGCCGGAGTGGGTTTGCAATCCGGAGCCGGCGAAGTCGTATATGCGTTTGTGTTTCGCGCTGACGTCCAAGGAAGTGATCCGCGAAGGCGTCGCCGCACTGGCGGAGGTCTGCTACCAGCAGACCGGCATTCCGGTACGCAGCGCCAATGTGCAGCGTCGGTCGGCTTAGGCCATGGCCATCGAGCTGATTGTGAACGGCCGGGCAGTGCAGATCAGTGTGCCAGGCACCGCGCCGCTGCTCGACGTGCTGCGCAATCAGCTCGATCTGAAAGGGGCGCGCTACGGCTGCGGGCTGGAACAGTGCGGCAGCTGCATGGTGCTGCTCGACGGCGAACCGATCTACGCCTGTTCGCGCGAGGTCGGCACTGCCGCCGGCGGACGCATCACGACGATCGAAGGCCTGGGCACGGCAGAGCGGCCGCATCCGTTGCAGCAGGCGTTTCTGGACGAGCAGGCGGGACAGTGCGGCTACTGCCTGTCCGGCATCATCATGCGGGCGAAGGCGCTGCTCGACCACAACCCGTCACCAACGCGCGACGACATCGCGGGCGCGCTGGACAAGAATCTCTGTCGCTGTGGCGCGCATCCGCGCATCCTGCGCGCGGTGGAGAAGGCGGCTGCCATGCTGCGGGAAGGGAAGGGGGCATGAGCGACACGCTGCCGCTGTCGATCCAGAACAACCGCCGCATGGAGAAGTGGATCAGGTTCGAACCGGACCGCACGGTGCGGCTCGCGGTTGGCAAGGTCGAATTGGGCCAGGGCAACGTCACCGCGCTGGCGCAGATCGCCGCAGACGAGTTGGATGTGGACCTGACGCGCATCTCGGTGCTGTCGGGCGATACCGAAGCAGCACCGGATGAAGGCCAGACCACATCGAGCCAGTCGATCGAGGTGTCAGGACGATCGGTGCGGCTGGTGTCGGCAGAACTGCGCGCGCGCGTGCTGGATCGCTTGGCGCGGCGGTTGAATTGCAGTCCGACCGAACTCAGCATCGATGATGGCGTGTTCCGCCGCGGTGATGCGTCCACCGGGCATGATTACTGGAATTTCGCTGCGTCGGAGGACTTTACCGACGAAATTGCAGGAACGGCGACGCCGAAGTCGCACGAAGCTTACCGTTATGTCGGCAAGCCGCTGCCGCGGCGCGATCTGCCAGCGAAGGTGACTGGCGCAGCGTTCATCCACGACATGGTTCGACCGGACATGCTGCACGCGCGGATGCTGCGACAGCCCTGTCGCGGCGCGCGACTCGCGGCGTTGGATGAGGCGGCGCTGCGACGAGGGGAACGCGGTGAGTTTCGCATCGTGCGCGTTGGCGATCTGGTCGCGTTCGTCGGCAGCGATGAGACGGTGGTGCAGCGTGCCGCGTCGGTCGCGCCTCTGCACGCCAAGTGGGACAACGTCGCGCCGATCACGACCGAGCAGCAGGAGGCGGCCTGGCTGGTGGGTCAGCCGTCGCATGACCGCGTGCTGGGGACCGAGGCGCCGCCGGCCACGGCGAACGTGATGAGCGCCAGCTATTCGCGGCCCTATATCGCGCATGCCTCGATTGCGCCGTCCTGCGCGCTGGCCGAGTACCGCAATGGACATCTGTCCGTGTGGTCGCACACGCAGGGGGTCTATCCGCTGCGTGCCGCGTTGGCGAATGTGCTGGGGCTGTCGCAGGAGGCGATCACTGTGCGGCATGCACATGGCGCCGGTTGTTATGGCCACAATGGCGCGGACGATGTTGCGGTCGATGCGGCGGTGATTGCGTCGCAGATTCCGGATCACTGCATTCGGGTGCAATGGCGTCGCGAGGAGGAGTTCGGCTTCGAGCCGGTCGGGCCGGCAATGCATGTCAGCTTGCGCGCCGCGCTGGACGATGCCGGAAAACCGCAGGAGTGGACGGCGGAAATCTGGTCGGCGACGCATGTGCAGCGGCCCTCCAGCGGCGGCAACATGCTGACGCACGAGGCATTGCCGACGCCTCCGCCTGACCCGCGACCGACCGATCCGCCGGAGGCAAATGGTGGCGGCGGCACGCGCAACGCGTTCGTGCTGTACGACGTACCGGTGAAGCGGGTGCTGCATCATCTCGTGTTGCGCGCACCGGTGCGCACCTCGGCGCTGCGCGGCCTCGGCGCGCTGCCGAACGTGTTCGCGATCGAGTGCTTCGTCGATGAGCTGGCGGAGCGGGCCGGGATCGATCCTGTGCAATATCGGCTGTCGATGCTGTCGGATATACGGGCGCGTCGGCTGATCGAGAACCTCGCGCAGCGCTGCGACTGGGGATCACGCGGCGGCGCGGGCACCGGACGTGGGCTGGGGCTGGGCTGGGCGCGCTATAAGAATCGCGCGGCATACGCTGCGGTCGCGGCTGAGGTGGAAGTCGATCAGGAGGTGAAGCTGCGCCGGATCTGGTGCGCCGCCGATGCGGGGCTGGTGATCAATCCGGATGGCGCACGCAATCAGTTGGAAGGCGGCATCGTGCAGGCCGCAAGCATGGTGCTGAAGGAACAGGTGCGGATGGAGGGCGACGGGATCACGTCGGTTGACTGGGACAGCTACCCGATCCTGCGCTTCTCGGAGGTGCCGGAGATCGATACCGAGATCATCCACGCACCCGACCTGCCGACACTCGGCATGGGCGAATGCACGTTCGGGCCGACGGCGGCAGCGATCGGCAATGCGGTGGCGCACGCGCTGGGCGCGCGCATTCGCGACATGCCGTTCACGCGGGAGCGGATCGAGGCCGCGCTGCTGCGGTAACTGCGCCCGCCGACCATTTGTCATGGCCCGGCCTGGCCGGGCCATCCATCTCTTCTCGCAGGTGGCGAGCCAGGGCGTGGATGGCCCGCCTTCGCGGGCATGACGAGGGCCGGTTCACGGATTTCTAACCGGATCGTGGTTGTCAAAAGATATGCGCGAGGGTTGGGTTTACTTCATGACAAACAGACCCAATGGCACGCTGTATGTTGGTGTCACCGGCGATCTGGTGCGACGCGTTTGGGAGCACCGCGAAGGCATCTTCGCCGGCTTTACCAAGCGCTATGGCTTGAAGCGACTCGTGTACGCCGAGCATCACGACGAGATCAGCCGAGCGATTGCCCGCGAGACGCGGCTCAAACATTGGCCGCGTGCCTGGAAGGTGCGGCTGATCCTCGACCAAAACCCTGCGTGGGATGACCTCTATCTTCAGCTGCTCTGACGCCGCTACACCTTCACCAGCGGACAGCCGCCATCGGCCAACGGACGCCACGCCTGATCCGGCGGGATCGTCACCAGCTCCTTGCAGTAATCATAGGGATACTTGGCCTCCGCTGCCGGCTTGACCTGCCACAGATGCATCACGTGCATCACGCGGCCATCCTCGCGTACCTTCACATCGGTGTTGTAGAAGTCGTTGACCGGCGTAGCCTTCATTTTCGCCACCACCGCATCGGCATCCGTGGTGCCGGCGGCCTTCACCGATTTGAGCCAATGATTGGCGGCGCAGTAGTTGGCGGCGTGCAGCAGTCCAGGAACCATGCCGCCCATCTTCTCGCTCCAGCGCTTCGACCAGGCTCGCGTCTTATCGGTCATGTCCCAGTAGAACGAGTCGGTATAGACCAAGCCTTCGCAGGTCTTCTGCCCGAGCGAGTGAACGTCGTTGATCGCCATCAGCAGCGTCGCCATGCGGGTGCCGCCCTGCGACAGGCCGAATTCGGCGGCCTGCTTGATGCAGTTCTGCAAGTCGGTTCCGGCGTTGGCGAACCCGAACACCTTGGCGCCTGACGCCTTGGCCTGCACCAGGAAGGAGGAGAAATCGGCTGTCCCCAGCGGCGCCCGGACGGTGCCCAGCACCTTGCCGCCGGCCGCCTGAACGGCGGCGATGGTATCGCGTTCCAGCGCATAGCCGAACGCATAGTCTGCGGTGATGAAGAACCACGCATCCCCGCCGGCCTTGGTCAGCGCGGTGCCGGTGCCATGCGACAGCGCATAGGTGTCGTAGGCGAAGTGTACACCGTACGGCGAGCACTGCTTGCCAGTCATATCCGAAGTGGCAGGACCAGTGATCAGGTAAACGCGCTTCTTCTCGCGGCATACCTGCTGGATCGCGAGCCCGGCTGATGACGCGGCGCCGTCCATCAGAGCATCGACACCCTGGCTGTCGATCCATTCGCGCGCCAGCGAACTCGACACGTCGGGCTTGTTCTGGTCGTCGCCCTGCAGAACCTCGATAGGTCTATCGAGTACCGAACCGCCGAAGTCTGCCACCGCCATTTCGACAGCAAGGCGATTGCCAGGGCCGCCGACGTCGCGATACGGGCCGCCCATGTCGCTGAGCAGGCCTATGCGCACCGGCTTCGAGGTCGACTGGGCGCGAACGATGGCAGGCAGCGCAAGAGGCGACACCGACAGCGCGGTCAAGGCCGCGCGGCGCGTTATGTTTTTCATGAAGTCTCCCAGAGGCGAGGCAGAGGCGAGGCTCAGCGCAATGTCGCATTGACCTTCTGTAGTACGGTTGAGCCGGGGCACAGCGCCGTCTCGTCCAGTTCGTTGAAGGGTGTTTCGATCGTGTTCATGTGATGATGCAGGTCTTCCGGGTCCGGATCGACGTACAGCAGTCCGGTGACGATTTCGCCTGCGGCGTGGCGTTGTTGGAGGTAGGTCATCGCGGCGATGCGGTCGTGCACGTCGTAGTCGTTCGCCAGCTTGCGCAACCGCAGTGTCGAACCATCGTGTTGCTTCACCATCTCCACCGTGCCGGGCGCATACTCCACGGTGATCTGCTCGCGGCCGGTGATCACGTCGAGGTAGTTCACCGCAAGATTGTGCTCGCGCACGTAGTCGAAGCTGGTGTGCGAGCCTTCGTGGTTATTGAAGGCAACGCAGGGCGAGATGCAGTCGATGAAGGCGGCGCCCTGGTGCTTCAGCGCGGCCTCGATCAACGGGATGAGTTGGTCCTTGTCGCCGGAGAAGCTTCGCGCGACGAAGGTGGCGCCGAGTTGCAGCGCCATACCCACAAGGTCGATCGCCTCGTCTTTGTTCTCCACGCCGCGCCGGCTCTTGGCGCCGCGATCGGAGGTGGCGGAGAACTGGCCCTTCGTCAGCCCGTACACGCCGTTGTTCTCGACGATGTAGGTCATGTTGACGCCGCGGCGCATGATGTGGGCGAACTGGCCGATGCCGATCGAGGCGCTGTCGCCGTCGCCGGACACCCCGAGATAGATCAGGTCACGGTTGGCCAGGTTGGCGCCGGTCAGCACCGACGGCATGCGGCCATGCACCGAATTGAAGCCGTGCGATGCGCCCAGGAAATAGGTCGGCGTCTTCGATGAGCAGCCGATGCCGGACAGCTTGGCGATGCGGTGCGGCGGCAGATCGAGGTTGAAGCAGGCGCGTACGATCGCGCCGCTGATCGAGTCGTGGCCGCATCCGGCGCACAACGTAGAGACCGCACCTTCGTAGTCGCGCTTGGTAAATCCCAGTGCGTTCTTCGGCAGTTCGGGATGGTGCAGCTTTGGTTTTGGCAGGAAGGTCATGTGTGGTTCCGGGCGTAAGCCCGGTCCTCTCTCGTCATGGCCCGACTTGATCGGGCCATCATGTGTGGTTCCGGGCGTAAGCCCGGTCCTCTCTCGTCATGGCGCGGCCATGTCCCCGGGCTTGACCCGGGGATCACGGGCCATCATGGCACAGCCTTGCGGAACGGAATGATCTTGTTCGCGTCTGCCTTGTCACCGATCGCATCGGCGATAAAACGCGCAGTGATCGGCGTGCCGTCGAAGTGCAGCACGCGCGTGAGTTTCGCTGGATCGATCTCGAGCTCGTTGACCAACAACGTGCGCAACTGCCCATCGCGGTTCTGTTCGACCACGAACACCTGGTCGTGCTCGGCGACAAAGCTCTTCACGTCATTGTGGAACGGGAAGGCCCGCACTCGCAGCAGATCGACATGCACCCCGCGCTCGGCAAGGATCTCGTCGGCTTCGTCCATCGCCGGGCTGGTGGAGCCGAAATAAATGGCCCCCAGCCTGGTCGCCTCTCTGGCCGGCCGCGCGACGGGGTGCGGTACAAGCTGCTTCGCCGTGTCGAACTTCTTCAAGAGGCGCAGCATGTTGTCGGCGTAGTCGGGGCCCTCTTCGCTGTAACGGGCGCGCCGGTCCTTCGAGGTGCCGCGGGTGAAGAATGCGCCACGCGTCGGGTGCGTGCCTGGGTAGGTGCGATAAGGAATGCCATCGTCATCGACGTCGAGGTAGCGGCCGAAATCCTTGCCGGCCTCCAGCTCCTCGGCGGTCATCACCTTGCCGCGGTCCAGCTTGCGAGTGTCGTCCCAGACAAAGGGTTTGCTCAGCCGCTCGTTCATGCCGATTTCGAGATCCAGCAGCATGAAGATCGGTGTCTGCAAGCGGTCGGCGAGATCGAATGCCAGCGCGCCGAATTCGAAGCACTCATGGGGGTCTTCCGGAAACAGCAGCACATGCTTGGTGTCGCCGTGCGAGGCGTAGGCACAGCTGAGGATATCGGTTTGCTGCGTGCGGGTCGGCATGCCGGTGGACGGACCGGCGCGCTGCACGTCGAAGATCACCGCAGGAATCTCGGCAAAATAGGCGAGGCCGACGAATTCCTGCATCAGCGAGATGCCCGGACCCGACGTTGTGGTGAAGGCGCGTGCGCCATTCCACGCCGCACCGATCACGATGCCGATCGAGGCCAACTCGTCTTCGGCCTGCACAATCGCGAACTTGTTCTTCTTGGTCTCCGGGTCGACACGATAGCGGCCGCACCAGCGGGTGAAGGCTTCGGCCAGCGACGAGGACGGCGTGATCGGATACCAGGCGCACACCGTCGCGCCACCGTACACCGCGCCGAGCGCCGCGGCCGCATTGCCTTCGACGAAAATGCGGTCGCCGACAGCATTGGCGCGTCGCAGGGTCAGGCCGATCGGGCATTCCAGATTGGCCATCGCCCAATCACGGCCCATGTTCAGCGCCTGCACATTGGCGGCAATCAGCTTGTCGCGCCCACGAAACTGCTCAGCCAACAATTTCTCAATCTCGGCCACGTCCATCTGCAGCAGCGCCGACAGCGCGCCGAGATAGACGATGTTCTTGAACAACTGCCGCTGGCGCGATTCGGTGTAGGCCTTGTTGACGATCTCGGTCAGCGGCACGCCGATGATGACGATGTCCTTGCGGAACCTCGACGGCGGCATCGGCTTGGTGTTGTCGTAGAACAGGTAGCCGCCCGGCACGATCTCGGCGATATCCTGCGCCCAGGTCTGCGGATTCATTGCCACCATCAGGTCAACGCCGCCGCCGCGCGCGCCAAGATACCCAGCCTCCGACACGCGCACCTCGTACCAGGTGGGCAGGCCCTGGATGTTGCTGGGGAAGATGTTGCGCGGGGTCACCGGAATGCCCATGCGCAGGATCGACTTGGCGAACAGCGTGTTCGCGCTGGCCGACCCCGATCCGTTGACGTTGGCGAACTTGACGACGAAGTCGTTGACGCGCTGGAGCCCCGTTACGCGTTCTGCAAACTGCAACATGCGTTCTCCGCCTGTGCCACATCGATCAGGAAGCGCTGCATATCCCACGCGCCAGTGGGGCACCGTTCGGCACACAGGCCGCAGTGCAGGCAAACGTCCTCATCCTTCACCATCACCCGCCCCGTCTTCAGCGCTCCCGACACATAGAGGTCCTGGCTGGTGTTGTGCGCCGGCGCGTTGAGCCGGAGCCGCAGCTCGGCTTCATCGCCGTTCGCGGTGAAGCTGATGCAATCGACCGGGCAGATGTCCACGCAGGCATCGCATTCGATGCAAAGATCGTCGGTGAACACCGTCTGCACGTCACAGTTGAGGCAACGCTGCGCTTCCGCGTAAGCCAGTTCTTCATCGAAGCCGAGTTCGACCTCCGCCTTGATGTCGCGCAACGCGAGCAGCTTGTCGCGATGCGGCACCTTGTAGCGCAGGTCGAGCGAGATGTCGTTGTCGTAGCTCCACTCGTGGATGCCCATCTTCTGCGACATCAGGTTGACCAGCGGCGGTGGCCGGTCGCGCACATTTTCGCCCTGGCAGAGCTGATGGATCGAGATCGCCGCCTGGTGTCCGTGCGCCACCGCCCAGATGATGTTCTTCGGCCCGAACGCCGCATCGCCGCCAAAGAACACCTTTGGATGCGTCGAACCCATCGTCACTTCGTCGACGGCCGGCATATCCCATTGGTCGAAATCGATGCCGATATCGCGCTCGATCCAGGGGAAGGCATTCTCCTGCCCCACTGCGACCAGTACGTCGTCGCATTCGAAGTGCTGATGCGGCTCGCCGGTCGGCACCAGACGGCGCCGGCCGCGTGCATCGTATTCCGCCTTCACCTTCTCGAACAGCACGCCCGTCAGCCTGCCGTCCTTATGGGTGAATTCCTTCGGCACCAGCATGTTGAGGATCGGGATGTCCTCGTGCATGGCGTCGTCCTTTTCCCAGGGCGACGCTTTCATCTCTTCGAAGCCGGAGCGGACGATGACCTTTACGTCCTCGCCGCCGAGACGGCGCGAGGAACGGCAGCAGTCCATCGCCGTGTTGCCGCCGCCCAGCACGATGACGCGCTTGCCGATCGTGTTGATGTGGCCGAACGAGACCGATGACAGCCAGTCGATGCCGATATGGATGTTGGCAGCCGCTTCGTGCCGGCCGGGGATGTTCAGGTCGCGGCCGCGCGGCGCGCCACAGCCGACGAAGATCGCATCGTAGCCTTCGTCCAGCAGCGCTTTCAGGCTGTCCACCCGCTGGCCGAGCCGCATGTCCATGCCGAGATCGGTGATGTAGCCGACCTCTTCGTCGATGATCTCTTCGGGCAGGCGGAATTTCGGGATCTGGCTGCGAATCATTCCGCCCGACCGCGGATCCGAATCGAACACGACGAGTTCGTAGCCCAGTGGTGCGAGGTCGCGGGCTACCGTCAGCGAAGCGGGGCCTGCTCCGACCAGTGCGATTCGCTTGCCGTTGGAGCGTTCAGCAGGGCGAGGCAGGCGGTCGCTTATGTCGCCCTTGTAGTCGGCGGCCACACGCTTGAGGCGGCAGATGGCGACCGGTTCCTCCTCCACGCGGCCACGACGGCATGCCGGTTCGCAGGGGCGGTCGCAGGTACGACCGAGAACGCCAGGAAATACGTTGGAATTCCAGTTGATCATGAACGCATCGGCATACCGCCCCGCAGCGATCAGCCGGATGTATTCCGGGACCGGAGTATGGGCAGGGCATGCCCACTGGCAATCGACCACCTTGTGAAAGTAGTCGGGGTTTCGAATATCGGTAGGCTGCAATCTTGACTCCTCTCCCTCGGCCCGCGGCCATGGGCCTGTGGGCGCGCTGGCTTCTGAGGCTCCGCGCGTCCTGCGTCAACCATCCTAGCGGCAGGGCTGTCTGGTCACAAATGGGATGCGGCTAGTCAGATTTCAGCAACGCTTCTGCAGCAGGAGAGATTACGTTGCCGGCAAATGGATTGATGATGCGGACGCCGGCGAGGGTGGCGCCGTCGGCCAGACCTTCGGTCAGTATAGCGGTGCAACCTGCTTCGGCCGCTGTCGCCAGCAAGAGTGCGTCCCAGTAGGAGGCGTGACCAGCTGATGCTATACTCAGGGCCATCCGAACAGCACTTGCCGAAGCCGCGGCGGTCGGAAATAGGTCCATCATGGCATTCGCGAGTGGAACTGCCTCGGCCCGCCGCATTACGCCCTTTCGTGTTACCGCGGCATAGAACTCCGAAATCGACTGAAGGGTGAGGCAGCAGGCGCAGAGATGTGCTCGTGTTATGATCTGCTGCGCGATCTTCTGGCGCGCACCGGCGGTCAGGTCCACGCTGTAGACCAGGACGTTGGTATCGAGGGTGAAGATTCTAGCGCTCGTGCAAGGCGTCGCGGTCCAAGGGGCCGGCACCGATGTTCCAGCCCTTTTCCATGGCGGCTTTGAGCCGCTCCCAGGCGGCTTCCTGCTCCGGCGTCAACACGCGCCGGCCGGAAACCGGCGACAACCGGGCGACCGGCTTGCCGTTGCGGGTGATGACGAATTCCTCGCCAGCCACCACCTCGCGGATGCAGCGGGCGAACGACTGGTTGGCCTCGCGCAAACTCACAGTCTTGGTCATCCAAGATGATGTAGCACGCCCTGTGCTACAGAAAAAGATCAGATGCCGGTGAAGCCGTCCGCGCTGGCGGCGGTCAACAATGCCAGCGCTTCCGCTCCTTTTGCCACGGACCTGCGAGCGAGCCCGCTGCTCACCGCGTCAGGGCCGCATGGTGAAACGCGACTCTCCGGGCGTCCGCAGAGGGGCCGCCAGGTTGGCGAACTCGCAGAGCAGCCGCCGTGTGTCGCGCGGGTCGATCACGTCTTCGACCCAGAACGGCTCGGCCGTGCGGAACGGCGAGCGCAACCGGTTTAGCCGCGCCTCGATCTCATCCATCCTGGCCTGCGGATCGGACGCGGCGTCGATCTCGGCGCGATAGGCCGCCTCGATACCGCCTTCCAGCGGCAGCGATCCCCAGCTTGCCGACGGCCACGCATAGCGCATGCAGAGATGGCTGACCGGCTGGTGCCCCAGCCCGCCGACGCCGTAGCAGTTGCGCACCACGATGCTGCACCAGGGCACGGTGCTCTGATTGATCGCCGACAAGGCGCGCACGCCCCAGCGGATGACCGCACTGCTTTCTGCCGCCAACCCCACCTGAAAGCCCGGGCAATCCACCAGGTGCACGATCGGCAGGTGGAAGGTCTGCGCCATATCGACGAAGCGAATGATCTTGTTGCACGCATCTGCAGTCCAGGCAGCCCCGTGGAACAGCGGGTCACCGGCCATCAGCGCGACGGGCCAGCCGTCGAGCCGACAGAAGCCGGTGATGATCGGCCGGCCGAACAGCTGCCCCATTTCGAAGAAGCTGCCCTTGTCCACCAGCGCCTCGATGATCCGGCGCATGTGGTAGGCCTGCTTCTTCTCGCGCGGCACGGCGGCGATCAGGAATTCCTCGCGCCGCTCCGGGCTGTCCCAGCCGCGCACCCGCGGCGGCAGATCCCAGACCGAACTCGGCAGATAGGACAGAAAGCGGCGCGCTGCATCGAACGCCTCATCCTCGGTGTCGACCGCGTGGTCCACCGCGCCGCAGGCAAGCTGCACTTCCCAGCCACCGAGTTCCTGCTTGCTGCGCGGTTCGCCCAGCCGTTCCACCACCGGCGGGCCGGCGACGAACACGGCGGAGATATCCTTCACCATGACCGAATAGTGGCTGGCGGCCAGACGGGCCGCGCCGAGACCGGCGACCGATCCAAGCCCCAGCGCCACCACCGGCACCAGCCCCATGTTGTTTGCCACCAGGTCGAACGACGTCGTCTCCGACAGCCCGCCCGGCAGGTTGGCGCGTCCGGTCGTCTCGATCGTCTTGACCGAGCCGCCACCGCCGGAGCCTTCGATCAGCCGGATGATCGGCACGCGGAATTGCGCCGCGATCTCTTCCGACATCTTCGGCTTGCCCTTGATCGAGGCATCCGCGGAACCGCCGCGCAGCGTGAAGTCGTCGCCGGCGATGACCACAGGACGGCCATCCACCATGCCGCGACCGAACACGCAGTTCGCCGGCATGAAAGCAATGATATCGCGGCTGTCGGCGTCATAGGTGGCCTTGCCCGCGGTGGCGCCGATCTCGTGGAAACTGCCGTGGTCCAGCATCCGGTCGATGCGCTCGCGCACGGTGAGCCGGCCGCCGGCATGCTGGCGCGCGACGCGATCGGGGCCACCCAGTTGCCTCGCCAGTGCGATGCGGGCGCGAAGTTCGGCGAGTTCCGGCTCCCAGCCGACCGGCTCGGTCTGCTGTGGGCGCGGCAGGGCGGCATCATCGGGCATTGCAGCTCTATCCTGCTGGCGGAGCCGCGACGCTATGGCACCAGCATCGTGCCTGCAACGTCGCGACGCTATGGAGCCGATCGGTTGACGACCGGCGCGGCTGCTCGCCAGACTCGGTGCACATCAGGAGAGAGCGGCATGCGGGTCTGTGTCTACGGCGCCGGGGCGATCGGCGGCCATCTTGCGGTGCGCCTTGCGCGCGGCGGGGCGGATGTCTCGGTGCTGGCACGCGGCGCGCATCTCGCTGCTATTCAACGGAACGGTCTGGTTGTGCACACGACCGAAGGCCCGTTGCACGCGCGCGTGCCGGCGAGCGACGATCCGAAGTCGCTGGGTCCGCAGGACGCCGTGCTGGTGACGGTGAAGGCGCCGTCGCTGCCGGCGATCGCTGCGGGAATTGGACCGCTGCTAAAGCCGGACACGTCGGTTGCCTTCGTGATGAACGGCATTCCCTGGTTCTACTTCCATGGCATCGGCGGCGAACTGGAAGGCCGCCGCCTGCCGAAGATCGATCCGGGCGACGCGGTGTGGCGCGCGGTCGGGCCCGAGCGAGCCATCGCCGGCGTTGTGTACGCCGCGAGCACGGTGATCGAGCCCGGCGTGATCGATCTGGAGAATGCCAGCCCGCGCGTCGTGCTGGGCGAACCGGATGGCCGGAAGTCGCAGCGCGTGCAGGCGATCGCCGCGCATATCAACGGCGGTGGCATGCAGGCCATTGTAAGTGCAACGATCCGCGACGAGATCTGGAACAAGCTGCTCGGCAATCTCGGCAACGGTCCGCTTTGTGTGCTGACGCAGGTCGGCATGCAGCAGCTGTATGAAGAGCCGCTGTGCGTCGAGGCGGCGCTGCGGGTGATGCAGGAGGCGCAGGCGGTGGCGAACGCACTCGGCGCGCACCCCAGCAGCAATCACGACAAGCGGATCGCGCACAGTCGCGGCATCGATCACAAGCCGAGTATTCTGCAGGACCTGGAATTGGGCCGCCCGATGGAGATCGACGGCATCTTCGACGCGCCGCTGGAACTCGCGCGCATGGTGGACGTGCCGACCCCGACGCTGGACCTGCTGGTGGCGATGGCGAAGGTGCGCGCACGAGCGGCAGGACTTTATTGACGGAGGGCACGACCATGGAGATGCGGGCGTTCGGACGAACCGGACTGCAGATATCGATCCTCGGCTTCGGCTGTGGTGCGGTGGGCGGGCTGATGGTACGCGGCGCGCCAGCGGACCAGGAACGCACCATCGCGCGCGCGATCGAAGCCGGCGTGAATTACTTCGACACCGCTGCGATGTACGGCAATGGCGAGTCCGAGAAGAACCTCGGGCGTGTGCTGGCGAAGCTGAAGCCGAATGTCATCGTGGGCACCAAGGTGCGCATTTCCTCGAAGGACTTTGGCCGCATCGCTGCGGCGGTCACCGAGTCACTCGATGCCAGCCTGAAGCGCATGGGGCGCGAACAGGTGGACATCTTTCATCTGCACAATGCGATCACCGCGAACGGCGGCGGCGAATCGGTGTCGGCCAGGACCGTGCTGGACGAGGTGGTGCCAGCATTCGAAAAGCTGCGCGAACAGGGCAAGCTGCGGTTTCCTGGTATCACTGCGGTGGGCGACACGGCGGCGCTGCACCAGGTGATCGACTCGCGCACGATCGTTTCGGCGCAGGTCAGCTACAACATGCTGAACCCAAGTGCGGGCGAGGCGCTGCCGGCCAACTATCCGGCGCAGGACTATGGCCGGATGTTCGACCGCACGCAGGCGGCTGGTGTCGGCGTTGTGGGCATCCGTGTGCTGGCCGGTGGTGCGCTGAGCGGCACGGCCGAACGTGATCCGATCGCCAGCCCGCCGCCGGATCCGATCGGCTCGGCCAATTCGTACGACGCCGACCTGCAGCGCGCGCAGCGGCTTCTTCCGTTGGTGCGGCAGGGACATGCGGCCAGCCTGGCTGAAGCGGCGATACGCTTCGCAATCAGCCATAAAGCGATGGGCACGATCCTGGTCGGCATGGCGACTCCGGAGCAATTCGACCAGTCGTTGGCTGCGGTGAACAAGGGACCGCTGCCGTCTGCGGTGCTGGACAGCCTGGCCGCGCTACAGCGCGGATTTGTCGGTGAGCGACGCTAGTCTGTCGCTCACCCGTGGCACACCGCGCGGCTTGTTCGGCAGCATCGGCCTAATGGCTGTCCATTCATGGTCGGTGAGTTCGTAGCGCTGATTTGAGGCCTCGCTTTTCGTGGCGTGAATCACGATCCGAGAGCTGGTCTCAACAGCTTGCGTACTCGTCTGGCTCATGGCAAGGCCGCAATCACCATAACTTCAACGAGCATCCCAGGGCGCCAAAAGTCGGTCGTGAGGCAGGCCCGCGCCGGAGGGTCTGCTGGATCGACCCACTCGTTCCAGACAGAATTGTGATCTTCGAACAGGCGCATGTCAGCGATCCAGACCTGGGCACTTAATAAATGCGATTTGTCGGTTCCTGCGAGCTTGAGAAGCTCATCGACGCGTCGCAGCACTTGGGCAGTCTGGTTTTTGATATCGCCAACAATCTGGTCAGGGGTGACGCCGGCGAAATAGGCGACGTTGCCGTGAACGACTGCCTGGCTGATGATTGGCTGACCGCGATTTTCGTCTGATATCTGTCTAGTTTCGTGACGTATGATCGACATAGTATTCCCTTTCTTTTGATTGACGTCACAGCAAAGCGGCCGCGGTCATTTCGCCGCGCCCTTTTGGGGCCGCTTATTCGAATGGAAGCATGACGATCGACCCAGTTGTTTTGCGTCCACTGATAAACTTGTGCGCGGCTGCGGCC
>JAMXLO010000130.1 GCA_024280945.1 Acetobacteraceae bacterium
TTGAGGATGATCTGCATTCCCGCGCTCTTCAGCTTGGGAATGGCATCGGGTGATGGCGCTTCGACGAAGTTGACCTGCCCGGTCAGCAGCGCAGCTGTACGTGTCGCGGCCTCCGGCATCGGCAACAGCACCAGTCGGTCATACTTGGCGATCCGTTTCGGGTCCCAGTACTCCTTGTTCGGCAGCATCTCGAGCCGTTCATGCGCCACCATGCGATCGAAGCGGAACGGCCCGGTGCCCGACGGGTGCTCGGCGTACGCGTTCCAGTCGTAGTTCAGCTGCTTGGCCCGGCATGGGCTCACCATCAGAATGTAGCTGGTCTGGTAGGGAAACAGCGATTCCACCACCTTGGTGGTGATCGCGACCGTGTGGTCGTCGAGCTTCTCGACCGAGGCGAAGTTGGTCGTGTAGGCGCGCGACAGCGCCATCTGCTGTGTGTAGAACTGCGGTGCCTTGTCATCGGTGATGCGGCCGAAGTTCCAGACGACATCGTCGGCAGTGAACGGACAACCGTCGTGCCATTTCACCCCCTGACGCAGCTTGTAGATCCAGCGGCGATGATCGTTCGGATCGACCTGCCACTCGGTCGCCAGTCCAGGCTTGATGTCCGACGGCTTGTCGCTGCGGGATAGATCCCACAGGGCCAGCCCGTCATAGAGGTTGTACCCGACGAAGCGGAACCCTTCGAACCCCTGATCCGGGTTGCCGGTCGTCGCTGGGATGTCGCCGGCAGTCATTGCGACCGTGAGGACCGAGTCGGCCTGCACCGGCGTTGCCAGCCAGCCAAGCAGACACGCCAGGATCGACCGGGAAAGGATCGTTTTCATGCCAAGCCCCCTGCACTGAACATGCGCTTGTTGCAGCGCAGCATGGCGGGTGCCGCTTGTCTAGGCCTAATCGTGGATGAATTGCATGCTCTGGCTACGCAATTGGCCAAGCATCATGCAAGTCTGCGCCAGTTGGTCCAGATATGCACAATTCACAGGCATATCAGCGGCGGGCAACGTCTCCGCCTGGCATCATCTCCCGCGCTGCCTCCATGCTGGCGATGTTGGCCGAAGGCACGTAAGGCAGATTGAACAGCGCTTGCACCAGCTGCGGCGGCGGCAACGTGAACCCTGGCGCGGCGAGCGCCTGTAGGGCTGCCTGCTGATCACCCGCCTGCCACGCAGCGGCAAATCCCATCAGTGCGTTGACCACGATCTGCGAGCGAATGCCGGTGTCGATCCCCAAGGCGCGACGCATATCGACCCGCGCCTGCAGCATCTGCTGCTTGGTAAGTGGCGAGACCTGCAGCCAGCGCGGGTTGCTGCTGAGCTCGCCGGCCAGGTAGTCGACCGCGGCACAGGCGCGTGCCGCGTCCACCGGGTCGTTGCGCGTGCGCTCAGGCGCGGCGAACGCCCAGGCAGACTGGTTTGCTGCCGCGACATCGTTGTCCAGCGTCCCGAACGCCGCAAACGGTAGCTGGGCAGTATCCGGCGCGGGCCTTGCCAGCGCACACGAAGCAAACAGGAGACAACCGGGCAACGACCGCATGGTCAGTTCCGTACCTTGGTTGTTTGTGTCTAGCAGGTGGTGCGTATGCTGCGTTTGGCTAGTCGCGGCCGCACCGATCTCCACTTTGTATTCAACCGCCGAAAAGCTGTTCGACGCGCTCAACCCTGTGCCATGACGCCGACCGCACCGATACCTTGGTGAACAATGGCTGAGGCGACTGTCCGCGATCAAAAGCGATGCGGAACAACTGCCGCCGATCGGTCGGCGCAAAGGCTCCGCCGAATTCTCCCGGAGGCACCGCGGCGACCGGTTCGCTTCGGGTTATCGTACCGTGAAGCTCTGCAGCCCTGTGCTCGCCACCACGCGATCGCGAGGCGCTGGCGAAAACAACCCGCCCGTCGGCATATATGCGGCTACGAAGCGGACATCCTGATAAAGTACGAGAAGCGGCTGGCCCGGCTGCAGGACGGCGCCGTTGTCCGCCATGCGGACGCTCGCACCAGGCCGCCGTCGAATGACGAGTGCAACCACCCGACAGCATCGTTGGCCTGCACCATAGCCTGGGTGAGGTCGGCTATCTGCACTGTCAGGGCGCTCTGTTCGGCGGTCAGCCGCGCCAGGTCTTGCTTGCCATGGAATTCGTTCTCGACTGCAACCGAACGCTTGTCGAGCGGCAGGAAGCCTGTGGTAAGCAGCGATTCGTATTTGCGCCTGGTGTCGATGGCCACGCTCTGCCGGGTTTGTGCCAGGCGATAACCGCGTTCACCGTCGCACTCCGAATTTCGCAATCCGGCAAGTCGGCGTCGACAACGACGATCTGCACCACAGAGCGCTGCCGCATAACCGACTGTTCGGCCAATCCGAGCACACATCGCTGCAAGGCATGTGCTTCGTTGTGCCCCACCAGCAGTCAGACCCGGCAGGTCTGACCGTCCGCCAACCACCAGAACCTGCCCCAGATCGTTAGTCAAACTACCAAGACAGGGTGATCCCTCCCGCTGCCCGGACCCGGTGTTATGTCCGCGGTGCAGGCATTACTGCGGGGTACATCTAGTTGCATGCGGCGGTGTTTACCGCACGAGTCGATACCAGTTGGTTAGTGTCGCTACCAACGCCCGCCCGCGCTACACGGCGCTGCGAAGCCCGGTGCGGAACCGCGCCGCCAGTTGCCTGTACACCTCAGCGTTTCGATCGAACCGCCTGCGCTCCTCGTCCGTCATCACGCGCACCAGCTTGGCCGGCGCGCCGACCCAGAGCTCGTTGCGGCCGATCACCTTGCCCGGCGTCAGCAGACCGCCGGCGCCCAGCATCCCGCCTTCCTCGATCACCGCACCATCCAGCACCGTGGCGGCGATGCCGACAAACGCCCGGTTCTTCAGCGTGCAGGCGTGGATGACCGCGTTGTGCCCGACCGTCACATCGTCGCCGATATGCGTGGCACCCGCGCCGGTATCGACATGGACGATCGTGCCGTCCTGGATGTTGGTGCGCGCGCCGATGCGGATGATGTTGAGGTCGCCGCGCACCAGGCAGTGAAACCAGATGCCGGTCTCCGAGCCGATCTCGACATCGCCGATCACTGCTGCACCGGGTGCGATGAACGCGTCAGGGGCCACCTTGGGCGTGACCCCGTCCAGCGAGAAGATCGGCCCGAGGCCAACGAGTTCAGGCACGCGCAGGCAAGCCCAGCATCAGCCGCAGATTCTGCACCGCGGCCCCTGATGCACCCTTTCCCAGGTTGTCCAGCCGCGCCACCAGCACCGCCTGGCGGCGCCTTTCGTTGGTATGGACCGTGAGTTCCAGCAGGTTGCTATCGTTCAATGCCTCTGGTTCCACCTTGCCGTCGCTCTGGGGGGCGGTGACATGGACGAACTGGCAGCCGGCATAGCGCGCCTCGAGTACGGTCTGCAGGTCGGCTCCGGTTGGCCTGCCCGGCAGCGTGTCGAGATGCAGCGGCACCGACACCAGCATACCCTGCCGATAATGACCGACCGAAGGAACGAAGATCGGCCGGCGCGACAAACCACAGAATTGCTGCGTCTCCGGCAGGTGCTTGTGCTCGAGTTTCAGACCGTAGAGTTCGAACGCCGGGCCGCCATCCTGCTCGTGTGCCTCGATCATAGACCGCCCGCCGCCGGAGTAGCCGCTGACCGCATTGATGGTGATCGGGTAGTCAGGCGGGATGATGCCGGCGTCGACCAGCGGCCGCACCAGACCGATTGCGCCGGTAGGATAGCAGCCGGGATTGGCCACTCTTCGCGCCGCGGCGATGCGGTCGGCCTGCCCCTCGACCATCTCCGGAAAGCCATACGTCCAATCAGGATGTACGCGATGCGCCGTGCTGGCGTCCAAGAGCTTCGGGGCCGCGTTGCCCAGACTGTCGGCCATCGCCGCCGACTCGCGCGCCGCGTCATCAGGCAGGCAGAGGATGACCAGCTCCACCTCCGCCATCATCTCGCGCCGAGCATTTGGGTCGCGGCGGCGGTCGGTCGGCAGGCTCTTCAGATCGACATCAGGCAGTGCGCGCAGGCGGTCGCGGATGCCTAGCCCTGTCGTACCCGCTTCCCCATCGATGAACACGCTTGGCATGTCGATCTCCAAAAGCTCCCCCTCCCCTCGCGGGAGGTGCCTGCCCCGGAGGTGATCCGGGGGTCAGGGGAGGGCCGGCGTTACCGCTTGCTGAACTGGAAGCTGCGGCGGGCCTTCATCTTGCCGTACTTCTTGCGCTCGACCACGCGGGGGTCGCGGGTCAGGAAGCCGGCGACCTTCAGGATGCCGCGCAGCTCCGGTTCATAGTTGGTCAGCGCGCGGGAGATGCCATGCCGCACTGCGCCGGCCTGGCCGGACAGGCCGCCGCCGGTGACCGTGCAGAACACGTCGAACTGGTTATAGCGGTCAGCCACCAGGAACGGCTGGGTGAGCAGCATGCGCAGCACGGGGCGCGCGAAATACTGCACCACCTTCTTGTTGTTCACCAAAATGTCGCCCCTGCCGGGCTTGATCCAGACCCGTGCGACGGCGTTCTTGCGTCGGCCGGTCGCATAAGAGCGGCCCAGACCATCACGCTTCGGCTCGCGCCGCGGCTGATCTCCTGCCTCTGGCGCGGCACCCTGTGTCGTTGCCTGCTGCACCGCCAGCATGTCTTTGAGGTCGGCGAGTGTGCGGGTGGTACCGGACATACGATCAGCCTCGCTTGTTCTTCGGGTTCATCGCAGCGATGTCGAGCGCCACCGGCTGCTGCGCCGCGTGCTTGTGCTCGGGGCCGGCATAGACATAGAGATGCTTCATCTGCCGTCGCTGCAGCGGGCCGCGCGTGATCATACGCTCCACCGCCTTCTCCAGCACGCTCTCCGGACGCTTGCCTTCGAGCCGTTGACGGATGGTACGTCCCTTGATTCCACCCGGATAGCCGGTGTGATAGTAGAATACCGACTGCTCGGGCTTCTTGCCGGTCACGCGCAGCTTGCCGGCGTTCACCACCACGACGTTATCGCCACAATCGACATGCGGGGTGAATTGCGGCTTGTGCTTGCCGCGCAGCCGGTTGGCAATGATGGACGCCAGGCGGCCGAGTACGACGCCCTCCGCGTCGATCAGCACCCAGTCCTTCTTCACCTCTGCCGGCTTCAGCGAGAGCGTGCTCTTCATACTGGTGACCTTGTGGATTGGCGGCGGCATATGGCGGGAAACGCAGGCAGGGTCAAGGTTTCTGCCTTGTGGTATATAATTACCACACACGCTGTGGCGGTGACAGAAGGCCTGGTCCCGGCCCTGCGGCGTCGGGGGCTCATGCGGACCGAATACGCCGGCAGGACCCTGCCGAAAGTGCTGCATGAATCCTGGATGGATCAGATCTTAGGCAATAGCCTATAGATCATTCATCATCTGACATGCTTGCACGCATCCGTGCCAGCGAATGCTGGATTCAGCGCCATCTGCGCTGGCATGTCACTTGCTGCGGCTTCGGTGATGGACGAGACGGTCTCTCTCGACCTGAACGGCAAACTGGTGCGCCGGCTTCGGCTGGTCCGCCAGGCCGTAGTGGTGGCCCGCACCGGCGGGGCCGATCGCTTGGCGGCCGGCCAGTTCCTGAAGGTGACCGGCGACAGTCCGTCGAAGCCGGGCCACTGCCTGGTGTTCAAGGAATGGTCCGACAGCGTCGTTGCGCTTTTCGCATGCCGGCAGGAATTCAACCCCGTTGCCGGCTGGTATCCGACCGGCCAGCACGCCGGCATCTACGCGGCGACATGAACACCGAGTGGCGTCGCCGCTGGAAAGAAATTGCCGGGCGCTCCCACCGTCCATCCGGCGAAGCCTCACTGACAACCGTGATCCTTGGGTTGGCCGTGGGTGCGCTGCTGACCGTCACCACCGGGCTGTGGTGCATGCGGCAACTTGAAACGTTCGGACCTTCGGTCGGCGGCATCATCGTGTTCAAGCCCGACCCGATCGCCTCGGAGCGTTGGGTGGTGAATGCCGTCCGTCTCGAGCGCAGCCTCGCCGGGTGGTCGCAGAATAATAATGTCCGGCATTGCGTGCTCAGCCCGGGGGTCATGGCAAGAGCCGGAGGCAGCCTGGTCATCGAGGCACGGCGAATGAGCCGCCCGCCGGCGTTCCAGGTGCATTGGGCCGGCGGTCGTACCGATAACGGCGCTGCGGATTGCGGTTCAGCTGCCGACCTTCTGCTGGAACGCACCGACGTGATGCGTCTTGCCAATGCGGCCGGTGGGTTCAGTGGCGGGTTCCGACTGATCGGACCGTGACTCTGCAAGCGAAACGCGGACCGACGACCCAGGCTCGATGGCCACGGGGCACCATGCTGCCGCTGCGGCACGCGGCTCAGCGCCCGGATCGTGCTGCAGCAGCCACCCATACCAAGGCGAGTATGACAATCGACTATACGCTGCGCTGATCACACGCTGAATCGTTGCCGGCTCCCCGCGCATAGCAGCGTCTCACCCTGCCTCGCCACTCGAGACAGCGCCGGCTAAGCTGCATCGATGCAGCAAGCCGACGGCGTTCCTTCCTTGAGGTTTCCCCACGCGCATCCTCCGGCTCCCGGTGAGCTGGTTGCGATCGCCGATGGCGTCTGCTGGTTCCGGTTGCCGCTGCCCTATCGGCTCGACCACGTCAACATCTACCTCATTCGGGATGACGATGGATGGACGGTGCTCGACACGGGTCTCGGCACTGACGCCTGTCGCACCACATGGGAATCGATCCTTTCCGGATCGCTGGCCGGACAGCACCTGACATCCATGGTGGTGACCCACTTCCATCCAGACCATGTCGGCCTCGCAGGATGGCTGGCCGCGCGATTCGATCTGCCGCTGTCGATGCCGCGACCCGAATATTTGTACAGCCTGGCACTGCAATATGCGCCGGGCGATCTTGGCGCAGACATGCACCGACCTTTCTATCGGCGTCACGGGCTTTCGCCTGAGGTGACCGAAGCCGTGCTCGGCCGCGGCCATGAGTATTTGCGGCAAACGACCGGTGTGCCCACGACGTATCATCGCATCCAGCATGGCGACACGCTGCGCGTGGGCGCCAGGGCGTTTCGGGTGATCACCGGCGGTGGACATGCGCTGGAACAGGCGATGCTGCATCGCGCCGAAGACAAACTGTTCTTTGCGGCAGACCAGGTGATCGCGCGCATCTCGCCCAATGTCAGCGTGCATGCGATGGAGCCGGATCTCGACGCGCTGGGCATCTACCTGCGCTCGCTATCGGGGCTGCGCGATACGGTAAGCGACGACGTGCTGGTGCTGCCGGGACACGGGTTGCCATTCTATGGTTTGCATACCCGGATCGCCGAGTTGCTGGAGCATCACACCCAGCGCTGCGGCGCGATCACGCAGGCGTGCCGGCAACAACCGTTGTCGGTGGCCGAATTGGTGCCCCATGTGTTTCATCGCGTGCTGGACGAACATCAGACAGGATTCGCGTTCGGTGAAGTCCTGGCGCACGTAAACCACATGCTGGTTCAGAACCAACTGGTGCTACAGACTGGCGCCGACGGAATCGATCGCTATCAGGCGCAATAGGCATCGGCTGGCGGGGTCGATCTGCGGTCCTTGCTGCGCCCTCCGTCACCCTTACCCACCGCGCGCATCCGCGTACGCTGGACTTGCGTCGTTTCGCCTGACAACCTTTCGTCATGGCGCGCGACGAGATGGTGGATGGCAAAGGCGGCCTGCGCCCGCAATGGCGCAGCCTTCTTGGCGTACTCGCCGGCCTTGGCCACGCCGAACTCGCCGATCGTGCCAGGCGACTGGAACGGGTGATGCAAGACGACGGCGTCGCGAGCCTGTTGCCGGGCTCGCCGCCTGATCCGTGGCGGTTCGATCCGATCCCGCTGCCGCTGAGCCAGACCGAATTCCTGACGCTCCAAGCCGGACTCGTGCAGCGGGCACGATTGCTCGATGCGATGCTCACGGATCTCTACGGCGATCAGAAAATGCTGTCGCAGGGCGCGCTGCCGCCGGCGCTGGTGTACGCCAATCCTGACTTTCTGCGCCCGTGTCGTCACGCTGGCCTTGGGTCGCTGCACTGCTATGCGGCGGATCTGCTGCGGACCGAAGATGGTGCGTGGAACGTGCTGGCTGATCGCACCGGGCTGGCCGATGGCCTGGCACACGTGCTGCAGAACAGGCGACAGCTGGGGCGGGTCATACCTGAACTGTTCGCATCGCAGTTGCTCTGCAATCTCGACCCGTTCGTGGAACTCTGCATGGACGCGCTGCGGCGAGCAGCCGGTAGTGCGAGAGCCGCGCTGCTGACCCCGGGGCACGACGATCCCGCGTGGTACAGCCATGTTCTGCTGGCACGCGAGCTGTCCTGCGTGCTGGTTGAAGGCGGCGACCTGACCGTGCGGGACGGTGGCCTGTTCCTGAAGACATTGCGTGGTCTGCAGCCGATCGGCGCGTTGCTGCGCGGAATTCCTGGGCGCTCGATCGATCCGCTGGAACTTGAGCCTGATGGTCTCGGTGTGCCCGGGCTGCTTGCGGTTGCTCGTCATGCGGTGCGCATTCTCAACAGTCCGGGCAGCGAGTTGGTAGAGGCGCCAGGGTTCAGCGCTTTCCTGCCTGATCTCGCGCGTCGGCTGCTTGGCGAAACGCTCCAATTGCCCAGCGTACCGACCGTCTGGCTTGGCACCACGGACAGACCGTTCGGCTGGCAGGCGATCCCGGCATTCGCGCCGTCATGGCGACCGGCTTCACCGGAGGAGGTTGCGGCCGCACCTTGGCGCTATGTCGCCCGCACTGTGGTCGAGCCGTCAGTTGCGCCTTGTCTGTCAGGCGATGGTCTTGTGCCGCGCCCAATACTGGTCCGCATGTTCCTGATGCGCGATCGTGGTGTCTGGCACGCCTTGCCGGGCGGCCTCGGCTGCGTTCTGTTCGATGCGCTTCAGACTTGGCCTGATCAGGGATCGTTGCTCGCGAAAGATGTCTGGGTGTTGGCCGAAAATCCGGCCGCCATCGAGGGACCACCGCCCTTCCGGGCGGCGCCACTGGCGATCCGGCGCACGGCCGGCGACATGCCGAGTAGGGTGGCAGACAATTTCTTCTGGCGCGGTCGCTATCTTGAGCGGCTGGAAGGTGCAGCGCGACTGCTATGCCTGACCATCGGTCGGCTGAGCGGCCCTGCCCCCACGCCGCACGAGGTGGCAGAACTCGACGTGCTGATCGCATGCCTTGCCCAAGCCGGGCTCGTGAACGCCGATGCGGTTGCCGGCCTGGGCACCACGGCTCTCAGCCATGCCTTGCTGCGTGCGGCAGGCTCCTGGGGAGCGGTACACGCGCTGCTTGGGCAGGTGTCACGGCTCACCGGGCTGTTGCGCGACCAGCTGACGTCGGAGATGCACGCGGTCACGGCCCGCGGTATGCGCGAGGTCGAGGAGGCTCTGAAACGTATTCCTGGACCGGCCGACGGCCAGGCGCTGGATGCCGCATCTCGCGCTATGTCGCGGGTGCTGGGATTTGCGGCGGCGCTGTCCGGGTTGACGGCAGAGAACATGGTGCGGGGCGGCGGGCGGCTGTTTCTGGACCTGGGTCGTCGGGTAGAGCGGGCCCAGGCGATTGCTGACCAGATCGCCTGCGCGCTGGAGTTCCCAGGCGCGGCACGGCAGCCCGCACGAGTGGAGCACGGGCTGCGGCTGGCGCTGGAGTTGTGCGATTCCTCGATCACTTACCGCAGCCGGTACCTGTCGGTTCTGCAGCCGGCTCCCGCGCTCGATCTGCTGCTTGCGGACGAAGGCAATCCGCGCGGATTGGCGTTTCAGCTTGCGGCGATACGCAGTCTATTGAGCGAAATCGGCAGCGGAGCCGATACGTCGCTGGCGGCAATCGCCACCACTTTGCTCGACGAACCGGCGTCAATGGTGCGAACCCTGAGTGAGGCCGCCGATCAGTCCGTTGCGGCATTGTTTCTGCCGGCGCGCCTGCGCTCGCTGCGCGATGCCGTAGCGGAATTATGCGAGCGTGTGTCGCGCCGCTACTTCGCGCTGCTGCCGACCGCGCGTGCCGTCGGGATCGAAGTGCCGTCGCGGTCACTGCGCGGGGCCGCTTGATATACCGCGTGCGGCATGTGACCCGGTACGACTACCAGACGCCTGTCGATCTTGGCGCACATCTTGCGCATCTGCGACCGCGCGCGTTGCCGCACCAGAAGGTGTTGCGGGCTGGCGTGCATGCTGCCCCGGCCGTGTCATGGCGGCGCGAAGGCACGGACCATTTCGGCAACGAGGTCACCTGGCTGTTCCTCGATGTGGTGCATGCGGCCTTCCAGGTGACGGCTGATGCCACTGTCGATGTGGCGTGCCCCGAGGCGCCGGAGGCCGGTGCAACGGCGCACTGGGAAGAGGTAGCGCGACAGGCCTGGACCGATTGGCAGGTCGCGGAGTTCCTGTTCGACAGCCCGCATGCGCCCGCTGATCATGCAGCACGTGCCTACGCGTTTGATTGCTTTCCGGCGAGGCGCCCGGTGCTCGACGCCCTGCTTGATCTCAGTGCGAGAATTCACCGGGACTTCACATTTCGCGCCGGCGTCACTTCAACCAGCACGCGGATCAGCGAGGTGCTGCGGCGGCGCGAAGGCGTGTGCCAGGACTTCACCCATCTCATGATCAGCGCGCTGCGCAGTTTCGGGCTGCCGGCGCGATACGTCTCTGGTTACGTCCGCACGCGCCCGACGCGCGCACGACTTGGTGCCGACCAGTCGCATGCCTGGGTCAGCTGCTGGCTCGGTCCTGCGCATGGCTGGTTGGACGTTGATCCTACCAACGGGATCGTTGTGCGAGATGAACACGTGGTGCTTGGCTGGGGGCGTGACTTCGGTGACGTCACCCCGTTGCGTGGGGTGATTTTGGGTGGCGGCGAGCAGACGCTGTCGGTGGAGGTGGTGCTGGAGGAAGCGACGTAGCACCGGCCAGTCTGCGATGCTGGGTTACGAAAACCGGGAAAAGTCCGGCTTGCGCTTCTCGATGAATGCCTGGAACGCTTCGGCAGCCTCCGGCGACACGAGGCGTTCACGGAACAGCGCCAGTTCCTCTTCGATGCGCGCGGTGACATCGGTTGTGCCATGTCGCATGAGCCGCTTGGTCAGGCGCAGTGCCTGGGGCGGCAGCGCCGCGAGTTGGCGCGCGACGCCGCGTGCTGTCTCCATCAGTTCCGTATCGTCAACCACCCGGTTGACGAAGCCCCATTCCAGTGCTGTCGCGGCATCCATGGGCTCGCCGAGTAGCAGCAACGCGCTGGCGCGCTGATGGCCGAGGAGACGTGGGAACAGCAGCGAACTGCCCGCCTCCGGCACCAGGCCAAGGCTGGTGAACGGCATCACGAACCGTGCTGAACGAGCGGCGACGATGAGGTCGCAATGCATCAGCATTGTGGTGCCGACGCCGATGGCGGCGCCGTTCACCGCAGCGATCAGCGGCTTCTGCATTGCCGAGAGCGTGGGGAGAAACCGCGAGGAGGAACTCTCTGTGTTGCCGGTGGCGCGTGCCTGGAAGTCGGCGATGTCGTTGCCCGACGTGAAGGTATCGCCGGTGCCGGTCAGCAGAGCCACGTGCAGCGTCGGATCGGCATCGACCCGGATGAAAGCGTCGGCCACCGCGTCGTACATGGCCCGCGTGAGGGCATTCTTCTTTTCTGGCCTGTTCAGGCGGATTTCCAGCACCGCGTCGGTGCGCGCAATGACGACGGTGTCCGTCACGCGTGGTCGCCGGCGGCTGACATCGGGAGGTGCCCGGCGATATAGGGCGGCAGATTGAAGGCACCGACATGGATGTCCGGCGTCCAGTAGCGCGTCGTGCCGAGGATGCCGGATGCGTCGGCACGTGCGTGTATCGTATCGACACTTGCCTGCGTGAGCGAGGCGTCCTTCGCGGCCCAACCGAGCGTCATGAAGCCGCCGACATAGGTCGGCACCGCGGCGACGTAGGCGGTCACGTGCGGGAAGAACTTTGCCCGCCGCGCGCTGGTTTCGCGCAGTTCGCCGGCCTGCATGAATGGCACGCCGCATTGGTTCACCACCAGGCCGCGCGCGGTGAGAATTCGCGCGGAGTTGGCATAGAACTCGTCGGTGAACAGCACTTCGCCGACACCGATCGGGTCGGTGGAATCGACGATGATCACGTCGAATGCCGCGTCCGGCGCGCGCTTCACGTAGTCGATGCCGTCACCCACGATCACCTCGGCACGCGGATCGTTCCACGCATCGCCGCCGATCTTTGGCAGGAACTGCTTCGCCAGGCGGATCACCTCGCCGTCAATCTCGACCATCACCGCACGCTTCACGCCGCGATGCTGCAAAACGCGGCGCAACACCCCGCCATCACCGGCGCCGATGATCAGCACGTTCGCCGCCGCGCCATGGGCCACCAGCGGCACGTGGGTCAGCATTTCCTGGTAGACGAACTCGTCGCGCTCGGTGATCTGTATCACCCCGTCCAGCACCATGACGCGGCCGTGCGAGAAGCTCTCGAACAGCACGATATCCTGGAACGCGCTCCGCACGCGCGCCAGCTCGCGCTTCACCAGGAAACGCTGGCCCCAATCGGCGTACAGCGTTTCGTTGATCCAGCTATCGGTCGCCACGTCAGGCGATCAGGCCGCGTCGCTGTTCCGACAGCAGGATCGACCGGGGTGCGAAGACCTCCTTCAGCACCGGCAACGAATGGTAGGGATTGCAGCTGCCGCACATGAAGATGTCGACCGCGGCGAAGTTGCGCTCCGGCCACGTATGGATCGATATGTGGCTTTCGGCCAGCACCAGGACGCCGCTCACGCCGCCGTCGGGTCCGAAATGGTGGAAGTGGCTGTGCAGGATCGTCGCGTTGGCCGCTTCCGCGGCGTCGCGCAGTGCACGATCGATCAACTCGGGATCGGTGAGATTGCTCGCTTCCCACAGATCCAGAAGCAGATGTGTGCCGGCGAACTTCACGCCGTCCTTTTCGACGAAATAGTCCTTCTGCTCGACTTCGCGCGGAGCGTCGGAGACCATCCCCAGTGGGCTGAGTGCGTCCATTGCGTACCCTGTTCCTACCAGCAGACGGCCTGTTGAACGGACGCATCCCGCGTCCATTCCCTCGGGCCAAGGTGGCGGAAGATGGGGAAAGGGGAGCCGGCATGCAAGAGGCCAGATTTGTCGAGGCCCGATCGGACCCTACGGCGTCACTCCGGGGGCGGCTGCAACGCCTTCAGCTGCCCCGGCAGACGGCCCGCCAGAGTCGCTTCCTGGCCGGAGCGTTTGAGGTCGGCAGTGCTGCGCACAGGGTCTGCGGTGAGCAGCCGGAACATGTCGGCCAATGGACCTGTATCCATCCGAGGCCCCTCGTGCTCACGGAGCACCGCAAGCGCCGCGTCATCACCCGCCCGAGCGGCAGCGGTCGCAAGGCGCAGCAATGCCCGGCGTTGGACGTCGTTCAGCTTCCCCGTGGGGGGCACGATCCGCGCGACGTAGGCGGCGAGCGCCTTTTGTGCCGCGGGCCAGTCGTTTGCGTGCTCCAGGATGGTTGCCCGAGCCTCATCTGCCGCCGCGTTGTCTTGCCCGTTCAGAGCGGCGAGCGCCCGCTCCGTGTCGCCGCGGCGCGCGTTGGCCTCGGCTGCCAGCAGGGTGCGATGTCGGGCGAGTTCGTCGGGCAGGTCCGGAGCGGCGGAGGCATCGAGTGCCGCAAGCGCTTCCGCCGGGTCGTTCTCTCGCAGCCGCATGGCGGCCAGCCGGGCACCGAATCCGGCCCGCGCCGCGGGAGCGTTGCTTGTCCGCATCAGTTTCTCGAGCACCGGGCCGGCGCGCCTGGGCAGGTCGAGCGCCAGCAGACGATCCGCCAATCTCGCCTGGAGAGCTTCCCCGTCCTGGCCGGTGGGAAGCAGGTCGGCATTTTCCTCGACCAGCGCCACCAGATCCATTGGCGGCAGTGTGCCCAATGCGTCGCCACGCAGCAGTGCCGTAAACATGTCGTGCAACTCGCCACGGATGGTCGCCTTTTGCTCGGGGAACAGCGCCTCGGTGTCCCGCAGCAGGTTGAGGGCAGGCCGCCAATTCCCGCTGCGGGCCTGCAGTTCGGCCAGACGCTCGCGCAGCGCGCGCTCCTGCTCGTCACCGCGCCACGTATAGAGCAGCCGCTCCAGTTGATCGGCCGCCTGGGGGGCGCTGATGGCGCCCGTCGCCAGGCGCACCTCGACGGCGCGCATAGCTGCACGGGCGTGCACCGACTGGTCCCGCGATTGGTCCAGCCGGTCGTATGCGGCCAGCGCTGCTTCGTTATCGTGCCGTGCTTCGGCAAGCATCGCACGCGCCAGGTCGAGTGATGCGTCGTTGGGTCGCGCGGCAAGCAATACTGCCGCCGTGGCCGTCTCGCCGCCGATAACCAGCGTTTCGGCGACCAAAGGAAGCAGGCGGTTCCGCATTTCCGCGGGCATGGACAGTGCCAGGGGCGCGGTAGCGCCAAAGGTGGCAGCTGCCTCCGCGGAACCGGGCTGCAGCTCGGCAAGCCGCACTGCACGCCAGAACACGACGTCATCGGCGGCCGGAAGCGCCGGGTCAGTGAGCGCGCGTGCCTCTTCAGGCCGGTGCGCCAGCAATGCAGCGATCGATGCCAATGCTGCGGTCTTCTGCGAAGCAGCCAGATGAGGATCGTCGGTCGCGGCAAGGCGCAGGACGGCCCCGGCCTCCGCGCCAAGTCCGAGCGCCATCATTGTGCGAGCCACCAGCTCACGGCCCGGACCGCGCGTCAACACGGGCGTCGCTACAGTCGCCTGCATTTCCTTGCTCAGCCGATCAAGCAGGGCTTCATCAGGCTGGCTCGGGAAATCCACTAGTCTCGTCAGGCCGACCGAATGTGCGAGCTGGTCGCCGACGTCGGACGCTGGCGATAGCGCGTTGGCGCCGGTCACAACGAATCCTGGAGCGGTCGGTCGCAGCCCGATGGTGTCGGCTTTCGGTTCCACCGCGACGCCCTGCCAGCTCGACAGCAAGATGAATTCCGCTGTGCGGCGCCGCACGGGGACGCCTTGTCCGCTACTTCGTTGAGTGCCGACGAGCAGAGTGGTGCCGCTGTCCGGATCGACGATGCTGACGACCGCACCCGGGGTCGCGGCCGATAGCGACAGACGGTCGTCCGCCACCGTCGCCTGGATCGGCCGCAGCGGCAGTTCCTGGGGACCGGCGGCAATGCGCCACGTATCCCCCACGCGCGAGGATGCCAACGTTATGCCGGGATCGAGCGGCAAGCGGATCACCGTTGCGGTCGGCAGCGTCTGCACGATCGCCGAGCCGAATACAGGGTCGTCGCGCAGCGGGGCCAGATCGATGGTCCGTGACTTGTCCAACACGATAAGAGCGGCGTTACTCATCCGGAACACGGCCAGCCCGAGCTGCGGATCAGCCTTTATGTCCAGCGCGCCGTCGGCGGCATTGTCTGACACGTCCTCGGGCTGAGGCTTCTCGGTGGAGACAGCACTTTGAGGCGGCGAGGCAGGCGCCGCATCTGGCTGTTGCGGCACGGGCTGTGCGCCAATCTGTGGCGTACCCGCAGCCGCCGGCTTTGGTGCACTCGCAAGCTGCTCCTGTTCGGGCGCAATGACATTTGCAGGTGGAGCTGAGGCGGGAGCCCCGTCCGCGGTGTTGGCTGAGCTGGTCCGCCTGGTCGTGTCCGGCGTCGCCGCGCCTGGCGTTGGCGGAGGCGGTTTTCCAGCCTCCGGCTGCGCAGGCTGCGATTTCGCCGTCTCCGGCTTGATCGGCTGCGCATTGGCTTGGGCCGGTTTCGCAGCGTCTGGCTTGCGGGAGACCGCGGCTGGTGTTGCAGACGCTGCCGGTGGTGTCGCGGGATCCCGCACGTCGATGACGAGGAGGTCGCCGTACCGCCAGTCGTGCAACACCGTGCCCGGTGCCACATCGAGCGTGGCCCGTCCTGTACCGCCGTTGATGCCGATAACGTTATGCGGGATCGCATTGGCGGGGCCAATCTTCAGGTCGCTGCCGAACTGGATGACCACGTGCTGATCCTGCTGGGTCAGGTGATACTCGGTCCGCGGCGGCAGGGCGAAGGTGACACGGCCGTAGCCGTCGTGGCTGCCGACGCGCACAACGACGCTGGAGCCGTCAGCGAGGGCGCCCGCGGGCAGCAGCAGCGCCGATACGAAAACCCAAAAAGGGCAAGGCTTCATTCGAAGCTGGCCAGCAGCTTGTCGATGTCCGACTGATCCATGGCAACGGTGGGATGCTGCGGTCCGTTCAGCAGCGCAGGCTCTGCCGGTTCGACGGTGCCAGCGATCGGTCCCTGGTGTTCGCTGGCGCCGAAGGTGGCGACGATCTGCGCGACTTTCGCCTCGATCGTCTTCAGCGTTGTGACGACCTTGGTGATGCGCTGGCCGGTGATGTCCTGGAAACTGCACGCCTCGTAGATCCGGGTGGTTGCATCCTGCAGTTTCGTTGCTGCCTCACCGGTGAGATCGGTCGCCACTTCGTCCAGTGTCTCACAGCTGCTCAGGATGGCATTGGTCGCAGTCGCGGTGTGCTCGACGATGGCGTCCAACTCGTCAGTGGCAAACGGGATGTGATTGTCAGTGATGTCGTCGACGCGCAACGCGGCGATTTCGGCCTTGGCGGACGCGATCGTCCGACCCAGCGCCTCGACCTCGGCCAGCACCGATGTCTCCTGCGCCGAGAGGTCCCCGCTCAGCGTCGACAATATGGCGCGCACGACGTCGGCCACCAGATCCGGCTCTGTCGCAGGATATCGAAGCCTTATTGCGGCAAGACGGTCCGCCAGCTGGTCTGCATCAGCCATGGCCGAGCACCTTCTCAATCTTATCGCGCAGGGTTTCGGCATTGAACGGCTTGACGATGTAGTTCGACACGCCGGCCTGCTTGGCGGCAACGACGTTCTCCACCTTGCTCTCTGCCGTCACCATGATGAACGGCACCGCCTTCAGCTTGGCATCGGCACGAACTTCCTGCAGCAACTGCAGGCCTGTCATTGGCGCCATGTTCCAATCGCTGATCACAAGACCGAAGTTGCCGGACCGGAGCTTGGCCAGCGCCTCGGCGCCGTCGGTGGCTTCCTCGACGTTGTTGAACTCGATCTGTTTCAGCAGGTTGCGGATGATGCGCAGCATCGTCTTGTAGTCATCGACGATCAGCACATTGATGGATTTGTCGATCGGCATCGCGGTTCGATCCCTGTTCCTGCTCAACTGCCCGTCTGGCCGTCCCGTTGTGTCCGCATCTGTGCGAGCTTGGCGGTCAGGTCGCGCGCTTTGTCCGGCTGCATCGCAGCCAGCACCGGCGCTGCCTTCGCCTCTTTCATGCGGTCCACCACCTGCAGCAGCACCGGCATGTCGAGGTCGTTGAAGATGGCAGCCGCATCACGCGGCTTCATTGCCTCGTAGAGCCTGACCAGACCCTGCCAACTGGCATCTTCGCGCTCTTTGCGCACGGTCTCGAGCGCCTCGAGCTTCTTTTGCAATGCCTGCAGCTCTGCGACGCGAGCGGTCAGTTTGTGCTCAGCCGCGATCAGCATCGACTCGCGTACGGTAAGCGCGGCGTCGCGAGCATCCAGCTCCTGCCGCCGCTGACGGAGCTCGAGCAGTACCACCCGTTCAGCATCAGTGACCGGCGGCGGCCCAGCATCCTGCGACGGTTGTGCCGAAGGTTCGGGCGGCGTTTCGGATGACGATGCAGTGGTCGCGTGTGCACCCGCCGCAGCCGAAGGGGCTGCGTCCAAGGTCGGCACGGCGGCCCTCACCAGTTCGGCGGATTTCACTGCGAGCAAGCTGCTGAGCGTGAAGATGGTGACGGGCAGCAAACGGATCGTGCCGAGCTTCATGGCTATTTGGCCATCCTGAGCGCCTTCATCAGGTCGCGCTCGGCCTGACTTCGTACGTGATGTTCAGCCCTATCGTTATCCGACACGACGGTCAGCCGCGGCGTGTCGGCGGCGAGCGGCCGCCCGATGCGAACCACCTGCTCCAGCCGATCGGCGAGCCGGTTGCCACGCTCGATCAGCAGCACAAGGTCGTCCTTTAAGGACAGGGCAGCATCCGTCTGGCGGGCGATCTGGATTCCCGCTCCGTCGGTTGCCGCACGCAACCTGTCGATGCCGCGCTCGGCTTGCCGCGTACTTTCATTGAAGCCGGCGATCAGCTCCTGCAGTTGCACACGATCGCGTTTCAAGACGCCGAGTGCGCGCTCGAGCCGCACGGCGTGGAACAGCGTGGCCGCGAGCAGTGCCACCAGTGCGAGTTCCAGGACCCACTGCATACGACAGAGTTTCGCGCGGGAGTGTTAGGAAACTGCGAACACGCGCGTCAGTGCTCGGCCAATTGGGGACGAGGCAAGGGCCGTTCTATGCGGACGGCGATAGAGCTCTTGCGCCGTCCGATACGGCCTTCGAACAACGGCACAGAACCGCAGCGCACCACCACCGGCGCTCCGAGTGCGGTATTGAGCACGATCCGGCTGCCCGGTTCCAGAGACATCACGTCGGACAACCGCATCGTCTGTTCGTCCAACACGACATCAAGCTCTATTTCGGTGTTCCACAGTTCTTCGGCCAGGTGGGTTTCCCAGATCGAATCGCGGCCAAACTTTTCGCCCATGAACTGCTGCAGCAGCAATTCGCGCACCGGCTCCAGTGTGGCGTATGGCAGCAGCAGTTCCATCCGGCCGCCGCGATCCTCCATGTCGATGCGCAACCGCGCGAGGATGGCTGCGTTCGACAGGCGGCTGATGGTGGCGAAACGCGGGTTCACCTCGAGGCGTTCGAAGCGGAAGGTCACAGGACAGAGCGGATCGAAGCTTGCGGACAGGTCGGCCAGTACGACCTGGATCAGGCGCTCGACCAGGGTGCGTTCGATCGTGGTATAGGGACGGCCTTCGATGCGCATCGCTGCGGTGCCGCGTCGTCCGCCGAGCAGCACGTCAACGATCGAATAGATCATCGCGGAATCGACGATCATCAGGCCGTAATTGTCCCACTCCTCGGCCTTGAACACCGCCAGCATGGCCGGCAGCGGAATCGAATTCAGGTAGTCCCCGAAGCGCAGCGACAGGATATTGTCGATGCCGACCTCGACATTGTCCGAGGTGAAGTTGCGCAGGCTGGTGGACATGATGCGCACGAGCCGGTCGAACACGATCTCCAGCATCGGCAGACGCTCGTACGAAACGAGGCCCGAGCTGATGATCCTTTGCATGCCGGTGCGGTTCTCACCGCCCGCCGGTCCGTCGTCGAAGCCCAACAGGCTGTCGATCTCGGCCTGATTGAGCACACGGGCGGGCTGAGCTGGGGTTTCATCGCCGCCTTGGGTCTCGGCCCCCCACGCCGCCGCCAGTTCTTCATCGGACTGGGATGGCTGCTGTGTATCGCTCATTGGATCAGCATCTGAGTGAACAGCACGTCGGTGATCTTTGCGGGCGCCGCGGCCAGGTTGGCGCGCGCCATGAGTTCTTCACGGAGCCGGTAGGTGCCGGTGGAACCGCGCAATTCCTGCGGTCGCATTTCGCGGATATAGGTGAGGAACAGATCCTGCAGGCGTGGCATTGCTGCCTTGACGCGCTCGACATCCGGCTGCCTGCGCACCTCGAGGCGGACGACGAGTTTCACGTAGCTTGTCCGCGGCGAGTTGTTGTTGAGATTGGTGATCAGTTCCGGCAGATCGACGTAGATTGGCTGCGATGGTGCCTCCGGCTCGGTTGCGGGCGAGTCGTGCCTGATGCCAAGCAGGCCCGGCACGACCCCGCTGAACCATAGGCCGCTGCCCAAGCCGGCCAGCGCGACCGGCGCGCCGAACACGATCAGCCGGCGCTTGATGCCGGAGGCCGGCGCTTTAGCGGATGATTGATCTGGTGCGTCGTCCGGCTTTTCCGGGTCGACCGCTGGCGCGGCCTTGGCCACGGGCTGCTCCTTCGGCCTGCTGCATGGAAGAATGGCAGCGAGGCGTTAAGGAAGACTTGCCCGGCAGATTTCGCCGGGCGCGGCAACAGATGCCGGTTCGCGGGGGGCGACGCGCCGTGGCGCAACGCGGCGAGATTGCTTCGTTGCTGGGCGCTTGAGAAGCACCGGAGTTTGGCATGCGCGTTGCGTCTGGGATGGCATGGACATCGTCAGCAACATCGCTCTATCGCGTCAGGCCGCGCAGCAGCGCGTCATGGACGTCATTGCGAACAACGTTGCCAATGCCAATACGCCTGGTTTCAAGGCGGAAAGGGTGCAGTTCAGCGATTGGCTGGCGCGGCAGAGCACGAGCGGGGTGCCGCGCGGCGACCGCAACATCGCCTTCACCCAGGATCGTGCGACATGGCGCGAGCAGCAGGCCGGCACGATCACGCATACCGGCAACACCTATGACCTTGCGCTCACCAGCGATGGTTACTTCACCGTTAAGACGCCGAACGGCCCGCGACTCACGCGCGACGGCCGCTTCGGCCTGATGCCGAACGGCACGATATCTGACGGCGCAGGCAACGCATTGCTGGACACCAACGGCCAGCCGATCGTCGTATCGCAGACCGACACGCGGATTTCCATCGCCGGCGATGGGACGGTCTCCAGCGAGAACGGTCAGCTTGGCAAGATCGGCATCGTCAAGCCGGCCGATCCGATGCGCCTGGCCGCGGAAGGCAACACGCTGTTCAGCACCGCATCACCCACCGCGGCGGTTGCCTCGCCTGGTATCGTCCAGGGCTCAATCGAAGATTCCAATGTCCAGCCCATACTGGAAACCACGCGGATGCTGGATGGCCTGCGCCAGTTCCAGTTCGTCAGCCAGTTCATCCAGGCAGAGAGTGACCGGCAGCAGTCGGTGATCGACAAGCTGCTGTCGCAGAGCAATTAGGAGACGGGGCATGCGCTCGCTCGATATCGCCGGCACAGGAATGCAGGCGCAGCAGACCAACGTCGAAGTGATCTCGAACAACATCGCGAATATGACGACGACCGGCTTCAAGCGGAAACGGCCAGAGTTCCAGGACCTGATCTATCAGAACCTGCGCCGCGTCGGCGCCGACAGTTCGGACAGCGGCAGCATCGTGCCATCGGGTGCACAGGTCGGTCTTGGCGTCCGCACTGCAGCCATCTATCGCATAAACGAGCAGGGTAACCTGCAGCAGACGTCGAACCAGCTGGACATGGCGGTGCAGGGCAACGGGTACTTCCAGGTGACGCTGCCTTCAGGCGACACCGCCTACACCCGTGACGGCACATTCGGGCTGGCAGCCGACGGCACCATCGTCACTGCCGACGGCTACGTGGTGCAGCCAGGCGTACAGATCCCCGCCAATGCCACCAGTGTCACGGTGAACCAGTCGGGACAGGTCCAGGTTACGCTGAGCGGCCAGACGACGCCGCAGACCGCGGGGCAACTGCAACTGGCAGTGTTTCCCAACGATGCCGGCCTGGAGGCACAGGGCGGCAATATGTACCTCGAGACCGCCGCGTCCGGCCAACCGGTCACCGGCAATCCGGCCTCGCCTGGCTTTGGTTCGGTGATGCAGGGTTTTATCGAAACCTCCAACGTGAATGTCGTCAGCGAGATCACCAACCTGATCACCGCGCAGCGCGCGTACGAGATGAACAGCAAGGTGATCACCACCAGTGACGACATGCTGTCCACCCTGACCAATCTGCGGTGATCCGATGAACAGGCTGTCGCTAGCCCTGATGGCACTGAGTATCGGCCTCGCGCATGGCGAGGCCGCCACGTTGCGGACGAACACGACGCTGCATGCATCCACGGTGCGGCTGTCCGACCTGTTCGAAGGCGTCGACGGCAAGGTCGACCGTGTATTGGGTCCTGGTCCGGGACCAGGTGGCCGCATCGTCGTGGAAGCGCCGCAGCTTCGGGCGATTGCGCAGCAGTTCGGGGTAGACTGGCGTCCTGCCTCATCGGCCGATCGCGCCGTGCTGGAACGCCCGGGGCGACCACTGCGGCGCGACGACGTCATGGATGCCATACGGAATGCGCTCATCGCGGCCGGCGCATCGGCCGATTGCGAGGTGGATCTCGCCGCATTCACGCCGCCGCTGGTTCCGGTGGAGGCCGTGCCGCGGCCGGTGGTCTCCGACATCGATTACGATGCAGCGGTCGGGCGCTTCAGCGTCATGCTGTCGGTAACCGGCGACGGCATGGACCCCCTGCACTTGCGTGTCGACGGGCGTGCAGACGACACGGTCACACTGCCGGTTGCCGCGACACGGCTGGTTGCCGGCGGCATCGTGCGGCCCAGCGATGTGCGCATGGCACGGGTCCGCACCTCGGTGCTGCGCGGCGACGTGACGCGCAACCAGAGTGACGCGATCGGCATGCAGACGAAGCGGATGATCGCGGCAGGGCAGCCGCTGTTCATCAACGATTTGATGCGCCCGTCGATGGTGGTGAAAGGTGCCACCGTGCTGATGGTGCTTGACAGTCCAGGCATCGCGCTGACGGCGCAGGGTCAGGCTATCGAGTCGGGTGCGATCGGCGAGCGGATCCGGGTACTCAATCCGAGCTCGCGCGCGACGGTGGAAGCCGAGGTAACTGGATCCGACCGCGTTCGAGTGGCGCCGAGCGCGATACCGATGACGGTGAGCGCGCGATGAAACCGACGTCACGCATTGCGCTGCCGGTGCTCGCATGCCTGCTGTTGGCAGGGTGCGGTTCTTTGACACGCATGTCGGAGATTGGGCGCGCGCCGGCCATGACGCCCACTTCGGATCCCACCAAGGATCCGACCTGGCGGCCGGTCAGCATGCCGATGCCCACGCGCGAACCGACCCCGAATGAGGCGAACGCACTGTGGCGTTCCGGTTCGCGGGCGTTCTTCAAGGACCAGCGGGCGGCGCAGGTTGGCGACATCGTCACCATTCTGGTGGCGATGAACGACACGGCAAACTTCAAGAATGCGACGGCGACCAGCCGGACGGGTGGCGAGACGGGCAGTCTGGCACAATTCTTCGGCCTGCAGGCGCGACTGCCACCGACGATCAAGGACCCCGCCAAGATCCTGGATGTGGGCAGCACCAACAACAATACCGGGGCCGGCGAGATCAAGCGGACCGAGACGGTCATGATCAAGTTGGCGGGCGTGGTGACCCAGGTACTGCCGAACGGCAACCTGGTGGTTTCCGCGCGGCAGGAATTCCGGGTGAACCACGAACTGCGCGAGTTGCAGGTCACCGGCGTGATCCGTCCGCAGGACATCGCGTCCGACAACACCGTGCACCATGACAGGATGGCGGAGGCGCGCATCGCCTATGGCGGTCGCGGCCAGCTCACCGAAGTCAACCAGACGCGGTGGGGTCAGCAGCTGATGGATATCCTGCTGCCGTTCTAGCGGACGGCACACTAGCGGGCAGCGGGTCATTTCCCCGGCGGGACCCAGATGCTTTCGCCCGGGAGATGCGCCCCGGCCAAGTGCCGCCGGCGAAAATACAGGCGAGCCTGAGCGAACAGGCCAGCGAGCCCCTCCAATGGTCCGAGGCAAAACTCCGCCCCCGCGGCTGACAGCAGCGCCGTGCGCAATGCCTGCTCCGCCAGCTTGCTCGCTCCAGCCTGAGCAAGGCTCGCCGCCTGCAGCAGGCGCTTTTCGTGGTGCGACAGATGCGGACAGTGGGGACAATGTATGGCAACCGGCTCGCGAGCCGTCCTGGCCAGGACCGCCATCAGCCGGTCGACCGAAAAAGCGGCGTCGGGCGCCCCGACGATTCGCATAGCGGCGGCCAAGCCTGGTATCGGATCCTCGCCGCGACGCCAGTCCGCCACCCAGCCACGCATGGCCCACAACAGAGCGGCTTCCGGTAAGTCCAGGCCGTCCGTGACGTCAGGGTAGGTGGCGGAACGCGTGTCGAGGCGGATGACCTGACCCATGCGACCCCTCTCGTTTGCTGTCGGCATGATGGCCTAATTGAGAATGCGTCGCAATAGCATTAGTTCGCCACGGAGGCGCATACGCACCCTCACGTACTTGCGAACGACTCGCATTCGCGCTAGGCAGCGGTCGGCCCCTGGAGCACACCGTGTACATCTGTCTCTGCAACGCCTTGACCGACCATGACGTTAAGCGTGCGGCCGCCGGAGGAGCGCGCCGTCCGCGAGAGGTCTATGACAGCTGCAACACGCGCGTGCAGTGCGGGTCCTGTACCGGTATGATCCTGTGTGCGTTGCGCACCCTGATCATGGAGCGGGCGGACGAAGCGGTCGCCGCAATGCCGACCGCGGCAACATGATCACTGTCCGGCGCCCACCGCGCTGGTCCAGGAGCCGCCATGAAAACTGACCCCAAAGTCATCGAACACCTCAACACCCAACTGACCAACGAACTCACCGCCATCAATCAGTATTTTCTGCACGCGCGCACCCTGAAACACTGGGGCGTTACACTGCTCGGTAAAGCCGAGTACGACGAATCCATCGACGAGATGCGCCACGCCGATGCGCTGATCGAGCGGATCCTGTTTCTCGACGGCTTGCCCAATGTGCAGCGGCTCAATCAGGTGATGATTGGTCAGAGCGTCGAAGAGATCCTTCGGGCGGACCTGCAGCTGGAGGAAAAGGCGCTGGCAGATTTGCGGGACGCGATCGCCTATTGCGAACATGTCCGTGACTTTGTCTCACGCGATCTGCTGCGGCACATCCTCAGCAAGGAAGAGGATCACGTGGACTTTCTCGAACGCCAGTTCGACTTGATCAGGCAGATCGGGATCGAGCGGTATATCCAGCTGAATTCCGCTCCCGCGCCGGAACAGGAGTAGCGCGCTGACATCCCGGTTCGCTTAGGAGAGGCGCAGACGACCAGCCGCGTGGCGCCTCAGACCTTCCGCGTCCTGTCGTAGCGAATGAAGTCCGATTGCGGACCCAGGTGGAAGCCAACGACATTCTTTTGCGCCACCGTGACATCGGTCTGCTGCAGCATGAACGCGATCGGCGACCGGTCCCATGCCTGCTGCTGCATTGTGTGGTACAGTTCGACGCGCTTGTTTGTGTCCAGCTCTGCGGCCGCCTGCGCCACCTCATCAGTCAGCTCCTTGTCATGGAAGTGACAGCGCCAGGCAATGATCTTCAGTGGGCTGTCATCGGCATCGTTGGGATTGGCATTGAAGGCCTGCGCATTGGAGTTCGGATCGAAGTAGTCGGGAAACCACTGGTTTATGACCAACTGGTGCTGACGAGCCCGCATCTTTGTCACCAGCTGCTTGTTGGTTGCTGGCAGGAGCGAGACTTTGATCCCCACCGCCGACAGGTTTGCCTGAAGTGCGGTCGCGATATCGCTGAATGGATGTTCTGACGGGTGATCCAGCGTCGCCGTGAAGCCCTGAGCGTAACCTGCCTGCGCCAGCAGCGCCTTGGCCTTGTCGGGATCATGTCTGAACGGTTGGTTGGTCAATGCACCCAGAATCATCGTCGGTTCGAATGCCTGGTTCACGATGTAATTGTCGGGAGCGATGTTCTTCTGGATCCCCTCATAATCGATCGCCCACTTCAATGCCTGTCGCACATCCGCCTTGGCAAACGGCGCGTAGCCCTCGTTGCCCGCCAGGTACAACTGGTTGGTGGTCGGCGAAGTAAAGCGATGAAGATCAGCATCGTTGACGATGGACCGGAGCTGATCGCTGGTCAAATTTCGCGCCAGGTCGATGTCGCCTCTTTGCAGCAACAGCAGCTGCGTGGCTGGCTCCTTGACATGGCGGATGAATATCCGCTTGGTCGCAGGCGGCGTGTTTGCATGCGGGTTGGCGTCGAGAATGATGTGCTCGTCGGCCTGGAAGGACGTCAACTGATATGGTCCATTGCCCGCCGAGTGCCCGTTGAGCCATTGGTTGCCGAGGTCGTCCTTGACCTGATGCGCCAGTGCAGTGGCCTTCTCAACGATGCCACCGACCTGTGCTGACAAGCAGTAGAGCACGAAGCTGGTCGCTGCCGGTTTCGGCAGTTCAATCTCCAGGGTGTGCGAGTCGGTGGCGCGGATCAACTGCGTGACGTTGTCTTTGGTGAAGCCAAACTGGGTCAGGATAAAGCCAGGCGTCAGGTTCATAGTGATCGCGCGATGCAGCGAGAATTCTGCATCGGCCGAGGTCATCGGATTGCCCGAAGCGAAGCGGGCATCCTTTGTCAGGTGAAAGATGAACTTCCTGCCGTCTGATGAGACCTCCCAGGCCTCGGCAAGATCAGGGCGAACTTGACTCAGATTGTCGAGGTCAGGCGAAACCAGCTTGCGATAGATGTTGACCCCGACCTCGATGGAGGTGAACTCGTAAGCCTGCGCCGGATCGAGCGCCACGATGTCATCGATCTGCTTGCCCATCACGATCGCGTTGGCCGGAGTCGCGGCGTACGCCCGGTCGACGGAGAAGGGTCCGGCAATGGCAACCGCTCCGGCGGCGATGAGCTCGCGACGTCTCAGCATGGTGGTTTCCCCTCGTGGACTTGAGGAGGCTAACCCAACGCACGCGATACGCAATCCATCTTCGGGCCTCATCCGTCGCGCACAATACAGTGTTCGGAGCCGATCCTGCCTCCTACGAACCACAGATCGAGTCAATCGTTGTGAGAGCTCATACACTGGAGGCGCGTATGTCGAGTACCACGGCTGGGCGAGTGAAGGATCCCGGAGACACGACTGGCCGCTTGGTTGCAGCCAGCAAGGTCAATGGCACTGCCGTCTATGATATGAAGGGCGAGCGTCTAGGCAGCGTCGAAGATATCATGATCGATAAGATGTCCGGGCAGGTGAACTACGCGATATTGTCTTTTGGCGGATTTCTCGGGATTGGGAGCGAGTATTATCCGTTGCCCTGGCGCAAGCTGACGTACGATACGGGTCTCGGCGGATTTCGGGTGGATATCGCAAGGGAAACCCTGGAAGGGGCCCCAAGGTACGAGCGCGACAGCGCCTGGTCGGACTGGGCCGCCGTTGACACCTATTATGGGCCTGCCATCTGAGCATCTGGACTGCCGGAGAGGGTCTGGTTTTCGGCAGGCCCTCTCCTGCCTTGCCAGGTCCATGAGTAGCTGGGAGCATTCGGCTTCAACGCCTCGGCGGCCTGGCTCATGCGTCACGGAGGAATAGGACGCTGATTGCAGGGCTGGGTTGATGGCAGCCAACCTCCACCCTCTCCTGGCCCCGGGTTACCGCCGCAAAAGGACCAGTATCTCCCGGGCGGAAAGCAGACGGCGGCTCTTGGACTGTAGCGTTGATCTCCAGCCAGTGAAACGCACTGGAGCTTGCCGTACGGAAACGCTGCAGACGCAGAACTGCCCAGACCTCCCAGGGCGGCCAATGCGCAAGCCGAGAACAGAGCGACCTTCTTCGGCATCTTCTCCACCATCCGGAATCGCGTGACAGGGACGGACCGCGGAACGGTGAATGTCAACCGCGACGCGTCTCGATGCTGTTCCAGATCATCGCCTCGATGCTGATGCCGTCGAAGCGGTCGATTTCCTGGATGCCGGTAGGGGATGTGACGTTGATCTCGGTCAGCCAGTCACCGATCACATCGATCCCGACAAAGATCATGCCCTGGCTCCGCAAGGTCGGTCCGATCGCCGCGCAGATCTCGCGATCGCGCGCGCTCAGCGTCCACTTCTCCGGCCGGCCGCCGACATGCATGTTCGAGCGTGCCTCGCCTTCCGCAGGCACGCGGTTGACCACGCCCACCGGCTCGCCGTCCACCAGGATGATGCGCTTGTCGCCTTGCCGCACGGCGGGCTCGTAGCGCTGGAACATCAGCGGCTCGCGCGAGCGGGCGAAATGCATCTCCAGCAGTGCAGCGAGGTTCTCATCGTCGGGCTTGATGCGGAACACGCCGGCACCGCCATTGCCAAACAGCGGCTTGACGATGATGTCCTTGTGCTCGAGCCGGAAGGAACGGATCGCCTCGAGGTCCCATGTGATCATCGTGGGCGGCATCAGCTCGGGGAAGTGCGTGACCAGCAGCTTCTCGGGAGCATTGCGCACCGCCGCAGGGTCGTTCACCACCAGCGTGTGCGGGTGGATGTGCTCCAGCAGATGGGTCGCGGTTATATACGCCATGTCGAACGGCGGGTCTTGGCGCATCATTACGATGTCCATGGTTGCGAGGTCGATCAGGACCGGTTCGCCAAAGGCATAGTGCGCACCCCGCTTGCGTTCGACGGTGACGGGACGGGCGCGCGCCTGCAGACGCTCTTCGCGACGTTCACCTTGCCGCCTGACCCCCTCGCGCAGAGCCATGTTGCGGACCTCGTAGTGCCATAACGCGTGGCCCCGGCGCTGCGCCTCCAGCATCAGGGCAAAGGTGGAGTCGGCATCGATGTTGATCGATTCAATCGGGTCCATCTGGACCGCGACCTTCAGTTTTCCCGCCATGGCGATCCCCTGTCCGGCATCAGGCCGTTCTGTCTATGGTGACACGGCTGGAAATGCCAGAGGAGCGCGACCGAGATGAAATTCGGCTTCACCGTCATGGCTGACATCGACGAAATCGGCTTCTTCAGCCATGCGGAGGCACTCGGCTACGATTCCGTCTGGGTGACCGACAGTCAGATGCTGTTCTCGGACTGCTACGCGGTTCTGGCGCTTGCGGCACGCCAGACCAGTCGTTTGCACATCGGGCCAGGCACCGCGATATGCGGCACGCGCATTCCGCCCGTGCAGGTTGCGGCGATGGCAACGCTGAACCGGATCGCACCCGGCCGCGTCTTCCTTGGGATCGGCACCGGGCATACCGCCATGCGCAGCATGGGACAGCGGCCCATGAAGATCGCCGAGTTTGCCGAGTATCTGCGAGTGCTGGCGGCGCTGCTGCGCGGCGAGGTGGTGGACTACGCGTTCAACGGCGTCACACGCCCGATCAGCATGCTGATGCACGAATGGAAATACATGAACCTGGAGCCCCGCATCCCGCTCTACGTGTCGGGCTTCGGACCGCGCGCGATGGGGCTGGCGGGCGAATACGGCGATGGCCTGGTCTTCGCAATTCCACCGCGCGGCGTACCTGTGGCGCAGGCACTCGCACACGCGCGCCAAGGTGCCAGCCGCGTCAATCGCGACCTCGGCAATTTTCACTCCGCAGCGCTGACCAGCGTTGGTGTGCTTCAGCCCGGCGAGGCGGTCGATTCAGATCGTATCAAGGAGACGCTTGGTCCGAATGTGATGGCGAGCGTGGGATACTTCTATGACGATGTGCAGAAGGGGCGCATCCAACTGCCGCCGTTCCTCGAGCGGATCTGGCGGCCGTACTGCGCGCTGGTCGAGCAGACGCCCGCCGAGTACCGCCACTTCCGCACGCACGAGTTCCACTATAGCAGGCTGCACCCTGGCGAAGCCGCTCTGATCGACGCCCAGCTCATTCGCGATACCTGCCTGGTCGGCACGCCCGAGGAACTCATCGAGCTGATCCGCGCGCTCGAGCGCGACGGGCTGCAGGAACTGAGCTTCGCCACCGGTACATCAGCGAAGTGGCGGCTGGCGGAGGACTTCGCGCGGCTGGTGCTGGCAAAGCTTTGACAGATCCCGCGGACGGGTCAGCGGCCTTCGGCGGGCGCTTCCGCGCTGGGGGAAACGCCAAGGGCCGGATGCACCGGTGCTCTTAGTTCCCGCGCGTGTTTGACCAGGAGAGACGTGCGCTCGCGCAGGACCAGGTTGATGTTCGGCTGGTTCAGCAGCACGGCCATCTTAACGAACCCGTCGAGGGTTCCGATCTGCAGTTTTTCCTCCTGCCTGCCGCCAAATGATGGCGCCGTCTCAACGCCAAAGATTGCCCCGCCCGCGCCCCTAACCACACGGCCAAACTTGCTTTCTGCCTCTGCCAAGCTGGTCATGTTCAGCACCTCCCAAAAGCGGAAAAGCCCGCCGCGCTTCGCGGCAGGCACCTACGCCGGGGCGGTCGTCGCCGCCCACTGAGGAGCAGATTACGCCAGACGGTACCGTTGTCAAACTATTACGGTGGACGAGGCACTGTGGCGGCCTCGGTCGTCAGGAGCACGTGTCGCCGACCGAGCACGAGGGCACGGCACCACAGGCGCGGATAATCGGATCGGCAGCAACGATCCCCATGACGTGTCCCCAGTCCTCTGCCTTGCATCGCGTCTCCGCGCTGTCTGACCGCGCCCGTGAACCACCAAGCAATAGCTGCCTGGCAATGCACCGGGCCTTTTCCTCCGGCGCGTGGAGCGCAATCCAGGTGAGCCCCTGCCAAGAGAAGACATGCCACTGGCCATGCATGTCGAGGACCGCGACATCGCTGTCGCCCTCACCCGACAATGACATCACTGCCGGCATGCACCGATCTGGTGCCTGCGAGCAGAGCAGCAGCAGCGTCATGGCGACAATTGCTCGCTTCACGTCGCGCCCCACGCCTATTGCCGCCACCGCATGCGAAACAGCGAACCGGGTCAGGAGCTGGTCTTACTGGTAGTAGTCGGGGGCGTGCTTCATGGTCTGGCTCTGCGGCTTGTCGTGATTGATCCACAGCTGCGCGTCGTTCTGCGCCATCACTTCGGCCATACGCTGCATCGAGGCCGACGATTTGGCTTTATCGACGTTGATCGACGGTACGCGCCTGGCGTCCCAGTTGCTCTTGAGATGCACGGCGTCACCTGACAGCAGGACGGCGCCGGTTTCGCTCAATCTTACCAGCAGGGATTGATGTCCGGGGGTGTGGCCCGGCGTTGACAAGATCATGACACTGCCGTCGCCGAAGACATCATGGTCACCTTGCAGCTTGGTGACCGGGTGTGACTCCTTGAAGCGGGGCGAGCCGTCCTGGTTGGGCCAGTCATACTCTGCCTGTTGGACCAGCAGCATGGCTTGTGGGAAGAGTTCGACATTCCCGATGTGATCGGGATGGGTATGCGACACTGCCAGATATTTCACCTCGGCCGGTTTGATCCCGATCTTCGCCAGTTCACCTTCCAGCGTACTGGTCCGCCGCCAGGCAGATGGGTCGGTCGATGGCCTTGAGTAGATCGCATCGGGCAGGCCGGTATCCCAAACCATCCAGTCTTTGCCGTGCTTGATCACGTAGCAGGTGTCGACGAAATCGATCGGCTGGCCAACGTTGACACCCGGCGTCCAAGGCGACACGTCTGGCGCCGTCCGTTCCCCACACGCGACCACATAAAGGCGATCGGCCGTCGCCTCTGCGTAAGCTGCCCTGGTTATCAGCAACAACGCCAGCAGCGCCGCAGCCACGTGCCATGATTTCACGATGCTGTCCCTGAAAGTGCCGTGAACCTGAAGGGAGCGTAAGGGCCGGAATGGCGGCGGGCAACCGCGGCATCAGCCGAACCTTTTGCGGAGGTTCGCCGAGAAGCACGCATACGCGACACCAAGTCATGCGTGCGAGATTGCCTCGAGCGCAAGTCCCTTGGTGCGTGGGCCAAAGCCGCCGATCGAGATCACCACGATGACCATCGAGAAAGCGATGAAGCCGAACACCGCAATGACGCCACCCAGGTTGAGCAGATAGGCCACGATCAGGCCGGACAGTGCAGCGGACAGCCGGCTCCACGAATACACAAAGCCCACGGCGCGAGAACGGATGCGCGTTGGAAACAGCTCCGATTGATAATTGTGGAAGCTGTAGGACATCCAGTTGTTGCACAGCGTCACCAGCACACCGAGTACGATCAGCAGCACGGCATGGGTGGCGTTGGCGAACAGCATACCGAAGACAGCAATGCCTATCGCACCGCCGCAAACCTGCCATTTCCGCTCCATCTTGTCGGCGACCAGGGTGCCAAGCAGCGGGCCGACCGGGTTGGCAATGGCGATGATGAAGGAATAGAGCAGGCTTGTGGTGATCGTGATGCCTTTGGAGATCAGCAGCGTCGGCACCCAGGCGGCGAAGCCGTAATAGCCGAAGGTCTGGAAGAAGTTGAATACCGAGAGAACGATGGCGCGCCGATCGTAAGGCGGTTGCCAGATCTCGGCGAAGGTGCCTTCTCCCGTCTCGTGCTCGACGGGTTGCCCGGCCGCCGGCAGAGCGCCACCGACGTCCCGCGCCACGGCTCGCTCGATCGATGCCGTGACCCTTTCGGCCTCGGCGAGGCGGTTGTGTCGGGCAAGCCAGCGCGGTGATTCCGGCAACCCGAGGCGGATGAACCAGATCACGATGGCGCCCGCGGAGCCGATCAGCACCACCCAGCGCCAACCATCGAAGCCAAACGGCGCGTGCGGCACGAGCAGAAAGGCGATGAACGCCATGATCGGCACGGCGAGGAACTGGAAGAATTGGTTGTAGGCAAAGGCGCGCCCGCGATGCGTGGCCGGCACCAACTCGGCGACGTAGGTGTCGATGGTGACCAGTTCGACACCGATGCCGATGCCGGCGATGAACCGCCACAGGTCGACCCCAAAGCCCGAGCTTTGGAACGCCATGATCGCGGTGGTGATCGAGTACCAGATCAGCGAGAAGGTGAACACGGTGCGCCGGCCATAGTTGTCGGCGACGTGGCCCAGGAAGATCGCGCCGACAAACAGACCGGCAAACAGCGAGAACACAAAAGTGCCGATGCCGGCGACACCAAATGGGCCAAGAATGTTGAGCGGGCCGAGTGACTCTGGCGTGAAGTATCCAGCCTTGGCGAGACCCGGAGCGATATACGCGGTGAGGAACAGGTCGTAGAGCTCGAAGCATCCGCCGAGTGAGATCAGGGTAACCAGATACCAGATATGCTTCGTCATCGGCAGCCGGTCGAGCCGGGCTGCCAATTCCGCCTGTGTGGGCATTCGGGGGTTCCTCTCGCGGAAAGGCCTCGTCGCCGGTTGGCATCGGCCCTCCACTGCGTCAAGCCACAGCGCCGTGCTTGCGGAGCCGGACTGATATGTCCATCTCTCGCGGCACAAGGAGCAACGTGATGGCGAAGGCGCAGGTTGCCGAACCCTGCCAGCGGATGACCCGATCGGAGTATCGCGCCTGGGCGGAGCAGCAGCCCGTGGGCCGCTTCGAGCGCATCGACGGCGTGGTTGTCGCCATGGCACCCGAGCGGGTGGAGCACAATGACCGGAAGATGCTGACTTGGCTGGCGCTGCGGCGCGCGGTTCGCGAAGCCGGCGTAGCGTGTCACGTGGTCGGTGACGGAATGACGGTGGAGGTCGGCGACAGCGACTATGAGCCGGATGCCATGCTGTACTGTGGCGAACGGCTGGCAGCCGGCAGTACGACGGTTCCCCACCCGTTGCTGGTCGTCGAGGTGCTGTCGCCCAGCACCAGTGCGACGGATCGGGCGTGGAAGCTGCGCGAGTATTTTCGGCTGGCTTCGGTGCGGCACTACCTGATCGTCTGGGCCGACCGGCAGCAGATCGTGCACCATCAGCGCGACGATGCGGGGACAGTCGCGACGACAGTGCTGACGGAGGGGGAGATACGGCTCACGCCGCCCGGCATCTCCGTCGGGGTGGCAGAAATCTACGCGGACTAGGCCAGCGCCGCCTGTGAGCCAGCAGGCTTGTGCCCGGGTTTCCGCCAGCCCATCTAAGCGCGTCATGCAAAACACGAAGTTCGCCGTGGCTGACCCGACTGGGTGGCACGGCACCACCATCCTGTGCGTCAGGCGGGATGGACACGTAGCGATGGCCGGGGATGGCCAGGTCTCGATGGGTCAGACCATCGTCAAGGGGAACGCCCGCAAAGTGCGCAGGATTGGTGCCGCCGGTACGGTCCTGGCCGGATTTGCTGGCGCCACCGCCGATGCGTTCACCCTGCTGGAACGCCTGGAGAGCAAGCTGGAGCGGTTTCCTGGCCAGCTCGAGCGCGCCTGCGTCGATCTGGCGAAGGACTGGCGGACCGATCGCTACCTGCGACGGCTCGAGGCGATGATGGCGGTGGCCGACAAGGATCGCAGCTTCACCCTGACCGGCACAGGCGATGTGCTGGAACCGGAGGACGGCGTGATCGCGATCGGCTCGGGCGGCAACTACGCGCTCTCCGCCGCACGCGCGCTGATGGCCGTGGAAGGCCTGTCCGCCGAAGAGATCGCCCGGCGGTCGATGAAGATCGCCGCCGAGATCTGCGTCTACACCAACGACAACGTCATCATCGAGACCATCTAAATGGAAGTACCGACCTATTCGCCGAGAGAGATCGTCTCCGAACTCGACCGCTTCATCGTCGGCCAGACCGACGCAAAGCGGGCCGTGGCGATCGCGCTGCGCAACCGCTGGCGGCGCCAGCACGTGCCCGAGGCGATGCGCGAGGAAATTGTCCCGAAGAACATCCTGATGATCGGGCCGACCGGCTGCGGCAAGACCGAGATTGCACGCCGGCTGGCCAAGCTCGCACAGGCGCCGTTCCTGAAAGTGGAAGCGACCAAGTTCACCGAGGTCGGCTATGTTGGCCGCGACGTCGAAAGCATTGCGCGCGACCTGGTCGAGGCCAGCATCAATATGCTGCGCGAGGCCTCGCGCAAGGAAGTCCAGGCCCAGGCACAACTGGCCGCCGAGGAGCGGCTGATCACCGCGCTGGTGGGCGAAGGCGCGGCGGCGGACACGCGCTCCAAATTCCGTCGCATGCTGCGGGGGGGAGAATTCGAGCAGAGGGAAATCGAGATCGAAGTGGCGCAGTCGGGCGGGACGCCGATCGGCCAGCTCGACATCCCGGGCATGCCACCCGGTCAGGTGATCAACCTGGGCGAGATGATGAAGGGCATGTTCGGCGGCCGTCCGACGCAGAAACGCAAACTGACGGTGGAGGCGGCGCGGCGGCTGCTGGAGGAGGAAGAGGCCGACAAGCTGCTGGACAATGACCGGCTGACCAAGGACGCGGTGTCGCACGCCGAGAACAACGGCATCGTGTTCATCGACGAGATCGACAAGGTGGCGGCGCGGACCATGGAGGGTGGCTTCCGCGGCGGCGATGTCTCGCGTGAGGGCGTGCAGCGTGACCTGCTGCCGTTGATCGAAGGCACCACCGTCAGTACCAAGTATGGGCAGATAAAGACCGACCACGTGCTGTTCATCGCCTCGGGCGCGTTCCACCTGGCGAAGCCCGCCGATCTGCTGCCGGAGCTGCAAGGGCGGCTGCCGATCCGGGTGGAGCTGTCGCCGCTGTCGCGGGCCGACCTGCGGCGGATCCTGACCGAGCCGGAGCACTCGCTGCTGAAGCAGTCAATCGCTCTGATGGCGACCGAGCAGGTGACGCTGGCGTTCACCGACGATGCGATCGACGCGCTGGCGGAGCTGGCTGCCGACATCAACGAGCGGGTGGAGAATATCGGCGCCAGGCGATTGCAGACCGTGCTGGAGCGGCTCTTGGAGGAGATCAGCTTCACCGCCACCGATAAGGCGGGCGAGACGGTGACGATAGACGCCGCCTATGTAAATGAACGGGTGGCGCCGCTGGCGCAGAAGGGCGATCTGAGCCGGTTCATCCTGTAGGCTCACTGCCCATCCCTGCTTTTTGCAGGGATGGGCGGCCGCTTAGCAACTCTCAGGATCGCTTTGGCACCATCGCATCGCCATGCTTCCCGCTGAAACAACTCGGGGAGCACGGCCATGGCCACCAACACAATGACTTCGACAATCGAGGGCACGACTTCGGCAACTCGGTGACCATCGACCAATTCGACCCGGGCACCGCAGCCAAGCATCGGGGCATCCTTGGAAAAAGTTGATCTCCGGTCGTCGCGGTGTACAAGCGCGGCATGCCTCGCCCACCCCGCCTCGCATTTCCGCCACCGACCCTGATCTCCACCACCGCCGCTCTCAAGGCCTTGTGCGAGCGGCTCGCGGCTGAAGAGTTCGTCACCGTCGATACAGAGTTCATGCGGGAGCGGACCTATTGGCCGGAGCTGTGCGTCGTGCAGCTCGCCGGTGAGCGTGAGGTCTCGGTGATCGATGCGCAAGGTCCGGATATCGATCTGGCGCCCCTCGGCCGACTGCTCGCCGATGAGCGCGTATTGAAAGTATTTCACGCCGCGCGGCAAGACATCGAGATCTTTGTGCTGCGTTTCGGTGATGTGCCACGCCCCCTGTTCGACACGCAGATCGCCGCCATGGTTGCCGGGTTTGGCGAGCAGGTCGGCTACGATGCGCTGGTCTCAGCTCTGGCGGGCGGTTCGATAGACAAGGCGCACCGCTTCAGTGACTGGTCGGCGCGGCCGCTCTCGGCATCACAGATCGCCTATGCCGCCGCTGATGTGACGTATCTGCGAATTGTATACACGAAGCTCTGTGCGCGCCTTAAGCGGGAAGGCAGGCTTGACTGGGTGGCGGAGGAAATGGCGGCGCTGGGCGATCCGGCGATGTACCGCCCGGATCCTGATGCGCTGTGGGAACGGCTGCGACCGCGCAGCAACAATCGACGTTTTCTCGGAACCGTGCGCGCACTGGCGGCGTGGCGGGAACGCGAAGCGCAGCGGGTGAACATTCCACGCCAGAGGCTGTTGCGCGACGAGACGCTTCTGGAGATAGCGGCAACAGCGCCCGGTTCACCCGACGCATTGGCGCGGGCGCGTGGGATCAGCCGCGGCTTTGCCGAGGGCCGCACGGGCGCGTCGCTACTCGCCGCAATCGCAGAAGCGGAGCTGCTGCCGGACGAAGCTTTGCCTCCCGCGCCGCGCGCGAGAGAGGGTGCCCGTCCATCGCCTGCCCTGGTATCGTTGCTGAAGGTCCTGCTCGCCGCAAAATGCGAGGACCATCACGTAGCGGCGCGATTGGTCGCCTCGTCGGAGGACATCGATCGACTGGCCAGCGAAGATGCGCCCGACATCGCCGCTCTGCACGGCTGGCGACGCGAGGTGTTCGGCGAGGACGCTCTGGCGCTGAAACGAGGGCAGGTAGCACTCGGAGTCGCGGGGCGCAAGGTAAGGCTGATTCCTGCCGACTGACTACTCTTTGCGTTGCGAGGAGCGAATGACGTGTTAGGGTCCGCCCCCGAATCGATCCGGGCTACCCCATGAGCGATCCGACAAGGGCCCACGGAGCCACCCGCCAACTCGCGACGCACCTTGTCCTCATGGTCGTCGCGTTCCTCCCCATTATCGCCAACGGATTCATTGCGCTGACCGCGGTCGATCAGCTCCGCGTCGCCCATCGCGAAGTCGAGAACACGCTGGAGGTGGTTCAGGCCCTGCAGCAGCTCGACAGTTTGGTTGTTTCGAGCAGCCATGACGAACATGGTTACCGGGTATTCGCGGATCCGGCGCTACTCGCCGCATATCGGGCGAAGCAAGTTGCCATCGCAAATACGTTGCGATATACGCGCGACCTCATCGCGATCGGTGGCGGCAGTCGGACGTACCTGGAGCAAATCAGCTCGTTGATCGAACAGGACGTAGCTGCCTTTGCGGCTCTGGAAGGACGAGCCGAGCCCCTCCCTCGGTCTGCGGGTCGGCCTGCTGACCTCAATGCCAGCGCGGCACGAGGCGACGAGATCATGGCCGCCATCAACGGTCTGCTGGCAGATCAGCAGCAGCTTCTCCGCCGGCGCCTCAAGGTTATCGCCTCGCGTAATACCGTGACGTTGATCACCATTCTGCTCGGCACCGGCGGCGGCATTGCCATGGTCGGGATCATCTTTTACCTGATGCGGCGCGACCTTCGCAGCAGTCAGCAACTGGCGGAGATGAGTTCGGGCGCACTGCACGCGAGCGAGCAGCGATTCCGCCGCATCTTCGAGGAGAGTCCTCTCGGGAAGCTACTTAGCGAACCCGACGGCCGCATCACGCAGGTCAACCCGGCCTTTTGCCGAATGCTTCGCCGTCATGCGGACGAGCTCGTCGGAAACAGCCTCGCCGCATTGGCACATGTCGATGACAGGGAATTGCTGGAGGATGCCGTTCGGCGGGGTACGAAGCCCGACCAGCAAATAGAAATCCGCTTTGTCACTCGCACTGGCGGAGTCGCCTGGGCAGGTGTCCACCTGACACACTTAGGAGGTGCCTCAGGCGAACGGCCCGGATTGCTGTTGGGGCTCACCGAGGACATTACGCGCCAGAAGCGTGCAGAAGCCGAGCTACGGCAAGCACAGAAGATGGACGCGATCGGCCAGCTCACCGGCGGCATTGCACATGACTTCAACAATCTGCTTGGTGTCATCATCGGCAACGTCGAGTTCCTGATGGAAGCGGCACATGACTCAGTGCAGACCGAGATGGCAAAGGAGATACTGGACAGTGCGCTCAGCGGCGCTGATCTCACTCGCCGGCTGCTCGCTTTCGCCCGCCGTCAGCCTTTGCAGCCGCGACTGATCGATCTCAACGCGTATCTGCCGAACCACATCGCGATCGTGCGGCGACTGCTGGGCGAGTCCGTCACTATCTGCACCGACCTGACGCAGGACCTTTGGCACACCCGGGCCGATCCCTCCCAAATCGGTGACGCGCTGCTCAATCTTGCCATCAACGCGCGCGATGCGATGCCAGACGGGGGCAACATCCTGATCCGGACAGCAAACGTGCGTCTGCACGCGGGTCAGGACGCGGCGGTGAAACCCGGCGATTATGTCGCCCTGTCCGTTACAGATACCGGCATCGGCATGGCACCGGAGCTGCAGGAGCGTGTCGTGGAGCCGTTTTTCACCACGAAGGCGCCCGGGAGCGGCAGCGGCCTAGGCCTGAGCATGGTCTTCGGCTTTGCCAAGCAGTCCGGTGGCGACCTCGTCATCGAAAGTGACCCTGGTCGCGGTACCACCGTGCGGCTCTATTTGCCGCGAGCCTTGGGGCAGGAAATACCGACAGCCGACGAGAACGTTGCTGTGAGTCTGCCGCGTGGAACCGAGTCGATTCTGGTGGTCGATGACAAGCCCGAGATGCGGGCGGTCGCGTGCCGTCATCTCATTTCTCTAGGGTACCGAGTGAGCGAGGCCGAGAGCGGACCGGCCGCCTTGAAGCTGCTTCGGCAGCGCGATGAATTTGATCTGCTGTTCACCGATATCGTCATGCCGGAGGGCATGACCGGTCATCAGTTGGCGAGCGCGGCCAAGCGCCTCCACCCTCGGCTGAAGGTGCTGTTCACGACAGGCTTTTCGCATTCCAATCCGCACAAGCAAGCACCCACGGATAACGGCACCATCCTCAAGCCATATCGGCGACAGCAATTGGCAACCGCCGTCCGTGCTGCACTGGAGGTGTGAGACGGCGCCGCTGTGACCTCAGAGCCGCAGCAGTCGGATCGCATTGCCACTGGCGATCTTCGCCTTGTCCTCTGCACAAAGCGGAATGCCGGGCAGCCAGTCTGTGCCTGGCTTGTTGAGCACGAAGGGATAGTCGACCGAGAACATGATGCGGTCCACGCCAAGCTCCTGCACGCAGCACAACAGGGCGGGATTGGAGAAGAAGCCACTCGTCGTGATGTAGAAATGTTCACAGAACGCATCGCGGAATGATTGTCCGCCGCCGCGGGAAAACCCTGCGTCGATGCGCCATAGCAGGAATGGCAGCCCCTCGCCGAGGTGACCGAGGATGATCTTTAGTTTCGGGTAAGCGTCAAACACGCCCGACAGCACCATGCGGACGCCTTGGGTCGCGGTTTCCACCGTGAAGCCCCAGGCAGCGCGCAGGATCATCGGCCAGTCCTGCACATAGTCCTGGTAATAGGTTTCGATCACCGCCGGATGCGGCATGGTAGGATGCAGATAGAGCGGCACATCCAACGCCGCGGCGCGTTCGCAGATCGGCCAGAATCGTTTGTCATCGAAGAATATGCCGTTGGTGGTGCCGTTGATCAGCGCGCCTTTGAAATCGAGTTGTGTCACCGCGCGCTCCAACTCGTCGGCTGCTGCCTTGGGATCAGGCGTCGGGATCGCTGCGAATGCGGCAAAGCGATCGGGATGCGCCCGGACGGTTTGCGCCAGTCGGTCGTTGGCAATGCGCGCGAGACGGACGGCCGTATCGGCGTCCATCTTCTGCAGGCCGGGATTGGCATGCGACAGCACCTGCATGTCGATGCCTGCTTCGTCCATTTCCCTGATGCGGAGATTGGTGAGATCGTTCAGACGCTCGGCAACCGCAGGAAGCTGACGCTGGTCCTCCGGCGCATAGGCGCGCAGGACATCGGGATCCTGGTAGTGCTCTTCCATGGTGATGACGCGTGGCCTTGCTGCCATGGCGATGGTCCTTCTTAAGCCGGAGCGAAGCTCTCGGCGTGACGCTGCACCTGCTGCTTATAATTGGCGCGGTAACGCTCGCTCACCGACTGATGGACGGCGAGCGCTGCCGCATCGCGCTCGGCTGCTGGCGGATCGATCAGCTCGAAATGGCCGTAGGTGTCAACGCCGCGCACCAGCATCGCCTTCAGTCGAACGGAGCCGTTCACCCGAACGTGCGCCGGAATATAATTGAGCCCGATGCCGACACGGCGGTGCGCCGCGCGGTTCGGTGCGGATCGGTGCACGGCCAGTTCATGGTGCAGCGAAAATGAGCCGGCGGGCAGCGCCATCGCCACCGGATCGCTGTCGTCGAATGGCTCCATGATGGTCTGGCCGGCGCGGTTGATGCTGTTTGCCAGGCCGAGTGCGGCGTGCTGGTACAGCCGAGGCATACCGCGGAACGACAGTTGTTCCATACAACCGGCCTCCGCCGTGGCATCGGTCAGCGCAACCCAGGCGCAGACCTGCTCCCGAGGCTCCAGGCCAAAATATGCGCCATCCTGATGCCAGGCGGCAAAGGTCGGGGCCTTTGGCTCTTTGATGAAGAACGTGCTGGTCCAGACCAGGATATTCGGGCCGATCACGTCTTCCACCGCATCGAGGATGCGGGGGTGGCGAACCAGGTCATTGAACCAGGGAGAATGCGCATAGGCGTGCGAGCGCCATTTCACATCGGCTTCGGCGACCGGGCCGCCGAGGTCGGACTCGAGGCGAGCGAGACCGCCCAGGCAGGTTGCGACTTCGCTGGGGCTGAGTGCGGGGATCGGGAACAGGAAACCGTTGTGGCGATAGTAGTCCACCTGCTGCTGAGTGAGTGCTTTCATGAATGCCTCCGTCGGGCGACACGCGCCATTGCAAAAAGAATACCTGCATCGGCAGCGCACGCCAGTCGCGCCGTCGCTGGTGACAGGGCGGTTGGACGACGGTGCCTGCGCGCCGTATCGTCACGACGACCGATACGGAACCACTTCGCATGTCTCTCCTGGAACCCGGTGGCATCGACTGCGACATCCACCCCGCCGTCCCCAACATCCGAGCGCTGCACCCATATTTGTCGGACCACTGGCGCGACGTCGTCATACAGCGCGGCGTGCATGAGCTTGAGTCGATCGCCTACCCGACGAATTCACCACTGACATCGCGGCCCGACTGGCGCCTGCCGAACGGCAAGCCCGGCTCCGACCTCGACGCATTGCGCGCCCACGCGCTGACGCCGTTCGGCACGTCGGTTGCCATCTGCAACTGCCTCTATGGAGTACAGCTCTTGTTCTCGGAGGACATGGGTGCCGGCTTCGCCCGTGCCGTGAACGATTGGATCGCCGCGGAGTGGCTGGACAAGGAGCCGCGTCTGCGTGCGTCGATCGTGGTACCGATGCAGAATGCCGAGCTCGCGGTAGAAGAGATCGACCGCGTCGCACCCGACAAACGTTTCGTGCAAATACTGCTCCTGGTTATGCACGACCACCCGTTAGGCAAGCGTCATTACTGGCCGATTTATGCCGCCGCAGAGAGACATGGGCTGCCGGTCGGCATCCATGCCGGCTCGGCCTATCGCCATCCCGTCACGCCACTTGGCTGGCCGACCTACTACACCGAGGATTATGCGGCGCAAGCCACCGCCTTCCAGGCGGCGCTGTCCTCGCTCGTGTGTGAGGGGGTGTTCACCAAGTTCCCTGACCTGAAGATCGTGCTGCTGGAGTCCGGCTTCACCTGGCTGCCGGCGCACCTATGGCGGCTGACAAAATTCTGGCGCGGGCTGCGCATGGAGGTGCCGTGGGTCGACCGCGCGCCGACAGACATCGTTCGCGAGCACGTACGTCTGACCGTCACGCCGTGCGATGGGCCGCCATCACCGGAAATGTTGCAAAAGCTGATGGAGCACATGGGCTCGGACGAGATGCTGCTGTTCTCGACCGACTACCCGCATTGGCAATTTGACGGCGACGCGGTGCTGCCGGACGGTTTGTCGCGTGACCTGGTCAGGAAGATCATGATCGACAACCCGCGAGCGACGTATACCCGCCTGGTGTCTGAAGTCGTCGCATGAGCGCCGCCAACCAGCTCCCTGCCGGAATGACAGCGGCCGAGTTTCTGGATTGGAACCCGCAGGACAGCGATCGGTGGGAGTTGGTCGACGGCACCCCGCAGGCGATGGCGCCGGCGTCCCCTCGTCATGGGGCGATCCAGAACGAGACGGGACGGCTGATCGCCAACCACCTCGCTGAAGCGCGACCGGCGTGCCGGGTCATCACCGAGCCGGGCGTCCAGCCCAGGGTCCGCGCTAACCTCAACGTGCGCGTGCCCGACCTTGCGGTCACCTGTGCCGAATGGGATCCGGACGAACGTCTGCTGCACCAGCCTCTGCTCGTCGTCGAGATCCTGTCACCGTCGAACCGGGCAGACACGTGGGCGAACGTCTGGAGCTACGTCACTATTCCAAGCGTGCTGGAGATTCTGGTGCTGCATACTGCGGACCTCCGTGCCGATCTGCTGCGCCGCCAAGGCGATGGCACCTGGCCGGACAATCCAGTGTCACTCGTCGCGGGGGACACAGTGACGCTGCCGAGCATTGGCTTCACTGCGCCGCTCACCGCCTTTTATCGCACAGCATAGTCGCGCCGCCTAAGATAGTCGCGCCGCCTAACGCGGGGACTTGTCACCTCACCTCACCGGCACGATCATACCGCCACTCCGCGACAATTCGTTCGCGCCCTCCGGGAGACCGCCGCATGAACGTCCAGGTCACCAGCCGCCCCATCGTGCAACCCGCCACCAGCTCGAAGCTGGCCATCGCCGATGGCGACATCCATCCGCAGCGCAACTCCTACAAGGACTTGTTTCCTTACATGGAAGCGCGCTGGGTCGAGATGGCGAAGACCTTCGGCTCGCGTCCGCGCCAGGCGTATCAGGCCGGTCCGGCCTATCCGAAGGGGCAGCCGAACGCGTCCCGTCGCGACGCCTGGCCGCCTGGCGGACGTCCCGGCAGCAGTCTGCCGTTGCTGCAGAAGCAGTTGCTGGACGAGAACAACATTACGCTGGGCATCCTGAACCCGACCGGCGACAACGGCGCCAGCTTCCAGAATCGCGAGTTCGGTGCCGGTGTCGCCAGCGCGATGAACCGCTGGGTGGAAGCCGAGTGGCTGATCGAGCCGCGCCTGAAGGGTTCAATTGTAGTCCCGTACGAAGACGCCGATGCCGCCGTGGCCGAAATCGAGCGCTGGGCTGGTGATCCGCGTTTCGTCCAGGTGCTGATGGTGACCCGCACCGCCAATCCGCCTGGCCAGAAGCAATACTGGAAGATCTACGAAGCCGCGGCGGCGGCGAACCTGCCGATCGGCGTGCATGCCTTCGGCTTCGGCGGCTACCCGGTCACCGGCTCTGGTTGGCCGTCCTTTTATATCGAGGACATGGTCGGTCACGCCCAGTCGTCACAATCCTTCCTCACCAGCCTTGTGATCGAGGGCGTGTTCGAGCGCATTCCGAATTTCAAGCTGGTGCTGATCGAGTCAGGCTTTGCCTGGCTGCCGCCCCTGGCGTGGCGATTGGACAAGCTGTGGACCCGGCTGAAGCAGGAGACGCCGCATCTGAGGCGTGCGCCCTCAGAGTACATTCGCGAGAGCGTCTGGCTGACCACCCAGCCCATGGAAGAGCCTCAGCCGCGCGAACACGTGCTGGATGCGATCGACTGGATCGGCTGGGACCGGCTGATCTTCGCCACCGACTATCCACACTGGGACTATGATGATCCCACCCAGGTACTGCCGATGCCGCTCCCTGAACAGCAACGGCGTGACTTCTTCTTCAACAATGCGATGAAGCTGTATCGGCAGGTCTGACACGACACGTCACCGCGGGGGGCGCACTGCGCTACCCCGCTGCGCCGAACCCAGCCAGAAAAATCCCGATCGAGACATCGACCGCGACCAATCCGACGGCGGGAAGTGCTCCAATCCCCAGAGCGAGCCGAAAGGCGAACCATTCGAGCCAGAGCGCCCAGCCGACCCCGACAAGCTGTGCAACCTGGTCGACGAGCTTTGGCACACCTAGCAGGCCGGGAATGCTGAATCCGACCAGCATCATGTATTGGATGACGTTGCACCAGTTCCACAGCGCGATGCAGCGCGGCCAATGCGCACCCAGGCCCATGATGCCAACCAGCCGATGTGACAGCACCGCAAACCCGCACCACCCGATCAGATAAGACAGCAGGTCCAGCGCAAGCAGATGCGCCGCATGCGGCGGTGCTCCCGTCTGAATCCAGGCGAGGAGACGCAGACACACAAAAGCGGGCAAGCAGATTGCCACGGCCCAAAAGCTCCGAGCTGCGCCAGCCATATCGGCCTCGACGTGGCGCAGGCCGTCGGCGCGGCCGCGTGCCAGCAACCAGGCGGCGTGCAGTCCGGATGACACGGCGGCGCTGGTGTTCACGAAGCGGGCGCACCCAGCGTCAAAGCACGAGGTCCAACCACCAGCAGAGCCGTGGCAAAATTCACCGCGATCACCATCAGCAGCGCCCGGGAGCGTGACAGGCCAAGGCCGTAGCGCACCAGAAACCAGTGAAGCCAGAGCACATAGGATAGCAAACCGAGCAAGAGCCCCATCTGCGCCACCCGGCGTGGCAGTCCCAGAGCCGCGAGCACGCCGAATATCATCAGCAGCGCGAAGCCGACGAATGGTATGACCCACTGGCACCAGTTGAACGCCGTGGCGAAGTGCAGCCAGAATTGCTGCCGGCGCCACAGTCGGGCGACCTCGAACGACAGCACCAACGGCGCGACCAGAGCACATAACGTTGCCAGCAGATCGGATAGCGCGCTCAGCCCGCCGCCGCCCAGCAACATCAGCATGCCACCGACCAGCGGGAACGCGATCAGGGGAGCAAGACTCGCGAGGAATGAATCACGGGTGGCACCGAACTGCTGCATGCCGTCTGGCCGGCCACGCGCCAAGCGCACAATGCCGAGCATTATGCTCGCGGGGCGGCCACGCGGACCGCGCTGGCGGCCGCTCATGCCAGGAAGGCCGCAAGGATGCCGCGATAGACCCGCGCCAGCTCATGCAATTCGGCGACGGGCACTCGCTCGTCTGCTTGATGCATCGTCGCGCCCACCAGACCAAATTCCGCCACTGGACAATAACGGGCAATGAAGCGCGCGTCCGATGTCCCCCCTCCCGTGTCGAGTTTGGGTTCCACGCCGGTCGTATCGACGATTGCCTGCCGCAGCAGGTTCACCAAAGGGCCCGGCTCGGTCAGGAACGATTCACCGCTGATCGTGATGTCGAGGTCGAAGCGTTCGGCGTGCTGGGCCGTCACCGCACGGAGCCAGGCAGACAGGGCGGCACCGGAGTGGTCACTGTTGAAGCGAATGTTCAGCATGGCGCTCGCTTCGGCAGGGATCACGTTGGTCACCGGATTGCCGACATCGATACTGGTGAACTGCAGGCTGGATGGCTGGAACCAGTCGTTGCCAGCATCAAGCGGGGCGGCGGTCAGCGCATCAGCGATGCGCACCAGACGGTGTACCGGGTTGTCGGCGCGCTGCGGGTAGGCGACGTGACCCTGTGTACCGTGCACCGTGATCTTGGCATTGAGACTGCCGCGGCGGCCGATCTTTACCATGTCGCCCAGGGTCACCGGGCAGGTCGGCTCGCCGACGATACAGAAGTCGGGGATCTGTTCGTGTGCCTGCATCCATTCCAGGACACGGACGGTGCCATCGACGGCGGGGCCTTCTTCGTCACCGGTGATCAGCAGGCTGACCGAGCCGCGCGGCGGACCGTCGGCGAGGTACTGCGCCGAGGCTGCAACGAATGCGGCGATCGCGCCCTTCATGTCGCAGGCACCTCGGCCGTAGAGGATGCCATTGCGGACTTCACCCCCGAACGGATCCGACTGCCAGTCGGCGGCGCCCGCCGGCACCACATCGGTGTGGCCGGCAAAGCAGATGTGCGGCGCGCCGGTGCCGATGCGTGCGAACAAATTGTCGATCTCGCCATAGCGCAGCGGCGTCACGGTGAAGCCAAGTTGCGTCAGCGCATTCGCCAGCGCGAATTGCGCGCCCGCGTCGGCGGGAGTGACCGACGCGCAGCGGATCAGCGCCTGGGCGAGCGGCAGGGGATCGCCAAAGGAATGCAACACCTGGGCCCCCTCCCCCCCGCCCCCCTCCCGCAAGGGGAGGGGGAGCATTGCGTCACTGGCCACGATCAGTCGCGCAGCAATTCGTTTATCGAGGTTTTCGCCCTGGTCTGCTCGTCCACCGTCTTCACAATCACCGCACAGTAGAGCGACGGGCCAGGCGAGCCGTCCGGTAGCGTCCGCCCCGGCAGTGACCCAGGTACCACCACCGAATAGGGCGGGACACGGCCAACATAGACCTCGCCCGTTGCCCGGTCGATCACCTTGGTGGAGGCGCCGATGAACACGCCCATCGACAGGACGCTGCCGCGCTCGATCACCACACCCTCGGCGACCTCCGAACGCGCGCCGACGAAGCAGTCATCCTCGATAATGACCGGGTTGGCCTGCAGTGGCTCCAGCACGCCGCCGATGCCGACACCGCCGGACAGGTGGCAGTTGGCACCGATCTGCGCACAGCTGCCCACCGTGGCCCAGGTGTCAACCATGGTGTTGCGGCCGACATAGGCGCCGATATTGACGAAACTCGGCATCAGGACGGCCCCAGGGGCAACATAGGCTGCGCGCCGCACCACCGCCCCCGGCACTGCGCGAAAGCCTGCCTCACGGAACCGGTTCTCGCCCCAGCCGGTGAATTTCAATGGTACCTTGTCCCAAACCGGCGTACCGCCCGGCCCCTGCATCGCTGTCGAATCGGTGAGCCGGAATGACAACAGTACCGCCTTCTTCAGCCACTGATTCACCTGCCAGCCGCTCGCAGTCGGTTCGGCGACACGCGCGGTACCCAAGTCCAGCAGCTCGAGCGCCGCATCCACAGCGTCCCGTGCCGCGCCCTTGGTCGAAGGCGACAACGATTCGCGGCCTTCCCAGAGCTCCTCGATCGGCTGTTGCAGCGCGTGGTGGCTCATGCGGGAATTCCTTGCCGTGTGGTCTGCCGGACCTTGCGCAGCGACCCGGACCCTGTCAACGCGGCATGGCAACCCTTCGTTAGGGCGGCTCCTGTCTAATGACGGTCGGGACAGGACGCCCGGTTATGAACGAGATCACCCCTGTACGCCCAGGCCCGCTGACAACGGTGGATGCAAGCCTGCGGCAAGCGCTGCTTGATAGTCGCCAACGTTGGCGCGACCTGGTCATGACAGTGGCTGACCTCGTTTTTGAAACCGACGCCACTGGGCGCTTCATCTTCCTGGCACCCGATCCGGTGCTCGGCTGGCCCACAGCCACGCTGATCGGCCAACCCGCCGAGTTGCTGCTGGCCTGCGGCGTCGGGCCAAATACGTTCAATCCGTTTCGTCTCACCGTTCCCACCAAGCGTCGGCGTGCCTGGCTGAAACGGATCGACGGCAGCTTGGTCATGCTGGCCTGCTCAGGGGGACCGCTGCTGGACGGCGAGGGGCGCGTTGTGGGCGCCCGTGGTCTCGGCGTCGATTGGACAGACTTCGATACAGAGGCCGGACACACCGCAGCTGCGTTGCGCCGCGGCGAGGTGCTGGACCACATCTTGTGGCGGATGGGCCGAGAGGTAATGGCGCCGCGGATGATGCAGGCGGCGCTGGAGGGATTGACGAACGCGGTTGGCGCGGAGGGTGCGGCGGTCATCGAGATCGGCCGTGAGACGGCCCCGGCGCTGCTGCATCGCGCCGGCAATGGTGCGGACGACATCAAGATCGAGGCCGCCGCACTGCTGGCGACGTCGAGTGACGCGGTGGATGCCGCCGCCATGGATGGCCGGCGGATCGTGGTTGCCAGCTGTCGCACCAGGTTCGGGGCGAATGCAGGGATTGCATTGTGGCGTTCACCCGGTGCGCGCCAATGGGATCAGGAGGACCGCTTGCTGCTGCGCTCCGCGGCCAGCCTGATCTGCATGGTGCTGGAGCATGAGGCCATTCAACAAGAAATGGCACGACAGGCGCGCACCGATCCGCTCACCGGTCTGCTCAATCGCCGCGCCTTCCTCGAGGAGATGGAGCGGCATATCGATCGACTCGATCGCGAAGAACAACCGGGCACGTTGATGTTCGCTGACCTCGACGACTTCAAGCCGGTGAATGACCGCCTGGGACACGAAGCCGGCGACGAAGTGCTGAAACGCACAGCGACGATTCTGCGCAATGCCGTGCGACCGAGCGATGTTGTCGCCCGACTGGGTGGGGATGAATTCGCCCTGTGGATGGATGGTGCAGACCACCTGACGGCAGCCGAACGTGCTGACCAACTTTGCACCGCCGTGCCCGAGACCCTGCGTGAGATTACCGGCGAAGGGCCCTTGCCGACGATTTCCGTCGGCATCGCGACGCGGGAGCCAGGGAGTGGCGAGCCAGTGGACAGCCTGCTGCGGCGCGCCGATGAGGCGATGTATACTGTGAAGCGAAAGGGCCGCGGTCATTGGCACGTCGCTCAGGCAGATGACCTGTGAGCGGCGAGAAAGGCGGGTCTCCCCGCTCGGATGAAGCGGGCCGCGTCAAGCTGGGCGCAGGGGCAGAGACCGACCCGGATCTACTGATCGACCTCGCCACGGATCCGTCAGTCACTGTCCGGGCTGCGGTGGCTCTCAACGGGGCAGCGCCGGGCCGGATCAATGGGTTGCTGGCCAAGGATCGCGACGAGCGGGTGCGTATTCTGCTTGCCCGGAAGCTGACGGCATTGATTCCCGGCCTGTCGCAGGTTGAGCGCGCACAACTGTACCAGGAGACCTGGGATACGCTGAACATGCTGGTTGCCGACGAGGCGACGCGGGTGCGCGCCGTGATCGCCGATGCAGTCAAAGAGTTGCCTGATGCCCCGCGAGCACAGATCCGGCAGTTGGCACAGGATGCCGATCTCTCTGTGTATGAGCCGGTTGTTCGCCTGTCGCCGCTCCTGAGTACCGAGGACCTGCTGGCGCTCGTGACCAAGCCGCCGGCAGCTGGGACTGTCCTGGCCGTGGCCAGACGGGCGCGGCTGGAACCCGCGGTGTCGGATGCAATTGCTGGCACCGCCGATACCGCAGCCATACGTGCGCTTCTCGATAACCCGCTGGCGCAGATCCGGGAGGCCACGCTCGACGCCTTGGTTGCCCGTTCGGTGGACCATCCAGACTGGCATGCGCCGCTGGTGCGGCGTCCGTCACTGCCGCCCCGTGCAGCCAAGATGCTGTCCGAGATCGTTTCAGCGCATCTGCTCGCGGAGCTTGCCACGCGCGCCGATCTGCCCCCATCGCTTGCGGAGGAGTTGCGGCAGCGCGTCGCTGTGCGGTTGGCACCAGACCGGGAACCGGGGCGCCCCCGCGACATGACCGCGGAAGAAGCCCTGACCGAGGCACAGAGACTGGCTTCGCGAGGCATTCTGGACGAAGCGAAACTGCTGGAAGCAGTGCAGCGAGGGGAATCGCGCTTCGTCGCGTCGCTTCTCGCGGTGGCGGCAAACCTCCCGGTTTCGGTGGTCGACCGAGCCTCCACCCTGCGCAGCGCAAAGGGAATGGTCAGCCTGGTATGGAAGGCTGGTTATTCCATGCGGGCGGCCGTGGCGGTACAGACGCTGCTCGCCCGGCTTGCCCCCGACGATGTGCTGCATCCAGGGCCGGCTGACAACTTCCCGCTCGCGATCGAGGAGATGCGTTGGCAGCTCGATTTCCTCGCGCGCATGGGACGATAGCCCAGCAGCACAACCGGCAAGGCATAGGTCCTGCAGCGCGCTCATGGGCGATCTTGCCCCGTCATGATCGTCTGCGTCAGACTGCCACGACGATGGAGGAGACGCCGACATGGGCATCACCGCCGAACTGGCGCAGTTCACCGCGAACATTCGTTTGGATCGCTTGCCGCCCGAAGTCGTGCAGCGCACGAGATTCCTGGTTCTTGATCTGGTCGGCAACATCGTGCGCGCCCGGCACGATGCGGAGAGTACGGCGTCATTCCTTGGCGCAGTACGCGCAATCGGCATGGCCGCTGGCAACTCCGGCGTCTTCGGCGATGCGGCGCGATACACGCCTGCTGGCGCCGCATTTCTGAATGGTGCGCTGGCGCATTCGCTGGATTTCGACGACACGCATGCGGCTGGCTCGCTCCATCCGGGTGCGCCGGTGATCCCGGCTGCACTGACAGCAGGCGAAATGGCGGGCGCCTCGGGGGCGGACGTGCTGGCGGCTATCGTCGCCGGGTATGAAATCACCTGCCGGATCGCCCTGGCGCTACCAGCCGGCGAGCACTACGACCGCGGCTTTCATCCTACCGCGACATGCGGCGCCTTCGGCGCAGCAGCGGCGGCTGCGCGGGTGTTCGGGCTCGATGCGGCTGGGGTAGAAGGCGCGCTTGGCACCGTCCTGAGCCAGTGTGCAGGCAGCCTGCAATTCCTGGTCAATGGCGCCTGGACCAAGCGGTTTCAGGTCGGCTGGGCAGCATGCAACGGCCTGATGGCGGCGACGCTGGTGCGTGAGGGTTTCAAGGGAGCGGCTGAGGCGCTGGAGGGCCGGCATGGTTTCCTGCACGCCTATGCACCGAATCCCAAACCGGAACGCGCAGTGCAGGACCTAGGCTCGGTTTTCGAGCTGATGCACACGGCGGTAAAGCCGTACCCATCCTGTCGCTACGGTCACGCGGGCATCGACGCAGCCCTGGCCTTGCGGGCCGCCAACGACATCAAACCCGCGGAAATCGCAGCGGTCACGCTGGGGCTGCCGCGCGCCGGGATGATGCTGATCGGCGAGCCTGCAGACAAGAAGGCGGATCCGCAGAACGTGGTGGACGGGCAGTTCAGCGGGCCGTTCGTCGTCTCCGCCGCGCTGGCAACCGGCGCGATGGGGTGGGACAGCTATGAATTGCTGCAGGATGCGACAGTGCGCAATCTGCTGGCCAAGGTGACCTGCACATTCGATCCGGAAATCGAGGCGGAATTCCCCGCCAACATGTCCGGCAAGCTGACCGTCGCGGCGCGCGGACAGACGTTTGCGCAAAAGGTCGTCGTGCCGAAGGGTGAGCCGGACAACTTCCTGACCGAGGCAGAATTGCGGGCAAAGTTTGCTGGCCTCACCCAGGCGGTGCTCGGCGCGCAGCGCTCGGCCAGGCTCGCTGACGCCGTGCTGGCTCTTGATGGAGCCCCCGATGTTGCCGGGCTCATACGGCTTGCTGCGCCATTGGCCTCGGCACGGCTGGCTGGCTAGTAAAGCGGGTCAGCGTCGCGCCGAAGCATCTTGCTGTGATCGGCGCGCTGCCCTAGCAGGCGGTGCTTCGTCTCGGCGGATATCCCCTCCGGGCGCTGATTTGGAGTCCGACCTGTTATGCCGACCTTCACCCCTCAGGCTCTCCACGCACTGAGCTTACTGATCGCGCGGCGCATGGGGAGTGCCGAAGATGAGGCGCAGGAGGTGGCCGATCATCTTGTGCGCGCCAATCTCGCTGGCCACGACAGCCACGGCGTCGGCATGTTGCCAGCCTATGTGCGGCTGCTGCAGGACGGGCTGCTGGTGCCCAACCAGGTGCCGAATACGGTGCTGGATGCCGGCGCGTTGCTGGTGGTCGATGCGCGGCGCGGTTTCGGCCAGCGGATGGCGGCGGACGCGGTGCGCCGCGCGATCGACCGCGCGCATGAGCTTGGCGCCTGCGTGCTGGCGTTGCGCAACGCTTCGCATGTCGGCCGCATCGGCACCTATGCCGAATTGGCTGCGCGGGACGGTTGCGCCTTCACGGCGTTCGTCAACGTCGCCGACCATCGTGACGTGCAGGCGCCCTGGGGCTGCGCCGAGCCGCGGCTGGGCACCAATCCGTTCTGCGCAGCAGTGCCCGGCGTCGACGGACCGTCGCTGTTGTTGGATATCGTGACCACGACGATTGCGGCTGGCAAGGCACGTGTGGCCGCCAATAAGGGACAGCGGGTGCCGGAGGGTTGCCTGATCGACGACACGGGCCAGCCCACCGATGACCCAACCGGCTTTATCCGCGACCGTACCGGTGCTCTGCTGTCGTTCGGGCGGCACAAGGGTTCGGGACTGGCGGTGATGTGCGAGATCATGGCTGGCGCAGTCGGAGGAGGGCAACGCGTCGATCAACCGGTGCGAGGCGGCATTCTCAACTCGATGCTGGCGACGGTGATCGATGTGTCACGCCTGGCAGATCCGGCTGCCGTGGCGGACCACGTCGAGGCGACCAAATCACACATCCGTTCCTCGCGTCCGGCGCCAGGGTTCGACGAGGTGCAGTTGCCTGGAGAACCGGAGCGCCTAGCGGCTCAGCAGCGCACCGACACCGGGATCCCCGTCGACGAAACGACGTGGTACGAGATACGTGAGGCCGCGGCGAAACTCGGCATAACCGACGCAGAGGTCGACCGGGCAGTTGGCGTGAACTAGGGTGCCTGGCGCAGGAGTAGTGTCGAGCAGCTTGAGGCAGCGGTCTTGCAAACGGCCAGGCTGGCGAAAAGCTGTGGTGCGAATGGGTCGTAGAACCTGGCTGATCTGGCGCAACGCAAAGCCATGGCTGAACTGAGGACTGCCCAGATGCAGAACGGTCATGGAGGGGTGGCCGAGTGGTTTAAGGCACTGGTCTTGAAAACCAGCAGGGGCGCAAGTCCCTCGCGGGTTCGAATCCCGCCCCCTCCGCCAGGGGCGATGCAGGCGGCTTTCACCGTCGTCTACCCCGCCGGAGCCGGAGCAGCCACTGCCATCCGTTGATTGCCCGCAGCAACGTCCAGACGATATTGCGTCCAGTTTTGCTGATAGTCGGGCGGCGTGTTGATCAGCGCGGAAGTTACGAACTGATCGCTCACCTCAGCGACAGTGGGACCACCAACCGGTACACCGAAGCCAATTCCTGAACCAATCGAACTGCAGCAGCCGGTGAACCCGAAGCCGCCGATCCCGAGGCCAATCGACGGTGGAGGGTTGTAAAGCACGTGAGGACCACTGAGCACCGAAAAGCCCACGGCGGGATAGCGGCTGCCGTCCGGACCAACCAAGGCGATATCGGATGCGGGCTGAAGCCCGCTGACCAGGACATGCACCGCATGGTGGCTCGCATCGTATTCAGCGATGGCGCTATTTGGCGAAGGGAGTCGCGGTCCGGCGCACGCTGACAGGACAGCGACCAAGGCCAACAAGGGTAACGCACAGCGCATCGCCGTATGTAACGCCGCGCGAGCCATGTCGTTCACCGCCTCGCCGGGTCAGGTCGGCTCCCGCCCCCGCGCCTCCGCCGCCACTGGCGGCACTCGGTGCGTCCGGATGCGCCGATCGAGCGCCGGCCTGTCTCCAGCCATGCCAGGAGCACCCAACCACCGCACTCGCGCAAACGGCATGAGACACGGCAAATCCAACTGTTGCGGCCACACCCGGCTGAGCGGCAAGCGACGGTCAGATCGAAGCCCGTGAGCCGATTCAACGGACATACTCGCCTCTCGTCGTTCGGCTGCCGGTGCGTTTGCCGCTATTGCACCCGGGACTTTCGCCAAGTTGCCCGGTTCTCTATTTGTTTCGTTCGTCGGTAGGCGGGCTGACGCCAGGTGCCTGATCGGCCTTCTCGGCCGGCACGAGCCAATCGTGGACACTGGTTCCCGCAACATTCCCAGCATCCCCCACTGACTGGCCAGCCTGGTTCAGAGCGCGGCCGACTCTGAGACCGAAGTCGCCGACACCCTGTTGCGCGTTGCCCACTGTCTGATCAATTTTGGCCCCGGTGCGCTCCATCACGCCTGGTTGCCCTGGCTCCTGGCAGCCGGAGGCCACGACCGCAAAAAGCAGCCAAATTGCGTTTCTCCAAACGCACAGATACACCCTCCCAAACTCAGATTGAGCCTGTCGACAGGCGGCCCGTCGTGTGGTCAGACGCATGGAGAATCCCGCATTGTGAAGCGATTGTGCGCCGAATCGACACATTATATTATTGCGACATATCATTGCGACGCTATCTGAGGCTCGCGGAAGCGGCAAGAAAACACTGACTGGAAGTTACGATGGATACAGGTGCGACCACCGAAATTGAAGTTGCTCAGCTTCTGATCAACACATTGCATCTCGACCAGTCGCCGGGGGAAATCCAACCGGATGAGCCGCTGTTTGGCGATGGTCTGGGTCTTGATTCGATCGACGCCTTGGAAATCGCGCTTGCCATTTCCAAAGTCTATGGCTTCGCCCTGAAATCGGACGAAGGTCGGGCCCATCAGGTATTCGCGTCGCTGCGAAATTTGACACGCTATATCGACGCTCATCGGATCAGGTAGGATGCTGAACCTTCGACAGAGCCTGGTGGACCGATCAGCGGTGGAAATCTCGATCGCCTGTGTCTGAATCCGATCCAACATGTCCTTTGATCGGCCGCGCGCCAGATGAGCCGATGTTCAGGCTCAGCGGAGGAACTATCAAGGCCGGCACATTCCTAGGTAATGCACAAGACGTCGCTGGTGCCTTGTCACCCGGTTCCTTTGTCCTGAACCTCTGCCGAGACAGGTTGCTGTTCGCGCTGGCGCTGGCTGCGGCGATGCTGCGTGGTCAGGTCACACTTCTAAGCAGTGACCGGTCGCCTGAATGGCTCGCAACTTTATCAGAAAGCTATCCCGGGCTCTACGCTGTCGCCGACTATCCGGCGCCGCCGGCGCAGCCGTTCTCCTGGCATCTGCTGGACAAGGGTTCGATCAGGCTGACAGGACAGCGGGTTGCCATCCCTAACATCCCGGCAGCGCAATTGGCATGCATCGTGTTTACCAGCGGAACCACCGGGCAGCCGCTCGCGCATCGGAAGCCATGGGGCGGGCTGGTCGAGCGGAGCATCGACGCGGCCGTCTGGCTGGAACTGGCGAGCGACCGAACCACCAGCGTCGTTGGCATGGTTCCTCCACACCACATGTATGGTTTGGAAACGACCGTGCTGCTTCCGCTGCATGCTCCCGCAGCTACATGGTGCGGCCCGGCCTTCTATCCCCAGGATGTCGTGGCTGCATTGCGATCGGTTCCTGCGCCGCGCGTTTTGGTCACCACGCCGTTGCAGATCCGTACGCTGCTCCATGCATCGATTGATCTGCCGCCGATCGACCGCATTGTTTCGGCAACGGCCCCACTGTTCCCTGAGATGGCGCAAGCCGCGGAGGAACGCTGGAAGACGCGAGTCGTCGAGATCTTCGGAGCGACCGAGGTCGGTTCGATCGCCGGGCGCCGCACCACCGCTGATGATGTGTGGACAACCTATCCCCGCGTACGCCTGCAACAGGCAAACCCTGAAGGCGAAACGCTCGTGGTCGGTCCGCACGCTGCAGCTTACCCGCTTAGCGATATCGTAGAGCTGCTCGATGATCGGCAATTTCGCTTGGTTGGCCGCCGGCCGGACGTGGTGAAACTCGGCGGCCGGCGCGCTTCATTGGCTGAACTCAACCGCATCCTGGCGGGCTTGGACGGGGTCATCGATGGCCAGTTTGTGGCGCCAGACGATCTGGATCGCCAGCCGGCAGCCCGGCTGCTGGTTTTCGTCGTTGCGCCCGAGCGTAGTGCTGAAGACCTGTTGGCCGAATTGCGGCACCGCATCGATCCACTGTTTCTGCCGCGTCGCATTTTCAAGGTTGATACGTTGCCTCGGAATGACGTCGGCAAATTGACCCATCAGGCACTGAATACTTTGCGCGCACGGACCAGCGAAGCCTGAATTCGGGTCATGGGATCGGAACCACTATTCATGATCGAACCCGACCACCCGAGCCTTGCCGGGCATTTTCCGGGCAGGCCAGTGGTTCCGGGTGTTGTTGTTCTTGATCAAACCATCGCCCTGATCCTGTGCGACCGGCCAAATCGGTCTGTCATCGCACTGCGCGAGGTGAAGTTCCTTTCACCGGTTCTTCCTGGTGATGTGGTCACCATCGAGATCGTCGTGACACCGGACCGTGTGACCTTTAGCGGCAAGGTTGGAAACCGCCCGGTCATTCGCGGCGAAGCTCAGCTTGACGTCGCCGCATGACGGCAGCGCGCTGGGCTGGTCGTCGCGAGCGAGGCAGCGAATCGCTCATACGATTGATGATATGGCTCTCGCTCACGCTCGGCTGGTCCGTCGGGCATGCTCTGCTGTACCCGATCACACTCTACTTCGTGCTGATGGTGCGCGGCGGTCGCCGGGCGTCTCGCGCATTTCTTCACCGCGTGTTAGGCCGCCCAGCGACGCATCTGGAGGTATTCCGGCATTTCTTCGGGTTCTCCTGCGTCCTGCTCGACCGGCTGTTCCTTCTGTCGAACCGACTGCGCTACTTCGATATCCAGGTGAACGGCCTCAACGACATCGAGGGGGCGTTGGCCCAATCGCGTGGCTGCATCTTGCTCGGCTCCCATCTCGGTAGTTTCGAAGTATTGCGTGTCGTCGCACAGCAATCACCGGTGCCGGTGAAGATCTTGATGTATCGCGGCAACAGCCGCCCGTACAGCCGGCTGATCGAGGCGCTCGATCCCACGCTGGCGGAAAGCGTTATCGAGGTTGGCGAGCCCGAGGCGATGCTGCGGGTGCAGGAGTGCGCACAGCGCGGCGAGATCGTCAGCATCCTGGCCGACCGCGCACCGCAGCAAGACAGGACGGTCACTGTACCGTTCCTGGGAGATCCAGCGGCATTTCCGGCCGGTCCGCTGATCCTCGCCGCCGCCCTCGGCACGCCGGTAGTGCTGTTCTTTGGCATCCGCACCGGCAACCGACGCTATCAGGTGCACTTCGAATACTTTGCCGATCGGATTATCCTCGATCGCGCGCGCCGAGCCGAAGATCTTGCGAGCTGGGTTCGGCGCTACGCTGCAAGGCTGGAGATGTATGCTCGGCAAAATCCATTCAATTGGTTCAATTTCTACGACTTCTGGGAACATCGCACGGCTGCATTACAAGCGCCGCAGACTCGGTCTGCTGACGCTGCTGCTGACGCTGTCTCGTTCGGGGATGTCGGCGGCAGTTGCCGAGACGTCGCATCGCACGATCGGCGAGCTGATGCAGCTTCTGGCGCAGGTGGCTGAGAGCCGCTCCACCTTTACCGAAGTGAAGACGATCGCTGTCCTGACAGTGCCATTGCGCGCGAGCGGCGTGTTATATTACCGGCGGCCGGACTACTTTGAAAAGACGACCACGCAGCCACAGCTGGAAAGACTGGTGGTTGATGGAGACCGGCTGACGATGTCGACAGGCGACGAGCCGGCTCGCGTCGTCGATCTGGACAGCCAACCGATGATTCGCGGCCTGGTGGATGCAATCCGTGGCACGTTGGCAGGCGAGCTTGCGGTGTTGCAGCGAGTCTATCGCGTGGAGATGGAGGGCGATCTGACAGGTTGGCGCCTCGCGCTGACACCAACGGATTCCGCAGTAGGGCGCGCAGTAAGCCGCATCGTCATCGAGGGCAGGCAGGATTCATTGCAGTTCATCCACACCATTCAGGCGAATGGCGACGAAAGCCGCATGACGATCAGCGGAGCCTCTTGAGCGCGCGCAGCGGGCCGATCCTGCTTGCGGTGGCGGTAACCGCGCTGATAGCGGGAGTGGTGCTCAGCCATGCGACCATCCGAAGCGATATGGCGGATTTCCTGCCGCAAGGCCGCACCGCAGGTACAAGCCTGGTATCCAAGGAGTTGCTTTCGGGCGCGGCTACCAGCCTGATCATGCTTGGGATCGAAGGAGCGCGGCCTGGCGAGTTGGCTCGCATCAGCCAGTCGATGACCAGGGCGCTCGATCGTACGGGGCTGTTTTCCTTCATCAACAACGGCAGCCAGGATCTGTTGGCGAACGATGCGGAGCAGGTGCTGTTCAGGCACCGTTACCTGTTGTCGCCCACCACGACCGCGGAAGCTTTCGCCATTCCAGCCCTACGCGATGACATGGAGAGGCTGCTGCGCGGCCTGCAATCTTCCGCGGCGCCGCTGGTGGAGCAATTCGGCACGGCCGATCTGCCTGGGGCATTTCCAGCGCTACTGCATGACCTGATCGGCTCCAGCAGGGTGCACACGCTGCATGGCGTCTGGTTTGCGGCTGATCGTCAACGCGCTCTCATCCTTGCCAGCACTCGCGCCGGTGGCATGGATGTCGAGGCGCAGGAGGCGGTGAGCACAGCCATCCAGCAGGCGTTCACCGCCGCAGAACCTGGGAATGCCAAGCTACTTGCCGCCGGTCCTGCGGTGTTCGCGCGGGCGGCGGCACAAGCCATGCGCGCCGATGTCATGCTGCTGTCGATCGCTTCGACGGCACTGCTTGCCGCGTTGTTGTTGTGGCGCTTCCGCTCGGTCTGGATGCTGATTGTTGTTGCCATACCGGTGACACTCGGAATCGCCGCAGCGACGTTGGTTGTGCAACTCGTCTTCGGCTTCGTGCACGGAATTACGATCGGCTTTGGCATGACGATGCTGGGTGTGACGCTCGATTATCCAGTGCTGTTGGTCGGACATCGCAAGCATGGCGAAGCGGCAAAGGACACATTGCGGCGCATCGGACAGGCATTCAGGCTGACGGCCCTGTCAACCGCGCTGGGACTGACCGGAATGCTGTTCTCTGGTTTCCCTGGGCTGTCGCAACTCGGCTGCTTTTCCGTTGTGGGCGTCGCAGTGGCCGCTGCAGCGACGCGCTGGCTGCTGCCTTATCTCATCGTCGCCGCCGGCGTGGCCCCGGTGTCGGCGGGTGATGCGGCTCGACTGCTGCGTATCGAGCACCTGCGGGTGTGGCGCGGCTACGTTGCGGGAGCCTGCGTTCTGGCTGCTGGGTGGCTCACGATCGTGGGTGGGCCACGCTGGCAGAGCGAGCTGGCGGCGCTCAGTCCGGTACCGGCGTCCGACTTCGCGCTGGACGCCGAACTGCGCGGCGAGATCGGTGCGCCCGATGCGGTATTGCTGGGTGTTGTGCAGGGGGATACGGCGGAAGCAGTGCTGCGCCAGGAAGAGCAACTGCTGCCTGGCCTCGATGCGCTGATCCGCGACCGCGTGCTGAGCGGGGCGGAAGTCGCCGCTAGGCTGTTGCCGAGTGCCGCGACCCAGTTGGCGCGCCGTGCCGCCTTGCCAGCTCCCGATGAACTCGCCGCGCGCATCGCGACGGCGCAGGCGGGACTGCCCTTCCGGCCCGGCGTCTTTCAGCCGTTCGTTGATGCCGTGGCCGCCAGTCACACGATGCCGCCATTACTCCCATCCGACATCGACAGCCCGATGCTTCGGGCACGCCTCGACTCGCTGCTGTTCACGCGCGATGGCCTTTGGTATGGCGTGATCGCGCCGACCGACCTGCGCGACCCGTCCCGCTTCGCGGCAACGCTGCAGCAGGATGGCGCAATGTACCTCGACATTGCGGGGGAGACGAACGCAATCGTTGCCGATTCCACGAGCAAGGCATGGCGCTGGCTTGTCGCGGGCGGATTGGCGGCGCTCGCGGCGGTAACCGTCGGCCTGCGTTCGCCCCAGCGTGTGGCGACGGTCGCTGCCGCCATCCTTGCCGCGCTGCTGCTCACCGTGGTGATCCTGACGGCCGCGGGGGTACCCTTGTCGCTGATCCACATCATAGCGCTGCAATTCGTTTGCAGCGTCGGCCTCGACTACGCTCTGTTCTTTGCTCGGCGGCAATTGGACCAAGAGGAGCGGGCCCGTACGCTTCGTACGCTCGCAACATGCAACGCCATGACTGTACTCACGTTTGCTATGCTGGCACTGTGCCGGACGCCGCTGCTGCAACAGATCGGTATCACCGTCGTGATCGGTTCCCTGGCCGCATTCGTGCTTGCCTTCCTGTTTGCCGGTGAGCGCCCGAACGACCGGCCGGAACCAACGTGAATGGACCGGCCGGTCTTGACTGCCACAACGATCATCAGCGCCATCGGCCGCGGCTCCGCGATGACATTGGAGGCGCTGAGGTCACGCCGCCACGGCTTGCGTCCTTGCGATTTTGCCAATGTCACGGATGGATACATCGGCCGGGTAGCAGCAGCGGATGCGCACGCACTGCCGCCGGCGCTGGCACACTTCGACTGTCGCAACAATCGCCTGGCTGACCTGGCTATTAGGACTGATGATTTCGCACGTGCCGTCATGGCGGCGCGTGACCGTTACGGCCCCGGTCGTATCGCGGTCATACTCGGCACCAGCACGTCGGGTGTGCGCGCAACGGAAGAGGCGTATCGGGCGCGCGATCCTGACACCGGTATGCTTCCCGCGGCGTTCGACTATACGCACACGCACGATATGTTCTCTCTGGCGCATTTCGTCCGCAGTGCGCTGGAGCTCCGCGGGCCGGCAATGGTCATCTCGACTGCCTGCGCATCCAGCGCGCAGACGTTCATCGATGCCCACCATCTGATGGAGAGCGGGGAATGTGACGCAGCGGTGGTGGGAGGTGCCGACAGCCTGTGCGGCATGACCTTGCGCGGCTTCGCTTCGCTGGAGTTGATCTCGCCTGTCCCGTGCCGGCCATGCGACACTGACCGGGCCGGAATCTCAATTGGCGAGGCTGCTGGCTTCGCGCTGCTGGAGCAGACGGGCGACGGTATTGCGTTGCTCGGTTGGGGCACGAGCTGCGACGGCTATCACATGTCTGCACCACATCCACAGGCTGCCGGTGCGATAACCGCGATGCGGGGGGCGCTCACCTCCGGTGGATTGGAGGCCGCTGACATCGACTACGTCAATTTGCATGGCACCGGTACCCGCGCGAACGATGCCATGGAGGACCAGGCCGTCGCGACAGTGCTCGGCAACGCGACCGCGTGCAGCTCTACGAAGGGCTGGACCGGCCACACGCTTGGCGCGTCCGGCATCCTGGAAGTTGTGATCGGCGCACTGTGTATCCGGCATGGATTACTGCCTGGCTGTCTCAATGTGACCACGCTCGATCCCAGTTTTCGCTCGCGGGTCATCTTGCATAACGAAGAGCGCCCGGTGCGCACCGTAATGAGCAACGCCTTCGGCTTCGGTGGTATCAACTGCAGCCTGATCCTCGGCGCCGCCCGATGATCGAGGGATTCATTCACGCCGTCTCGGTCTGTGGTCCGGGACTCGATGATTGGCCGCGCAGCCGCCCAATTCTTGCCGGGTCGCAGGAGTACGTATGGCGTGAAGCGATTCCCAACATGCCCAGTATCCTGCCTGCCAACGAGCGGCGCCGCGTTGGCGCGGCGGTTCGGCTGGCGCTGACGATCGCTCAGCAGGCGCATGAGATGGCTGGTCTGGCGCCTGGCAGCATCAGCAGCGTATTCGCAACGTCGAACGGCGACGGCGCGGTCATGCACGCAATGTTGCAGAGCTTGGCCGCAGACGAGGCTGTCTCGCCCACCCAGTTCCACAATTCGGTGCACAATGCGGCGGCCGGTTACTGGTCCATCGCGACCGGTTCGCAGCAGCCAGCCAGTTGCCTCGCCGGCCATGACGCGACGCCGGCGGCAGCACTGCTGAAGGTATTGGCCACCGTTCGGGTGACGCAGCAACCGCAGCTGCTTTGCATCTACGAAGCCTCTATGCCACCGCCGCTCGACGCCAAGCGTCCGACGCGTGGTCTCTTTGGCGCAGGTCTCGTCATCGCACCACAGGTGGGCGAAACCACCCTGGCCAGGCTTTCCGTCGCTTACCAGCCAGGGGTTGCGGTGGAAGGCGACATGCCGAGCCTGACGGCGCTGCACGCGCTGGCTCGCGGCAATTCCGCGGCGCAGCTGCTGCCTCTCTTGGAGGCAGTCGCTCGGAACGTCCCCGCCACATTCAGCCTGGCCTTGTTGGAAGGCAGCTTGCGGGTCAGGGTGCAGCCATGGTCACTCGCCAGCGAATCCTCGAGCTGATCCCGCATCAGGGCGCGATGTGCCTGTTGGAGTCGGCGCTGTCGTGGTCGGCGACCGAAATAACCTGCGTGACGCGGTCGCACCTGTCGCCGGACAACCCGTTGCGACGCGGTGGCCGACTGCATTCTGTCTGTGGCATCGAATACGGCCTGCAGGCGGCTGCACTGCACGGCGGGCTGTTGGATGGCGCGAGGCAGCCAGCCGGTTACCTGGCCGCGCTGCGCGATGTCAGCATCCGCGTCGAGCGGCTGGACGCCCCGTCGCTTGGCACGCTGCATGTGACGGCGACACAGGAGATCTGCACCCCGCATGGTCTTATCTATCGGTTTGCCCTCGCAGCCGAGGCTGGCACCGACTTGTTGAGCGGGCGCGCGGTGCTGGCCAGGCGTTCGGCAGCAACGGACGCCGCGTGAAACGCGCGCTGGTCACCGGAGGCGCCGGCACGTTGGGGGCGGCGATCTGCCGACGCCTGGCGCACGATGGCCTGCACGTGATCGTGCACGCCCATACCCGAGTTGACGCCGCCGAGGACGTGGCCACGGCCATTCGTGCCGGCGGCGGTTCAGCCGAGACGTTGAGCTGCGATCTCACGGATGTCGATGCGACCGCGACGGCGTTGCAGCCGGTTCTGGCCGATGGCGTGCCACAGGTGCTGGTACACAGCGCCGGCACGCATGACGATGTGCCGATGGCCGGTATGTCGGAGCACCAGTGGCGCCAGGTGATCGACGTATCGTTGAACGGATTTTACGCGGTCAGCCGGCCTCTGCTGCTGCCGATGATGGCGACGCGTTGGGGGCGTATCATCGCAATCTCCTCGGTATCCGCTGTCATGGGCAATCGGGGACAGGTGAACTACGCCGCTGCCAAGGCAGGCCTGATTGGCGCGGTGCGCGCACTGGCGCTGGAACTCGCCAGCCGAGGCGTGACAGTGAACGCCATTGCTCCGGGAATCATCGATTCGCCATGGGTTGCTGCAGCGTTGGACCACCGGCGCATTGCCGAGATCGTGCCCATGAAGCGTGCCGGCAGACCCGATGAGGTTGCTGACCTGGTCGGTTTCATTGCGTCGGACCAGGCGGCCTACATTACGGGCCAGACGATCATGATCAATGGCGGGATGGCGTAGCTGCGAAAGCAGAGGCAGTCATCGACAGTGGCGCAGAGGCTGCAAGGTCAGCGATCGCCACAGGCCGATCGGATACATGCCCGCACGGAGAAGTTTACGCGCGACCATCAGCACGATTCGTGTGATATCCGCCACCGGCTGGAAGTGGCTTGCGCGCTGGACAGCTGGGCCATAGACCGTCGGAATGTCCACGGCAACCGTGAAGAAGCCAAGCCGAGCAGCCTCGATGAGGATTTCGCTCTCGAAGGCGAAGCCGGGTGCCTTCGGCGGACGCGTTTCGAGCTGCTGCACCAGGTTTGCCGGATAAATCCGGAATCCGGACTGACTGTCATCGATTGGATGGCCCGCCGCCCAGGATATCCAGAAGTCGGCGACGCGGTTGGCGACGAAGCGTGCGCGGGGAGCATCGTAACCGGTCGCTCGGCGAGAGCCAATGATGATGTGACCCGGCCACTGGCGGCTACATTCCAGCAGACGTGGCAGGTCTTCCGGCCGGTGCTGGCAGTCGCCATCCAATGTGACGATGTGCGACGCGCCAGCCTGCACCGCGGCCAGCATGCCCCGCATCAGGCTGGCACCCTTGCCCACATTATGCGGATGGCGCAGCACCGTGGCACCATTCTCCGCCGCTATCCTGGCGGTGTCGTCGCACGAGCCGTCGTCGACGACGACAACGCTCGACACCTCAGGAAGCATCCGGCACCGGCTGACGATGACGCCGATCGTGGCCGCCTCCTGGTATGCCGGAATCACTACGTGGACACTGGCCGCCATGCGCGCCACCGCTCTGTTGCCTCCCCTCTTTTGGTCATGGCATGACCCGCGTATCGTTCTCAAGATCGTTCAGCGCGGAGCAGAACTGGATGAGCAGCGTGGCACGACAAGTCGGTGAGCGCTGCGACGTTCTGGTGATCGGTGGCGGCCCAGCGGGTTCGACCGCGGCGGCCCTGCTCGCGCAGCACGGCAGGCATGTGGTTCTGCTCGAAAAGGATACGCATCCACGCTTTCATATCGGCGAATCATTGCTGCCGTGCAACTTGCCCATCTTCGATCGGCTGGGTGTGCACGACGAGATACAAGAATTGGGCGTATTGAAGCCAGGTGCCGAGATGATCTCGGACGCCACGGGCCGCAGCATCGATTTCAATTTCGCCACCGGCGGTGATCGGGCGTTCACTTACAGCTACCAGGTGCGTCGCGCCGACTTCGACGCCGCACTGTTCGCCAATGCTCAGCGCCGCGGAGCGCGCACAATAGAAGGTATGCGCGTGACAGACGTGCAATTCGACCTGGCGCGTCCCGAAGCAGCATGTCTGGTGGCGGCGCGAAGCGCTGGCGGCCCGCTGCGCAGTTTTGCGCCACGCTTCCTGCTGGATGCATCCGGCCGCGACACGTTCCTGGCGCGGCGCTTGCGGCTGAAGACCCCGGACAAGCGCAACAACACCGCCGCCGTGTTCGCGCATTTCCGCAATGTCACGTGTCGTCAGGATGAGATGGCCGGCTGCATCAGCATCCACCTGACCGACGACGGCTGGTTCTGGGTGATTCCACTACGAGACGAGGTAACCAGCGTAGGGTTTGTCGGCAACCCGACGGCGTTCACTGAACGCAGCGGCTCGCCGCGCGATCTGCTGTTCCAGCGCATCCGCAGCAGTCCGACACTGCAGGCGCGTATGAGCGACGCCCGATTGATTTCCGAGGTGATGGGAACCGGGAACTACTCGTATCGGGCCAGAGCATGCTGGGGTGACGGCTACATGATGATCGGCGACGCATTCGCGTTCATCGATCCAGTCTTCTCGAGCGGGGTGTTGCTGGCGATGACTGCTGGAGAATTGGGTGCAGAGGTCGCGCATACCTGGTTGGACAACAGGTCGAAGGGGCGGCAACTCGCGCGGCGTTCCGAGCGGCAGCTACGCTACGGCATGGATCGTCTAGGCTGGCTGATCTACCGGATAAACACGCCGGTGATGCGTCAGATGCTGCTTGCGCCGAACAACCGCTTCCGTATGCGGGACGCGGTGACCTCGGTGCTTGCGGGCCACTTGCGGGGCGCACCCGGCCTGCGGCTGCCATTGCTTGCATTCAAGGGTGCGTATCATCTGTTGTCCTGCGCAAGTCATCTTGGTTTCGCGCTGCCTGAGGCACCTGGTGCCGACTTTCAGTGAAAGTCGGCACGTCGCTCTTTGGTTTGAGTATCCGATTCACGTGGCGGGTCGTGTGTCGCGCGCGACTCACACTCCTCTGCGATCGGATACCAGGTGATCCGTGCCGCCATGCGCCTGTTACGGGTGATCCGCGAGAACGTTCGTCCAGTGATGTACCAATGGATGAGCACGGCCTCGAATATGATCAGCGGAACATGACACAGGGACGGCAGGCGGCGAGTCTCCGCCGCGCAAGGCACGTGCGCAATACCAAGCCCAGCCGCAAGCGTCGAGCTCCGTGCGAGATGGAATCGGCTAGTCACCAGCAGCGGCCGGTTATCCGCGCCTGCCGACAGCCGTTGGCGATAGAGCCACAGATTCTCCAGCGTGTGACGCGACTGATCCTCGAGCAGGATATGTTCGGGCGGCACGCCGTTGGCGCGCAGCAGGGCGGCACCTGCAGCAGCTTCCGATTGAGGACACTGGGTTGTCCTGCCGCCAAGGATGATGATCTCCGCTGATCCCGCCTGCGACCAAAGTTCCAGGGCGCGGTCCAGGCGCCTGCGATACGCGGGCGTTGGCTCTCCTGCTGAATTTAGCCGCATTCCCAGCACCAGGATACGGGCGCCTTTCGGGCCGTCGCAGCGCGCGCGGCAGGCGACCCACATCACGTGGCCGAAGGCGATCAGCAATGTCATGCCGCCTGACAGGAGCATGAATGCTGTTGACAACGCGAACATAGCCATGCCGTCGATACCGATGAGGATCGGGTTCGGCCGATCGAGTTCTGACGCAGTTTGCACAATGAAAGGCTAGCCGGTTCGTGCAGGATTTTGCACCTGTGTTTGCTCGCGTGGCGCGCCGCTATCGCGGCTGCGGGCGCGGCATCTACGGTTATGTGGCGAGCAAGCTGACATTCGATCCAGTCCATCGTGATGTGCTTGCCCTGGCGGACGAAGAGCATTTCGGCAATGTGCTGGACCTCGGCAGCGGGCGCGGCCAGCTTGGCGTGGCCTTGCTAGAGGCCGGCCTGGCAAGTTCAGTGGTGGGAATGGATCGGCGGATCCGACACCTGGCGCAGGCCTGTCATGCCGCTGGTGGGCTGCCCTATTATGCTGTTGCGCAGGATTTGAGCTTACCGCTGGCCGTCGTTTCGGCAACAACCGTGTTGTTGATCGACGTGCTGTATCAGCTCGCCGATGACGCACAGCACGCTACGCTACTCGCCGCGTGCCGTGCAGCCCAGGACCGCATCCTGATTCGCACGTTGGATCCGGACAGGGGCGTGCGAAGCCGGCTGTCGGTGGGCGTTGAGCGCATGATGCATCCTGTGTCGCCGCATTCCGGTGCGCTGGTGAATCCATGGAAGCTGCCCAGATTGCTGGCTCTGCTGACAGAGCGTGGCTTTGCGACCTCCATTACGCCGTGCTGGGGCAGAACGCCGTTCGCGAATGTGCTGATCATCGGGCGGCGGGCAATGTAGGCGTCGTACAGTTTTCGCAGGCCTGCTGTCGCAGAGCCTGCAGCAACGCGTCGATGTTATCATTGTTGCGTGTCAGAAAGGCATTGTAATCGCTGCGCAATGTCAGACGCAGGCTGGTTCCTTCTGCAACGACGTCGACCAGGCGAGGGTGCAAGGCATCAGCACTCACGACCCAGGTAACTTGGATTGGCGGATTGCCGCTACGCTCCACTACGGTCGGAACGAAGATGCCATCCTGCCGCACTTCCGGGCGACCTGTCGTTACCCGGACCTCCTTGCGCACTTGAGTTTCCGCATTGATGTGGGCCAGCACGACCTTCATTAGGATCGTGTGAAACAGGCTGACATACTCGCTCTGCTGAACGGGAGATGCCTTGCGCCAAAACCGGCCAAGGCAGAAGCGAGCAGCTCCGTCTACATCTGCAGCCCGATCGACAAGGCTTTGCAGTCGCTGGCGGCGTTCGTTGACAGGCGCTCCACTGGCGGCGATTTCGGCGATTTCACGGCCGATCTGGCGTATAAACTCAGCGGCCCAGTCGGGGGTGTCGTTGCTCCATGCACACCGTGATCGGACCCACAGAGAGAGGAATGCAGCGAGATGCAACAGTTGACGCCTGGTTGACATCGAGTACCCTGTGGAATGTCTGACGAACTGCTACCCTACCCCAATGCAACGAACAATCTTGGGGAAGTCTATGCGCCTTATCACTGCCCGGACAGCTATGGTATGCCTTGCATGTGGCGTCGGGTGCACGAACCCACCCAAGCCGCCGGTTGTCGATGCAACCGGGGTGACGCACTATATGACCTCACGCACCAAGCAGAACATTACCTGCGAAAGGCAACCGATTCAGCTCGAAGGTGACCGCACGGAGTTGACCTTGACTGGACCGTGCGACTTCGTCCGGATTACCGGATCGCACAACGACATAGAGATCGATATAGTTCCAGGCGGGACGATCGAGATCACCGGCGCTCATAACGACGTCACTTGGCGCCAGATCGAGCCGGGGCCGCCGCCTCGGCTGCAGAACAGCGGCGAGAGCAATACGTTTCATCACTCCGGGACTGGCTAATATGCGATCGCAGAGGAGCGTGAGCCGCGTGCGACACACGATCCGCCGCGTGAATCGGGTACTCAAATCAAAGAGCGACGTGCCGACTTTCATTGAAAGTCGGCACTGGCAGCCTTGCGCGCACGATAGGCCCGGAATAGGCGCAGATCTGTTTCGCAGTCCATCTCACTGAATCCCGATGCGCCTAGCTGAGCCAGAATGACCTCTGGCGAGACGCAATGCTCGATCGTATCCCAATGGTACCGCATCAACACGGCTAGGTCTGATTTCGGTTTGAGCCAACGAGATACGAACGGTATCACTCTGCCGAAATAAGCCGTGGCGAGTGCGTGGGCGATGTGCCCATCGGGCCTGCCGATCTCCAAAATGAGGACTCTCCCATTCGGACGCAGGACCCGATGAAATTCGGCGAAGGCGGTGGAAAGATTGCTGATGTGGCGCAGGGCATAGCCCAGGCTGATAAAATCCACACTGGAATCTGCAAGGGGTAGCGCCTCGGCTTGACCGCGGATCAGGACGATAGGCAGTTTGCGTTGTGCCTGGTGGAGCATGCTCTCACTTGAATCCAGCGCGATTATGTCCGCCTCGCTACCCATGACCGAGCGTGCGGCGGCTGCCGTTAGTCCTGTGCCGGCCGCCAAATCCAGCATTCGCATGCCGCGCAGCAGCCCCGCACGCCGCAAAGCCCGACGACGATACCATTCGCCCGTGCCGAATGAGAAAAGCCAGTTGGCCTGATCGTAGTATTGTGCCGTTCTATCGAAAAGGAACCCAAGGTAGGCCAGCCGGTCAGCCTCAGTGGCATGATATTCAGTCAAGGTGGGATGAGGTCGCAGCGGTTTCGTCATGCGTCAGCGCTACCGATAGACTGTGAGCTGAAGGCCATTGGCAGCGACACGGGACGCAGACCGCGATCCACGATATGGTCCAGCAACGCAGGCAGTACTTGCAGCACGACCGACTTGTTGTGCGATCGCAAGGGGCTGCTGCAATCGTGCAAAACCAATATATCGCCCGCAGATAGCCCTTGGGTGAGCCGGGCGAGAACCTTGTCCGGGCGGCGGCTAACCTGGTCAAAGCCGCGTCGCGTCCACGACACATAGCAAAGGTTCGTCCAAGCGAGCACCGGATCGAGAAACGGATTGCGAAGTCCGAACGGGGCGCGGAAGAACCGAGGCGTCGATCCCGCCATCTCAGAGAGAGTACGTTGCGCGTTGGTTATCTCTCGATACAGGGTCAGGGGGCCGTAAAATGCGAAGGCTGCCGGATGGCGATCACTGTGGTTCTCTACGCTGTGGCCGCGGAGCACGATCTCGCGCACGAGTTCAGGATAACGTGCCGCGCGTTGCGCAATGCAAAAGAAGGTGGCCTTTGCGGCGTAGCGATCCAGCACCTCCAGCACAGACGGTGTTACGTCCGGATCAGGACCATCATCGAACGTGACAGCGACATAGCGATTATGTTTGCAACTGACGGGCAGGCTCGAGAGGTTCGTCCCCAGCAAAGAGCTCCGCGGCCACATACCGATCGCTCCGAGCAGAAGATGATTGACGATGATGGCTGCCAAGAGCCATGGCCAAGTGGCGGGCCAGAGAACCAGGCCGATGACGAAGCCACCATGCAGCCAAAAAGTGAGTTGCACGGCTCGTGACGGAGTCCAGCGTTGGGACAGGACGCGGATATTTTGCGGCCAGGCTGCCGCTCTGATGAGCGCTCTCACGGTCGCAAATACTCAGTCGGCGGCCGTAGGCTTTCCTGCGCATATCCCCGCTGGGCTGCGCTGGCCCAAATGACCATGGTCCGTAACCACAGCCTCGTCAGGAACGGCCGACAGCAACGTTGTCGTACTCGCCGATACCTTGCAGGACCATGAACTTGCAAGGGCCGCCATCTTGTCCATGGACATGGTGCGCAGTCTTGGGCGGCACTTCGCAACGTTGGCCGGGCACAAGCACGTACGTCGCGCGAGGCGCTCTGGTCTCGACCACCATCTGTCCCTCGGGGCAGACGAAGCTGTCAGTGATATCGGAATGATAGTGCCAAGGAACGGATTGCCCCGCAGCAAGGTCCAGGACGACCGCCCGCATATCCTGACCTTCCATAATGACCTCGAATCCCGCAATGTCAGCGAGTGAGGCTCGCAACTCATTTGCTCGCTCTCTCACATCAGCCTCCCTATGACTGGGATAGCTTACCTCGGATGCCGGGAACACCATACAAGCCGTGTACGCTGCTCTGAAAGCCGGGCATCGCAGCGATGGCACTATGGAACGGTCGCCCGCCTGTTACGCCGACTTCATATCCTTGATGAACCAGCCTGTTTTCAAGCCATAGGCCCATTCAGGCCGGTCGTTCCTCTCCGCCCGAACCGCCGCCGCCTTCCAGTCATAGGAGATGGCGATCAGGTCCGCCGACACGGTTTGGTGGTCGATGTCCAGGACGGCGTACCGAGCGTGAGGTGAGCCAGCTTTGGAAAGGTGGCGCTCCGTGCCAGGATCCTCGTAGGACGGGCATCCGACGCTTCCCGGATTCAGGATCAGCGGGTCATCGGACAATTGGATCAAGTGTTGCTGGTGGCTGTGGCCACACAGTACCACACGGGCCTGAACCTCGCCCAGCCGTTTGCAGATCGTCGTGATGTCAGCCCGCACCAACCGACCCTGTAATGCCTCCTCGAGGAGATAATGGTTGTCGCTGGTGGGCGTGCCGTGGCAGGCGAGAATGCCGTGATCGGCAACGGCCGAGGTCGGCAATGCTTCAAGCCAAGAGAGATGATGCTGGTCGAGTTGCGAGAAGGCGTAGCGATCCGAAGCGCCCATGCGCGCCGGGTCGGATCGCGACACCCAGCGGTCATGGTTGCCCCGGATCGTCAAGTCGCCTCTCGCCATGAGCAGATCGCAGACCTGTCGCGGCCAGAGCGGGCCGGACACGCAATCGCCAAGGTTGATACTGCAATCGACGTCACGCCGTTTGATGTCGGCGAGGACGGCTTCGAGCGCCGGCAGGTTCCCATGGATGTCGGCAATGATCGCTATACGCAATGCACTTACCTCAAGTTTCCAGATCGTGCGGTGCAAACCACTCCAGCGCCCTCACTTTGTACGTCTGGGTGCGGTTCGGCGTGGGCGCAGCAGGTTCATGCCGACGAGCACCGCCGGAACCGCGCAGATTACCCAGCCAGCAGAATATCCGCCGGTCAGGCGCAGCATCAGCGAAAACACCGAGGGGCATAAGATCGCGCCCATCTGGCCGAACGACAGCACGCCGCCGGTGATCGCTCCTGCACGGCCGATCGGTGCGAGACGTGCCGACTCCGAAAGCAAAATTCCATGCCAGGACATCGCGGTGGCGCTCAGTATGCCGGCAACGACACCTATCGCGAGTACCGACCAGGCTTCGCTGAAGGCGCCGGTGAGCACAACACTTCCGGCCATCCCGAACGCCAGCCAGGACATGACGTGTCGCGGTGCGACATAGAAGCTGCCGACCCAGCCCCACAGGATGCGGCAAGGTATGGCGATGGCAATAACTGTCGAGAACAAAGCGCCGGCCGACACAAGGTCATAGCCGAGTGCTGTGAGATAAGTGACGAAATAGGCGATGAACACCGCCTGCAGGCCATTGAACGCGAAGCAGGCGAAAGAGAGTGCGCGCAAGTCATCCACCCTGAGGACGCCGGTGACCGTGGTCACGAAATCCGCCAGGCGGATCGGATGTGTGGGCACAGCCTCGGTGTCGAGTCGGCGGTGGAGCGGTTGCAGCAAAAGGGCGAAGAACCCGCAGGCCCAAGCACTGACCAGCATCGTTCCGCGCCATCCGAGGGACTGGGCCAATGTGGGACCGAGCCAGCCTCCAAGCAGGATGCCAGCCGGGATCGCCGTTTGCGTGATCGAGAATGCGAAGGGCGCGTACGGCCGGACCGCCCACCGACCGAGTAACTGTGAGCTGGCGGGCGTCGCCACAGCGGCGACACCGTTTCCGACGAGTGCGGACAACACGAAGCCGGCCGCACCTCCGATGACCGCAATTCCCATGCCGCCACCAACCGACAGCAATGCAATCTGGCTCATGCGGATGGCGCCGTGCCGGATGATGAACCCGCCCGATCCGAGTTGGCCGATTAGCGCGGCCACGGCTGTCAGTCCGTAATAGACCCCGACCCACGACGGATCGGCGTTCAGTTCCAGGATGATCAATGGCGCGAGCACCGCGGGGAGCACTCTGCCGACGGAGCCGCAGGTCTGTTGCGAGAACATCGCCAAGACGGCGATCATCATTCTGGTCACGCGGCAGGTTTCCCATTCTGGGAACACTCGTTCCTAGCCAACGGGCTCGTCGCGTCAATGCCAGACCATTCGGCAGTGCGTCGTCCGCTTAGGGTCGCGCGACCTGTCAGCGCTTGCACGTGCCAAGAAGATGGCGATGAAAGGTGACCGCGTCGCAGCGTTGATCGACCCGGCCTGAAGCAGAGGCGCGGTTGCCGCGCAAATGCCGCCAGATATTCCCGGTCGGGTTAAGCGCTGGGGACTCCGGCGGTAACGGCAGCCAGCTGATGTTGGCCGGAGGTGCGTTGGTCGCCTGAGGTCCGACATAACCACAGGTACTTCACTGGCGACTTGCCATCAGGCAGCGCAGCAACTGCGATGGACAGCCGGGACGGTTGCTGAGGTCGATGACGGTGGCGTGCTCGTCCGCTTCCCGCTGCCAGAGCCTGAAGCATATTCCCTGGTGGGAAAGTTGCGCGCGGCGGCGGATGGGAGCAGGAAGGCCAACATGCCACGCGTAGATGACCTGTCCGACGCCGAGTTTATGAAGTTGCAGGCCGAGTATGGCGACAACCTCCCGCTCTGTCCGATCTGCACGTTGGAGGACGTGCGGCATACTCTGCTGGAGCTGTTGGCTGGTGATGCTGTGTCGGATGAAGTGAAGAGCGCACTCGCCCCGGTCCTGTACGCGGTAACGGGTGCGCTGGTCACCGACCGCGCGATGGCGGAGCAAGGGGGCGGCTCTGCTCATCTCGGTGGCGATGAGGACAGTGACGACGATGGGGTTCCCCCACGCCCGCAATAGCTGGGGCGGAGAGGACAACCGGTCTGGCCATAGCCCAGTCTGGGACACGGAGCGGCGCGATTTCGCACATGCCGCCGGTGGCGATGCCGTCGCCTGATTGTGCAACTCGACGGCGTCAGGCTCCTAAAGCCACCATGGTTTGATAGGCACACCAAGGTGCACGCCACTCATTCATCTTCATGCCACAGCAAAGGCAGGCGAGAAGGATGCCGACTGGTCCTTCTTCCAATGAACCTCCGGGGTAGCGGCTCATCGGCCGGTCTCTCCCTTTGGGGATACTTCAGCAACTCGCGCGGCACATCGCAGAGTGGCCAAGTGGCATCCAGGGGTCGTCGTCGTCGTGTGGCTGATCGTGCTCATCTTTCTGTGCTCACAGATCCTGAGCTGTGCAGTGTTCCTTGCCCTTTGGGTTTGCTGGCTTTTTCGGTCGTCAAACCGAAATGCAGGACAGGCGGGCGTGGCAGAACAGGTAGCGGCTGGTGACTCTGTCCGATTGACCGCACTTGTCGCGACGCGGTCCTACACGCGCCTTCCTTCGTCCTCAGCCAGACTTGGGCGATCGGCGCACCAGCTACCGGATAGCGCGTTTACTCCAGCGCCAAGCGACTGACGCTCCAAGAGCGTCACGCACCAGTTGGGAAAAAGCGCTCCACGTGTCGGTTGCGGGCTGACGCATCGCTGGACCCTGCCAGCCGGGACGCGTCCCCGGTATGCCTCTGGAGGTGAGGGTTCTCGGGGCTGCGCGCCACCCATGGACTACGGCTTCGGGCACCTACGCAAATTGCGCTGGCTCGAGCCGGCGGCAATTCAACGCTTCGACATTCAAGTCCTGGTGACCCGCGAAGGCCGCCGGCCGCCGGCTCTCCGAGTTGGTGGCCGGCCGAGCCGGTGGCAGGGCCGCCTCAACGGTATTCCGCGGGCAAGACCCAGAATGGGGTGCGGCGCGTTAGGGGAGGCCTCCGACGAAGCCGCTGGCGCCAATGGGCGCAATCGGCTCGCCCATCGGGAATTCCGGCATTCCCTGGTGCGTCACTCGTGTGTCGTGGTGTCGCTGTGCCACGACAACCCCTGACAATCCGAAACACTCCGGCCCGCCATTGCCTTTATGGCGGGCCCTTCTTTTCGACCCTCGCCATCCGCTCTGAGCCCGGCCCGGCCGGTCCAGGGCTTCGGACGCATGCCCAACTGACGAAACCGAGGGTCAAGGCAAGTCCGACTGGGGTCGCCGGGCTTGGGCGATCCGACCGGTCGCGACCGCTAACCAGCTGCCGTCACCAGCCCGACGATTGCGACCACGGCAACGGCAAGCAGAAAACCGCCCGACCCTGCCACAACTGTGAATGCCACTACGTTTCGCATGCAGCTTCATAGCCGTACGACCTGCGTCCGTCGCGGCAGCAAAATGGCGGCGCATGCTTTGGGATAATGTATGGTCGGTCTAACCGGCAAAAGCGGCTCCGTCGGCCAGTCGCATTGGCGGCTTCGCGCAGAGGCGATCGAGAACGGGCTCGGATATTCGTGAACGCGACGCGGTCCGGTGCCGCCGCGTTATTGGTCCATGGATTATGTTCTCTGGCTGGCGGTGGCCAATTGCGTGGGCATCGCGATTGTGAGTTTTGTCGGACTTCGTCTTGCGGCAGCCGCGGCGAGGCGTGAGATCAGGCGGGCGATTTCCTGCTGATCGCGATTCCGTCAGCGGCTTTTCAGGCATCTCGGGCGGGTTGGCCATGCCCGCGGCCAAGCAGGTGTGAACTACTTCATCTCCCTCATAGTCCGTTACGGGTACGAAGGATCACTTCCTACTGGAAAACTCGCCCCGCCGGCTTCCCGCAAATGGGAGCGGCGGGGCCTCTTTCGACAGCGAGCCATCAATGATGAGCGGCCACCTGCCTGGCCTGTCAATGTTCCTATGCCGAGGCTCGGTGTGCAGCGTTACGCTTCCGGGTCTGGGCTGCCTTCTTGGCCGAAGCCGATCGGGCCGCTTTCGGCCTCGCCGCTGACGCCTGTCCGCCGAGCTTTCCACCCTTTCGGGATGGCGAATGGTCTTCCGGTTGACCTCGGCCGCTGCCCGACTTCTTGCCACCACCGGTCTCCTTATTGACGGTGGCCCAGGCACGCCGCTCGGCCTCTTCGTCCGGGACGCCCCTCTTCTCGTAGCCTTCCTCTATATGCTCCGCCTGCCGCTTCTGCTTGTCGGTGTAAGCGGATTTGTCGCCGCGTGGCATGATGACCTCCCTTCGTGGCCGCAGTGCAAAACGCTGGCGAAAGGAGACGGTTTCGTCATGCGTCGGGACGAATCGTCAACCACCACCGCAACCCACGCGGGAGGCAGCGCGGCAAACTGCCTGCTCACAAAAGGTCTTCGCTCCCTGAACGCGGAACGTCGGGGCAGGTAACGGGCTTTCGCATCCGCTCCACCGCAAAACAGGCCTTGCACGTGCAGTCATGCTGACCTACTTTGTGCGACGCAGCAATGCGGTCCCTGACCGCGCTGTCTGCTTTCTTGGACGTTTCCTCCCTAAACTTGGCGGTGCCCCTGGGCACCGCCTTTTTCTTCCACAGCAGGTTTGAGAAGACGGCGGTTGGACGCAAGCAACGCACATAGCGCGTTCGAACCCGGCACCGGCACCTGGGTCGGCCTCGGGCGTGGCAAGCGTTGGTTATCAACCGGCATTGCCGAGCAGGTATCAGCCATTCGCGGGTGCGGGGGTCGCCTTTCGCAAGTTGCGCAGCGCATCCTCGATCACCCTGGCCGCCTGCTCGGACTCGTCCGCGCCGGCCCGCCAGCGGGCAGCGGCGTGCGTCAGTGCCTGGGCCTCGGACTTTTCCTGCATGCGCCGGAACAGAACCACGCGCTCGCGATGCATCCGCCTTGCACTCTCCAATGCACGTTCCAACTCGTCATCCTGGGCCGCCAGCAGCGCTTCGGCAGTGAAGGCATGACCGATCTGACAACGGAACCTCGTCGAACCAGGCTCTGAGACCTCGTTCAGCACACCGCCGCACTGAGGGCAGCTCAGGCGCGACGGGCGTCCCACTTGCAAATGTTCCGGTACCAACGGCGCCTCCTGTGCGGCAATGCTCGCCTCCAGAATGAGGTGGTTCGGGATTGGCGGCATCGGGCCCGGCGCCTCGGCTACCAAGCGCCGCAGCAGGGCCGGCATGTCCGCCGCTTTGACCTTGTAGTCGACGTGGTCATGCGCCAGCGCGTTGCGCGGCATCTCCGGCCACGTGGCATCTTCGGGTTCCTGGATGACGGCAAGGCCGCCGCACGACTTGATCGCGATGAGGCCGGCTGATCCATCGTCGAGCAGTCCGCTCAGCACCACGCCAATCACCCGCGAACGATAGGCAACGGCGGCAGAGCGAAACAGCGCATCGATAGCCGGGCGTGTTCGGTTCTCGTGCGGGCCGCGGCGCAAGATCACGTGACCAGGCTGCAGCAACAGGTGCATGTCCGGCGGCGCGACGTAGATCGTTCCTGGCTTGATCGGCTCGCTGTCCTTGGGATGGCGAGCCGGTATGTGTCCAACGCGCCTCAGCAGATCCGGCAAGACACTGTGCGACGTGGGACTGATGTGGATCACCAGGAACACGGCAGCAGGGAAGTGCTCCGGCAGGCCTTGGCAAACCTGCTTCATGGCCTCGATCGCGCCTGCCGACCCCCCGATCACGATGATATCGTGGCCTGCCATGTTGCCTCCGCTCAGAATATCGGCTGGGTCACGGAAACGTGCTATCCTCGGCTGCGTTGTTTGGCTTTGCAATCCTAATGCTGCAGCGCCACCGTGCGCCTGGAGATTTGGCATATGGAGCCGGTTGACCACGGGGAAAAGGATTGGCGCGCCGAACTCACGCGCCTGGGAGAAGAACTGGAGCAGGCACAGGTAGCCCTGGAGGATGCGGTGGGCGAAGCAGCAGCGCTGCTCCAGGAGCGTGATCAACTGAGACGCACTGTCGCCGCTTTGGATCGCGCTCGCGCGAATGCTGAACAATCTGCCATCGAAGCCCGGAAGCAAGCGGCGGGCACCACGGCGCTGGTGGCGACAGCGTTGCATCGGACAGACGGGACGGAAGATCTGAGGGTGGCCCTGGAGGAGAGCTCGGTCCTGGCTGAGGAACTGCAGGCCGCCAACGAGGAGTTGCTCGCTGCGAACGATGAACTCGATCAGCGGGTAGCCGAGCGGACGACATCACTGGAGGCGGCCAATGCAGAGCTGGAACGCCTCAATGATGATTTGAACCGGCGGGTGGAAGCTGAAACCGCACAGCGAGCGACAGCGCAGGCGCAATTGTTCCAGCTGCAGAAACTGGAAGCACTGGGTCAACTCACCGGCGGCATCGCGCATGATTTCAACAATCTCCTGATGGTGGTCATCAACGGGCTGCAGGTATTGGCGGAGTCAAGGAGTGAAGCGCACCGCCAACGCGCGTTGAGGCGAACCCAAGAGGCTGCGTGGCGAGCAGCCGAACTGACGCGACGACTGCTGGCATTCGCGCGGCGCCAGCCGCTGCATCCTCAGCGCGTCGATCTGGCAGCCCAGGCTGAAAGCCTGCGCGAACTGCTGAGCCAGGGCCTGCGGGAAAACATCCAGCTTCGTCTGTCCGTTGCACCGGATGTATGGCCGCTTGAAGCGGACATCGGAGCGCTCGAGCTGGCACTGTTGAATCTCGCGGTGAATGCGCGTGACGCCATGCCTGGCGGCGGCGAGCTGAGCGTCGCAACGCGCAACGTGATGATGGACGCCGCAAGTGCCACGCGGCTTTCGCTGGCGCCTGGCGATTACGTGGAGATCGCGATCAAGGACAGCGGCGTCGGGATGCAGGATGACGTCCTGGAGAAGGTGTTTGAACCGTTCTTCACCACCAAGAGCGCCGGTGAAGGGACAGGGCTCGGGCTTCCCCAGGTCTACGGATTTGCCCAGCAGTCTGGCGGAGCGGCATTGATCGAGAGCCACGTCGACGAAGGGACGACCGTCACGTTGCTGCTCCCTCGGTCCCGACGCGGGATCGAGCCTGCCCGCGCTGCGCCGAAGGTTGCAACGCCGCGGCGAGATACCGAGCTTTCAGTGCTCGTAGTCGAGGACGAGCCCTCGGTCGCCGCCATCGTTGTGGAAATGCTGGGCCAGCTCGGGCACCGTGCCACCGCTGTTCCGACGGTGGCCGCGGCGATGGCGGCACTGAGCGGGCCTGGAGCCGATTTGATTCTCACCGACGTGCTGCTGCCTGGGGGGCAGAGTGGCCTGGACCTGGCGCGCGAAGTGCAGCAAAGGCGCCTCGACGTGCCGGTGATTCTGACCAGTGGCTATGGGGGGTCTATGACGCACCGCTTGTCCGCCATGAACCTGCCCTTCCTGCACAAGCCTTATCAACTTCCCGCGCTGAACCAGGCAATCGAGATGGCATTCTCGGCGCCGGCTTTGGCGCGTACTGGCTAGAGCACAGGGCCTGGAGTAGTTTCGGCGACTGCGCGCGGCAGAATTGATATCAGGAGCGATGGCCGGATGAACACGAAGGGAAATGGCGCCACAACTCCCCTCGAGGAGTCTGTGTCAGGTATCGGTGCCCCGGCGGCAGTGGCGGATTCTCTTGCGCCGCCGCTGAAAGGGG
>JAMXLO010000131.1 GCA_024280945.1 Acetobacteraceae bacterium
TCGTCCCGAAAAACGCCAGTTGCGACCCCACCGGCCACCAGCGCCTTGATTGGAACGTCGAGACGGTGCGGCGTTCTGCTGTAGAGAGGTTCCGGCCCGCCGATGAGGGTATCCATCGCCTCCGCCACACGCTGACCTCCGTGTTCCTGATCCGCACCGGTCTGGGCCGCCGGGTGCGTACGGGCACCGCCCAAGTCGGCCCCTTTCTGAGGCCCCGACCGGGGACCTGATTCAAATCCAGGCGGTGGTCTGTCAGCGAGATAAATATCGTGAATTTCGTGGCTGGCCTTCCTGGACACATTTCGAACCATGTGCACGGCGCCAGACTCGGCGTTTTCGGCGAGTGTTTGAGGAACTCAGGAGGATGCGCCTCGCCGCCTGATGCTGGGGTGGCGTGGGGTTGACGGTCGGCCTGATTGCCCCGGTCAGCGCGAACCTGTTGCACGGCCAATGCCAGTCGCTCGCACTGAACGTCCCCGCGGGTGAGCCGATCGACAGCGAATGGCCCGGCAAGCCATTCCATGATACCCTCGTCCAAGGCTGGAGGCTTTCGATGGACCTCGCTCAACCCAGCGCGGACCGATACTACTCCCGTGAGGAGTTCAGGCAGTGGTACGAGGCCCAGACAAAGGGCCGCTACGAACGGGTGGACGGCGTGATCGTGGCCATGGCACCCGAGCGCGGCGCACACCTGCGGGTCAAGGGAGCCGTCTACAGCGCGCTGAAGCGCGCGATCGCTGATGCCGGTGTGCCTTGCCAGGCATTGCCCGATGGCGCGACGGTGGAAACCGGCGACAGTGACTACGAGCCGGACGCCCTGGTGAATTGCGGCGAGCCAATGGCCGACGACGCGATCGCGGCGCCGAATCCGGTGATCATTGTCGAAGTCCTGTCGCCCGGCACGGCATCGACGGATACGGGCGGCAAGCTGGCTGACTATTTTCGCGTGCCATCCGTTGCGCACTACCTGATCGTGCACCCGACGCGACGAACCGTTACCTATCACCGACGGGCCGGCGACGGCATCGACACACGGATCATCGTCAACGGACCAATCGCGATGGCCCCGCCCGGGATCGTCATCACGGTGGAAGAGATCTACGGCGCCGTATAGACCGATCGTCCCTTACCATTAGGTCGGCGGCCGGTTCGGCGGACCAGTCCTAGCCAGGACCGAGTTCGAGTCCAGCAAGGGGTATGTCAGCGAGACATTGATAACGTGGGTAAATTTCGTGGCTGGGGGACCTGGATTCGAACCAAGGCTGCCCGGTCCAGAGCCGGGAGTTCTACCGCTAAACTATCCCCCATCGGCCAGCGCGGGACGGAATTAACATGCTCCACCCAGCGCCGGCAACCTCAGCGGAGTCGTCAGTGCGGCGAGGCGAAAGGACTTAACCGTCAGGCCTTGCTGTTGCGATGACGAAGCGGTCTTTGCAACCCGAGGCTTCGCAACCTTCCGACCGGACTTCGATCAAGTTCGGCTGAAGATCGTGTCGACCGTGCGCCTGACGCTGTCCTGCCATGCCGGCAGTCGCAGCCCGAATACCGCCGCAAGTTTGCTGCAATCGAGCCGAGAGTCGGGTGGACGAATGGCTCTGGTGGGCCACTCGTGCGTTGAGATCGCCTCGACCATCGGCATGCTTCGTCCATACTGCACGGCTGCGGTGAACGTTGCCGTGGCCAGTTCGTGCCAGGTGGCGGCGCCCGTCCCAGCCGCATGATAGGTGCCGGCGTAGCGATCGTCCCAGCGGTCAAGCAATTGCCTAGCGACACTTAGGACGACCTTCGCCAAGTCCTGCGCACTGGTCGGGCAGCCAATCTGATCCGCCACAACCCGCAGGCTGCTGTTATGCTCACCGGCCGCCAGCATGGTTCGAACGAAGTTTTTGCCGACGGGCGAATAGAGCCATGCCGTCCGGAGCACGACCGCATGTGGGCACCGCGTCAGGACGGCCTGCTCGCCGGCGAGCTTGCTCGCGCCATAGACGCCTTGTGGTGCGGTCATGTCGCTCTCGACGTACGGCGCGCCTTTCCGCCCATCAAACACATAGTCGGTTGAGATATGTATCAGCGGGATAGAAGCCGACGCACATAGTCGCGCCAATTCCGCGGGACCGTCGCGATTGACCCGGTAGGCCGTCGCCGCGTCGTCCTCGGCTGCATCTACATTAGTATAGGCAGCAGCATTGATGACCAGCGATGGCGAGTAGGCGGTGAGCATATTTGCTATGCTGGCAGGCTGCACGATGTCCAGAACCGGCCGCTCGAGGCAGCGCACGGTCACACCGTGCGGCGGCGCTGCGTCGGCCAGCGCGACCGCCAGCTGACCGGTGCGGCCGATGACCAGGATTCGCGCTGTCATCTACGGGGCGTGCCACTCGCTGCATTCAGCAAGTCGGGGCAGCTCTAGGTCCTTTTCGGAAAGGATGACTTCTCCGACCGCAAGCGGCCACGGAATGCGCAGGGTCGGATCGTTCCAAATCACGCCGCGCTCCGCCTGCCGCTCCCATGGCGCTGTCACCTTGTAGATGACCTCGGTATCCGGCTCGAGCGTGCAGTAGCCGTGCAACAGCCCCACGGGAATCCACAGCTGCTGCCAATTATCCGCCGACAACACCACGCCCGCGTAGCGACCATAGGTCGATGAGCCCGGCCGGATGTCGACAGCAACATCCCAGATCGATCCGCGCGCAACGCGGATCAGCTTGCCTTGGGCGTTCGGGCCAATCTGCAGATGCAAACCGCGCACGACGCCTCGATCCGCCGAACGCACGTGGTTGTCCTGCACGAACGGTCCCCGGATGCCGGCCTCGACAAAGCGTCGCTCATTCCAGGTCTCCGAGAAGAAGCCGCGTTCGTCAACAAACCGAGGCGGTGTCAGCAGGAGCACGCCAGGAATGGTTGTCGGCTCGACAATCATGCCTGCTCTCCATCGGCAAGCTCCTCGAGAACCCGGCCGAGTTCCGTCTTGCCGAGATGACGTGCGGTGGCGCGCAACCTGTCGGCGTCGATATAGCCCATTCGGAACGCCACCTCCTCGGGACAGCCAACCAGCATGCCAGTACGCGATTGAATGGTCTGCACGAATGTTGCCGCCTGCAGCAACGAATCCGGTGTACCTGCATCGAGCCAGGCACAGCCTCGTGACAACCGCTCCACCGTCAGCGTTCCTGCGTCCAGATAGAGTCGGTTAAGGTCCGTGATCTCCAGCTCACCGCGTGCCGACGGGCGAATGGTGCGCGCCAGATCACTGACTGCTTCGTCGTAGAAGTAGAGACCTGTCACGGCCCAGTTCGATTGTGGTGCCGCCGGTTTTTCGACGATGTCCATCGCACGTCCGTCGTCGTCAAACAAAACGACGCCGTAGCGTTCCGGATCGCGCACCTGATAGGCAAAGACCGTCGCACCTGTCCCGCCCGCGGCAGCGGCCTGCAATGTCACCGACAGATGGTCGCCGTGGATCAGGTTGTCCCCGAGTACCAGCGCACACGCCTCGCCGGCGATCCAGTCACGACCGATCAGAAAGGCCTGCGCAATACCCTCGGGGCGCGGCTGCTCAGCATAAGCGAAACGCACACCAAAACGGTTGCCGTCTCCCAGCAGTCGTTGAAACTGCGGCAGGTCAGCCGGCGTGGAGATCACCAGGATGTCGCGGATACCGGCGAGCATCAGCGTCGACAACGGGTAATAGACCATCGGCTTGTCGTAAACCGGCAGCAGCTGCTTCGATGCGGCCAAGGTCATCGGATGCAGTCGCGTGCCGGAGCCACCGGCCAGTAAGATGCCTTTCATGCCGCGGTCCCCAAAGGGATGTTACCCAGACGCTCGCCGGCATAGCGGCGGTTACGAATCGTCTGCCACCATTGGCGGTTTGCCAGATACCAATCGACGGTGCGCACCAGCCCGGTTTCGAAATCATGCGGCGCCGTCCAGGACAAGGCGGCCTCCGTTCGTGACGGGTCGATCTCGTAGCGAAAGTCGTGGCCCGGACGATCCGTGACAAAGTGGATCAGCCGCTCCCGCGGACCGGTCGGATCCGGCTGACGGCGGTCGAGCTCGGCGCAGATCGCGCGGACCACGTCGAGGTTGCTGCGTGGCTGTCTCGCCCCGATAGCGTACGTGGCTCCTGGTTCACCCTGCTCCAGCACACGCACCAGTGCGGCGGCGTGATCCTCGACGAAGATCCAGTCACGGCGATTGGAACCATCGCCGTATACCGGGACGGCCTTGCCCTCCAATGCATTCAGCAGGACCAACGGGATCAGTTTCTCGGGAAATTGCCAGGGGCCATAATTGTTGCTGGTGTTGGAAACGATGACTGGCAGCCCGTAGGTGTGGAACCAGGCACGCACCAGGTGGTCGGACGATGCTTTGCTGGCAGCGTAGGGACTGCGTGGATCGTACCGGGTCGTCTCATCGAACGGTGTGTCGGCCACACCGAGTGCGCCGAACACTTCATCCGTCGATATGTGGTGGAATCGGAATGCCGCACGGCGCGTCGGGCTGAGTGTCGCGCAATACCGTCGCGCCTCCTCCAGCAGCGTGAACGTGCCGATGATGTTGGTTGTCATGAACGCAGCCGGACCATCGATCGAACGATCAACGTGGCTTTCAGCCGCCAGATGCATCACTGCGTCCGGCTGATAATTTGCAAATATCTGGCGCATCGCGGCGGCATCGCCGATGTCAGCCTGGACCAGCATATGCCGATGATGGCTCCGCGCTTCCTCCAACGCCTCCTCGGATGCCGCATATGTCAGTTTATCGACGTTGATCGATACGTGATCGGAGTGGCGCACCAGGTGACGCACCACGGCCGAACCAATGAAGCCACAACCACCAGTAACTAGTAATTTCATTCTCTGGTTGTATGCCCTATTCCAGCCGCCGCTGGGAAGCGCTCTTTACGCTCTGCCCAGCAGCCAGCCTCCCCAAGCAACTCCTACGCACAGGATCAGAGATCCGGCCATGTAGCCAACTGCCGGCCACGCATCGCCGGACTGCAGCAGTTCGAGTGTCTGCAGGCTGAATGCCGAAAATGTGGTGAACCCGCCGCAGATCCCGACCATCAGGAACACACGGACATCTGGGTGCATCGCGACACGGGCGGGCGTGAGCGTGATTGCGGCCACCAGACCGATCACGAAAGAGCCCAGCATATTGATCAGGAGCGTGCCCCATGGGAACCGTGGGCCGGTCAGCGTCGCCACCGCAGCAGTGACCCAGAAGCGAGCCAGGCTGCCTAGCGCTCCGCCAAGCGCTACAGCGAGCCAGGTAACAGGGGATCCCATAGCCCAGCCTTTAGCAGCGATCCTGTCGTTTCTGAAGGTTTCGGCGGGGCACCGAGGACCAGCCGGACGCGGAATCGTGAGGGCCGACCCGCGTAGTGCGCATAGGACAAAGTCTGGCGAGTTATCATAAGCCAGCTTATTATCAGCAAGCCTCCTCAAGGACCTATCGCAGTGCACGATTTTCAGCGCGATCTGATGTTCCTGCTGCACGACGTTGCCCGGCTGCTCCGGTTCGACGCCGACAAGCGGGCCAGCGTGCACGGCATGACTCGCGCTCAGTGGGGCATCCTGATCTGGCTGGAGCGCCAGCCGGGTCTTTCGCAGAAGGAGCTGGCCGAACTCCTCGAGGTGGAGCCGATTACCGTCGCCCGCCTTATCGACCGCCTGGAAGGTCGGGGCATGGTGGAGCGTCGGCCCGACCCGAAGGATCGCCGCATCTGGCGCCTCCACCTCTGCAAACCTGCTTATCCTGTGCTGCGCGAAATTGACCGTCAGCGCGAGGAGATGCGCCTGCTGGTTACCCACGGCCTGAACGAAGCGACAATAGAGACGATGACTGAAGCGTTGCTCACGATGAAAACGACCCTGACTCACGATATCCACCAGCTCCGCCGTTACGCATCCGCGGATGCCGAAGCGCGGGAGATCGCCTGATGTCGCAGGCCGCCACCGCCGGCCCTGCTCCGCGCGTCGCCGAAGCGCCGGTCCGCACCCGTCGCCTCAGCCGCGCCCTGCTGCGTCCCATCCTGATGTTGGGCGGCATTCTGGTCGTTGCCATCGCCTCAGGTGCCTATTGGCTGACTGGAGGGCGCTACGTCTCGATCGACGACGCCTATGTCCGCGCTGCGAAGCAATCACTTTCGACCGATGTGTCGGGCATGGTTGCTACCGTCCCGGTGCGCGAGGGTCAGCGGGTCACCAAGGGTGACGTGCTGCTGAGGCTCGATCCGAGGCAGTTCCAGATCGCCGTTGATGGCGCCCGGGCCAACCTCATCGGCACAGTGTCCAGTCTTAACGCCATGAAAATGGATTATCGCCGGCTGTTGGGCGAAGTCGCGGTGAAGGAGGCCCAGGTCCAATCCGACCAGGCAAACTTCGAGCGTTACTCCAATCTGGTGAAGTCTGGCGGGGTCACTCGGGCGGATTATGACAACATGCGCTTCCAGCTCGCCGCCAACCAGCGGGCAGTGGCGGCACTGAGGACCATGGCCGAGGTGCAGCTCGCAAAACTGCAGGGCGATCCCGACATCGACGTGACGCAGATGCCCGAGTATCTGCAGGCGAAGGCAAGGCTCGATGAAGCGCAGCGCCAGCTCGATCACACGGTGATCCGTGCGCCGTTCAATGGCGTCGTGACACAAGTAGATACGATACAGCCCGGTATGTATCTCGCCGCCGCGACCGCCGCATTCGGCATCGTCTCGGACGAAGACATCTGGATCGAGGCCAATCCAAAGGAAACCGAATTGACCTGGGTGAAGCCGGGCGACCCAGTGCGCGTTGACGTCGACACCTATCCTGGCCGCTCCTGGACCTGCCGGGTGGCAAGCATCGCACCAAACTCCGGATCGGAATTTTCGGTTCTGCCAGCGCAGAACACCTCGGGCAACTGGGTGAAGGTCGTGCAGCGCATTCCGGTCCGCATCACCTGCGACCATAAGCAGGGTGAGCCTCAGTTGCGCGCCGGCATGAGTGTCGAGGCGACAATCGACACCGGTCATCGGCGCAGTCTCTCCGATCTGTTCTAAGATCTGCCAGCGTGGCTCCGGCTTCTCATGATCAGGTGCCGCATCGCCTGATCATCACCCTCTGCACTGTCGGTGCGACCCTGATGCAGGCGCTCGACCAAACGATAGCAAACGTAGCGCTGCCATATATGCAGGGCAGCCTGTCGGCCAGCTTCGACGAAATCACCTGGGTGCTGACATCATACATCACGGCGGCGGCAATCATGACCGCGCCGGTCGGCTGGATGGCGGCGCGGTTCGGCCGCAAGTATCTGTTCATCGGCTGCCTGACCGGCTTCACCATCACCTCGATGATGTGCGGCGCAGCGCAGTCGCTGGACGAGATGGTGCTGTTCCGCCTGTTGCAAGGCATGTTCGGTGCGGCACTTGTGCCGCTCTCGCAAGCCACCATGCTCGATATCTATCCGGCCGAGCAACGCGGGAACGCCATGGCGATCTGGGGAGTGGGGGTGATGATCGGCCCTATCCTGGGACCGACGCTCGGCGGCTACCTCACCGAAATTTACAATTGGCGGTTTGTCTTCTACATCAACCTGCCGTTCGGTGTCCTGGCAACGCTCGGTCTTATCTTCTTCATGCCGCGTTCCCGCCCGAACGATAGCCTGCGTTTCGATTGGGTCGGCTTCACGGTGCTAAGCCTGGGCATCGGCGGGCTGCAGATGATGCTGGACCGCGGCCAGAATCAGGACTGGTTCTCTTCTCCAGAGATCATCATCGAGGCAGTGCTCGGTGGGCTCGGCATTTACCTGTTCATCGTACACATGCTGACGGCGCGGCGTCCGTTCATCCCCCCCGCGTTGTTCAAGGACCGCAACTTCGCCGCAGGCATCGCCATGATGTTCGCCGCCGGCACAATCCTGGTATCGAGTTCGTCGCTGATGGCGCCGTGGCTGCAGAACCTGGCCAATTATCCGGTCGATACCGCCGGCCTGATCATGGCACCGCGAGGTATTGGAACGATGGTCGCCATGGTGCTCGCCGGCCGTATTGCGACCCGTATCGATCCGCGCGTTGTCATGGCCTTCGGCATTCTATGCGTCGTCTGGTCGATCTGGGAGCAGACCCGGTGGACGCCGGACATCAATGAACGGTGGTTGATCTTTACCATCACCGTGCAGGGATTTGGCTTGGGTCTGCTGTTCATCCCACTGCAAATGGTCGCCTTTGCCACCCTGCCGGTGATGCTGCGCACTGACGGGGCGTCACTGTTCAGCCTGGCGCGCAATATCGGTGCGGCGATCGGGGTTTCTGTTACTACTGCCATGCTGGCGCACAATTCGCAGGTGCTGCATGCCGAGATCGGCTCGTGGGCCAATCCGTTCAACCGCGCGCTGCAGGACGGTGGCGCGGTGCAGCAGTATCTCGACCCGGGGACACGGCATGGCGCGGCGCTGCTGGATCATCTGATCAATCAGCAGGCCCAGATCATCGCGTATATCAATGATTACAAGATGATGATCTTCACCACCCTGCCGGCGCTGCTGCTGTTGTTGCTGATGCGCCGGCCGCGCCAGGCGCCACGGACCGCAGAGTCGCACGCAGCCATGGAGTGAGTGAAGCTAGCGGCCCTCTCTGTCTTTTTTAGTTGACACTTTGTTAATTTTGGATTAACACGCGCCTTACCGAGCTCGGGGAGCAAAGTCCAACAGGACATCGCTTCGACGACGAGCGGTGGCCTTCGGTCGCACGACCGAACCCCACCGCCCGGTCGCCCCAGCCGGAAAAATTCTCGACTGGTTCTGTGGAAACTGATGGCGTCGTCCCCACGCATGTCTTGCATGAGGCCGACTGCCACGTGCGCGACTGCGCACCGAACAGGAGACTGGTTATGCATAAATGCCTCTTGGCTGCGACCATCCTCGCGCCGTTCGCGATCGCTCCGGCGTTCGCAGGCAACGATGGCGGCGTGATCGCAGGCAATCTTTCCGGAGCAGCATCGATCTCGGTGGGCGGAATCCAGGCTGGTCAGAGCACCAGCGCTGGCTCGATGACCGTCGGCAATGCCGCACAGTTCGACAGCGCGAAGGCGGGCAACGCCGCGATGATCGGGACCATGGGCATGGCGAAGGCCGGCCCGGCCGGTGTGGTCACCGCCACTCAAACGGCACAGCGTCAGGATGGCTATGCCACCACCACCAGCATCGGCAAGGAAGGCTGGGGCTTCGGCAACAATGCGGCCGGTGGCGCCGTTGCCAATCAGGGCAGCACGGTGGTCGGGGGCTCACTGGCAGCCGGCGCCAACCTCAACGGCTTCGTCGCGGTGAAGCCGGATCAGGATCATCGTCCGGGCCATCGTTGATGATGCCCGCGTAGGACCGCACTAGGCAGTCTACGCCAATCAACGTCGTGGGGGCGGAAGACCCGCCCCTCGGCGTTTCCTTAGGAAGACGTCGATGAGACACATGCTCCTGGCCGCTACCGCATTGGCGATGCTGAGCGGCACGACCTATGCCCAGGAATCGGTTTCGGGCTCGAACAGCACCACGACAGTGAACACCAGCTCTGGTTCAACATCGCAGTCCATCTCGAACCCGAGGGTCAACGTGATCGGCAACCCGATCGGCAATGGCGCCTCATCAAGCTACTCGGGCGCCAAGTCGAGTTCGAACAGCCGCTCCAACTCGCGTTCCGCATCGGTGGGCAATGCCAGCAACGTCACCGTCAACACGTATGCCGGTGTCGAGGGCTACGGCAACAACGGCTCTGGTGGCGGCGGCAGTTCCGGCACCGCCGGTGATCCCAGCGGCTATCAGTACATCGGCTATGGCGGTGGCTATACCCTGCGCAACACGCCGGAGGTGATCCCGCCGAACGTCGTCGGTGGCAATCCGTGCGCCGTCGGCGCATCGGGCGGCGTCTCGGCGCCTGGCTTCGGCCTGGCTCTAGGCGCGACCTGGGCCGACAAGGCCTGCGAACGCCGTCAGCAGGCAGCCCTGTTGTTCAATATGGGCGAACAGAAGGTGGCGCTCGAATTGATGTGCCAGGATGACAATGTCCGTACCGCTATGCGGGTCGGCGGCAAGCCGTGCTTGGCTGATCCGGCGGCGGCCGCGGCGGCGGCTCCAGTTGCGGTCCCGGTGGCGCAGGCGTCCGCGGCCCGTCCTTTGCCGGCAGCGACCGCGGCTCCGCCGAAACCGGCGCGCCCCGAGTGGTGCTACACGGCCTCGCCGGCCGAACAGCGAGCACATCCCGCCTGCGACCTCAAGTCGTAGACACGCCGAGTGAGCCAGGCTGGTAGCCCAGGGGGGAGCCGGAGCCTGCCTGGGCCACCGCGGACCAGCCGGAAGGATAGCTATCCTCCGACACAGCCGTCTTGCCATGCCCGTCATCAGAGTCACGCGCAACATCTTCGCCTATTGGCAGAAGCCCGTTCTGGACCTCCATTACGGCAAACGGATTCGTCAGTTCCTGACCGAGGAGGAACGCTGGATGATGGGCGGCAAGGACGAGGAGTTCTTCCAAGCAGAGTATGACCCCACGGCCGAGCGTTGGGTCCTCCGGTCTGTTGTTCCGCGTCCAGGCGGCGCACCGAGCGGATGATGCTACCGATCGACCGTCTTGGAAGTGCGGGCGACGGCGCTGTCACCGCGGAGTGCAGCGACTGGATGCCAGGGAAGCGCCCATCGTGCTCCGAACGCTGAGGTCTGCTGTGCGCGGTGCGGCCATTTGCTTTGCACGGCCACCTCGACATCGTTCGATCTACCGGCAGCGGCGATAGGGCCAAGCACCGCCCGCGACGTCGCATCCGCTAGGGCTGCTTCAGGGCCATCCTCTGGCGCCCCGATCGACTTGTGGATGGCCCTCGACGTCTCCGCTATGTTACATGCGAAGTAAGCCACGCGAACAACTGCAATCACGCGACGATTGGTCTTACGAGGGGAGACGGTTCCAGACATGCAGGGGGCGATGCCGCTCCATCTATCCCTATATCTCGATCTGGTTCGGTTCGCTGCCGCACTTGTTGTGGTTCTGAGCCACGCATGGCTGGTACTGTTTCCCGGGTATCAGCTGCATTGGCCTGGGCCAGCGGCGGTAATTGTATTTTTCGTGTTGTCCGGATTCGTCATCGCCTACGTGGCTGACACACACGCTCGGGGCCTCGCGGACTACATGCTCGATCGGCTGTCGCGGCTTTGGTCGGTCGCAATCCCAGCGCTCGGGTTCGGCATGGTCCTTGGCCCATTCGTTAGCCAATCCGTGTTCATGCCGGAACTCGCCAATGCCAACGCGGCGTTGCGGACCACGGCGAATGTCCTGTTCGTGGCACAGCTTTGGTTTCTGGACTTTGCTCCGCCGCTGAATGGTCCATTCTGGTCGCTGAACTACGAGGCTTGGTTTTATGCCATCTTCGGCGCCTGGACATACCTGCCACGCGCATTCAGGGTGCTTGCGGCAATCTTCATATCGCTGGTCGCAGGCCCGAAGATCCTGTTGCTGATGCCATGCTGGTTGCTCGGCGTCTTCCTCTACCGGACGATGCAGCGCCGGCAAGTGTCTGAGAAGACGGCGGTGCTCTTGTGGTCATGCAGCCTGGTCGCCGCCGTCCTTCTTATCAAGAGCGCCGTCCCGACTAAGCTGCATGACGTGTTCCAGTCGCAATCGCCGCAGATGGCCACTCTGCTTGCATACTCAGGTTCGCCGCTGACCGATTACATCCTGGCGGTCCTGGTGGCGGTGAACTTCTATGCCACGGCACACGTATATCGGTTCGGAAGGATCCTGCGGCCGCTCGCGATCCCCATCAGGGTGATGGCATCATTCACGCTCACGACGTATCTCTTCCATCTGCCATTGCTGGTCTTGTTCTGGGATGTAATGCATCTCGCGCCATGGGTCTGCCTGCTGGCGCTTGTGGGATCCATCGTCGTCATCGGCTGTCTGACCGAACATCGTCGGCGGGACCTTAGAGCGCTGCTTGCAGCTGTTTGCTGGGCTGTCATCGCCGTCCGCTCGCATGGAACATCCCGCGACGCCAGAGCCAGTCAGGCTGAGTGAAGCGAATCTGTTGGAACCCGAGATCCCGCAGCATGGCTTCGACACAGCGACGGTTCGGAGTCCACCAGTTGGTCGGGTCGTTTCCTAGGGTCATCCCCGGATGGAACTGCATCACTGGTTTCCTGATGCGACGCATCGTCATGCGAGTCTCGATGACCAGCGTATCCGTGGCGAGATCGGCGACCCGTTCAAGCGCCGTCAGCGGATCACGCAGGTGATACAGTACCCCCAGAAACAGCACGACATCGAACCGACCGAGACGCTCCGCGCTCAACTCGGGTAGATCGGCGTCGATGATCTGCATCGATGGCGCCAGATGTCGCTGTACCAGGTCGATGCAGCGACGATCGCCCCAACTTCCGTGCCAGACATAGTGGTCGGTGGCAGTGACCACGGCGCCTCGCCGCGTCGCCTCGAGACTGTAGGCACCGTCCCAACAGCCGATGTCGAGCAGCGTTCGGCCACGCAGGTCGAGGCCATCAAACAACATATGCGACATGCGACGAATTTTCGGCTGCCTGATGACGCCGGGTGTCAGCAGCCCATCGCCGAAATCGATCTGGTGGAACCATCGAAGCTTCCGGATCGTGGGTTCCAACGCCGCACGCTCGTTCATACTCGGCTGGTTCCTTCAGCGATTCGCCAAAGGTTAACGCATCGACGCCGCGATGTCGTGGAACAGTCGGGCCGGCAAGCCGCCGCCTTGCACTGACTTCATCGGCCGGTTGTCGTCATTGCCGAGCCATACGCCAATGACCCGGCCGTCGATGCAGCCGACGAACCAGGCGTCGCGATAGTCCTGCGTGGTGCCGGTCTTGCCGGCGACATCATGACCTGACACCGCGGCGGCCCGTCCGGTGCCGCGTGTCACAACCGCCGTCATCATGCGCACCATGAGCGCAGCGAGGTCAGGATCCATCACAGGCTGGGCCGCATGAGGCCTCATTGTCACGCCGTGCGGCGTCACGCGGATGCCGCCATTGAAGAACGCAGCATAGGCGCCCGCTAGTTCCAGCAGGCTGACCTCGCCGGTTCCCAGCGCCAGTGAGGCGTCATTTGGCAGTTTGTCGGCAACACCCAGCCGCACCGCAACCCTTGCAATGGCACGCGGTCCACCAGCCTGTTGCATCAGTCGCACCGCCGACGTGTTGATCGACTGCACAAGCGCTTCTTCCACTGTGATCTCGCCGAGATATCTCCGCTCGAAGTCGGCGGGACTCCAATTCCCCATGCGGATTGGCGCATCGAGGACCGTATCATCGGGCTGCACCCCCTTCTCCAGCGCTGCCAGCCAAACAAACGGCTTGAACGCGGAGCCGGGTTGGCGGCGCGCAAGCACCGCCCGGTTGAACGGGCTCTGCCGGTAGTCACGCCCGCCCACCATGGCTCTCACCGCCCCGGTAGCCGCATCGAGCACCACCACCGCCCCTTGCGTGACGCCGGCCGTCGCGCCCGGCCCGTCCAGCAAAGCCCCTAGCTGTGATTCAGCGATTGCCTGCGCCGGCCCATCCAGCGTCGTATGCACCGTTGCGTCAGCATTCTCCGGGATCAACGACTGCGCGCTCTCGGCAACCCAGTCGGCGAACCAGCCAGCGGCCAGTCGTGGCGTTGGCGGCAGGACAATCTGTGCTGATGCAGCACGCGACTGTTCGAGTGAGATCGCGCCACTGTCGGCCATCGCCGTCAGCACCGTGCGCGCTCGGGCAACCGCAGCGGACGGGTCGGTGCGCGGATTGAAGCGTGACGGCGCACGCGGCAGGCCCGCCAGCATCGCCGCCTGCCACAGCGTCACGCGGCGCGCGGAGACGCCGAAATACATCCGCGCCGCCGCATCGACGCCCCAGGTGCCAGCGCCGAGATAGACCCGGTTGAGCCAGATCTCGAGGATCTCACGCTTGCTGAACGTGCGCTCCAGCCAAAGCGTCAGCAGCAGCTCCTGCACTTTGCGCCGGAACGTGCGCGCGTTGGTCAGAAACAGGTTCTTGGCGACCTGCTGCGTGATGGTCGAGCCGCCCTGCACGACCTGGCCGCTGGTCAGATTGACCCATGCGGCCCGAACCAGGCCGATCGGGTCGACGCCGGGGTGGCGCCAGAACCGGCGATCCTCGATGGCGACTGCAGCCGCCGGAAGGTAGGCCGGCACGTCGGTCAGCCGGAGCGGTTCGCCAACGACGTCGCCGAACGTCGCAAAGACGTGGCCGGAACGATCCTGCAGCGTCAGGCTCGGCCGACGGGCCGCTTCGAGCGCGGCCTCCGGTCGCGGCATGTCGTGCGCGAACCAAAGCAGCATCGTCGCGAGCGCCAGCGTTCCCCATACTGCCGCAATGACCGCGTAGCCCAGCAGGCGGAAACGCCGCCGGCGTCCCACGCGCACCGGACGGAGCGGCGCGCGGACCCGGGGACGGCGCTGGTCGGGAACGAGGCGGGGCGCACGCGGCATATCTAACGGCGGCTTGATACGGGATTGCCCGTGCGCGGTGGAAGCGCTGTCATTGCGGTGCAGTGTAGGGGGATGTGATGAAGGGGCTGTTTCTCGATGCGGTGGACGACCTGGCAGATGTGTTCCGCCGCGTGGTGCGCCCGGACGATCCGCCGGTGACCGTCAACGAGCAGCTCGAAGTGCCAGCCGAGACGCTGCCGGGACTACTGGCCGGTTATGACTTCGTGCTCGATGATCACACCCAGATGCCGACCGATTGGATGCGAGGCTGTACTGACCTTAAGCACATCATTTTCCTGGGCACCGGCGCGCGCAGCTACATGCATCCAGAGGAGCTGGCCGAGCACGGCATCACCGTGCACATCATCAAGGGCTACGGCGACACGGCGGTGGCCGAGCACACCATCGCCTTGATGTGGGCCGCTGCGCGTGGCCTGGCGATCATGGATGGCGGCATGCGCCGCGGCGACTGGATCCGCACCGAGGGAATGGAGCTGACCGGGAAGACCTTGGGGCTGCTGGGCTTCGGCGGCATTGCTGCCGAAGTGGCGCGAATCGCCGTCGGCTCTGGCATGCGGGTGATCGCCTGGAATCGTTCACCCAAGTCCGCTCCGGGGGTTACCTTCGTCGATCTCGACACGCTGCTCGCGCAGAGCCATGTGCTGTCCGTGCATCTGCTGTTGACCGACGAGACGCGCGGCTTCCTGGGTGCGGACAGGTTGGAAAAGCTTCGGCATGGTGCAGTGCTGGTGAACACCGCACGTGGTGCAATCGTGGATGAGAGGGCAATGATCGCGGCGCTGCGTTCGGGACGCCTGCGGCATGCAGCCCTGGATGTGTTCGTAAAGGAGCCACTGTCGCCGGGACATGAGCTGACGGCGCTGCCGAATGTCACGCTGTCGGCGCATAGTGCCTTCCGCACGCCTGAAGCGTCGGAGAACCTGATCAGGCGCGCGCTGGATATTGCCAAGACGCTTTAGCGTTGTCCGCGCTGCCAGGTGACAAAGCGACTGCGTCGCGGGGCGGCGTGGCAAACTCGGCTGAGGAACAGAGGATGACATTGCCGGCCACGGAGGCGGTCAGCCACCGCTCGGAATTGCTCGACACCTGGGATGTGCCGACGATTCTGAACGCCCTATGGGAAGGCCAGATGGCGGCAGTTGCAGCGCTCGGGCCAGCCCTACCGGAGTTGGGGCGCGCTGTGGGAGCAGCCACGGCGCGCCTTGCCGCTGGCGGACGGCTCGCTTACGCGGGTGCCGGCACGTCAGGAAGGATAGCCATCCAGGACGCGGTCGAACTCGTGCCAACCTTCGATTGGCCGGAGAATAGGCTGATCCTGATGATGGCGGGCGGCGAGGCGGCGCTGCTGCGCTCCGTGGAGAACGCCGAGGATCGCGCTGATCTGGGCGCTGCAGCCGTCGAGCAGTACGCGGTCGGAGCGACCGATGTGCTCGTGGGTGTGGCTGCCAGCGGCACCACTCTTTTCACTGTGGCTGCAATTCGGACGGCGCGCAGCCGAGGTGCATTGACGATCGCGATTGCCAACAGTGCTGGATCGCCGTTGCTGAGTGAAGCGGAATGCCCCGTGCTGGTCGAAACTGGCGCCGAAGCGATTGCCGGTTCAACACGCATGAAGGCTGGTACAGCACAGAAGGCAGCACTCAATCTGTTTTCCACTGCTCTCATGGTGCGGCTGGGACGCGTCTATCGCGGGCGGATGGTGGATATGCAGGCGCGCAATGCGAAATTGCGTGCGCGCGCCGTGCGCATGCTGCAGGAGTTGTCCGACTGCTCGACGGCCCAGGCGCAGGCAGCACTCGCCAGTGCGGACGGCAAGGTAAAGCTCGCCGTATTGCTGGTGCATGGACTGCCACGCGCCGAGGCGGAACGGCTCCTTGCCAAGCACGATGGGAACCTGCGCGCAGCATTGCAGGCACATGGCTGACACGATTTGTTTACGCGTTGACGCTCCGATTCCCCCCGCCTAGCGTCCAACTCCTTCATTTGCAGCGGGGATGCACGGAATGCCGAACAAACTCAGGGCACGACTTGCGGCAGGTAAGGCCTGCGTCAACGGCTGGCTGGCGATCCCCTCGGGCTTTTCCGCCGAGGTGATGGCGCAGTGTGGCTGGGACAGCGTGACCGTGGACATGCAGCACGGGGTGCAGGACTACTCGACGATGGTGCAATGCTTCCAGTCAATGACCGCACACCCGGTCACGCCTCTGGTTCGTGTGCCTTGGAATGAGCCGGGCATCATCGGCAAGGCGCTGGATGGTGGCGCCTGGGGCATCATCTGCCCGATGGTGAATAATAAAGCCGAAGCGCAGGCACTTGCCTCCGCGTGTCTGTATCCGCCTACCGGCAAACGTAGCAACGGGCCGATCCGCGCCGCAATGTACGGCGAGGCCAGCAACTACCAGAAGATCGCCAACGACGAAGTGCTGGTGATCCCGATGATCGAGACGCAAGAGGGCATCGACAATATTGACGAAATCCTGTCGGTGCCGGGCATCAGTGGCATTTACATCGGCCCATCCGACATGGGCCTCTCACTTGGCCTGATTCCGACACTGGACCGCGAGGAGCCGCTTATCCTCGGCATCTACGAAAAGCTGCTGGCAAGCTGCAAGAAGCATGGCAAGTTCGCCGGACTGCACAATGGAACTGCGGCATACGCAGCGCGCATGATTGGGATGGGCTTCCGCTTCGTGACCATCGCCAACGATAGTGGCCTGATGGCCCGGGCTGCCCGCGAGGCCGTTTCGGCGACCCGCAAGGCGGCGGGAGACGTCGCGGCCTGAACAGAGGTCGATTAGCTCTTTCCATTCGGTGAACCAGCCAAGAAACCAGGCTGGTTCACCACTCGGACGTATGATGGATGGTCCGAGGCGCGCGTGTCGCGACACGTCGTAATCGGTAGCCGGATCAGAGACTTGTTGCCCTCGGAGGCTCCGGGCCCTGCAAAGACGGCTAGCTGTGTGGATTGGCTGTCCCGACGGAAGTCGGCTGCAATGCAGCGGAGCGAGCATCGGCATTGGGGCGGTAGACGTGTCGGTTGCCCACCGATCGACCAATTATCCGCGCGGCGACCGACCGCAAACAGAACTGTGCATCGAACAGCAGTCCACGGACGGGCTCATCGGGCCAAGATCTGAATCGCGTCAACCTAACGCGCGCTTCGGGATTCGGGGGTTCATAAAAGTACGTGGTCACGCTGGCGCGAGGGTTGGGTCCGAGGATCGGCGTGATCGCGTGCCATGATCGCTCGGTCGTTTCCATTATTACTAGCCTGTTCGACTTGAAGGGCACCCTTGACATCGGCGCCTTCTGGTCCGGCCGCCAAAGTTCAAGCGTACCCTCATAGTCCGGCTGCCAGGATGGCGAGAAATAGTAGAGCAAAACCACCGCCCGCCGCCGTTTGCGGGCCTGGTCGTGCGAATTGTCGAGATGGGGACACATAAAATCACCCGGTAGCATGACGGTGATGCCACCGTTATAGAGGGTGGGGTCTGCTTCCAGCGATCGCACCCCCATTATCTTCGCGACCACGTCCGCAACCTTCTGCTGAGAAAATGCAAGGACGATGTCGGAGATATTTGTATTCAGACTTCCAATGTTGGCGCTGACGTACTTCCTTTCCCTCAAATCGGCCCGCCGAACCATGTCTCCCAATCTCGGGAGCTGGCTATACGCTGCCTCCATGACATCAGCGGGAAACACGTCATCGACAACGCAATAGCGAATCCGTTCGGCAGCCTCCACGCCGAAATCCGACTTCAGCCTAGCGGCCTCGGCCGATAGGCGGGTTATCAGCGCTTGGGCAAGCGGTAAAGCCCGTTGCAAGTCATTGTCTGCTCGCACAGTGGTCGTCGCCATCGAAATTCGATTCCCGTTTGGTTGTTTCAGCGTCGCCGCACGCGGAAGCGCCGCATGAGCAACCGACCCGATTCAGACCCCGCCAACGTTTCTGACGCAGACGGGGCTCTGCCTCGATAAGGAGAGAAAGTCCTAGATTGCCGATCCCTTGTCTTGTCGGAGCATCATGATCCGAAGGAGTTTTCCGACGCAATTATCCGATGAAATCTTCATTGTAACACTTTTGGACAGGAGGGGACTTGTTTCGGCAATAGACCTCAGCGACCCTCAGCCTCCGAGTAAACGGGAGCGCCAGGATCAAAACGCCCGCATGGGTCTGATCATGACGTCGGTCACCTCGGCCGTGTGTGGCAGTCGCAGCAGGTGAAGGACGATCTCCGCAACATCGAGCGGCTGAATCAGGCACTCCGGCCGATATGCCCGTCCTTCCATGGCAAAAATCTCGCGCTGCCTGCTTCCGGCCGTACGCCCAAGATAGACAGACGAAACTCGGACGCCGTGCCGGTTCACCTCTTCTCGGAGGCTGTCGGCGATCGCCTTCAAGGCGTGTTTGGTTGCAGCATACTGTCCGACCTCTGCGGCGGCACGAAGCGCCTGGCTCGAATTGATGAAGACGATCTGCCCCTTGCTCTGCAGAAGATGCGGCAGCAAAGCGCGCAGCAATGCGTAAGGCCCAGTGACATTCGCTTCCAGCTGCGCGCGCAGCACCTCCGGCTCCCCCGACCGATGGTAGGTGCCGACGGCCAGCACCAAGGCATCCAGACACTTCGAACCCTTAAGTCCCTCGGCAAGCCGTTCGACCGCAGCCAGGTCCGTGAGGTCGACCGGGACAAACGCCGGCGTGTGCCGCGGCATCGGCGCAGCGATTTCAGGCATTTTCTCTGGGTGTCGGCCGAGGAGCAGCAGCTGAGCGCCCTCTTGGACTAGCCGGGTGGCGATCGCATGACCGATATCCCCCGAGGCACCCGCTACAAGAACCCGCTTGTCCCGCATCCGCCAAAAGCCTGTCCACGTTGTTCGAATATGAATGCCCAATCCATCTGGCTGCCGCGATACGCCGTTGGTCTAGCTTCACCGCATGATCTGCCCAAATTGGCATCGTTACCCCACCCCTTCGCCCCGATAAGTTGCAAAGCCGCTAGGCCCATTGCGCGCTCAACGCGTCCTTGACGCCTCGTATGCAAGATATGGAGCTGTAGATGAGGGTTCTTGTTACCGGTCATTGTGGCTACATCGGCACTGTCATGGTGCCATTGCTCTTGCGTGAGGGGCATGAGCTGGTCGGCGTGGACAGCGACTTGTACGAGGGCTGCACCTACCCGGGAGGGGGTTCCATCACTGCGATCCCGACCATTCGCAAGGATCTGCGGGACCTCATGCCGCGGGATTTGCGTGGCTTTGACGCCTGCATCCATCTCGCTGCGTTGTCGAACGACCCGCTAAGCGCTCTCAATCCAGAGGTTACCTACGCGATCAACCATCGAGCCAGTGTCCAGTTGGCCTCGCTCTGCAAGGAGGCTGGGGTTCGGCGCTTTCTTTATGCCTCGTCCTGCAGCAACTACGGCGCTGCCGGCGATAGCATTGTCGATGAGCGGGCCGCGCTGAACCCGGTCACGGCCTATGGGGAATCGAAAGTCTGGTCAGAGCGGGACATATCACCTCTTGCAGGCGACGACTTCTGGCCGACATTCATGCGCCCGGCGACGGCATACGGGGTCTCGCCCCGGCTACGACTCGACATCGTCCTGAACAACCTGGTGGCAGCAGCGGTCACAACCGGACGGATCCATCTTCAGTCCGATGGGACCCCATGGCGTCCTATCGTCCACATCGAGGACATTTCCCGTGCCTTCGCTGCGGTTCTTCTGGCTAAACCCGAGGATGTTGCCAATCGGGCGTTCAATGTCGGTCGGAGCGACCAAAACTATCGCATCATCGATATCGCTGAAGCTGTCGCCGGAGCAGTACCCGGCTCTCGCATAGAGGTCGCTCCGGAAGCCGGCCCGGATAAGCGCTCCTATCGGGTGAGTTTCGATCGGATTGCTCGCGTCGTCCCGGCGTTCCAGCCAACCTGGGACGTTAAAAAGGGTGCACGCCAACTCTATGAATCTTTCATTGCCAGCGGACTGACCCTGGATGACTTCAAAGGTCCCCGGTATCAGCGCACCAGCACTGTACTTCAGCTGCTGGCCAAGGGGAGCGTCACCGCTCAGCTGCAACGCAACTCCGCGCTGCCAACTGCTGCAGAGTAAGTGGTGATAACGGCAGTACCGCGGGAGCTTGCACGGGATTTCCAAGTCTGTGATTCAACGCCTTGACAGTCCAACGATTGGCGAGGAGATCTTCTCCCTCGCAAGTAATATTTTCCCGATCTGCCGCAGCATTACCGGCAACGGGGTGCGTGAAACACTCCGTTGTCTCCGCCAACACATCGATCTCACAGTCCACGAAGTGCCATCCGGCACAGATGCATTCGATTGGTCGGTCCCGCAAGAGTGGAATATCCGCGACGCCTTTATCAAGGATTCCGCAGGGAACCGGGTCATCGATTTTCGTAGCTGCAATCTGCATGTGGTAAGCTACAGCACGCCGGTGCGGGGTTGGCTTCCCTTATCTGAATTGAAGCAGCATATCCACACTCTGCCGGAACAGCCTGACCTGATCCCGTATCGTACTTCATATTATCGGCCCGACTGGGGTTTCTGCATGACGCATAATCAGTTGCAGAGCCTTAAGGACGAGGCATATGAGGTACTGATCGATTCGTCGCTCGAAGACGGAAGCCTGACATACGGCGAATACCTCCACCGTGGTGCCACAGATCTTGAGGTGCTGCTGTCGACCCACATTTGCCACCCCTCGATGGCCAACGACAACTGCTCGGGAGTTTCCCTGCTGACTCTGTTGGCCAAGCGACTCGCCGGCGTAAAAACGCGCTACAGCTATCGCTTTCTTTTCATTCCCGGCACTATAGGCGCTATCGTATGGCTATCGCGCAATGAAAGTGTCGTCTCGCGCATAAGGCACGGCTTGGTCGTAACAGGCGTCGGCGACGGTGGCGACCCTACCTACAAAAAGAGCCGGCGCGGATGCAGCGAAATCGATGCGGCAATGGCTCATGTTCTGCGCCACATTGCTCCAGCGGGAGAGGTACTCGACTTTTCTCCTTATGGCTACGACGAGCGTCAGTACTGCTCGCCAGGCTTCAATCTACCAGTCGGGCGGCTTCAGCGCAGCCAGTTTGCCACGTTCCCCGAATACCATACGTCGGGTGATGACCTTGATTTTATTCATCCTCAGCATCTGGCACAGTCCTATCGACTGATCACCAGCGCGTTAGATGTCATCGAGAACAACCTGCGTATGGTGAACCTCCTGCCAAGATGCGAACCGCAGCTCGGGCGCCGCGGCCTCTATGGGTCCTTGGGTGGCGAAGCCAGCCATGCAAGCCAAATCATGGCGTATCTCTGGGTGCTGAACTATTCGGATGGAGAACACTCACTCCTTGATATCGCCAATCGTGCCGACCTCCCCTTCGCGACTATTCGTGCGGCCGCGGGCCGGTTATCCGCGGCCGGCCTGTTGTTGCAAGCCACTGACCAAAAGGATGATGCAGACAGGGCAGGCAACATGACGACTGCGTCTAAAGGATAGCTATCCATTTGACTAATACCCTAGAGGGCTGAACGCCAGAAGCGTAGCCCATAGATTAGACTGAACGAGTGCAGTGGATTTGGCGTTACTTCGTTTGCTGTTCGTGATATATGCACATGACGCTGGCGGCCGTTGTCACCAGGTTGGATTTCATTGCTGGCTATGATCAGGCCCCCCTCAAGAAAGTCTGGACAATGACGGCGACGCATCCGGCTCCGCAAAGCTGGGCGGTCCCTGGCAGCATCAAGAAAAAGCTTGCGGCCTGCTATCTCTCAAGTGTGCGCAGATTCTGCGATCGCCAGATTGGTGCACGTTGCGGACAGCGGCGGTTCGATCGCGTCGTGGTGGTGGCTGCGCTCGGGCGGCAGACCGGGATAGCGACCGGAGCCATCCTGCAGCATGACCTACTGCGACGCCTAGGCATCGACACCGAGTTGATAGACGCGGCGGGTAGCCTGCGAAATCCGTTTTTGCGCGCGCCGCACAGGCCAGGGACGGCGTACATCGTTCATGCCGGCGGTCCGGAGACTGCCACGCTCCTGGCGGCAGTGATCTCCGAAGCTGCAGATGCCTATCGGATCGCTTATTGGGCCTGGGAACTGCCAGATCCTCCTCTCGAATGGGCAGGGTGCGAGCGGCATATCGACGAAATTTGGACCCCCAGCAATTTCGCAAAGCGAAGCCTGGCGAAATTGTTCACGTGCCCGATCCATGTTGTGCCGCATGTTGTGGTACCGCAACCGATGCGAATGCGTGACATGCGCGGCCCCTTTACCGTGCTGGCAATGGCGGACAGCAGATCCAGTCTCTCGCGAAAAAACCCCGAAGCAGCGCTCCTCGCTTTCGATGCTGCATTCGGTTCATCGTCGAATGCCCGGCTGCTCTTGAAGCTGCACGGTCGTCCCACCGAGATACAGAAGTTCCAAAGTTCGCGGAAGCAATTACTACAGAAAAGTAATACGCAGGTTATTCACGGTTATCTCGACAGCGCCTCGATGTATGACTTGTACCGCGAGACGGACGTCTTCTTGTCGATGCATCGAGCAGAGGGATTCGGATTGCCGATGCTTGAAGCAATGGCGCATGGCATTCCTGTTGTTGCCACCGGGTGGTCAGGGAACATGGATTTCATGAATTCGGATAACAGCCGGGCTGTGCATTACAAGCTCGTCCCAGTCGGCGACGAAGCCGGAGTTTACTCCGGCAGCAGGTGGGCGGAGCCCGATATTGCCGACGCGGCCAATGCTCTGCGCCAGCTCTACTGCGATGAAGCGCGGTATCGGCACATGGCGCTGATGGCGCACCGTCAGGTCCTCGCGGCCACTTCTCGGTTTCCGTTCAGTGGTCCCGCTGCCGGTGAGACAAGCGAGAGGCCGGGCACCTCAGCACTCGGTCCGGCGATGGCCGCTTTATCCGCACACCCGTCCGTCAACCCACCAAGGGAACGGCACTTTGGTCTTGGGAGCCAGGAGTAATGGAAGGTCGCACTGATCGGCCGGCTTTGTCGCTGAGCGGACCTCGCTATCCAGGCGCGCCCGATCCGGCCAGCCGCCTGGAACCGCTTGGAGTTCCGTTCGCGAAGTTCGGGGCTATCCTCAGCCGTCAGTGGTGGGTCGTACTGACAACTGTCCTGGTCATCGCCGGCGGAACGGCGGGCATTATTACCTCGATGCCGAAGCAGTACACGGCCGATGCGGCGATACTCATCGAACCTCGCAGGACTCAGGTCAGCGACCTGCAGGCGATTTCCGCTGACCCGGGCGAAGTGTCCAGTCTCATACGGACCCAGATCGATATTCTGCGTTCGCCAGCACTGCTGGCCGGTGTCGTTACGGCGTTACACCTTGATAGCGATCCGGATTTCGTTGAGCCAGGCAATGACCTTCTCACAAAAATCATAGGGCAGATCCATCGCCTATTGTCACCCATATCCAACGACACAGAGCTCAGTCCGCAGCAGAAAGTCATGTTGGCCGCGACGGTACTCTCAGGGAAGATCACCTTTGCCAACGAGCTCAAGTCCAGCGTCTTGCGCGTCATGGTGACCACGAAGCACGCAGCGCTGAGTGCGGCGGTGGCCAATGAACTTGCCGGACAATTTCTCGAGTTCAAGCGGCGAGAGAAGTTCCAGGCTATGCAGCGCGCCCACGACTGGTTCCAGGAGCAACTGGGGGGATTGGCCAACCAGGCTCGCGAGGCGGAAGCCGCACTTGAGAGCTATCGGACGCAACACGGCCTGATCGATCTTCCAGACGATGGGACGAGTGGGGCTTCACGCACCACGTCCGTCGTACGGCAGCAATTGAGTGAAGTGACGAGCCAGCTCGCGCAGGTATCGCGTGAACGGGCTCAGAAGGAAGCGAAGCTCAGCCAGGCGCGAGCCGTCGTTAACGGGAAGCAAGTAGGTCACGTCGGCACCTTGCCCGAAGTCTTAATGTCGCAAGGCGTCCTGCAGTTGCTCAGCCAAGAAACCACCGTTGCGGCCAAAGAAGCGCAGCTTGCCGCGAGCGAAGGTGCCGGCAACCCTGAGTTGATAGCAGTTCGAGCACAACTCAGCCGGATACAAGCTCGCCTGGCGCAGGAAATGTCCAACATCGTCCAAAGCCTCAGCAATGAAGTGCAGACCGCACGGGCGCAAGAGGAGATATTGCAGCGCCGGGTGCAGCAACTGCGCGAAGCCGTCGGCAGCGAAAACGTCGCGGAAGTTGGACTTCAAGGACTGCGGGCGAAGGTGCGCGCAACGCGCAGCATCTACGACAGCTTCCTTACCCGCGCCACTCAATTGGCCAATGTTTCGGGAATACAGGAACCCGATGCGTCTCTTGTGTCGCGCGCCGATGTCCCGCTTGGCCCCTCGGCTCCTAAGCCGCTGCGCTTCATCGCCGTCGCCACGCTGCTATCGACGGTCCTCGGGGTCGGACTGGCCTGCTTCATCGAGCGGCTGCGTCGCGGGTTCGGTACTCCTGAGCAGATTGAGGCGCATCTCGGCATACCCTGCATTGGAATGTTGCCCAGTGCTCCTGCCAGAGCGCGCATGCCTGGTGCGTCCGGACGTCGCGCGCTCAAGTTTGCCGCGTCGCTCGATAAGTTGCGTGGCCACCTGCTCGCGCAGGGCGATCATCGACCGAAGGTCGTGATGATCTCATCGGCGCTTCCAGAGGAAGGCAAGTCGGTGATGGCAGCCAGCTTCGCGGCCAACGCCGCCGCCGCCGGGTGGCGCGTTCTGCTGATCGAGTGCGATTTTCGCCGTCCGTCTATTGCGAAGCTATTCAAACTGAGAGCAGGCCCTGGTCTCAGCGAAATACTCGCGGGCGGTATGCTGGGAAATGCCGAAACAACGCTTCACGAAGTCTCTGAGCGGCTTCACCTAATTCGGGCGGGCAGGGCGAAGGGCGACCCGCAGGAACTGCTGGCGTCTGCCCGGATGAACCAGTTGCTGACAACCGTGCGCGCCAGGTATGACTTGATCCTGCTCGATACTCCCCCGGTGATTCCTGTGCCGGACCCGCTCGTGCTGGCACGCTACGTCGATGCGACGATCCTGGTGGTGCGTTGGGAGAAGACGCAGCGCGCCGTGGTCCAGGACGCTGTTAGAGCCATTGCCGCGAATCAGGTCGGATCGCTGGATGCAGTACTTTCGCGAGCCGATCTGCGCCGGGCTGCGCAATCGAGCGGACGACCGGCGACCTTGTATGATTACAGCGCCACCTACCGTATTGCCCGAACGTAGCGTGGGACCTGAATCACCCGTCAGAGGCGGCAACAGACCGGAGCAGGATTGCACGCCACATCCGACTTTAGCAGTTCGATGGTCATTTGTTCGAAGCTGGCGTCCTGCATGGACGCCAGCCGGCGAGGCGAAACACCGCGAGATAGTGTGAGCATGTCAGTTCGATGAAATCCCAGGTGTATCTAAACGGTCGCTTTTTCAGCCAAGCGATTACCGGTGTGCAGCGGTTTGCAACGGAAGTCACCGCTTCAATTGATCGGCTCGTTGAACAAGGCAACTGGCCGGAAAGCATTGTCCTCACCCCGCGCTCGACCGGTTTCGTAGCCGCTTCGGCCAGCCGAAGTCCGTTTCGACACCTGCGCCTCTCACAGGTCGGGCGCACGCGCGGGCATTTTTGGGAGCAAGCTGAGCTGCCGGTCGCATCACGTCGGGGCATTCTGGTGAACCTGGGGAACACTGCTCCGGTTCTGTCAGGATCGCGGCAGGTTGTCGTGATCCACGATGCGGGAGTGTTCGATACCCCCGAGTCTTACTCGCTCAGATTCCGTATGTGGTACAAGATGCTCCAACGGCGTCTCGTCGATGCTGGCGCTCACGTTGTCACCGTGTCGAAATTCGCTCGCAGCCGAATCAGTGAGTGCCTTGGCGTCGATCCAGAGGCGATCCCGGTCATATATGAGGGCGGCGATCATATACTGCAGGCGCCTGCAGAGATGGACGTACTCCGCCGTCATAGCCTTAGCCCAGGCCGATTTGTCCTGATGGTCGGTGCGCGTGCGGCGCATAAGAATGTTGATGCTATACGTGGGTTGATGCCGCTCCTCGAGCAGCGTGGCATGGTCGTTGCTGTCGCAGGGGCGACGGATCCATCCGCCGTCTTTCATCCAGGTTCGAGCGGCTGCCAAATCGGCCGTTCGGTCGGGCGCGTTTCTGACCCGGAGCTGCGGGCACTCTACGAGGCGGCTACATGCCTGCTTTTCCCATCGCGCTATGAGGGGTTTGGTCTTCCCCCGGTCGAGGCGATGGCGTGCGGCTGTCCTGTACTTGCCTCGGGGAATGGCGCGGTTCGTGAAATTTGCGGCGATGCCGCTCTCTACTTCTCTGCCAATCAACCGGGTTCCCTGATAGAGGCGCTGAGCCGTCTGTTGGACGATGAGAAAGTGGCCGCTGATCTACGGGCCCGTGGCGCCGCTCGATCCGCCAACTTCCGCTGGGATGCATCGGCACGGGCGCTCGCCGCCGTGGTTCAGACACTGCTGTAAAGTCCGCAAAAAAGCCAAAGCCAGGCAGTAGCCGATTTATCCCAACGCCAGGCGTGCTTCCACGACATCAGGCTCCTCCGGCAGGCGCTGCACGCGGAAGCCGAGGCGCCGTACAAACGCCAGCATCGGCGCGTTGTCCGCCAACACCTGACCGACGATCTCGCTCAGCCCGCGCCGGCGTGCCCAGTCAATCAGCCGCTGCATCAGATGTCGGGCAACGCCGATCCCCTTCATGTCGGCTTGCACAATGACAGCGAACTCGCCCTCGTGCTCATTCTCGCACACCAATCTGGCCACACCGACTGTCTCGCCGGTCGCTTCGCGCGCCGCAATGAACGCCATTTCGCGATCGTAGTCGATCTGCGTCAGCCGGGCCATCTGTTCGGGAGAAAGCTCGCGCATGGCGGTAAAGAAGCGATACCGGATGTCCTGCGGCGACAGCCGGCTGAAGAACACGGCATGCTGATCAGCGTCCTCCGGTCGAATAGGGCGAAACAACAGCCGCTCGCCATTCGGCGTCGTCCAATGCTCCACCAGCTCGACGGGATAGGGTGTGATCGCCAGACCACCGCCGGCATCGCCCGGCTCGCGCAGTTTTAGCCAAGCATCCGCCGCCACGACACCGTCGACATCCACGATCAGTGGATTGAGATCCAACTCAACGATCTCAGGGAAGTCGACGATGAGCTGACTGACGCGTACCAGGGCCTCTGCCACCGCAGGCTCGTCGGCCGCCGGATTGTCGCGGAACCGTCCCAGTGTCGCCGCCGCCCGGGTCCGCCCGATCAGAGCATGCGCCAGCGCGAGGTTGAGCGGCGGCAGATCAGCGGCAACGTCGCAGTGTATGTCGGCTGCCGTGCCGCCCTGGCCGATGCCAATGATCGGCCCGAAGGTCGCGTCGTCGTCGACTCGGATGCGAAGCTCTCGCCAACGAACGGCCTGACGTTGCACCAGCAGCGGTAGCTCATCACCCCCGGACTGCGCGGCGATCCGGGTTGCAGCCTCGGTTACCTCGGTCGGGCCGTGCAGTTCCAACGCCAGACCACCCGACGCACGCTGGTTCGGCCGCACGCTCTGACGCAGCTTCACTACCGCGGGAAAACCCAGCAGCCTGGCTGCGTCTGCCGCATCGTCAGGCGAGGCAACGGCACGCGTCGGTACTGCCGGAATTCCGTAGGCAGCGAGCACAGCAAGGGCCTCGTCCTGCGTTGTTGCAAGTCGGCCGGCGCCCCGAACCGAGGCGAGCACACTGCGCACTGCTTCTCGGTCCGGGGTGATTGCCAGCACCGCGCTGTCCGGCAACTCGCGGGCAGCAGCACGGTTGCGCCGATCGATCACAAGATGCAGGAAGCCGCGCACCGCCTGTTCAGGCGCCGCGAACACCGCCATGCCAGCTTCGGCCAATCGGCGCCGGTTAGTCAGGCCAACCGTCTCCCCCATCGCGCAAACCAGCAGCGGCACCTTCATTGCCGCACGGCTCGCCACGAGCCCGGCCATCGTGGCGTCGTCGCCTTCGCCGGTAGGCGCATGCACGACAAGGACACCACCGACTCCGGGCTTGGCTGCCGCAGCCTCCGCCAGGGTTGCCAGCTGTTGCGAGTCGTCGGGCTCGACATGCACGACATCGGCTGCCACCTGTAGACCATCGCGCAGTGCCGCATCAGCGGCGATGCGGCCAGGGCTGAGCGCGTTTGTCACAATACTGATCGCCTCGCTCCGCGCCGGCCGGGCGCGCGCCAAAACCTCGGCGGCAGCCAGCAGGTCTTCCAAACTCTTGACGTACAGCACTCCAGCGCGCCGCAACGCGGCCTCGAAGGCACGTTCAGCTGCACCGGATAAGTCAGCGAGCATGGCGCCTGGTCGGATCGCAACGACCGGGCGCAATCTTGAGGCTGCTCGTGCCGCGGAGAGAAATTCGCACCGGTTGCGCAGGTATCTGATGTCGAGCAGGATTGCGCCCGTCCCCGGATCGCGCGACAGCCAATCCAGCACCATGCCGAAGCCGAGGTCAGCCCGACCGCCGATCCCGACGATATGACTGAAGCCGACACCATTCGGGCCTGCCCAGTCCAACACTGAACGGCAGAGCGAAGCCGACTGGGATACCAGCCCGATGCGACCGGCCGGCGGTACGATATGAGCACGCGACGCATTCAAGGCGATCGCGGGCACGCAAATGCCGAACGAGCCGGGTCCCAGCACGCGGACGCCAGTTCCCCGTGCAGATTCAGACAAGCCTTCAGCATCGCAGACAACGACTGCGGCAAACGTACCTTTTGCAGCCAATGCCTGCAGCAATTCTGCTGTTGGCCGCGCCGCAAGGACCGCAAGATCAGGAGCGGATGCCAGACCGGCCACGTCCGCCGGCCCGGCCAGCGTCGCCACGTCGCCCCTGAAGCCACCGGCCTCGAGATTGGCCAGCACCTGGCGGCCTGCGCCCGATCCGGCACCAACGACCGCTATGGACTCCGGCCGAAACAGACGCGCCGGGCTGAACCGGCCAGCGGGCTTGTCTCTCAGCAACTGCATGACCGGAGTATAGCTCTCTGCAGTGTTATCCGCCTGCTAACACCGGAGATGGTTCAGCCGATGTCTGGAACGTGCACTCCGCAGCAGCGGCAAGAGCCCGGACGCGCGTCGCAAACAATCGGTATCAATGAAACAGCCCGAGATGCCCCAGGTCGTTCCAGGTCGCGAGAATGAACAGACCGGCCAACAGTGCCAAGCCGGCACGGAAGCCGTATTCCTGCGCGCGCGGCGGGATCGGCCGGCCGCGTATTGCCTCAGCCAGATAGAACAGCAGGTGGCCGCCATCCAGAACCGGGATCGGAAACAGGTTGATCAACCCCAGGTTCACCGACAGCACAGCAATGAACGATATCAAGCTGGCCACGCCAAGCTGCGCCACCTGGCCGGACAGTTGCGCGATCCGCAGCGGCCCGCCCAGATCCCCGGTCCCCCGTTGGCCACTGATCATCTGCCACAGGCCCACCACGGTCTCGGAGGTCACCTGCCAGGTCTGCGTCACGCCGCCGACCAGTGCGGCCGGCACGCCGAGGCGCTTGTATTCGACCTCGCCGCCTCGGATGCCCAGCATGCCGACCTTGCGCCCTCCCGCGTCATGCGAGTCGGTGAGAACCGACAGGGTTTTCTCGGTCTGGCCGCGTTGGATCGTTACCGGCAGGGTCTCGTCGGGATGCGCCGTGATGACCCGCTGGATGTCCTCGAAGGTGCTGGTCGGGGTTCCGGCGATCGAGACAATCCGATCATGCACCTGGATACCGCCGCGGGCTGCTGCGCTGTTCGCAACGACCTCGCCAGCGACCGGCAGTATTACCGGGCGCCCGACCGTCGCAAAGAGCACTGCGAACAGGGCGGCGGCCAGGACGAAATTGGCAATAGGGCCAGCGGCGACGACCAGCGCACGAGACCCAACCGGCTTCTCGTGGAACATGCGTCCCGCAATCCGGCCTTCTTCGGGAAACGGCGCGTCCGGGCGCTCTTGGCCGTGCAGCTTGACGTAGCCGCCCAGCGGCAGCCAGGCCAGCTTCCAGACCGTGCCGACACGGTCACGCCAGGTAGCTATGGCCGGACCGAAGCCGATGGAAAATACCTCGACATGCACGCCGCGCCAGCGCGCTGCAAGGTAGTGACCGAGTTCGTGGAAGAACACCAGCACGCCCAGGACAACGATAAAGGCGAGGGCGCTCTGGAAGAAGTCAGGCATAGCGTTACAGTGCTTTCGGTTGGTTCAGTGATCAAGCGGCCCGTGCGGACGTCAGCCGTTGCGCGGTGTGACGTGCTGCCGCGTCGAGCGCGATCACCTCGTCCAGAGTATCCGCAGCCTGGCTGCCCATTGTATCCATAACATCGGCAACTGTGCCGACAATGTCCAGGAAACCTATCCTACGTTGCATAAAAGATTCAACGGCGATCTCATTCGCCGCGTTAAGGATGGCGGGCGCACCACCGCCGGCCCGCAGCGCCTCGCGCGCAAGCCGCAACGCAGGGAAGCGCACAGTGTCCGGCGCCATGAAGTCGAGGCGCGCGATGCTCGCCAGGTCGAGACGTCGCGATGGAGTTGCCATTCTCTCCGGCCACGCAAGCGTATGCGCAATGGGAATGCGCATGTCCGGTGAACCGAGCTGCGCCAGCACACTGCCGTCGCGGTAGCACACCATTCCGTGGATCACCGACTGCGGATGCACCAGCACCTCGATCTGCGGCTCAGCCAACGTGAAAAGCCTGGCCGCCTCGATCAACTCCAGGCCCTTGTTCATCAGCGTGGCAGAGTCGATGCTGATCTTGGCACCCATCGACCAGACGGGGTGCTTGCGCGCCACGTCGGGGGTGGCGCGGGCCATCTCATCGAGTGTCGCCGTGCGGAACGGGCCACCGGACGCGGTGAGCACGATCTTCTCGACCGCCGCTCGATTGCCGTCGTCCAGCGCCTGGAAGATGGCGTTGTGTTCGGAGTCAACCGGCAGCAGCGTGGCACCAGCGCTCTGCACCGCACGCAACATCACCTCGCCGGCACAGACCAGCGCCTCCTTGTTGGCCAGCGCCACACACTTTCCGCGGCCGATCGCGGCAAGAGTGGCGGCGAGTCCTGCCGCCCCAGTAATCGCCGCCATTGTCCAGTCGGCAGGCAGGCACGCGGCCTCCACCACTGCCTCGCGTCCAGCGGCGACCTGGATACCGGTACCCGCGAGTGCCTGTCGCAGCTCGCCATAGCAGTCCTCGTCGGCGATCACTGCGCGCTCGGCGCGTAAGGCGATTGCCTGCTCGGCCAGCAAGCCGACATTCCGACCGGCGACGAGTGCTCGCACCTCGAATCGCTCAAGGTCCGCTGCGAGCAATTCAATTGTCTGCGTGCCGACGCTGCCGGTGCTGCCGAGAACAGTCACGCTACGCGGTGCGGTCACTGCCACAGAACTACCCCTCGTCCCAGAATAAGCGCCAGAAGCGCGGCCACGGGTGCCACGGCCAGCAAGGCGTCGAGACGGTCGAACAGGCCGCCATGGCCGGGGATGAGATGGCCCGAATCCTTCACTTCCAGGCGCCGTTTGGCGAAGCTTTCCAACAGATCGCCGCCCTGCGCAACAACCCCTAGGAGGGCGGCGACCGCAATGGCGCCCCAGGACGACCCATCCGCCAGCAGATGGGCAGCGACCATCCCAGCGGCAATCGCCGCGAGCAACCCCCCCGCCGCACCGGACACAGTCTTCCCGGGCGAAATGCGCGGCGCCAGGCGAGGACCGCCGATCAGTCGCCCGACGACATAGGCTCCAACGTCACTCGACCACACGACAACCAGCAGGAACAGAACATTGGCGCGCCCGACATCCGGGGCGCTGCGCAGCCAAAGGAACGCAGCGCTCGCGATGGCGACATAACCGAGGCCAGCCACAGCCCATGCCTGGCAAACCCGCCGATCGCGTCGGCCGCTGCCCAGCAGGCGCAACCACTCGACCACGAGCCCGACAGCCGCCAGGACGACGATGACCGCGAAGATCGCGCCACCCGACCAGACACAGGCAATCGCGATGGGCCCCAAAATCAGTGCGGATACCGTTCGCAGGCCGAGGTCAGCCCAACGGCGCGGGCGCTCAACCGGGTCTGGCACCAAAGCGACGCTCGCGGCGGGCATATTCGGCCAGCGCCGCCCCGAAATGCTCCGCCGCGAAATCCGGCCACAGCACATCGAGGAACACCAATTCGGCGTAAGCCGCCTGCCAGAGCAGAAAATTAGAGAGCCGCTGCTCCCCCGAAGTTCGGATCACGAGGTCAGGGTCGGGAATGCCTGTTGTCGCCAAGGCGCGAGAGAAGCGCTCTTCATCAATCAGTGCCGGGTCCAGCAGCCCGTCGCGTACAGCTTCGGCGAGCTTCCGCGCGGTTCCCACAATTTCATCGCGCGACCCGTAGGACAAGGCGACTGTCAGGTTGAGACGGAAGTTCGCCGATGTTTCAGATTCCGCCGCGGCCAGGTCGCGCTGGATGTCATGATCGAACCTGGACCGGTTGCCAATCACCCGCAATCGGACACCATTATCCTTCAGCTCGGCGAGCTCATTCTTCAGGTAGTGGCGCAGCAGGCCGGTCAGGTCCAACACCTCTCCTGCCGGCCGGCGCCAGTTCTCGCTGCTGAACGCATAGATGGTCAGCCAGGCCACGCCGCTCTGGATCGCTGCCTCGATCGTGCGGCGAACGGCGCGCGCACCTTCCCGGTGCCCCGCTATCCTGGGCAGGCGTCGGGAGGCAGCCCAGCGCCCATTGCCGTCCATGATAATGGCGACGTGCGCCGGGCAAGCCCGTGAGCGCTGTTCGGCGATTGCAGCAGACACCAGGATCTAGACCTGACGGATGTCTTTTTCCTTCTCCGCCAGCACTTCGTCCACCCGCTTGATGTACTGGTCGGTCAGCTTCTGCACATCAGTGCTCCAATCCTTGGCGACGTCCTCACCAATGTCGTGCTTCTTCTCGTGCGTCTTGATCTGCTCCATCCCGTCACGGCGGACGGCACGCACTGCCACCTTGGCTCCCTCCGCGTATTTGTGCGCCGCCTTCACCAGTTCCGCCCGACGCTCGGTGGTCAGCTGTGGGATCGGAACGCGGACCAGCTGACCGTCCGAGGCGGGGTTCAGCCCAAGTCCGGAATCGCGGATCGCCTTCTCAACGGCCCCGACCAGACTGCGATCCCATACCTGAACAGTCAGCATACGGGGTTCCGGCGTGCCGACCGTCCCGCACTGGGTCAGCGGCATTTCAGATCCGTAGGCCTGCACCCGCACCGGCTCCAGCAGCCCGGGGTGAGCCCGACCGGTGCGAAGCCCATTGAACTCGCGGCGCAGGGTTTCCAACGCTCCATCCATCCGTCGCGACAGGTCCTGCTTCAGTTGATTGACATCGGCTTGTGCCATGGCGGCCTCCCAACGATTCCCCGCTCGTTTTATTGCTGTTCGATGATCCTGGTGAAGCGCCCTTCGCCGCGGATCACCGCCGCAAACGCTCCCGGCGCGTGAATGTTGAACACCACGATCGGCAGCGCGTTCTCCCGCGCCAGGCTGATCGCGGCAGCATCCATGACGCCGAGCTCGTTGGCCAGCACTTCAAGGTAGGTGAGCTGCTCGTAGCGCTGCGCAGTGGTGACCTTGCGCGGATCGGCCGAATACACGCCATCGACCTGGGTGCCTTTGAACAGGGCGTCACAATGCATCTCAGCGGCCCGCAGGGCAGCAGCCGTGTCGGTGGTGAAGAATGGGTTGCCAGTGCCGGCGGCGAAAATGACCACTCTGCCCTTCTCCATGTGACGCTCGGCGCGCCGGCGGATATAGGGCTCGCACACGGACGACATCGGAATCGCCGACTGCACCCGGGTCGGCACGCTGATCTTCTCCAGTGCCGACTGCATGGCGAGCGCGTTCATCACGGTTGCCAGCATGCCCATGAAGTCGGCCTGAGCGCGTTCCATGCCGGAGGCGGCACCGGACACACCGCGAAAGATGTTCCCGCCACCGATGACGATGCACACCTGCACGCCCATGCCGACCACGTCCCGCACGTCGGCGGCAATTGCACGTACGGTCTCGTTGTCCAGACCATATTCCTGGCGGCCCATCAGGGCCTCGCCTGACAGCTTCAGGAGGACGCGCTGGTAGACCGGGTGGTCTGGCATGCGGTGCGGCTCCCTGGCGGTGGCGGCGGCAACCTACCCAGGGAGTGGCACAGGAACAAGCTATGCTGCCTGATCCAAGGTCGACGCGGTATCCAGCGTGGTCGCCCGCCGCAAGTCACGTGCTTGCTGTTCGTCATGCGGTCGGCCGCGATGCATGGTGCAGCGATTGTCCCAGATCACCACGTCACCGACCCGCCAGGTATGGCTATAGACGAACCGTGGTTGCGTTGCATGAGCAGTGAGGTCCCAGAGCAGCAAACGACCATCTGCCACCGGCCAGTCGACGACGTGGGAAGCGTGTGCCGACAGGTACAGCGTCTTGCGCTTCGACCCCTGGTGCACTCGTACCAGACGCTGCGGCGAAGGCGGATACTGTTCGCGCTCGCCGGGTGGAAACTCAGTAAAGCCGATCTGCGCGCGCGACCAGAAGACGTCGTGCTGCACGATCAATCCATCGATCGCCTGCTTCATCGCCTCGGGCAGGGTGTCGTATGCATCCCGCATGTCGGCAAACTCCGTCTCGCCGTTGCCGAATGCCGAGGGTGGCGGGAGTGTCACCGCATGCAACATGCCCAGCACCACCGGCACCGGCATGTAAGAGGCATCGGTGTGCCACAGCCGGTTGCCCAGACTGTCGAGCCGACGTCGATCATCCAGCATGCGAACGCGGTTGTCCTCGTCCAGGTTGGAGATGTCGCCGATCTGCGGGATCGCCAGCCGGCGGCGTCCCGGCCGGGCGGCCGAACGACCGATCTCCAGCGGGCCAAAGCGGGCGGCGAAATCGCGCAATTGGGCGTCGGTCAGACGCTGGTCGCGAAAAATCACCACTGCATACCGATCGATTGCGGACCAGATCGCGTCCACTGTGGCGTCGTCGATCGGCACGGCGAGGTCTGGTCCGGAAAGCTCGGCGGCAAATTCAGTCGAGATCGGGCGACATTCCAGCGACATACAACCCCTCCCGTGACACCCTTTCGCCGACATTGTGATGCGCCCGGCAGGACTCGAACCTGCAACCAAGCGGTTATGAGCCGCCCGCTCTGACCAGTTGAGCTACAGGCGCGGCGCCGGTCCGGTCTGCCCCACCACAGCGACCGGCGCAAGCGCCTTGCCTCGGCGCTGCGGTTGTTGCACCACCCGATGGTGCATCACCGGAACCGCGCGGAACGATGATAGCTGGCGGCGCCACGGCGCTGTTGTCGGGGGTAGGCTTGGCCCAGGCGATTGGCGGATGGCTGGTGGTGCGACGGTTCATGCGCAACGCGCGACCGCCCGAGTTGCGCAATCCGCCGCCGATCACGGTGCTGAAGCCGCTGCATGGCGACGAGCCATTGCTGGAACAGGCGCTCGAAAGCGTCTGCGTCCAGGACTATCCAGCGGCATGGCAGGTGGTGTTCGGTGTCGGCCTGTCCAGCGACAGCGCGCTGCCTGTGGTGCGGCGCCTGCAATCGCGGTTCCCGCGCGGCGACCTTGCCGTCGTCGTGGACCAAACAATCCACGGGCCGAACCGCAAGGTGGGGAACCTGATGAACATGCTGGCAGCGGCGAAACATAACGTCCTGGTGATCGCAGATTCGGACGTACGCGTGGCGCCCGACTGGTTGCGACAGCTGGCGGCGGCACTGGTCCAACCGGGCGTTGGGCTGGTGACGACCATTTATACTGGGATGCCGACCTCAGGCGTGGCCACACTCGGTGCCTTGCAGATCAACCATTACTTCCTGCCAGGCGCGCTGCTCGCGCGGGCCATGGGGCGGCAGGACTGCCTCGGGGCCACCATGGCTCTGACCCGGCAGACCCTTGGCCAGATCGGCGGGTTCGCGTCCCTGGTGGACCATCTGGCTGATGACAATGTGCTCGGACGGCTGGTCCAGCGGCTCGGGCTGAAGGTGGTGCTGGCCGACACCGTGCCGTCCACGACGGTGCCTGAAGCCACCGTCCGAGCATTGTGGCGGCACGAGCTGCGCTGGGCCCGCACGATACGCGCACTGGAGCCGGCGCAATTCGCTGCCTCCGTGTTGCAATATCCGATCGCCTGGGCGGCACTTACGGTGCTGCTCGCTGATGGGGCGATCTGGTCGCTCGGCTGGTTTGCCGCGACCTGGGTCCTGCGAGGACTGGCCGTGCTGGCCACTGACCGGGCGCTCTTTCCGGAGCCGAGCCGTGTTGGTTCGGGGCTTGCCACGCGCTCGCCGCTCTGGCTTCTGCCGGTCCGCGAGCTTATGTCGGTTGGCGTGATGATCGCGAGCTATGCCGGCCGCCGCGTCGACTGGCGCGGACACACCATGCAAGCAGAGGGGTTCAACCCGCGATGATGAAGACGCTGTTCCTGCACCCGCCCTCGTTCGACGGGTTCGATGGCGGCGCCGGCTCACGCTATCAGGCGCGGCGCGAGATCCGCAGCTTCTGGTATCCGACATGGCTGGCGCAGCCCGCCGCCTTGCTGCCCGACAGCAAGCTGATCGATGCGCCACCCGCGCATATCGGCCTCGATGCCGTCACTGCGCAGGCGCGCGCCTACGAGCTGGCCGTCATACACACCTCGACGCCCTCCTTTGCATCGGACGTGAACGTGGCCGCCGCGTTGAAGGAAGCAAATCCGTCGCTGAAGATCGGGTTCGTCGGTGCCAAGGTGGCGGTGCAGCCGGACGAGAGCCTGCGTCACGGTGCGCCGATCGACTTCGTGGCACGCAACGAATTCGACTTCACGGTGAAGGAGATCGCAGAGGGACGCGACTGGGCGTCAGTCGACGGCATTTCGTATCGCAACGATGCGGGCGGGATCGTGCACAATCAGGACCGAGCGATCCTCGAGGATATGGATTCGCTGCCATTCGTCACCGAGGTTTATAAGCGTGACCTCCGAATCGAAGACTACTTTATTGGCTATCTGCTGCATCCATACGTGTCGCTGTATACCGGCCGCGGCTGCAAGTCTCGCTGCACCTTCTGCCTGTGGCCCCAAACGGTCGGCGGCCACCGGTACCGTGTGCGGTCGCCTGGACACGTGGCGGAAGAGATCGCGCTCGCGCAGCGCTATTTCCCCCAGGTTCGCGAATTCTTCTTCGACGATGACACCTTCACGGACAATCTCCCGCGCGCCGAGGCGATTGCGCGCGAACTTGGCAAGCTGGGTGTGACCTGGTCGTGCAATGCCAAGGCGAACGTGCCGCGCGACACGCTGAAGGTGCTGAAGGACAACGGGCTGCGGCTGCTGCTGGTCGGCTATGAGAGCGGCAACCAGCAGATCCTGCACAACATCAAGAAGGGCATGCGCATCGAAGTGGCGAAGCGCTTCACCCGCGACTGCCACGAACTCGGGATCAAGATCCACGGCACTTTCATTCTCGGCTTGCCGGGCGAGACTAAGGAGACGATCGAGGAGACTATCCGCTTCGCCACCGAGATCAATCCACACACCATCCAGGTATCATTGGCAGCACCATATCCTGGAACGTATCTCCACCGGCAGGCAGTGGAGAACGGCTGGCTGGATGCTGCCCATGCCGAGCTGGTGGATGAACATGGCATCCAGATAGCGCCGCTTGCCTATCCGCATCTCTCGCACACCGAGATCTTCGACAATGTGGAGACATTCTATAAGCGCTTCTACTTCCGCGCACCGAAGATCGCCGCCATCGTCGGCGAGATGGTGCGCAGCCCGCAAATGATGAAGCGTCGGTTGCGCGAAGGCCTGGAGTTCTTTCAGTTCCTGCGCGAACGCCACAGGACTGCGTGAACCCGGCTAAATCAGCGGCGTATCCAACTCCAGTCCCAGCAGGATCTGTCCCGCGCTTTCCAGGACCCGCGGATGCACGCCGATGTGCAGCGTGATAGCGTGAACGTCGCGGAATCCCCGTTCCAGCGGACACTGCGCATAAAGGGAACTCGCGCCGGCACCGACGTAGAGCAGGTCGACCGCCTGCACCGCGCTGGCGACAGCATGCGAGGCGGCGAGCCGAACTTCAGCGCGAGCCTGCATGGTGACTTCGCCGGTCGACAGCAGCGCCCGCCACAGCCGGTCAACGCTGTCGAACAGGAACAGCCGCGCAGACTGGTGTCGATGATCTCGCAGTCACCGATCGGCAGCAGCATGAAGCGAATTTCGGGAGCACCTGCGGAGGTAGGGCGCGGTTTCCCGTCCGCATGGACGACGCATAGCAGCACCTCCACGCTGCAAGCTCGCATCCGCTCACCAGCGACCAGCGGCCGCTTACGCGATATCCGCCGGGAACCAGATGCGCCTGCCCCGATGAACGCGTGCTGTTGGCTGTGATCGCATGCGGACCGGCGTAGATGGCGCCGGCGGCCTTCGGGGAGAGCTGCGCAGCGGTCCAGTGCGTATTGCCATTCCACACGCACCACGCGACCGATGCAGCCGCCCGCGCGAGTTCCTCGAAGATCGCCAACGCATCGGCAGGCGCGAGGTCAAGGCCCCCGTATGCCGCTGGAAGGAAGATGCCAAAGAAACCATCGCTCGCCAGGTCGCGCGCAAGATCGTCAGGTAGCCTGCGGCCTGCCTCGATGCGGTCGCGCTCGGCTACGATCCGCGGGCGGAATCCGCGAGCGATCTCCAGAAGTTCGGGACCGTCCACGGGCTTGGTCACAATGGCTAGCCGACGATATCCACCTGGCCGAAGAAGAAGCCGATTTCGATCGCCGCATTCTCAGGACTATCGGAGCCATGTACCGAGTTCGCCTCGATGTCCTCGGCGAACTGCGCCCGGATGGTGCCGGCCGCGGCCTTCTTCGGGTCGGTTGCGCCCATCACTTCACGGTTCTTCGCTACCGCGCTCTCGCCCTCCAGCACCTGCACGACCACGGGCCCGGAGGTCATGAACTCAACCAGGCCACGAAAGAACGGCCGCTCCCGGTGCACAGCGTAGAAGGCTTCAGCCTGTGCCTGGGTCAGCCTGGTACGCCGCTGCGCGACAATCCGAAGCCCTGCGTCTTCCAGGGCAGCGTTGATCCGGCCGGTGAGATTCCGCCGCGTCGCATCAGGCTTGATGATCGACAGCGTGCGCTCGGTCGCCATAGGCTTGCTCCTGGTGAAGGGTCATGCAGGGTCACTATTCGGTCCCGGCGCACAGGGCAAGCCACCTATGAGTTCGGTCGCCTGTCATCCGCCCCGAGCAGTGCAAGACCCTCGGCTACGGAGACGAACTCCCCGCCACCCGCCAGTTTGCCGGCGTCAAAGCGTTGCTCGAACAGCCGGCGCACTGCGGGAACGAATGCGGTTCCACCGGTAAGGAAGACGCGGTCCACTTGGTCAGCCAAGACATTCGCATCAGCGAGCACCTGATCCACCGTTGTGTCGATGCGAGCAAGATCTGCGGCGATCCAGTCTTCGAACTCCGGGCGGGTGATGACGCGCTCGACGACGAAGTCTTTGTGCTGGAAGTGTAGCGTCGTGGCTTCGGCGCGCGACAATTCAGCTTTCGCACCTGAGACCGCCTGGTACAGGGCGTAGCCGAGACCATCTTCGATCAATGCGAGCAGATGGCGCAACCGCTCTGGGTGCTGCGCCGTACGGGCGACTTCAGCGATGGCGCGCAGCGTACGCGGTGTACGCATCAGCGACAGCATGTGCCAGCGTGAGAAGCCTGAGTAATACTCAGGCGGCACCGGCAACAATTTACCCATGACGCGGTAGCTGTCGCCTTTGCCAAGCAGCGGGGCGATGGCACGGTCTATGATACGATAATCGAAGACGTCGCCGGCAATGCCCACGCCCGCATGGCCAAGCGGCGTGGCATGGCCGCGTGGCTCGAAGTGCATCACAGAGAAGTCGCTCGTGCCACCGCCAAAGTCACCGATGAGCACCGTGGCCGGTTCGGTCAGAGTGCGGGCGAACCGGGTGCCTGCCGCTTGCGGCTCCAACACCAGCTTGATCGTGGGCACGCCTGCTTCAGCATACGCGCCTCGCAAACGCTCGGCTCCCAGCGCATCGTCAGTGAACTCTCCAGCGAAGCGCACGGGCCGTCCCACCACAACGGACCGAACAGGCGGCAGATCAGCAAGCAGACTGCGCAGGAAGCAGCCGATCAACCCTTCCAGCGTAAAGGGACGGCCAAAGATGCGGGTCTCGCTGAAACTCCGCTGCGCAAGGTAGGTCTTCATCGACATGATGAGCCGGCTGTCCAGCGGATCTTCCAGATAACCGGAGACCGCCGCTTGGCCGGCGGCATGATGAAGGATCCGGCGCGCCGGTGTTTCCTCGGCCCAGAAGCACAGCACCGACCGGAACACATCGAGCGATGCATGACGTCTTGTTGCGACGCTGCCATCGTCGTCGAGCAGAGCAACGACGCTGTTTGTCGTTCCGAAATCCACGCCAAGCGCGCTGATCATCTCGCCCGCTCCCCAAAGGGCGCGGGTTCAACCGCGTTCGGCTCGGTTTGGCAAGAGAAATCGCAACTGGGGACGCGGCCAGTGCCACGCCCCCGTGCGACGGTTACGTCAGCCGCCCTGGTTTACGCCAAGCGCGTTGAGCGTCTGCTGATCAAGTTGTCCATGCGCGGGCAAGCCCTTCGCCTGCTGGAAGCTCTCGACGGCTTCTCGCGTACGCGGGCCCCATTTCCCATCCACGCGGGCATTCTTGTAGTAGCCCTGTTGTTGCAGGTGCTGCTGAACATTCTGAATCTCGTGCTGGGACAACTGCTGTCCCTGGTCGTCCTCAGTCGAATTCATGTTGCCGGTGTTACCGGACGACATCGCTCCACCTTGCGAATACGTCGAGCCAGGAGCGGCTGCCCCACTTGGTGGCGTCTGCATCGAGGTTGGCGCATTGCCGGTCACGGAGCCGTTTGGCGCAGCAGTTTGGTTGGACGTCGAACCGCCGGTGCCCAGTGCACCAGTTTGCGCGCCAGATTGAGCAAATGCCACTGGTGCGGCAGCAAGCAAGGCAGCCAGCGCACCTGCGGAAATGAATTGAAGCTTCATAATCCTCGATCCTCTGTGAATTGTGGGCAATCAGCTACGGGTCCACGACTCGCGCAGTGAGTGCGAGGTGGGAGATGCGCGCCCGATTGCCATTCACCAAATCGAGAAGTCACACGCGTGCTACTTTGCCTGCGAACACTCCGGTCAATGTGGTCGCAGGTGCTCATGTCATGATGGCCACACCGGCCTTATACCGACTGGAGACGCGGCGTGGGGACCTATCAGGTTACAATGTATTCATTGATGAATACGGAGTTCCTGCGCGGCAACATGGTGGACAGGTTCGGCGACGCATAGCAGCGACAACCTCCATCGGTATCGCGGGCCCGCAAACCGCACGCTGCGCTTGACCGAACCCCGCACTCCGTCGGATTACCCGCCGCCATGTCGCTCCTTGTCATCTCCAGCGCCGCCATCCGGCTGGGTGGACGGACCATCCTGAGCGGAGCCGATCTGACGGTGGATCAGGGCCGCCGCATCGGCCTCGTGGGGCGAAACGGTGCAGGCAAGACCACGCTGCTGCGCGCGATCATCGGCGAGATAGCGCTGGACGGAGGAGAGATCCGGCTCGCCAACCGTGCCCGCATCGCCACTGTCGCGCAGGAGGCACCCTCCGGCAGTGCCAATCTGCTCGACACAGTGCTTCAAGGGGACCCTGAGCGGTTGGCGTTGCTGGCTGAGGCAGATACCGCTCCAGCGGAGCGCCTGGCTGAAATCCACGAACGCCTGCGTGCAATCGGCGCCGAGGCCGCGCCGGCACGGGCTGCCGCTATTCTCGCCGGTCTCGGCTTCGATGATTGGGCGCAGCAGCGCCCGGTCGGTGAGTATTCAGGTGGCTGGCGTATGCGTGTGGCATTGGCAACGGCGCTGTTCGCGGCTCCGGATTTGCTGCTGCTCGACGAACCGACCAACCACCTCGACCTGGAGGCGACGCTGTGGCTGGAGCAGTGGCTGGCGCGCTTTCCCGGCGCCGTGTTGCTCGTCTCGCACGACCGCGGCCTGCTGGACCGCGCGGTACAGGCGATCGCCTTTCTTGACCGAGGCAAGATCAGCGTCACTCCCGGCGGCTTTGACGAGTTCGTGCGCATTCGCACCGAGCGCGCGATGCAGCAGGCACGCGAGGCCGAGCGCATCGCCGCTGAACGTGCACACATTCAGTCCTTCATCGACCGGTTCCGCTACAAGGCGAGCAAGGCCCGGCAGGCGCAGTCGCGCATCAAGGCGCTGGCCCGCCTGCCGCAGATCGAGACTGTCATAGAGGACGCCCCGACGCGGTTCGACTTCCCGGAACCGGCCCGGATCGCACCGCCGATCGTGGCGCTGGACCGCGTCGCCGTCGGTTACGACGGCACACCGGTGCTGCGCAACGTGTCCTTGGCTATCGACACGGACGACCGTATCGCGCTGCTCGGTGCCAACGGCAACGGCAAGTCAACCTTGGCGAAACTGCTCGCCGATCGGTTGCCGGCGCTGTCGGGGGAAATCCGCCGAGGCCCGAAGCTGCGTGTCGGCTATTTCGCACAGCATCAGACCGATGAGTTGGTCGAATCGGATACGCCGATCGATCACATGGCGCGGGCGCTCCCACGTGCGACACCGACGCAGGTGCGTGTGCAGTTGGCACGCTTCGGCCTCGATGCCGACCGCGCCGAGACGCCGGTTGCAAACTTGTCCGGCGGTGAGAAGGCGCGGCTGTTATTGTCGCTCGCTACACGCGAAGCACCGCAACTGCTGATCCTGGACGAGCCAACCAACCATCTCGACATCGACGCGCGCGAAGCACTGGTTAAGGCATTGGCCGATTTTCAGGGCGCTGTGCTGCTGATCACGCACGATCCGCATCTGGTGGAGCTTGTAGCCGACCGGCTCTGGCTGGTCGCCGACGGTACCGTGCGGGCATTCGATGGCGACCTGGACGACTACCGCACACTGCTCGCCGAACGCTCGCGGCCGGCCGCGAAGTCTGAGGTTGCCAGTCGCCGGAACGAGCGCCGCGAGCGAGCCGATGCACGCTCGGCCCTTGCACCGCTGCGCAAGCAGGCGCGGGACGCCGAGGCAAGGCTGGCCAAGCTGGCAGCAGAGCGTGTTGCGATCGAGAAGATGCTGACTGACCCAGAGCTCTATGTGCCGACGCGCAAGGCAGAGATTGCCGCCGCAAATGCACGGTTGGCAGCGATCAGCAAACTGGCCGCGGCAGCCGAAGCGGAGTGGCTGGCCGCAGAGGAGGCACTCGAGGCGGCGTCCTGATACCGTATTCGCTTATTGTTGGTGCGACAGCGGAGAGAGATGGCGTGATCTACATGGTTGAGATGGCACTGCTCGATACAGCACGCCGCGCCGAGTGGGAAGAATGGTACACCGCGCATCAGCATCGGCTGTTGTCGATCCCCGGCATCCATGCGAGCCAACGGTTCGAATGCATCCACATCACTCCGGCGCCGTTCGTCGCGCTGCACGAGGTGAATGGCCCACAGGTGTTCAGCTCGGACACCTACCGCGCGAGCGCTGGCCCATCGAACACTGGCGAATGGCAAACAAAGATGGGGAACTGGCACCGCAATCTGTTTCGTGGCCTGGACCACACGCCCGATGTAGCGATGGATGCCCGGCTTGTTGTCATCGAACGAAACTGCGAAGCGGCGTTGCCGCGCCACGCTGATGTGCGATGGATGGAAGCTGTCGGCCTGGATCGAAGCGTCCGCCGACGCGGTCTCGCAGTAATGGCGCCAGCAAACGCGGATCTGCTTGCTGATACGCCCGGCATCCGCGTGCTCAAACCCTTGGCAGGACGATTGGTTGGGGCCGCCTGATATGGACCCTACGCAACCACGACGTAGATGCCGAACGCAGCGGCAGCCGCGCCAATCACGCCGGCAGCCACCGCGAGAGCCGGCACGGCGGTAACCACCGCGACCGACGCCAGCACGATGGAGATCTGCAAGGCCCCGACCACAATCTCGAACTCGTGGTAACGGTGGAACGCATGGTCGCGGGCCTCTTGCTCGGCCGTCGCGCGCTCCATGATCTGCTTCATGCCATCGCCGCCTGGTTCATCGCGCAGCCTGGCTGCATTTGCCTTCGCACGCGCGACGGCCGCCTGCGGCCCCGGCTCGGCGGCATTGGGCTGATTGGCAAGGATGCTGGCCTCGACGTCTGATATCGCGGCTCGGGTATTCTTCGCCTGGTAGAATCCCCAACTGTCTGATAACGAGATGTGGTGGGTCAGGTATTTGTTCTGCTGCTGCTGCTCGCCCATGTCGGCCAGAGCCAGCGCGGCGGCCAATGCCGCGATCAGGACCGCAATGCGGCGATTGGCGCCCCCATGATGGTGGATCGTCTCCTGCGCGTGTTCTTGGGCCGCGTCCATGCTGACCGCCTACACGCTCTTCCATGAGGTGGCAAACCACGGTCACAGTTCCGCCAGCCATCACGATCACGCGATCGTGAGATCCCAATCGTTCGCCTGCCATGCCAGGCCAGAAGCCCGCTTGAGCAAGTCATTATGAGATGGAGTTAAAGTCAGCAAGCAGCTTCGGCAACCCGGACACGGCGGTTCGCTCTTCCTGTTGTCCGGCCCTTCACCCAATCTGCGGGCATGCCTGCTCGTCCTATCTGGCGTGGCCATCTTCGCCTGGCACTTGTCTCGTGCCCGGTCGGGCTGTGGAACGCGAAGACCGATCGTGCGTCCATCCGCTTCAACCTGATCAATCCTGCTACCGGCAATCGGATCAGGATGATGACGATCGACCCCGACACCGAGAAGGAAGTGCAGCGGCGCGATCTCGTGAAGGGCTATGAATACCAAAAGGGTCGCTGGCTGATGCTGCGAGACGAGGACTTCGACAGCGTGAAGGTCGAAAGCTCGTCGACGATGACGATCGACAAGTTCGTCGAGGTCAGCTCGATCGATCCGATCTACTATGCCGGCAGCTACTACCTGGCGCCTGATGGCGAAGCCGGACGCGATGTTTATGCGGTGCTGCACGAGGCCATTGCGGAGACGGGACGCGTTGCGCTCGCCCGCGTCGTGATCGGCCAGCGCGAGCGCACCATCGCAATCCGCGCGATGGATGGCGGCCTTGTTGCCCATACGCTCGACGAACAACGGGACATCAACGACGCCAAGGCGATCTTCGGTGACGTGGCGAGCCTCACGACCGAGCCGGAGATGGTGCAGCTCGCCAAACAACTCATCGATCGACAGACCACGACCTATGATCCGTCGGACCTCGAGGATCATTATGAGACACGTCTCCGCGCCATGATCGACGCCAAACTGAAGGGTGAAGGCATCGACGCGAGCGAGCCGGAAGAACCGGAACGCGGCAATGTCATCGATCTGATGGCGGCGTTGAAAAAGAGCCTGGGTCAGGCGTCGGAGCAGAAGGCGGCCAGCACCGCGAAGAAACCAGCCAAGGAAGTCAAGCCGAGGGCCGCGGCACAACCTGCCGCCAAGGTTCCCCGCAAGCGTGCATCATAGCCGATGCTGCCGCCTAAATCGCTCGAACATCGTATCCGCGTGCTGCGGAACCAAACGAGGCTCGCAGCCGAGCGGGCGGCGCCGAGCGAGCGTCCGACCGATCCCCAGACGGAGATGCCTCTGCTGGTTGAGGTAAAGAGCTGTCCCCCCAAGCAGCGAACCAGACGTCGGGCCAAGTCGGAGGCCGATCAGGCCGACCTTGGAGACATGTAGCCGGTTGGCACGGCAATCGTGGACCATGGCGAAGACGCCTGAGACCCTGCAGCAGGATCCAGCGAAAAGGCCGATTGGACGGGTGCTGTCAGCACATCAGTTCTGGGACCTGATGCAGCGGTGGCATGTTCCTGATGCGACAGCGCTGGAATTGATCGAGTTCCCTGGCAAATTGGGGAAGGAAGGCAAACGGCCGCGGTTCCGCTTCACCACGCGCCAGCAGCGTATCACGTCCTACCTACCGGAGATCGACGCGGCCCTCGCGGCGGCCGGCAAGGACCAAGCGTGGCTGCAGCGCAAGATTGCCACCCCACCGTTCAATCGAAGATCACCGATCGAGCACATGCTGGCGCGCAAGATGGACGGGATGACGGATGTTCTGCGGACGCTGAACCGGGAGGCCATGCGCGTCGCCTTGCGCGATGCGTGAGTGCCACCGCCCTCGAGTCAGATCACCAATCCGCCGTCGACATGCAGCGCCTGCCCGGTGATGTACCCGGCCGCACGGGATGCCAGGAAACTGATCGCTCCCGCCACTTCCTCCGGCAGGCCGACGCGGCCCAGTGGCACAGCGGAAACCTGACGGCGCAGCCGCTCCGGATCGATGGCGACATGCGCACCGGGATCCTTGCGGATGAAACCAGGCACCACGGCATTCACAGTGACACCGCTCGACGCCAGTTCCATTGCAAGCGCCCGTACCAGCGCCTCGAGACCCGCCTTCGCCGCCGCAGAAGCGGCGAACAGCGGCACATCGCGGCGGAACGCATGGGCGACAAAGCTGGACACTGCCACGATGCGCCCATCGCTGCAGCTCTTCAGGTGCGGTATCGCAGCGCGGGCCAGGCGGAAGAATCCACCCTGAATTGCTTCGACAGATGCGGTCATCGCCGCGTCGCTCAGTTCGGCAAACGCTGTCCGATCAGCGAAGCCAGCATTGCTGATCAGCACATTGAGGCCACCGAACCGTTCGACAGCCTGCGCGATCACCGCTGGCGCTACGGATGGATCAGCAAGATCGCCCAGGGCGACCTCGGCATCGGCCCCTGCTGCACGGAGCTCAGAGGCCACGCCATTTGCGCCTGCGCGATTCCTGCGCGTATGCACCAGCAGCGCCACTCCGGGCGAGGCCATCGCGCGACACACGGCAGCGCCGATTCCGCTCGCCGCGCCGCTGACGACCACGACTCGTTTGTCCGTCATCCGCTAGACCACATCATGCGGACGCAGCCGGCACAACTCGGCATCCGCATCCGTCTCGATCTGCAGCGTCGCATGTCCAATCCCGAACCGATCGCGCAATACCGTCGTCACGTCATGCAGGCTTCTTTCGGCGGCGGGATCGTTACAGACGAGGTGCGCCGTCAGCGCGGTCTGCGTGGTGCTCAGACCCCAGATATGCAGGTCGTGTACCTCGAGCACGCCTGGGACAGACGCCAGATAATCCCCGACCTCGTCCTGCGCCACACCGTTCGGCACGGCGTCCATCGCCAAGTCGATCGATTCGCGCAACAGCCCCCAGGTGGCACCGACCACAACGGCACCGATCCCAAGGCTGACAACCGGATCCAGCCAAAGCCAACCAGTGATCCAGATCAGCGCGCCCGCGACGACCACAGAGGCCGATACCGCAGCGTCTGTCGTCATGTGCAGGAACTGCGAGCGGATGTTGATATCCTCGCCACGGCCACGCATGAACAGCAGCGCCGTAGCGCCATTGATCAAGATTCCGACCGCGGCGATCGCCATAACGATCGGCTCGTCGACGGCGCTTGGCGCGACCAGGCGTCGCACCGCTTCCACACCAATGCCTCCGACACCAATCAGCAGAATAGTGGCATTGAGCAGCGCAGCCAGAATGGAACTGCGCCCCCATCCGTAGGTACGCCTCCCGCCCGGCGGTCGGCGCGTCAGCCACGCGGCGCCCCAGCCCAGCAGCAAACCCAGGATATCGCCCAAGTTATGTGCCGCATCTGCCAGCAGGGCCATCGAGTTGGCTACCAGGCCGAGACCAATCTCGGCCACGACGAACCCTACATTCAGCGCGGCACCGATCGCGAAGGCGCGATCATGCCCTGACGCGTGATGGTGGTGGTGCGCATGATCGTGATGATGGTGCGCCATGCAGGCTGAGATTGCCCCGTGCGTCGTTGCCCAAGTGGGCTGATGGTGACAGATCACATGCTACTGATCTATGCCCCCGGCCACATCGCTGTGGGAGGCATGGCGTGCCCAGTTCCTCCGATATGACCCATGCGGCGAAGGTTATCGGGATGCCTCCTCATATCAGCGCGTCGCTTCATCGGTCACGATGACAATTCCCAGGCTGGGGTGAAGTTGCTCGTTTGCAGAGTCCGGTCCTGGTCGCATCGCCATGAAGCGACGCGGCCACCTCCCGGTTGCCTTCCTTGGTTCGGCGTGGTCCATATCTGGAGACAGATAGTCCGGATCCACGCAACCTGCATGAACAGCATTTATCGGGGTGAGATCAGCACCCCTGGCGGGCGGGCACTTGCCTGGATCGACGCTCTGCTTGTCGACCACGCCGTCTTTCGCCTGATCTGGAGCAATTTCGCCGCCGTGGTGCCGGGCCGGTTGTATCGCTGCAATCACCCGACCCCGGCACGGTTGGCGGCGCTCACCCGTCGCTACGGGCTGAAAACCCTGATCAACCTCAGGGGCCGGACCGGGAACGGGTCCGACGCCCTCACGCGCAGCGCGGCCTGCGAACTGGGACTGGACTTCATCGATGCACCGCTGGAGAGCCGAGGGGCACCGCAGCGCGAGCGCATTCTCCGGCTCTGCGATATCTATCGCCAGATGCGTGCCCCGGCGCTGCTGCACTGCAAGTCCGGTGCAGACCGGGCGGGACTGGCAGCGGGACTGTTCGTGCTGCTCAATGGCGGTACGGCGCGTGAGGCGTTGGCGCAGCTCTCGCTGCGCTTCGGCCACATCCGGCAGGCACGCACCGGGGTGCTCGACGCCTTCTTCCATCATTACGCCCGCGAGGCGGAGGGGCGTAAGCCGTTTCTCGACTGGGTGCGGGAGGACTACGATCGAGCCGCCCTGCAGCGGGAATTCCATGCGAATGGGCTGGCCAGCTTCATCAACGACTGGGTGTTGGTGCACGAATAGCGATGGATTTAAGCCACGTCATCGAGGCGCTGCCGGTCACCGCATGGCACGGGCCATTCGATCCTTTGCTCCAGGCGCAGACGCTCGACGCGCTGGAAGATGGCCGCGTGCTGTTGCTGGATCGCCTGCCGTTCCAGATATTGCCGCAGGAGACGCCGCTGTTGTCACCTGCCGTGATGGGCAGCGAGCGCAAGAACATCAGCTTCGATGCGGCGAACGGACGCATTGGCAACACGTCGCTGTCCGGCAGCGATGCCGAGGCGCTTGGCAGGATGCTGCGCCGCTTCGGCGATGCAGCGGAAGAATTGCTGCGGGATCTGCTGCCGCGTTACGCGCCGATGCTGGAGCGGGCGCGCACCAGCTTCCGTCCGGCCGAGATCGCCGGCCGCACGTATTCGCCGCGCCATGACGACCGGTTGCTTCACGTGGACGCTTTTCCGAGCCGACCAATGAGTGGACGGCGTATTCTGCGCCTGTTCAGCAACGTCGCCATGGACGGTGCTGCGCGCGCATGGCGGGTGGGCGAGCCGTTCGCGGACTTTGCCCGCCAATTCTTGCCCGGCGTCGGCCGCGCGACACAGGCCAGCGCATGGCTGTTGCAGCAACTTGGCCTGACCAAGGGCCGTCGCAGCGAATACGACCGGATCATGCTTCGGCTGCACGATACCGGGAAGCTCGACGCGACCTATCAGTCGCACGGGCCGAAAGCCGACGTGGCGTTTGCCGCCGGCAGCACGTGGCTCTGTTTCACCGACCAGGTCCTGCATGCGGCGCTCGCGGGCCATTGTGCGCTGGAGCAGACGTTCCATCTGCCGGTCGATGCCATGGCGCACCCCGAGCGCTCGCCCCTACGCGTCTTGGAGCGAATGGTGGGTCGCACGCTGGCGTGAGGCCACTTCTGCCGCGTCCACGTCCTGGGTAAGTTCTCCTTATGTCGGAAACCCTCCTGGAATTTGACGGGCGGCTTGAATCGAGCACTGCCCAAGCGTTCCAGCGTCGTCTGGCGGAGGCCAGCCCGTCAGGCAACGAGCGCCTGTTGCTCGACCTGTCGCGCGTTACCTTCATTGGCAGTGCGGCGTTGCGTGCCATCCTGGTGACGGCAAAGCGCCTCGGCACGGATGGAGGGAGGCTGGCCATCTGTGCACCTCCGCATATCGCGCAGGTGTTCACCATTTCCGGCCTCGATGCGGTGCTGCCCGTGCGTTCCGACCTGGCGCAGGCGCGCGAAGCCTTGGAGGTCTGACGCAGACCGGGCCCGGATTCAACTTGCTCAGGGCGGCGCCTTGTCGGCGGGGATGCAGGCGACAGCACAGGTTGCCAACAGGCACGCTGCGGCCGCGACGGCGAGTGTGCCCGATAATGACCAGGCGACGAGCAATCCGGCCAAGGCCGATCCGATCGGCCCACCCGACAGGTTGAGGCTCATCGAGATCGCCACCACGCGCCCGAGTTCAGAAGGATCAGTTCGTCGTTGGCGCAAGGCCAGCACGCCGACATCGATCGGCCCAGCGGCGGCACCAATCAATATGAGTCCGACAACCAGTCCGGACAGCCCGAACGACGCCGCTATCGGCCACACGGCGAAAGCCGTGAGCAACAGGCCGAACCCGATGAAGCGAGATTCGCGGCCGCTCGTCTGCAGATGGCCCGTGACCAGAGCGGTGATGCCGCCGACCAGGCCAAGGCCAGCCCAGAGCAACCCGGCGGCCGTTGCGCCAGCATCGCCAGGGAAATGTCGTGCGGCGAACACCGGCACGACGATGACCAGGATGCCCCAGCAGACGTCGTACAGCGAATACGACAAAGCTAGCCCGCGCAGGGTCGGATCGGTGACGACGCGGTGGAGCCCGCGCCAGGCCTGCGACAGCAGCGGCGCCAAGCGTGGCAGCGAACATCGCGTGAAACCGAGCTGTGCGATGCAGAGAACCGCTGCCGCATAGATCCCGGCTATCGAGGCAAGAACCATGAACGGGCCGGCGAATCCATAGATCAACCCAGCCAGAGCCGGGCCAGCCACGTCGGTCAGGCCGTTGATCGCTGTGTCCAACGCGTTGGCACGATCCAAAGCAGCAGGCGCAACCAGTCGCGGCAGCAAGGCGCGAATACCGGCGAAGCTCAGTGGGCTGGTCAGCGAGAAGCACCCGGTGAGCGCCAGCAATAGGGCAGCATTCGTCCAGTCAACCGCGGCGGCCGCCGCCAGGGCAGCCACGAACACAGCGCTCCCTGTCAGATCGACAGCGATCGCCCACGGCGAGCCCAGCCGGTCTATCAGCGATCCCGCAATCGGGCTGATCACCAGCCCCGGTGCAACGGCGGCGAATGCCAACCAGCCTGCGAGCATTGTCGAGTGCACCTGCGTCACGCCGTAGAGCACGATCGCCAGCGCAAACATGCGTCCGGCCAGACGGGACAGCAGCGTGGTGATCAGCAGAGCGCGAACCTCGGTCGCTGCGAGAAGCTGGCGATATGACGTCAGGTGCGGTAGCGGTTGCATTGCCATGCCAAGGATGATCCTTACCGGCGACGTAAACCTGATGCACGTCGACGATGCCACGGTGCCGTTCGCGCGGGTGCAGGACGAATTCCGCGCCACCGATGTCGTGTTCAGCAACCTCGAATGCTGTCTCTACGATCCGCCCGGCGGCCATGCAGTGGAGAATGAAGGCTTTTTTGCTTCGCCGCATATTGGCGGCGAGGCACTGCGCAATGCCGGCATCAGTGCGGTCGGCATCGCCAACAACGTGAATTACGGCGAGGCTGCAATCATCGCGTCTATCGAGCGGCTCGACACACTCGGCATTCTACACACCGGCGCCGGCGGCAATGTCGCCGCAGCGCGTGCATCTGCCATCGTGCAACGCGGCGGTGTCCGCTACGGCTTCCTGCAGCGCAGCTCGGTGTATTGGCCGACCAACCACGAGGCTGGTGCAAACTCTACGGGCATCGCGGTGCTTCGTGCGCACACCGCATACCAGGTGCCGATGCACAGGACGCGGCCCGAGATCCCACCGATGAACCGCCCGGGCATTCCCCCGGTCATCGTCACCTGGGCCGATCCTGATTATCTGCGGGGTTTCACCGATGACATCGCGACGCTGCGACAGAATGCCGACGTCGTTGTCGCCTCATGTCACTGGGGACTGCACAAGGATGTGCTCGCCTACATGCCAGAGATTGCGCACGCTGCGATCGATGCCGGTGCCGATCTGGTCATTGGCCACGGCCCACATTACTCGCTTCCCGTAGAGGTCTACCGCGGCAAGGCGATCTTCTATGGGCTTGGCAGCTTTTCGTTCCACACTGGCCATGGTGGTCGAAGGCATGGCGACTGGGTCGGCATGATGGTTCGCGCCGACACGGCCGGCGGCGCTATCAACAAGCTTGGTCTGCAGTTCGTGCGTCACAACGAACGCAACGAGACCGTGCCTTGCCAGCTCGCAGACGAGCATGCCGAGTTCAACGACATCGCGACGCGCAGCGCCCCTTACGGGACGCGCTTCATCGAGCAGGGCAATGAACTATTGATCGTGCTCTGACCGAGCGCGATCGCTTGAGGCGGAAATCGCGCTCTACATCAATCAGGTTATCCCCCCCGGCCGGGCATCGGCGGCGGCTCGGTCTCCTTAGCGCTCGGCCGCGCGGCAACACGATCGAACCACGCCGCGACGTTGGGCGATGCCTTCACCATCTCGCCGCTTTCCGGCAGCAGCCGCATGTAGTGCATCGTCGGCAGCAGAAAAGCATCGGCGACCGTCCAGCTATCGCCTGCCAGGTAACCACGGGTGCCCAGCTCACGATTCAACCATGCGAACGTCTCACGCATCTTCGGCAGCACCGCGTCGATCTTCGCCCGGTCGGGGGCGCCGTCGGGTAGACCGGAAAAGAAATAGGCCGCCAGGTACTGCCGTACCACGAGCGGATCGATTGCCGTGTTGTGCAGCGATATCCATTGCTCCGTCCGAGCGGCGCCCAGTGCGTCACGCGGTATCAGAGGCGGACCGTCGAACGCGCGATCGACATAGGCGCAGATTGCGCTCGTCTCGCACAATGTAACCTCGCCGTGTCGCATGCCGGGAATCTTGCCCAACGGGTGAACCGCGTCCACCTCGGGCGTATGGGGCCGAGCCGGCGTCAATGTATACGGCACGCCCTTCTCCATGCATGCAATACGCGTGGTGCGCACGAAGTTGCTCTGCGGCGCGCCAATGATTTCCAATGTCGCCATTGCTATTCCTCCGGTTGCAGACCCTTGGTCATGTAGACACGGTCGAAACCTTTTTCGCTGATCCGGCGCGTCTCGATATAGCCGACCCGCCGGTATAACGCGATGTTCTCCGTCATCATCACGTGCGTGTATAGATGAATGTCCCTATAACCGAGCCGGCTGGCCTCGGCTTCCGCGAACTGCATCAGCACACGGCCATAACCCTTGCCCTGGCATTGTGGAACCACCGCGATGTTGTCGAGCAGGAATCCACCCGCCGTCGCTTCCAGCACGAGGATGCCAACAATGTCGCCGGCATCTTCCAATACCCATGCCTGTTGATCGGCGATGCGCCGTGCGTAGTCATCCTGCATTGGCCCAGGCGGCTTGCCGATGCGATCGATGTAATGCGCGTAGGCCGCGTGGACCACATCGCGCACGACGGCCGCCTCGTGTGGCAGGGCAAGGCGGATCATGCCGCCTGCTTGCGGGTGGTCTCGGTTGCGGCCTCGAGCCCCAGGGTCTGCGCCAGGCGGTCCAGCCGTCGGACCACGCTTTCGCCGGCGAACACGCCGCTGTCCTCCTCCAGCCGCAGAACGAGCCGATTGTCCGACAGCCGCAGCGCAGTTCCTGCCAGCAGGTCGGGGGTTCCCGCCGACAACGTGTAGGCCAGTCGCAGAGCCACTCCGAGAACTTCGGCGCGGTGCGTGCTCGCGACGTCGAGCAACAGACGTGCGGGACGCAGGAAGCCTGCGTCGCTCTCCACCTCGTAGCGCATGGCAATCACCAGCGCGAGAAATGCCCGCGCATGGTGATCGAGCCCGATGCCCGGCTGACGCAACACCCGCAGGAATGTCTGTTCGGACCGAAATTCCGGATGGTCATGGCTGCCGATATCGGACATCCAGCAGGCAGCCTCGCGCAGCCGCCGAGGCTCGCCGAGTTCGCCCGGAAACAGCGGATCAGTCCAGGCCAGCAACGCTGGCGGAAGATTGGGATCGCGACCTAGTCGTGCGGCCAGTTCTTGTCCGGCTGCGAGCAGCGGGTCCTGGTGCCTGATCGCCGCGGGCATTCGCTGCATGAACCAGCCTTCGCGCAGGCCGCTGGCACTGAACACCACTCGGCGTACGCCGGTCGCTCGCAGCACACGCCGCAGGACCACTGCCGCGTATGGCAGGTCGTCTATGCGACGACGCGACAGGCCGGGCAGACGCTCCAGCGCACGCCGCCCGGCCCCGGCAATCACGCCGGTGAGGTCGCGCGCCTCCTCGCGGCTGATGGTGTAGTGATGCACCATCTGCAGCGGGTATCCGGTCTGCGCCATGTGGATACGGGCCAGGGCGCGCCATGCGCCTCCCACCAGATACAGGTCCCGTCCCGTGCCTCCGGCCAGCCAGGACACTGTGGCAAGATCGGCTTCGGCGATCGCACGTGCGCGAATGGGATCACCGCCGGCCCGATCCGCCAGGCGGATCGCTCCAAGACTCAGCGTCTCAGAGACATCGCGCTTGCCTTGGTCCAGCCGAACCAGTTCCAGCGATCCGCCACCGATGTCTGCGAGGATGCCGTCCGCGGTCGGAATTCCGCAGAGCACACCCATTGCGGAGTACTCCGCCTCCGCGATCCCCGACAGAACGTGGATTGGCACGCCCGCCAGGCGCGCCTGCAGACCCGCGACAAAATCGGGGCCATTGCGCGCGTCGCGCACGGCGGCTGTCGCCAGGATCTCGAACAGATCGGCCCCCATGGCGCGCGCCACCGCGTGATAGCGATGGAGCACGGTGAACGCCTGCCCCATGCCTTCTTCATTCAGCCGCCCGGTGGACTGCAGCCCCCGGCCTAGTCGCAACACGGCCTTTTCATTGAAGATCGCCATGGGGTTACGGCATTGCCCCTCGAACACCACGAGGCGTACCGAGTTCGATCCGAGATCGACCACCGCGCAGCGCGGCGCGTCGGCAGGCGGCTGGAATGGCATACGGTCAATCCTGGTTCACACGATCCGGGCGACGATGGTTTCCAAGCGGCGAGGCAACCGCTGATCCGTGCAACGCCGACCCCCGCCCTGACAGCGAGGGATTGGTCATGAAGTAGTCATGCGCCGACATCGGCTTCTTGCCTGGTGCGACACGCTTCCAGGTGCCTTCAGGATGCAGCTCCCAGGACTGCATCGAATCTTTCAGATTGACCACCATGATCTGGTCGAGCACCTGCGCGTGCACCGTCGGATTGTGGATCGGCACCAGGGTCTCGACCCGCCAGTCCATATTGCGCACCATCCAGTCAGCCGAACTGATGAACACGCGTGCATGCCGACTCGGCAATGCGTGGCCGTTGCCGAATACCAGGATGCGGCTGTGCTCCAGGAAGCGGCCGACGATCGACTTGATACGGACGTTTTCCGACAGGCCTGGGACACCCGGGCGCAGGCAGCAGATGCCACGAACCACGCCCATGACTTTTACGCCGGCGCGCGAGGCGTCATACAGCAGGTCGATCAAGGCCTCATCGACCAGCGAATTCATCTTCAGCCAGATGCCAGCAGGTCTGCCGGCATGTGCGAACGCAATCTCGCGCCGGATCAGTTCGGTCAGCACTGCGCGCGTAGTCAACGGGCTGAAGGCGAGCGCGTCCATCAGTTCCGGACGTGCATAGCCGGTCATGTAATTGAACAGCCGCGCGGCATCTCGGGTCAGATCCGGATCGACCGTGAAGAACGACAGGTCGGTGTAGATACGCGCGGTGATCGGGTGATAATTGCCGGTGCCGAAATGCGCGTAGGAGCGCACGCCGGTGCCCTCGCGGCGTACCACGAGGGACA
>JAMXLO010000132.1 GCA_024280945.1 Acetobacteraceae bacterium
GTGGCGGCTGCAGTGGCGTCGCCGCTGGCCGCCAGCAATGTCATAGCGCCGGCTATCGCCGAGGCGTCGGCGGCGTTCTGTGCCTGGCGCTTGGTGGTGTACCACATGCCAACCTCAGTGCCGAGCCCGGCTAACGCGACCAGCGGGATGGCAACCAGCGCGAATATCGTCGCAATCGAACCGCGGTTGTCGTGACCGAGACGTCGCATGGCAGGTGTCCTATTGGAATTGCTCGACATAGGTGATCTGGCAGCCGGCAGGGGACTTGCAACCGAGAGGTAGAATGATCGGGTTCAGGGTGACCGTTGTCTTGAACAGAAACGATGTCGGTGGGGATGATGTCGTCGGCGCAACGCAGGATGTTGCCGTAATGTTGGTGTTTCCGGCGCAGACCGACACCGTGGTATTAGTAATAGTATTCGTCATCACCTGAGTACTCGCGGGCAGTTTTCCTGACAGATAATTCGCGAGGACGGTGCTGTCGGTGACGTCGGACGGAGGGTTGTAGAGCGCATAGGCGCCGACGGACCTTAGCGACTGGTATGCGCTGATATACGTGACCGCTGCGATGCCGATGTCTGTGATCGGCACAATAAGTGCAGCCAAGACCGACCCGATCACCGCGAATTCGAGTGCGGAAACACCACGCTGGTCGTGAAGAAGGCTCATCGGCCGCGGGCGCCTTGGCGATCCAAGCGCAAGCGAGGGAGCGGAACAGGAACTAATGGGCGCGGAATCCTAGTCACCTTAATCGAGCCTTGATGTAATTCGCCAACTAGCAGAATGCGGTTGCGCAGGCGTTACAAGGCGTATCGATACCACAACGATCATGTGGCATACCATAAAATTTTGTTGTGACGCGAATTGAGACGCTCCACGAAGGCGGGGGGCATTGACGAAAAGCCCTTGCAGCGGCGCCAGTTGGTATGGTTGCATCTCTAAGAACGTATCGACTTCAAGTTGCGGCGATAGATGACTATCGCCAAAACCGTGTTCTGGGTGGGGAGCACCAATTCTTTGCGTGGGTCTCGACTAACTGACCGTGATCAGGCGCGTCGGGCGATGCGGACGCCCATCTGTCTGCTGCTCCTGTTGTGCGGACTCGCCGGCGCACAGGCTGCGCCACCCCCTTTGTTCGCACAACCCGCCGGGGCCGTCGCGCAAGCGCCGCAGACAGCCCCAGCGGCGGCCCCGCCGGCGACGATCAGTCAGCCCATCACTGTGCAGGCGGGCACCGGCGTTCTGTTGCGGCTCCCACAACCGGCTGCGACCGTCATGTCTGCCGAACCGAGCATCGCACGCGTGCAGCCGGCCTCGCCCACTAGCCTGTTCCTGATGGGGGTCGCGCCCGGGCGCACCACGGTCATCGCCACAACCGATGCCGGTCAGGCGATCGTCCAGTACGACGTGACTGTCGCTCCCGGGGTGGGTGGTGCCGGGCCGGCGGCGGCTGCGGTGCCGGCGGGCACCATCACACCCGCGATCGCCTCCGCGATGCAGGCAACCATCGCGCGCACCGTACAGGGTGCATCGGGCGTGCGCGTGCAGGGCGCTGGAGCAGACGCAATCCTCACCGGCACCGTGCCGAACGCCACCGCGGCGCAGCAGGCGGAGGCGATTGCACGCGGCTATGTCGGTGAGAAGGGCGGCGTGGTCGACAACCTCACCGTCCTCGGCGCCATCCAGGTAAATGTCAGAGTCCGCATCGCGGAGATCAATCGTTCGGTCACTCGTCAACTTGGGTTCAATTGGCAGGCGCTTGGCAGCGGCAACGGCTGGCGCTTCGGCCTACGCACTGGCGCGGCCGTCGCGGGCACTATCAGTCCTCTGCTGCCGCTTGGGCTGACGCCGCTGTCCGGCGCCACCTCAGCACCATTCCAATTGGGCTCCGGTTTTACTTCGGGCAACAAACTGTGGGACGTCAACGCCATCATCGACGCGCTGGCGGGCGATCAGCTCATCACCATTCTCGCGGAGCCCAACCTCACCGCGCTTTCAGGCGAGACAGCGAGCTTTCTGGCGGGCGGCGAGTTCCCGATCCCGATCGCCGGCAACAGCACCAACGGCACGACTACGATCACCGTCGAGTTCAAGACGTTCGGGGTCAGCCTCGCGGTGGTGCCGACCGTGATGTCGTCGAACCGCCTCAACCTGCGCGTCAGGCCCGAGGTCAGTGAACTGAGCACCAACGGAGCGGTCAGCGTGCCGATCAGTGCCAACGCGACGCTGACAATTCCCGCGCTGACGGTGCGGCGAGCCGAGACGACAGTCGAGCTGGGCAGTGGCCAGAGCTTTGCCATCGCTGGGCTGCTGCAGAAAACCAGTCTCGACCAGACGAACGCCCTGCCGTGGATTGGAGAAGTCCCGGTTCTCGGAGCGCTTTTCAAGTCGAATGACTTTCAGCGAGGGGAGAGCGAACTCGTGATCATCGTTACTCCCTATGTCGTGCAACCCGCCTCGACACCGACCGCGCTGCAAGCACCAACGGACGGCTTCAGGCCGGCGACCGACCTGGATCGCATTCTGTTAGGGCGGCAGATAGCACCTGGGCCCGCAGGCGGCCCGCCATTGGATGCCGGCTTCATCCTGAAGTGAGGAACGTATGCACCCCACTCTCTGGCTGATCGGTGCGCTGCTCGTCGCGGGCTGCGATACCTACCTGACCGATCCCTATCAGCGGCCCGGCACGTACAACCCAACCGGCGTCAACGATGCAAACCTGCGTGTCATGGTAGCTAACCCGCATGATTTGGTCGAGGGCACGGGAACGGGCGCGAGTACCGGTGCCCAGGCTGCGCCTCCCGTGGCGCGGGTATTGGCCGGCAAGCGCTATCCGCTGCCGAATCTGAATGCGGCGGAGATCGATGTGTTCGGCCAGACGCCATCGCCTGGATCGGCCAATCCAGGCTCGGCACAGTAGCGACGTGCGAGCATCGATTGGAATCCTGGTTCGGCTGTCGGTCTGTGCATGTTGCGCTCTGAGCGCATGCGCCTCGATCAATGCGCAGCGTCAGCCGACAATGAGCGCCGAAGCGCGGCTACAGGTTGCCGAAGCCGCAGATTCATCCGGCGATAGCGAGCTGGCGATCTCGATGTACACGGCTGCCGCGGCGAGCGAGCCAGGCAACACTAGTCTGCAGTTGCGCTGCGCTGATGCGCTGGCCCGCAGAGGCAAGATCGATGAGGCGCGAAAGTTGCTGGCGGAAAGGCTGCGCACGTCTCCAGGCCAGCCGGACTTGGTACGGGCGCTGGCCCTGATCGATATCGTGGCCGGACAGCCAGCACGAGCGATCACCGAACTGGACCAAATATTGGCAGCAAATCCGGGGGATATACGGGCGCTGGTGGACAAGGGCGTGGCGCTCGACCTGCTGCGGCAGCACGCGGCGGCGCAGGCGATCTATCAGCAGGTGCTGGCGGCCTCGCCCAATGATGCGGCGGCGAAGAACGATCTCGCGCTGTCGCTGATGCTGGAGGGAAGGACCCGGCAGGCGCTGGACACGTTGGCACCGATGCAGAACGTAGCCGATTCCTCGCAGCGGCTCAGAACGAATCTGGGGATCCTTTACGCCGTCACCGGCGATGTCGCGCGGTCGCGGCAATTGCTGGGGGACCGGGTGTCTGATAGTGAGGTGTCAGCCTTGACGCGCGCAGTGGGGACACCGGCGCCGTAAGTCAGTGATGCATGCTGGCGAACACGCCCATGAGCTGAGAGGCCGGTTTCCCCATGATGATGATGAACAGACAAGGCAGGATGAAGAGCATCATCGGCATCACCAGCAGCGCCGGGAGTTTGCCTGCCCTCTCCTCGAACTGGATCATCCGCTCGTTGCGCATCTCCGCGGCGAGTGTGCGAAGGCCCTGACTGAGTGGCGTGCCATACTTCAGCGTCTGCATAATGGTCGCGGCGAGGCGCTTGAGCGCTGGCTGACCCGTGCGCTCGGCCAAGTTGGTGAGAGCCACCCTACGATCGGGGTAGACACGCATTTCATGCATGAACAGCGAGAACTCTAATCCGACAGGCCGATTCGACTGCTTCATTTCATGGGCGACGCGCTCAACCGCGGACTCCAGCCCCAGCCCTGCTTCGGCACAGACGACCATGAGGTCGAGCGCATCGGGAATGCCGCGACGCAGCGCTGCCTGGTAGGGCCGGCGCATCAGTCCCATCACCCAGTTGGGCAGCATCATGGCCACCCCCACCGCGACCGCCGTAAAAAGCGCCTGCTTGCCAGTCGCATAGCCGAGGAGAACGGTGCCGAGCCAGGTCAGGATGGGCACGAGGAACAGGCAGGCCAGCTTCGCGCCGATGAAGATCGGCATCGCCTTCGATGGTTCCAGGCCAGACGCTGCAAGGGTCTTCGCCAGGGCTTCGGCATCCTTGGCGGACATCATCCTGTCCCGCATGCCGTTGCCGAGTCGTCGCATCAAGGAGACAAGAGCGGGCAGGAAGCGCGACGACTCGGGCTGCCCCACGGTCGCGCCCTCGCGCAGCTTGGTGATCCGGCGTGCAATCTCCTGCTCAGTGGCTCCTTGAAACAGCATAAGGAAAGCAGCGGCAAGCAGCAACAGAATGCCCCCGCCGATCGTCAGCAAGAGGACAAGCTGATCATGGGTCATGGTGCGAGGCTCCGGCGGATGAGCTGCCGCATGACAAATATGCCGGTGCTCATGAGGCCAGCGGCGACCAACAGCAGGTGGTTGCCGGTTGGGGTATTAAAGAAGAAGCCGAGAAAGCCTTCCATCAGGAAGGACAGAAGTACGAACATGACAAACGGGAGCGCGCTGAGGATGATCGCCGACATGCGGGCCTCCGCCGCCAGCGCCTTGCCGCGCTTCGAAAGCGCCACGCGTTTTCGCACCAGGTCCTGCAGATTGTGCAAAGTCTCAACCAGACTGCCACCGGTCTGCGCCTGTAGGCCAATAGTCACCGCAAAGAAGGCATATTCAGGCAGCCCGACGCGTTCGTACAGTTTCCACAGCGCGGATTCGAGGTGCTGGCCGATTGCCACCGCGCTCACGACGCGCACGAACTCCTCGCGTGACGGTTCGGGAGCCTCCTGTGAAATGCTACGCATGGCCTCGCTCAACGGGATGCCCGCCGCGACCGAGCGGCAGATCAAGGCCATCACGTCCGGGATCTGCTCGAGCATTACCCTGCGGAAGCGCGCGCGTTCCCAGCCGAAGATGAAGCGGGCGACGAACAGGCCTTCGAGGGGCATCACCAGGAGGGCGAGCGGCCAACCCAGGAAGGCGTGGCCGTAGAAGCAGCCCGCCACCGCCACGATTCCGGCGATGCCGAACACCACCTTCCAGGCGATGACGTTCTGCGCGACAATCTCCGGATTGAAGCGCAGGAAGTCCATGAGCTGCGCCATGCGCTTGCTGCGCTGGCCGCTGGACCGCAGGACGATCGCCCGCACCGCGCCGGACGATTTCTCTTCCTCTGGCTGCGACCGGACATTGCCGACCCGCTCGCGCAGGCGAGCCCCGGCAACGTCCCGTGTCAGCATGGTCGCGCTGGTCAATGCGACCAGAGCCAGGATGATCACGGTCGGTATGAGGAGACTGGGCATGTCAGACGCTCTGCAACGCATCCATCCAGGCGTTCTCCAGGCCGAAATAGCTCAGCCTGGCCGCGAAGGAAGGGCGTGCTCCGGTGGTGTGGTAGTGACCGACGATCTTGCCCGCCGCGTTCTCGCCCTGGTACTCGAAGGAAACGACGTCGTTCAGGGTGACCACTTCGCCCTCCATGCCGCAGATGTCGGAGATCTGCGAGACACGACGGACGCCGTCACGCATGCGTTCGATCTGGATGATCAAATCGACCGCGCTGGCGATCTGGGTGCGGATGGCGCGGGCCGGCAGGTTGACGGTGGCCATCTGCACCATGTTCTCGGTACGGGCCAACGCGTCACGCGTGGTGTTGGCGTGGACAGTGCTGATAGAGCCATCATGGCCGGTATTCATCGCCTGCAGCATGTCGTAGGCCTCGGCGCCGCGAACCTCGCCCACGATGATGCGGTCGGGACGCATACGCAGGGCGTTGCGCAACAGCTCCCGCTGGTTGATCTCGCCGCGGCCTTCAAGATTGGCGGTGCGGGTCTCCAGCCGCACGACATGCGGCTGCTGAAGCTGCAGCTCGGCGGCGTCCTCGATGGTGACGACGCGTTCGTCGTGGGCGATCATGCGGCTGAGCGCATTCAACAATGTGGTCTTGCCGGAGCCGGTGCCGCCGGAGATCAGGATGTTGCACCGGCAGCGCGCGGCGATCTCCAACAGGCGGGCGACCGGAGGGACCATGCTGCCGTTCGCCACCATGGCGGCGAAGTCCAGCTTCTTCTTGGTGAACTTGCGGATAGAGATGGTTGCGCCATCCAGTGCCAGCGGCGGCAGAATCACATTGACGCGGCTGCCGTCGGGCAAGCGCGCGTCGCAGAGGGGGCTTGATTCATCGACGCGTCGGCCGATCGTCGCCACCATCTTCTGCGCCACCATGATGGCGTGCTGGCCGTCGCGGAACCGCACGGTTGACTTCTGCAGCTTGCCGGCCCGCTCAACGAACACGGTGTCGGGCCCGTTCACCATGATGTCGCTGATCGAATCGTCACGCAGCAGCGGCTCCAACGGCCCGAAGCCGATCATGTCATCGGTCAGGTCCTGGGCGAGCTGAAACTGGTCCTTGGCGGAAAGCTGCACCCTTTCCTTCCCAGCGATCTCGTGGATCACCGGTTCCAGCTCGGCGCGCAGAACTTCGGGCGGCATCTCGGCGACCGCACCCGAGTCGAGCTGCTCCATGATCCTGGCTCGTAGCCGGAGCTGCAAGCTGACATCGGTAGGCGTTGGGGCAACGGGGGCGGAACGTGGTGCCGGTGCCATCTCGACAGAAGGCACCGCTTCCAGGCGACGGCCAAAGGCTTTCATCGGCCCAGCCTCCAGCCGAACAGCGATCGGCCACCGGTGCTGCGGCTCGCAGCGGCGCCGGAAACCTCCTGGGCGAGGAGGGCAATCGCCTTGCGGAACGGCGCACACTCGCCCAGGGCAGGCTTGCCCAGATTTGCTGCCCGGCCGAGCTGCTTGCCAAGCTCGGGGATGACCACGGCCGGTTTGCTGCCCAGGCCCTGCTCGATGAGCGGCATCTTGAGACCGCCCTGCATGCCAAGGCGGTTCATCACAACGGTCGTGTGGCTGGTGCCGAGACTTGCGGCGAGTTCGCGCAGGCGGACGGCATCGCGGATGCTGGCGAGATCGGGCGTCATCACCGCGAGCATATGGCGCGCCCCGCGGATTGCCTGCATTTCACCGGGCGTCCTGGGCATCGGTGTGTCCACGACGACGTAATTGAAGCGACGCCGTAACAGATCGAGAACACTCCGCATCCCGTCCGGGGTGGGAGTAGGCATGCCGTCAAGCGCCTCGTCGGCAGCGATCAGCCGCAAACGTTCATTGACCTCGACGGAGACCCGATCGAGGAACAGGGCGTCCGCGCGCTCCGGCTGCTCCAGAGCAATGCGCAATCCGCCCTCTGGTTTCACACCGAGCATAAGCGCCGTAGTGCCCTGCCGCAGGTGCAGATCCAGCAAGGCGACATGTCCGCGCGTGGCGGTCGTGAGCTGAAGCGCCAGATTGACCGCCACAGTGGTGGTTCCGACGCCGCCGCGCACGCCGCAGACGGCAATCACGCTGCCACCACGCGAGGCGCTGGCATCGACTGTGACGCCAGCGATCTGCGGCACGAACAGACGCGTGACATGCTCTCGGGTCAGTGGCTTATGCACATATTCCGCGACACCCATGTTGCGGACCATTTCCCGGTAGAAGCCCACATCACTGTCTTCTCCGACGACCAGCACCCTGACATCCGGCGTGCAGACACTCGCGAGATTATCCAACTCGTACAACGCGTTTGGCACGCCCGCGATGTCTACCACCAACGCGCGAGGCGTCGGCTCCTTCGTGAGGTGCTTGATGGCGTGCAGGATGGTCCCGCGGCGCACCTCCACGCGCTCCAAAGTGTTGAGCAGCCCACCGCGCAGAGCGGTCTCGGTGTCGTCATCGGAGACGAACGCGAGGAGGGGTATCCTCGCCTGCGATGTGTCGCGTTGCGGCGCCGGCTGGGGCTGCTCTGGAAGGGTGGTCTGAAAGCCGTTGTCTAGCATTGGTTGGACCTTTGCGTACGGACGCACTTGATCGTCATGGCTGGCCTTGCAGCCATGACGCAGGGAAGTGGTCGGTCATTGGAAGGACACATCGCGGGCGTTGCTGCCTTCGATGACGCGCATGCGGGTTGATGTGGGCGCGTCGCCTGCCAGGGCGGCCGAGACGTCGCCCCCGTAGACGGCGCTGCGACGGCCGGTCGCTTCCGTAATTCCGTCCACCGCGCGAATGGAGAGGGTAATCTTGCCGAGCCTTTCGGCCAGCGCGGCACGTTCCGCCTGCTGGGGGGAGACCTCCAGGGTGACAGTGCGTGCGACTCGGCCAGTGGCGTTGTCGCCAGCGGCGACCGCGCCCTGGGCGATGCTCTGGTCCACCGCAACGACCCGCACGTCGGACAGGACGGTCTCGCCGACGAACCGCTTGCCGAGTGGTGCATCCTTCTGATCCAGTTCCTGGGTCAGGATCATGTCCACCCGATCGCCAGGCCAGATCAGCCCACCATTGCCGGTGACGGCATCAACGCCGATGGAGACAGCACGGGCGCCGGGTGCCAGGACAGCGGCAAGGAAGCCGCGGTCCCGCGGACGCAGCACGTCGCCGGCCATCAGGACGTTGGTGGCGTCCAGATAATGACGAAGCAGTGCGCCGTGCAGTCCGGCACGGATCTCCGGTGTGTCGGTCAACGCACCTTGCGGCACATCGGCCGAAGGAACGGCCTTCTTGATGAAGTCCTCGTCCTTCATAAGCGTGCCGGCAGGCAGGCTGTGGGCGGCGACGAGAACATCGACCGTGAGGGGCGGAGGCGGTGCCTCGGTGGCAACCGTCACGGTTTTGGGTGGCCTGGTCACCTGGTAGCCGACGAGACCCAGTCCCAGGGCCGTGAGCAGCAGGAGACCAGAGAGCATGAGACGGAGCGGCATGGTTCAGAAGCTCCCAGGGTGAAACAACACGAAGGCGCCGGCGACCGCTATGGCGACCCCGTAAGGAAGCGGGCCACGGCGGCAGATGCGCCAAGTCTCGACCGCGATGACCCGGCGCAGTAACGATGTATGGGCGGTTCGGTACACGGGCTTTAGCGCGCAGGAGAGCAAGAGGTAGACGGTTGCCAGGAGGCCGCCCGCGATAGCGGTGGTGACGATCAGTTGGTAGGAACCGAGTGGCGACAAGCCAACTGCGAGTGCGGTCATCAGCTTGACGTCTCCGCCACCGATGAGCCCGCGTGAATAGATAATCGTAAGAACAACGAACAACAGCACGGCGGTTCCCGCGGAGAGTGCGAGGGCTGACGGGCCCTCGATTACGCGAGCCAGTCCACCACTCGCGAGCAGCAACAGGCTAATGGTGTCCGGTATGCTGCGGGTGACGATGTCGCGCCACGCCGCTGTCATTAGCAACACCGATCCGAACAGAGCAAACGCAGCAGCCACGAGCTGTCTCTTTCGTTGATGGAGTCTACCGATAACAACGAGCGAGTCGGTAACAGGCGGGAGCCCTGTCAATGGGCTCCCGCCTTCCCGCGGGGGCTATTGGTTACTGGCCATCAGCTGCCGGTCGGAACGTTCCCGATCGTGGTAGCGATATCACCGAACATCTTACCGATCGCGCTACCCAAGGCGGTTGCACCCACAATGATGGCCACAGCGATCAGGCCCGCGAGCAGGCCGTACTCCAGAGCGGTGACGCCCTTGCGGTCATTCTTCATGAGAGCCAGTTCTGCCTTCGCCCGCTCCACCAGAGCGAAAGTATATGCGAACATGCGTCAGTTCCTTTCATAGTGCCGGCAGTAGCCGGGCAGGTTGATCAATCCTTCAAGCTGCCGCCGTCACGGCTAAGGGAACGAATGGACGGCTTCAACTCGCGCACTGTCTTTCTTCAGCGCACGAATGGTATCCTATATGGGGTGGTGTTGCGTTGTAGTTTCACACTAGAACATGCTCTACGGCAGCTAGGCGCGAGCATCGATGGAAGATTGCTCCTGAACAAAAGCCACAGCCTCCCGGTCGGTCTTGCTACGACCGATCGCGAGCGTCACGCCCTCGGCCAGGACTGAGATCGGGCAAGCGGCCGGGCCAGCCCCGCCTGTACGACGTCACGCGTCATGCTGGGCACCCAGCGGAAGCCCATAATGCATAGCGCTGCAATTACGCCGCCGCCGATTATGTCTGTAAGATAATGCCAGCCAAACGGTGGGATTGACGGGAGCATGAAGAGGTTGAGGGCTGCGATCCCGCGCCCGGTCCAGCCGGTGCGACGGAAGGCGTAGGCGAACAGGATCGCCAGCACAGTGTGATAGGACGGCATCGATATGATGCCTTGCATCGTCAGCAGATCGAAATGCCACGGACCAACGGCGCGTAGCGTGACAAGTTCCGGCATCCAGGGGGGTACAGTGCCGCCGTAGACGGCGAAAGTGCCAAGCGCTGGCCAGAGGGCGAAGACGGCCGTCGTGAGAAATAGCGTTCCAATCGCTAGCCGCAGAAGTTCAGCGCTGCGGACTACGGGAAGCACCAGGATCGACAAGACGATCTGCGGCAATAAGCTCATGTATGCCAGCTGTAAGGACCAGTACAGCATGGGATGGGCAAACACGGCGTCCCGCCACCGGGGCCAATCGAAGCCAAGCGACTGATCGATGCTGGCTATGGCCGCGTCCTGCAACGGTCGCGTTGACGTCGCGGCGAGGTAGGTCAGCACACAGCCTGCAGCCGTAAAAGCGATCCAAAGTGTCCCGATTTCCGCCATATCAGCGATGCGTCGGCAGCGGCAACGGTAGATCGCAGCGACCGCCACGAGCACGCCCATGGCGGGGAGGGGAGCGTACCAGTTGGCAACGGTTAATCCGATCGCATCGCTCCATGCGATGTCCAGGAGGACCAGCGCCGCGAGCACCGTCCATATAGCGACTTGGTCGGTCAAGGCGATTGAGGTGGCCGACAATTGTATCGGCCCGGGAACGGCTATCGTCGCACTCGGCTGTGGATGAGGAGCGGCGGTCATGCCGGACTTGTCACCGGAACTCCATTACGAAGCAGTGTCATCTTCGCGCACGGCCTGGCCGGAATCCCTCGTCAGAGCGGGGCTGGGATCAACTTTCGGTTGCTGAATCGGGCCATAATGGTAGAGCATTGGAATGCTCATCTGCGGTCGGCTTTCGGCCAGGGGATCAGTTTCGGTTGGGCGTTGGCAGGGGAAAATGTGGCCAGGGGCTCCGATGGATGGCGGAACTCCTTCCGCCAACCCAGAATCACGCTCGCCCGCGTCGGGGCAAGATTTTTAATAGGTCCTGATCCTAGAAGTTTGCCGACATTCCGAGGACCATCAGAGCCACTTGCATTACAAGGATGCTCCCCATCCTTCGCGAGGAATAGCGGACACCCGTCTCACGCTTTTCTGCTATACGCCTTAGCCAGACAGCAGGACCCAGCTTCGGACTAAACCGGCGATTTCACACGCATCGCTTAGCAACGGCCCGGATTTATTGTGGGAACATCGCGATGACGTTGGCGAAAATGGCATTGAGCACTGGACCAATGGCATTTGCACCTGCCGCGACCGCGACGATCATGACGCTGCCGAGGAGAGCGTATTCCAACGCTGTAACGCCACGCCGGTCCCCTGTCAGTCTGAATCGGCGATAGCGCATGACGCCACACTAGCATTACTAGTTGACTATACTGTGCTTCTATTGATTGCGAAACCGTTTCGCCCCTCGACGGTAGCGTGAAGGACCGTGAAAGGCGAACCAGGCCGCCCTTCGTCTTACCAGACGAATGGGATCAGTCGAGGCGTCGATGCCGCGTAACTTTCGTATTCCGGGAAGCCACGACGCAGAAGGTTCTCTTCGTAGGATATGCGGCAGACCTGTAGTGCACAGTGAACCAGGAACAGTGCAAGCGTTACGATTGAGTAGAATTGGATAAGCGTGCCCAGGATCGCAATTTCCTCCGCCAGGTAAAGTGGATTCCGGACAATTGCATAGGGTCCCGTTCGCACCAGTTTCCGTGCCTGGGGGACGATGCTGAACGAACGGCCAAGATGGCCAATGACGAGAACCATCAGCGAGGTACCAATCAACAGGAGCGCGGCCGATGCGAGGCTCTGGCCGGCGGAAGCTTCGCCGGGTGCGAACAGAACGATGGTCCAGGGGAGATAGGTCCCGACAAAGGCGACGAGCGATGGCAGGATGCCATCAGATCGCGCCGCCGCCGAAGGTCGCGTGAGAATAAACCACCAAATTGCTAAGTAGAACAGTAACAAACAGGCGGTTGCGAGCAGCCCGGGCCATCCATTCGGACCGAAATCGGCAGTACTCATGCTCGCTGCCTGGGCGATCACCTTCTGAACTAGGAAGAGTGCCAGAATCAGGAACCAGGCGCTGCCGAGGACGCGAACCGCGATGTCGTATCCCCTGGCCGCACGAATGCGCGAAAGCCAGTGCGGCGAGGATACCGGGAAATCGTTGCCCACGGTCGAAGTTGAAGTCGTGCTCACGCAATCCTCCGGGGGATCTTTGATCTGGGCGTGGTCGGCCGAGCCTAGCGTTACAGCCCATCCGGATCCCTCAGTTGCAGATTTCTTCTTTCCGGGAGGTGTCAGTGCGATCAACTCGATTTCGCCAGCGACAGCGCCTGCCGGGGCGGATAGCCATGGCATGCGCAGTCACGAGACAGGTTCCTGCTGTCGGTCGCGCTCCCGGAGAGTTGGGGCTGATGCCGTCGATCAGGGCCTTGACGATATCAGGCTCAGGCAGGCCGAAGTCGAGGTCGGCAGGCGGGCCGCGGCCGGCGCGGATGCGTGCGGCGCGATCAGCGGTGAGTGCCCTGAAATCGGGCGGCGGCGCGGGTTCGGGCAGTGAAGGCGAGGTTCTCGCCGACCTGATCGGCGACCACGAGGCTTGGGAGTAATGTTGTCTCAGAGCTGTCCGAGATGGCGAAGGCCTGGTCGCCACTCGTGTATCCACCTGCCCGATAAGCATGCCAAGCGGTGCTAAAACAACTCCGTGCGGTTTTGAATGAACCAGCCATAATCCGACGTTCACAATTTAGATAAAATCTTAGATTATTTCGAACTAACTATATTCATCCGGTCAGAGAAAGCGAGCAAAAAGACCGGGTACGTAACCTATCCATTTGAGCAAGAAGCTTGGGGAGGCCGACTTCCCGGGGTGGGTAACCTATCGGATTGGCTCGCTAGGTCGGGGACGAAGTGGGCCGGTTTTCGCATAAGGGCGGTGTTGAATGGGCGGCATTCCCCTCGGATCGAGGCGCCTGTCCGTAAGCCTAGTCAACGCACCTTGATAGTTACAGAAATCCTGCTCCAGGTTGAACGGCAGGATCCCTGTGAACAGCCAAGCACGCCCAGGCCCCGACGCGCATGGGTCAGTGAATCCGCCCCGGCAAGCGCAACCGGCAGGTGGGGGTCAGTGACGGCTAAGGAGCCATGCCTCGGATCACTGCCTCAGCGAGGGTGCCCGTGTGGGAACACTACCCAAATATCATACGATAAATAATTGCGATCAAGCCAAACACGAATAGAAACAGCAGCGCCCGCATAAAGCTATCGATAAAGGTGAGCATCGGTGGCCACATGGGCGCCGTCTCCGCTTCTTCAGATCACGAACCTGCCGCTCTTTCCGGATTACCGCAATTGCCACCGGGTTCCAACTGCGAAGCATTTCTTCTACCTTTACGGGGGATACCCGGCTGTGAAGAAGACTTACCTGCTGCGCTGATCCTCATCGTGGAGTGGTAGGAAGAGCTTCGGCAAAAGTTGTAGACGACACTTCTGGTGGCACTGACTGAACGTGTAGTGGGACAAAGCGGGAGAATACTCACTCGCGAAGCACGCTGACATCGTCCGGATTAAGCAAATCCGGGACTGTCCAGCCGTTGAGGTCGTACTCTGCCAAGCACGACTCCGCGAATGCCTTCCATCGATCCGCATCGCCGCATGCCAACGCACCGAATAGCGCATAGCGGCGGATCTCCTCGTGGCTGCCGGCGTAATTGATCTCATACAATTCATGTCGCCCGCCGAACTCCGTGCCGATCGCATCCCACAGCAGCTTCATCAGCTTTACCCGCTCCTCGGCCGAGGCGCCGCCGGAGCCGCGGACATACGCATCAAGGTACTTGCGTAACTCTGGGGCTTTAAAGTCCGCCGCATGCGAGTTCAGGTAGATCAGCCCGCTAGCTACTGTCTTCTCTATCAGGTTCTTGATCTGCGAATACGCCTCGGGTGCCAGCACGGTATATGCCATCGCAGGACGGGAGCCGGGAAGGATGTGGCCGTTCTCCCATGGGTCCGGTGACTTCGCCATCGCGTCCGATAAACTCCAGATCATGTTGCGCCAAGCGATGACCTCGCCTAGGTTCGCCTCCACGCCGCGAAACACGCGCGTGCCGGTCAGTTCTGTCGCGCGTAGGAACAGCCCGGCAATGAAGTCCAGCTTCACTCCAAGCCGCGTGCTACCCTGCAGGAACGCACGAGGTACGAAGCCGGTGCGCGGGAAGAAGTTGTTCGCCTTCTCGATGTCCCCGTAGACGAACACATCCTCCCAGGGGATCAGCACGTCATCCAGCACAAAGATCGCATCATTCTCGTCGAGCCGACTCGACAACGGGTAGTCGAACGGGCTCCCCAGCACGGCGGCTCGCTGCTCGTTGGAAACCCGGCAGATCAGTTTCACGCCCGGCGCATTGGTAGGGACCATGAACACGAGGGCAAAGTTCCGGTCCTGTACCGGGATCAGTCCATGATGCGCGACGAAGGTATAGTGTGTCAGCGCCGATCCCGTAGCGACGACTTTGGCACCGCTGACACGGATGCCGGCGTCTGTCTCTTTGGTGACATGGACATAGATGTCGGTAGGCCCGCCCGCTGCGCCGGGGGCCATATTGCGGTCCACTGGCGGGTGAATAATCGCGTGATTGATGAAAGGCACACGCTCCTGGCTGAGTTGGTACCAGCGCTGTGCATTCTGCTGATATGGAGCATAAAAGTCGGCATTGGCCCCCAGCGTTGCCAAGAACGCTGCCTTGTAGTCAGGCGAGCGGCCGAGCCAGCCATAGGTGATCCGTGACCAGGCGGCGATTGCATCGCGCGCGGCAACCTGTTCGTCAGTCGTGCGCGGTGCAATGAAGTAGCGATGTGTGAAGCCGCCCCACTCGGTGGGGCAGGTCAGCACGTGCGTGCCGTCGCGGTGGTCTGCGTGGAGTGCATCATATAGCCGAGCGATCATCCGCGCAGTATTGCGGAATGCCGGATGCTCGGTAATCTTACTGACGCGCTGACCATAGATCCAGACTTCGCGCCCGTCATCCAGGCTTTCAAGAAACTCCGCTCCGGTGTACGGCAAGGTCACGGGCACGTCCCCCCAAAGATGGTTGTGATGTTCGGACGGCCACCGCTCGGACATCCATTCGTAAACCATAAAGATGGTTCGGCTATCGAGCAAAGCCCGCTGGGCTTAGGGAGGATATTCCTTGCTGATCTTACTCAGCTGGTCGCCGGGCGGTGAAGACAATCGCGTAAAGCGGCGCGCCTCGATGGGACCAGCGCCAAACCGCGCAGCGACTGCTGCGGCAGCCTGATCAGTGATGGCGGCCAGCCGATTAGGCGCGCATCACGCTCGATTGCGTCCCGCAGCAGGCCACCATGGCAGCCTGCCACCGCTGCCTCATGGGTCGGTCGACGCCAAAAATGCGCTGCTCCATCGGCTCCCCCATTACAGTGCGGCATCTGTCAGAGCAAAGCGCATGTCGGCGCGTGCATGTGCAGTTCGCAGCCTTTCGGCCCAAGAGCTCCACCGTGCGCTCGGACCCCTGGCTGGGCACGTAACCGTTGGGTGTGAAACGGTGGCCGGGCACGCGAAGGCGACTATCGGCCGCCTGCCAACAGCCCGTGGTCACTGCAGCTCGGGTCAGGTCGCGAGCACGATCTCGTCCATCGACGGCACTTGGTCACCGGCTCGGTCTGTGTTGCGTGGCCGCGGGTCAAGCAGTGCGCCGGCAACTACCGCCAGCACCAGAGCACCCACACCAAGCAGCAGCGCAGTCATTGGTCTTCTCCCCAATCCAGCCCCGTTCGGGCGGAAGGCAGGATGACGGAGCAGCGGCTGGAGCGAGATGAATCCCTTCACACCTCGAACCGGCGTTCTGACCGCCGCCGCCAGTTACCGTCAGCGGGTGACGTTGCGTGGCTACATCCCGCCAGTTTTCCGGGTTTCCCGGCAGGCGCCTGTCGGACCGGCGCCGGTGTGAAATGCTTCACCGAAGCACTTCAGCGCGCCGGCCCGTTCGGTCCGGCATTGTCCGTCGCGTCAGCAACCGCTGAGCGAACGGAGCAGGCCATGAAGCAGACCCTCATCACCACCGCCCTGGCCCTGGGTCTTGGCTTCCTCAGCTCGCCAAGCTTCGCCGGCAGCTACATCGTTAACGGTCGGGCAGCCTCTCCCGCCGA
>JAMXLO010000133.1 GCA_024280945.1 Acetobacteraceae bacterium
TCATCGTCTATGTCGTGGTGAAGGCGGTGGGGGCAGGCCTCGGATCGATTGCCGGTGCGGTGTGGCTCATCGCTGGCTTATCATTGCTGCGTTTCGTGCTGGAGTAGATGACGGTGGAGCGGGTCGACTGCGTCGTGGTGGGTGCCGGGGTGGTTGGCCTTGCAGTTGCGCGCGCTTTGGCATTGGCCGGTCGAGAAGTGATCATCCTGGAGGCCGCCGATGGTATCGGCACCGAGACCTCGTCGCGCAACAGCGAGGTGATCCACGCCGGTATCTACTATCCCGCCGGTAGTTTCATGGCGCGGTTCTGTGTGGCAGGACGCCGTGCTCTTTATGCCTATTGCGCGGAGAAGCGCGTGCCGCATGCCAATTGCGGCAAGCTGATCGTTGCGACGAATGCCGAGGAGGATGCGATGCTCGCCGGCATCAAGCGGCGAGCCGAGGTGAACGGCGTTGAGGGCATGCGTGTGTTGAGTGCCGCTGAGGCGATCGCGCTGGAGCCGAACCTGTCATGCACCAGTGCTCTGCTGTCACCGGTCACGGGCATCATCGACAGTCATGCCTTCATGCTGGCTCTGCAAGGCGACGCGGAGAATGCCGGCGCTGTGCCGGTCTTCCTCAGCCCGGTTAGCGGTGGGCGCGCGGTGCAGGGCGGCGCCGAGATCGATGTCGGCGGTAACGATCCAATGACGCTGCGCTGCCGGCTGCTGGTCAACGCAACCGGACTGCACGCTCCCAGCTTTGCGTCACGCATCATTGGCATGCCGCCAGATCGCATTCCGGGCGCATACTATGCCAAGGGGAACTACTTCACGCTTTCGGGGCGCTCACCGTTCACGCGCCTGATCTATCCCGTACCGGTGCCGGGTGGACTTGGGGTGCATCTGACGATCGATCTCGGCGGTCAGGCTCGCTTCGGACCCGACGTGCAGTGGATCGATACGATCGACTATTCAGTCGATGCAGCGCGAGCCGACAGTTTCTACGCGGCGGTGCGGAAGTACTGGCCGGCGCTGAAGGACGGCGCATTGCAGCCTGGCTATTCCGGCATACGGCCAAAGATCGTGCCGCGCGGCGCACCCGCGCAGGACTTTGTCGTGCAGGGGCCGCAGACGCATGGTTTGCCGGGGCTGATCAACCTGTTCGGGATCGAAAGCCCGGGGCTGACCGCGGCGCTGGCATTGGCGGATCATGTCGTGGAGGTGGCCGCCACCGGATGAACTGCGAATGTCTCCGCATGCTCGCGGCTTGGTCCAGGGAGGCTCACTTGCACCTGCGTGTCATCACTCTTGCGGCTGCGCTGCTGATGCCGGGTCTGGAGTCCCACGCTGATCCGATTCCGCCCGTCGCCACGGCCAACAACATGCAGATCATTGGCCACAGCGACCTGAACGGAGCAGGGAAAGGGGGCGAGGGGTTGGCCCTGGCGCAGTATCCCAGTGGTCAGCGCGTGCTGTTTCTCGCCCACGAGTCAGCACCGATGTGTGTCAGCGTAATAGATGTGACGCATCCGGAAGACCCGAAGGTCATCACCCAGCTACCTGTCGAGGCAAACTTCGCGCGCTGTAATTCGTTGGGTCTCTCGGGGACCACGTTGGCCGTCGCTCATCAGGTGGAGAAGCCGGGCCAACCCTATGCCGGCATGGACGTGTACGACGTCAGCGACCCGACCCACCCGAAGAAGTTGTCGCACTTCGATAGCTCGGGCCCGCATTCGCGCGGAGTGCACTATCTGTGGTTCACCGACGGCCAGTACGCGTTTCTCTCAACGGGAGCCAAGGACTTCGTGCCGCATAACAAGGACGACGATCAGTTCCTGATGATTGTCGATCTGCGGGATCCGGTGCACCCGAAGGAGGTGGGGCGATGGTGGATGCCAGGTACCCGCGTTGGCGACAAGGAAACGCCGCCACCGCGCGTGGCACCGTTCGATGCTGGCATACGCATGCACTCGCCGGCGCTGTCGCCGGAACGGCCCGATCGCGTCTATATCGGCTGGATCGATGGGGGCCTGGTGATCCTCGACATCAGCGACAAGGCGCATCCGAAGCTGGTCGCACACAAGTCGTGGCAGTCGGTCGGCGACGGCTTTGCGCATACGTTGGTACCGATCCCGTCCCGTAACCTGCTGATCCAGACCGAAGAGGCGACTGCGGCGAACTGCAAGGACTGGCCCAAGCGCGACTGGGTGTGGGACATCAGCAACGAGCACAACATCATGCCATTGGCGGCTTTTCCTCCGCCAGCCGATTTCGCCGCGCTGTGCAAGGCGGGTGGACGGTTCGGTGCGCATAACATCGACATGAACCGGCCGGTGAGCACCTCGCGCACGCTCACCAGGACGGTGGTGGGCAGCTTCTTCAATGGCGGCATTCGTGCCTATTCGATCGAAGATCCATACCATCCGGTAGAAATTGGCTACCTGGTCGCGGCGGCGCCACCAGGCAATCAGACCCACACCATCCAGATCAACGACGTGTATGTCGATGAGAACGGCCTGATCTATGCCAATGACCGGCTGACCGGCGGCCTGGACATCGTGAGGTACACGGGGGCTGTACCCCTCCAGTAATTGCGGCGTCCCCCGGCCTTGGTCAGCAACCTCGGCGGCTTCGCGAGGACCTCACCCATTGGGCCAATGGGCAGGAATCGTAACGAAAAAACCACGACCGCGATGCTAAAAGACGGCTGTGCGAATCCTGTCCGGCATGTTCGTCTTCCTGAGGCTCGCCCCTTTGATGGGGCTGCTGGTCGCATCGCCGGTTGTCGCGGCGGCGCCATCCGCTGAATTCGACATTCCCTATCAGTTGCGGCTGTCGGACGACGGCTCCGTTCTGGAGCTCTCCGGCAGCTTTTCCTGGGCGCTGCCGCAAAGTTTCCAGGCGGTTCTCGCCGGTGCTCCCAGCGTCCGGATGATACGGCTCGAGAGCCCCGGTGGCCACGTTCAGCCAGCGATCCAAATTGCCATGCTGATCCATGAACGCGGCCTCGATACCTATGTGGGACGGTTCTGTGCCTCTGCATGCACCATCGCTTTTCTCGGCGGCAGACAGCGATGGCTTGGGCCCGGCGCGCGGCTCGGCTTTCATCAAGCGAGCGCGCCCGGGTTTCCATCCGAACTGGTGAACGGATACCTCCGCGCCGCATATGAAAGCTTCCGCGTACCACCGGCATTCATCGCGCGCGTAATCAGTACGCTGCCGTCCGACCTATGGTTTCCGACGCAGCCTGAGCTCCGTGCGGCGCACTACACGACTGGTGATCCGCCGGGCTCCGTTGTCGTGCTCCACGATGACTGGCCGCCAAGGCTGCGAGATTTCGCCCGGCTGGTCCTGGAAGCGCCTGACGATGCTGTCGTGCGATTTGCCAGCACGATATCGGATCTGTTGGGACGCTTGCAGGTCGACGGCCTTGAAGCCTGCTGGGCCTTCGCACACGAGGGGCCGGACGCTTCCGCGGCAAAGCTGCCGATTGCGGCGCACGATGCCTTGGTGAGCGCCGGAAAAGAGTTGGCCACTGCAGCGAAAAGTGGCCGCGAAATTCCGTGGAACGGGGATCGCGGTGGCAGGGCGGTGACAGAGCTCGTCTCTGTCATCCGGGCAAAAGGAATAGCGCCAGCTATGCAGGGGCTGCGCCCTGGCGCCGAACATGCTCTGTTCTGTCCTTCGTTTCATACGCTGCTCGAGGTTGCCTTGGCACTGCCGGCGAGTCACCGCGCGGACGCGCTACGCGCTGTCCTGTCGGGCGGCGGTCGCTCCATCTGAACCAGGTGCAACGGCCGCGGTGCGGGAACACTAACTTCGGGCCTGGTCCGGTCGGAATCGCACGCCCTTGCGGGCGTAGCCGCCACCAACACCGATGGGAGTGCCGTCGGCGCGCCAGCAGGCGGCACCCGTCATCGCTCCATCGGCATCGAACTGGATCGCGCTCATACCCCCGCCCACGTTGCCTGTGGCCACGACGTTATGGCCGCGGTCGCGCAGCGCAGCCTGCACGTCGGATGGCACAACGTTTTCCACTTCCACACCGTAGCCCTGCGTCCACAGGCGTGGCGCTTCGACGGCCTCCTGAACCGTCATGCCATGGTCAATCAGGTTGGAGAGCGCCTGCATCACCGAGGGGAAGATGCGCAGTCCACCGGGCAGGCCAAGTGCGTAGCGAGGCTTGCCATCCTTCAACACCATCACCGGGGACATCGACGAAGTGATGCGTTTGCCGGGTGCAATGGAGTTGGCACGGTCCGGATATGGCGTGAACACGAACATGTAGTTGTTGGGGATCATTCCAGTCCCAGGCACGATGTAGCGCGCACCGAACAGGGAGTTGATCGTCTGCGTACTGGCGACGATGTTGCCCATCCCATCGGCAACAGTCAGATGCGTCGTATTGGCGCTCTCACCCGGTGCAACCTCCGCGCTCCAGCGTTGCGCCCGGCCGATGTCTATCCGGGCGCGGCGGACGGCGGCATAGGATTTCGACATCAGCTTTTCCACCGGCACCTTGACGAAAGCCGGGTCCGCGGTTGCTGCGGCGCGGTCGGCAAAGGCGATCTTCAGCGCTTCGGCAAGCAGATGCAGGGTGTCCGCGGTGCCGAACCCAAGCCCGGCGATGTCGTAGCCCTCCAGGATGTTGAGCATCTGGATGATGTGCAAAGGGCCTGATGAAGGCGGTGGCGGTCCGACGATGTCGAAGCCGCGGTACGTGCCGCGCAAGGCCTCGCGGTCGATGGTGCGATAACGCGTCAGATCCTCGCGCGTGATGTATCCACCCGACTTCGCCATGTGATCGGTGTAGAGTGTGCCGAGGGCGCCGCTGTACAGCAGGTCTGGTCCTTCGTGTGCAATGCCGCGCAGCGTTTCCGCGTAGTCGCCGGTGGTCAGCCGGGTGCCTGGCTCGATCGGCTTGCCGTCGGGCATGTACAACCTGGCGATCTCAGGATCGCGCGACATGTCGGCAGCCGAGTCCAGCACGCACTCGTGCAGGTAGGGCGTGACGCGAAATCCGCGCGACGCATGGCGAATTGCTGGCTCCATCACATCTGCCAGCGCGAAGGTGCCGAAGCGGTCCAGGGCTTCGCACCAGCCTTTCAGGTTACCGGGCGACGCCACCGAGGTCGGACCGACGGCATTTTTGCGGCCAACGGTGTCCATAGTACCCGGTGCAGCGTTCGGGTCGGGCGTGAAGGTGGTTGGACCGGTCGCGAGCGGCGCCATGCTCTGGTTATCGATCACGGCGTGTCGGCCGTCCGCCAGCCGAATATGCGCAATGCCCCCACCGAGGATCCCCACCATCATCGGCTCGACGACCGTCAAGGCGAAGAAGGCAGCAATAGCGGCGTCGATCGCATTGCCACCTGCCGCCAGCATTTCGGCGCCGGCTGCGGAGGCGAGCGGATGATTGGTGACCACCATGCCACGCGCGGCGGTGACCGGCTGCTTCTCGCAGCGGAATGTCGTACCCGCACGACTGGGCCAGCCAATATCGGGCATTCAGGAGTCCTTTCATATGACTTCCCGCCACCATGCGCTGGCAGGTCCGGCGGGACAATCGCAGGAGGCGTCCGTTTGGACCTCTACACCATGGCCGGCCTGGTTGGCGTTGGTCTTGTCCTATCGGCGTATTTCGCCAACCAGCAGGACTGGCTCGATGCAAAACGCTGGCAGTTCCCTGCCGCGAACCTTGCCGGTTCGCTGCTCATCCTGGTGTCGCTTTGGGATGCTTGGAATCTGCCGTCGGTGGTGATCGAGGTGGCGTGGCTGGCAATCAGCCTGTGGGGGCTGATCAGGCGGACCCGCCAGCCCTAAACCGCCTCGGCCGCGAAGCGACGGGGTGCCGCACAGCAGGCACAACCGCCGGGATGCGCCCGGAATGGTGTGCCGGTGCTGGGCGCTTCTGCAGCCCCCCCGCCGATCGCCGGCAGGGTCAGCGCCCGTGCGGCCGGATCGCCGCATCCTGGGCAAGGCTGTGGCAGATCGAATTCTGCGATCGGGTGGCTCTCACTGAACGGGCCGCAGCGTCCGCAATCGTAATCATAAGTGGGCATTCAGGCCTCATCGCATCCGATACAGCAATTCTGCCATCGGGACCAAGTGGTGGTCCAGATAGGATCGGGGACGCGACTTCCAAGCCTGGTCACGTGGCGGGTCGGCCGGCCTCCATCCTTGTTCATCGATGCCCACACGGTCGCGAACCGCCAATGTCTGCTGACACAGCGTTGTCAGCACGCCCCTGCCATCTTGGCTGAAGCGTCCCAGACAGGTGAGGAGTAAGGCATGGAAACGGACCCGATCCGCTCGACGGTTGGCGTCGATCTGGCGACGTTGGGCGCCATCGAACGGGTGTATCGGGCGTGGGATGCCGCGCTGAAGGCGAAAGATGTCGAGGCGGCGGTGGCGCTCTACGCCGACGATGCCCGATTGGAGAGCCCGCTGGTCCGGCATCTGACCGGCTCGCCAGAGGGTGTCATCGACGGACGCAATCGCCTGCGCGAGTTCGTCCGCTTGGTATTCGCACGCACACCGGCCAGTCGTGGCCACTTTCGCACGGGGTTCTTTACCGATGGGTACAGGTTGATCTGGGAGTACCCGCGCGAGACGCCGGATGGCGATCAGATGGACTTTGTCGAGTCAATGGAGATCGAGGACGGCCTGATCCGCCGGCATGGCGTCTATTGGGGCTGGTTCGGCCTCAAGGTCATCGAGCAGGACCGCTACCACCAATAGGGGGAGGTTGCTGCATCAGCCCAAAGGTGCCAGCCAGCAGCGTGCACAGTATGCCAACCATGGTGACGACAGAAAGTCGCTGTAACAGCAACCACGCGGGCGACAGCGACTCTGCCATCAGTCGCGGCAGGACGAATGCAGTAGCTGTCGCCAACGCAGAGGCCATCATCAAGGGTACGCCAGCGCGTAATGGTCGAAATATCGACGTGCGTAGCACGCGTGCATTCATGGCCAGCACGTAGGGACTCACAAACATCTGTGCGCCTAGCCATACCAGCACGGCGGCCACGGGTGTGGCTGGGCGAAGCACCATGACGCCGGCAACCGTGGCAGCCACGCCGGCAAGGTTCGCTACCAGCACATAGCGCGCCTCGCCCCGCGCGATGACCGCGACTCCGGCGGGAAATGCGAGGAACAGCCAGGCGGTCAATGCGATCAGGGGCAACGCGGCCTCGCCCGCTGGCTCCCACACCGGCCCGAGCAGTGTCGCGACGAGTGGCTGAATCGCCAGCCCCATTACAGCGCACAGCGGAAAGGCGAGCAGACCGGACCAGAGAAGGCAGCGGTCGATGGCAGCGTGCAAGGCAGGGAAGTCGTTCTGTCGCTCTGATAGGATCGGAAGCATAAGGCGCCACTGCGCTGTGAAAGCGAGTTCACGCACGGCATCGACCAGTCGGAATGCCATATGCACCTGGCCGAGTGCCGCCGCACCGGCGGTGCCACCGATCAGCAACGCGAACAGCCGGTAGCGGCCGTGCTGCAGCAGCGTGCTCACAGTCAGTGGCAAACCGATCTGCAGCAATTCGCGCAGCTGCTGAACGTTGAACCTCCGCCGCGGGCGCATCGGGTACTGTGCCAGCAGCACTATGGCACCAGCGGCAGACGTGACCAGTTGCTGCGTAATCAGTGCCCAGGCACCGGCACCGAGAACGGCGCTGACGATGCCGGCCAAGGTCCCGCCCCCCTGACCGATCATCGTACGCCACGCCAACTGGCGATAGGCACGGTTACGCGTGAGCATTCCCTGAATCGGGCCGCCTGCACCGACCAAGGGCAGTGCCAACGCCAGAGCCAGCGACATACGCGTCAGGCGATGGTCACCGAACGACCAGGAGAGCAAAGTGCCAAAGGCGGCTTGCAGGACAGCCGCGACGCAGCCAACCACGACCGATGCCATGAAGGCAGTGGCAATGGTCGCGTCGTCCACGGTTTGGCGTTGAACCAGCGGATCGGCGAACAATACGTTCACCACCACCCAGAGCAAGATATGCACAGCGATGACGGCTGCGCCAATGCCAACCTCGGTGGGACCGACAATGCGCGCGAGAACAAAAGCGGAGGCGAAGGAAAACAATGCGGAGAACGCCGCCTCGACGCCGGACCAAAGGACGTGCGTTGCCTGCGTCTGTTTCATCTGCCAAATGCCGGCATTGTAGCGTGTCGCAGAGCCGCGATACCCAGCAGCGCGACGGCAGGCGGAAGCCACATGATGCGACTCTGGTATCGGTCATGTGGACCAGACAGTCCGCCGGTGACCGTGGCATTGGCCAACAGCGCCACCAACACCGCGACCGCCAAACCTGTCGCTAGGTGTCTTCGCGGGGCGACGAGCAGGATCGCACAGCATGCTGCGATACCTGCCGCGGCTGTCGCCAGGTGCAGCATCTGAAGCGCGCGCGGCACTGCCAGGCGGTTCGTGTTCTGTCGTGACACTGCGAAGGCGACGTTCTCGAATTGCGGAAAATGCCGGGCAACGCTTGGGCCAACCGTTTCCGACCACGGCTGCAGGCCATCACCGGTGGTGAACCGGACCAGCTGCTGCGCTGAGTTCCCCGCGAAGGCCAGCAATTCCGTTCCCGGTTCCGCGGCCAAGGCTGCAGAGACGATAGCGTTGGCGTCACGCGAGACCAGCTTGGCGCCGCCGGCCCGTGCGACCGGCCCGTCGGCCCGCCACAGAAAGTCGTCCCAATGCGGAGGCATGCTCTCAACCAACGGACAGAGCCGCCAACCAGCTGTGGGGCAGTCCCGGCGGAGCACATCCATGCCTGGACCATCGTAGATGACACGCGCCAGCAGGAAGACGTTGCCAAACGGGGCGAGTGATGCACGTCCGAATGCGGCCAGATTGACTGACACCAACGCGGCTACCGCCAGGATCACCGGCGCGATGCATCGCGCGGCCGGCGCCCGGGATCGCTGCATTGGCAGCAACACGGCCAGCAGCGCTATCGCGAGTGGCACATGTGACAGATGGACGGCGATCGCGAAGGCCATGAGAGCGATCAGCCAGGCGCGTTCGGTTCCCGAAAGGCGATCGGCGGCAAAGGCCAGGAGGGCAAAGGCAACAACGACGATGCCGGTGAACACATCCGGCATGAGTTGGGAGGTGAACCAGGGCAGCGGGGAGGCGATCGCGAGTGCCCCCGCAATCGGCAGCAGCCACCAGACCGCCCTGTCAGGCAGCAGGGTGCGGCGCAGCAGGTGGAGGAGATATGCGACCAGCAGTGCCTGGACCCCAATCGCCGGCCAGGTGGTCACCGTCATATGCAGCGGGAACAGGGCCAGGCTGTAGAAGACCGGGCGATCCCAGCCGACATAGTGCTCGATCGCCTGCGACAAATATGTGCCGCTGTCGGCGAAGACGAGCGGATACCCGTTCCAGAACGCTGGCCACAGCAGCAATATTGCAGCGAGCACCAACACCAGGGCGGTGGTGCTGCGTCCGTCAGTCGACATAACCGTTGGGGTGCGCCTCGCGCCAACGCAGCGCAGTGCGTACGATCTCGTCCAGGGCGGTCAAGCGTGGTTGCCAGCCTAGTTCTTGTCGCGCCCGTTCGGATGAGGCGACCAGCACCGCCGGGTCGCCTGATCGCCGTGGCGAGATACGGTACGGAACCTTGCGCTGCGACACACGCTCCACCGCCTCGATCACCTCGAGCACCGAATGTCCCGCGCCGTTGCCAAGGTTGACGCTGATGCTGCCACGTTCGAGACGGCTCAGCGCGAGCAGGTGTGCATCGGCCAGATCCGTCACATGCACATAGTCGCGAATGCACGTGCCATCCGGCGTGGGATAATCGTCACCATATACTTCAAGCGCAGGGCGGCGTCCGAGGGCCGCATCGATCACCAGGGGGATGAGGTGGCTTTCGGGCCGGTGGTCTTCCCCCAGCCGTCCCCTTGGATCAGCACCGGCTGCGTTGAAATAGCGCAAGGATGCATAGCGCAGACCGTGGATACGATCTGCCCAGAAAAGCGCACGTTCCAGCATCCACTTGCTGTCGCCATACGGCGATTCAGGATCGAGCGACGCTTCTTCCGGGATCGGCACCGTCCTGGGTGTTCCGTACAGCGCGGCGGTGGAGGACAGCACGAAACGCTTGATGTTGTGACGAATGCAGCCCTCGATCAGCTGCATCCCGTTCGTGCCGTTGTCGATCAGGTATTGCAAAGGCAGCCGCATGCTTTCGCCAACCTGCGAAAGTGCGGCGAAGTGGAACACGGCATGCCACGGACCATCGGCAAGGATGGCATCGCGCGCGCCAGCATCGGCAAGGTCGGCCACGATCAGTTGGACACCCGCGGGGACCGCTCCACGATGGCCGGTGCGCAGATTGTCAACCACCACCACTGCGTCGCCGCGCTCGACCAGCGCGGCGACGAGGTGGCTGCCAACATAACCGGCTCCGCCGGTGACGAGAAATCGCTGTGCCATTTGCGCTCTACTCCCGGGCGGTGCCGCCATAGCGTGGTTGATAGACTTCCGCGTCGGCGTGACCCGAGCGCAGATGGACGTTGACGTCGACTTGGGTCAAGGCCACACCGACCACGTTGGCATGCGCGTCCTCCAGAAGTTCCAGGGCATGCAGCGCGGTGTGGCGCGACGTGACGCGCCAACGCACGCAGAACACTGTCGCGTCCGCCATGCCGGCGACGATGCGGGCATCGGTGATGGCTTCCGCCGGTGGCGTATCCAGCAGAACAAGATCGTAATCCTGCCGCAGCGTCTGCAGCAGCCGCGCCATCGCAGTCGACATCAGCAGCCCGAGCGCATTTGCTTCATTGGTGCCACACGGAATGAAGTCCATCCCTGTGGTCGGGTTTCTTCGGATCACTGCGGTCAGTGGGGTTCGCTCTCGCAGGCAATCGACCAGCCCCGGTGCCGCATTTTCACTCACCTCCACACCACCGGGGTGCTGAATATCGCAATCCACGACGATGACGCGTTCTCCGTTCATCGCCGCGAGGCGGCCAAGCGCGTGGGTGAGCGTCGTCTTCCCTTCCCTCGGCGTAGCTGCGGTTATCGCGATACTGCGCGGGCGTTCGGGGGCCAGTAGCAGGCTGGTTCGCAATGCCCGAAGCTGCTCGGCCAGAGGCGAGAGAGGTCTGCGCGCAGCGTATTCGGCGATCGTCATGCCGCGCAGCGAACGACGTGCGATGGCTGGGATAAGTCCCACGCATGGCAGGCCGAGGACCAATCGAACGTCATCGCTGCTGTGCAGCGTGCTGTCGGTCAACTCACGCACATACACGAGCAGGAGCCCAAGCGCGAAGCCGAAAGCCGTCATCGCTTCCGTCCATTGGCGGATGCGTGGAAAACTCGGGTGATCTGGAATCAGCGCCATCGAAATTTCGTGGGCATCTGGCATTTCGATCTCGGGTTGCTGCGCGGTCTGCTGAAGGCGGTCCAGAACTGCCTGCAACTGGCCGCGTTTCGCTTCACCCTCGCGCTGCATGGCATTCAACGGCACCTGGGCGGCGGTGTCCTTGGCGATCTGTGCCTCAGCTTCGTCCAGATTTTGCTGCAACGTCGTTACGCGCGCCTCGGCAGCACGCACATCGGCCTCGATGGCAGTCTGCACACGTGTGATCTCGGCGGCGACGGTCCGATCCACATCGGCCAATTGCGCCCGCAGGGCCCGAACGTCTGGGTGGTTGCCTCCCAACCGTCCGAGCATCGACTGCAATTCCGCCGACATCTGGTCATGGCGCGCACGAAGCTGCACCACGGACGGCGCGATGGCGGCCTGCGCCGCGGCACCTGCCTTGCCTCTGGCCGCATCGAGCTTGCCGGCGGCGGTCGCCAGATCGTTGCGGGCACGGGCGAGGTCGTCGCTGTGCAGACTGATCTGCTCGCTGGCCAGCCTTGCGTGCATGCCTTCGATCAGCCCGTGCGCAACACGATAGCGGGCAATGTCGTCCTCCTGTCGGCGGACTGCGTCCCGCAACTCTCGCGCGCGCTGCTCCAGCCAGACGCGGGCCTTGATCGCCGCGCCATATTTCCCGGAAAGTTGCGCCTTCACGTAGACGTCCATAGCGTTGTTCACCGCTGCGGCAGCGACGATCGGATCTTGTGCGGCGAACGTAACCTCGAGCACGTGCGAGGACTTCATCGGCGAGACGGCCAGGGCAGCGCGCACGGCGCTGAGCGTTGCGTTGCGCGCCGGATCCAGACCAGGACCGGGTATGCCGCTGGAAGGTTCAGACCGGTTGGCAAACAATGCTGGGACCAGCCGCGTGAGCATCCGCCCGACTGCTGAGGGCCGCCGCAGGGCGGCATTGAATTCTGCGTTCTCGTGAAGGTGCAGGCGATCGACAACCTGCTCGACGACCGGCACGCCGCGCAACACCTCGGCCTGACTGGCCATCACGGCGTCGGTTATCGGATCAGCCTGGAGGATGCTCTGCAACTCACGCACCTTGTACTGCGCGAGATCGTAAAGGAGCGTGCCTGTGGCGGTGTACGTTGGTGTGATCTGGGCGAGCGCAATGTAGGTCAGCAGAGGACACAGGAGGATCGGCGCGAGCAGCCACCATTTGCGGCGCCGGATAGCCCCGACCACTGCGACGGCGTCAAATGCCACCTCGTCGCCGCTATCTGGTCTCCGCCTTGCCGGCCATCCGTCGCGTTGTCTTACAGCGGCTTCTGCTGCAGGTCGGTCGAGCATAAGCTGTCCTGCTCGGGAGATTGCGCGTTGGGCGTTCTGCCCGACCGAGTTGCCCGATTAGGCTGGTGTAGCGGTGCCGGATTAATTCCCGGTTAAGCCTAACATATTGAGATACTTAGCAGATTGCTGGGCCATTCGGCATTTGCGACGCGCTGGGGAACGCAGCGAGATAACACCGTTGCCTGACACCACTGCCGGGCAGATTTGGCCAGCCTGACGCGGAAAGTAGTCGGCGCATCTGCACCTGGCAAAGCGACTGACTCTGCGGTCGAGATCAGGGCGCTTTCAAGTGGGAGATGACCGAACACAACCACCTACCGGATCAGGAGATCGTCACCCCGCTGTCCACTGGATAGACGTGTCCGGTGATCATTCGGGACTCATCGGAGCCCAGGAACACCGCCATGTTGGCGATGTCCTCCGGCTGGATCAGTCCGACCAGGTGTGCGTTCGCGATCTTGGTGACGCGCGGATTGCCTGCCTCGAAGCGGCCGCGCACGCGATCAGTCATCGTCGCTGCCGGCGCGATCGCATTGACCCGCACCTTCTGCGGCGCGAACTCCACCGCCATCGACCGGGTAATCGCCGCTATCCCTCCCTTCGCTGCGGTGTAACAGTCGAGGCCGGCAATCCCCATCAGCGCCACGTTCGATGCCATATTGATCACCGATCCGCCGCCCGAGGCGATGATCGCGGGAATACCGAATCGGCAGCCCAGGAACGTACCGAACAGATCCAATCGGATGGCGCGCCAGAACTCGTCGATCGGCGCATCGACAACTGTGTTGTCGCGTGGCGTCGAGCCGCCCGCGTTATTGTGCAGGATGTGCAGCCCGCCATAGTGGCGGACAGCGGCGTCGATCGCCGCGCGTACGCTGGCTTCCTGCGTCACGTCGGTCGTGACAGCGATGCAGTCTCCACCCGCCTGAGTCACGATTTGCGCGGTCTGTTCGCCGGCTTCGGCACTGATCTCAGCGATGACTACGCGGGCGCCTTCTGCCGCCATCGCACGCGCTGTGGCGCGACCAATGCCGGTACCGGCGCCGGTGATCAGGGCTATCTTGCCAGCAAGCCGTGCCATTCTCGTCTCCTCGGGCACCGCACAAAGTATGGCGCGATGCCCTCATACGCCAATGCTGGCCGTCGGATCAATTTCACCAGGGGCTCGCCTGACCTTGGCGCGACAGCGTTGCGTGCGGCACGCTGCACTTCTCGCTACCCCGCAGTCGAGTGAAAGCAAGCCTTGGTCACTGCCCATAGCCCGAGTCCGGCGCGGTGCTACGATGGTGTGCCGGCAATGGCATCGAAGGCGCCGATAGGATGCGCCGCAGGCAGGAGAAGAAAAATGGACGCAATCGCCGAAGACGCCCACCTACCAGCTGATGTCGACGCCCAACCGCTGGTGCAGGCGGCTATAGCGCTGCGCCCGGAAATCCGCCGCTACCATGCGCAGATCGAGCGCGAGCAGCGCCTTGCCCCGCCGCTGGTCGAGCAACTCCGTGCCGCGGGCTTCTATCGCATGGTGATTCCTCGATCGCTAGGCGGCCTTCAGGTCGATACGCTGACCTATCTGCGGGTTGTGGAGGTGCTGGCTGAGGCAGCCGGCTCGGTCGGTTGGAATGTCTGCAACAACAGCATCGGCCAACTCGTCAGCCTTGGCCTGCCAGACCAAGGCGTCGAGGAGGTGCACGGCCAGGGCGCACCGTCGATCATCGCCGGCACTGCGGTGCAGGGCGGGGGCCAGGCGGTGCCGGTTGCCGGCGGCTATCGCATCAGCGGCCGCTGGACCTTCGGCACCGGTTGCCAGGAGGCAGATTGGATGCTGGGCAGCTTCCAGATCCTCGATGACGGCCAGCCGCGCCGGCGCGCGGACGGAGGTTCCCTCTACTGGCGTGCGCTGTTTCCCAGCGCCGAGGCACAGGTGGTGCCGGGAAGCTGGGAGGTCGCCGGCCTGCGCGGCACGGGCAGCTTCGACTGGACCGTCAAGGACGTGTTCCTGCCCGAGCATCGGACCATGGTTCATGCCGGCGTTCCGCTGGACAATCAGTGGTCGCGTTGGCCCGGCCTGACTTATGCGCTGCCAAGCGTATGTTGGGTGGGACCGCATCATAGCTCGGTGATCACCGGAATCGCCCGCGCCGGTATCGACGCGTTCATCGAACTTGCCGCCGATAAGACACCGCGTGGGCGTACGTTCAGGCTCAACGACAGCCCGCAAGTTCAGGAAGCCGTCGGTCGTGCCGATGCGATGCTGAACGCCGGCCGGATTTATCGCAGCGCGATGATTACCGAAATCTGGAACACCATCGCCGCCGGGAAGGAAAGCACGCTCGAACAGCGTTCACGCTGCCGCCTCGCCCCCGTGTATGCCGCCGAATGCGCGCGCGATGCCATGGACCTGATGTACCGACACGGCGGGAGCACGTCATTCAAGACCGAGAGCCGTTTGGCCGAGTGTTGGCGCGACCTGCACGTGGTCGGCCAGACCGTCACCATCGGTCCCGAATGGTATCCGATCGGCGGCCGCGCCCTGCTCGGCATGGATACCGGTCCTCGTCTGCGTTAGGCGAGAGCTGTCGCCGCCTTCGACCGGCTGCTGTGCCAGACATGGGCGCCGACCGCGGCCATGACGATGGCGCCTCCCACCGCACTGGTCACCGCTGGTATCTCACCGAAACAAAGCCCGACCCAGGCGATCGCCAACGGTGTCTCCAGCGTGTTCAGCAACGCGTTCTCGGTCGCCGATACCATCTGCCCGCCGATCGTCAGCAGCAGCAATCCCAGGCCGAACTGGGTGGTTCCGAACAAGGCCAGCTCGGCCATGTCACCCGCGCCGACCGCGAACGGCGTCGCGAATGGCCACACCAGCAGCGGACAGAGCAGCGCGGACAGGCAGGCTGCCGGCAGCATCGGCGTCGCATGATGGTGGCGGATGATCAGCATCATGATGGCCATGCACACCGTCATTCCAAACGCGAGCAAATCGCCCGCCAAGTGTCCATCCGTGATCGCTCCACCGACCATGATGCTGACACCCATCACGGCGATGGCGCTCGCTACCAGCGTGGACAATGGCTCTTTCGTGCCGAGCCACAGCCAACCGAGGCCGGCGGTGATGAACGGCGCGACGGCGAAGATCACCGCCACATCGGCCACTGACGTAAGGCGGAACGCGTTGATGTAAAGAATTGTCGCCGCCGTCGAACATGCCGCCGCCACGACGCCAGGCCATCCAATTGCGCGCATGGCATGCCAGGTGCCGTGCCGTTCCTGTACCAGGACGACGCAGAAGATCATCAGCCCGGCGAACAGGCCGCGCCAGAACAACATGGTCCAGACATCGAGCCGGATCAGCCTGGTGAAGAACCCCGCGGAACTGAAGGCGACAGCCGAAAGCGTGATCAGCAGGAGACCCTGGGTATGTCGGCTCATGAAATCAGCATACTGCCCCACTGCTGACTCCGTCATGTCAGCAGCGTGCGGGCCGCGGCATCAGTGATGCCAGGCGTGACCGGCTCGCTGTCCTCTGCCAGCCCGTGGGCCTGAAGCATGAGCGGGGCGACCAGCCGACCGCCCCAGCCGTGATTCCCAGGGAAGTCGCGCCGGCTGGCGCTAAAGCTCAAGCCTCCGAAAGAATCATACGCGACGCCTTCTCGCCGATCATGATCGACGGCGCGTTGGTGTTGCCCGACGTCAGTGTCGGCATGATCGACGCGTCGGCAATCCTCAGCCCCTGCAGGCCATGCACCCGAAGCCGGTCATCCACCACCGCCATCGGGTCCGATCCCATCTTGCACGTGCCGACCGGATGATAGGTGGTCTCCGCATTCTTTCTCACCCAGTCCAGGAGTGCATCGTCCGACTGGACATCGCTGCCCGGCGCCATTTCTTCGGTGGCGATGCTCCGCATCGGCCCTGCGGTCATGATCCGCCGCGTGACACGCATCGCCTCCAGTGTGACCTCGCGGTCGAGCTGTGCGGAGAGAAAATTGAACCGCACGGCCGGCGGCGTGTGCGGCGCCTTCGACGTGATGTGAATGCTGCCGGTGCTCTCAGACCGCAGTATGTTCATGATCGCGGTGACGCCGGAGTTCTTGGCTAGCTGGAAGTTGTTGGTCATCAGGAACGGCACCCAGGAGATCGCGGCGTCCGGCGCATCCAGTCCGCGTCTTGTGCGAATATACGCGCGTATGGGCGCCGCCGGCAGTCCGAGCAGACCCTTGTGGGTGAGCGCATATGTTAGTGCCTGTTTCACCTTGCCCAATCCGCGCATCTTGTCGTTGTAGGTCATGCCCAGCGACGCCGGCACCACCCACTTCATCCGTGGCGAATAATGATCGCGCAGGTTCTCGCCGACACCCTTCAGCGCATGGCGCACTTCGATGCCGAGAGCCTGCAACCGTTCCGGCTGGCCGATGCCGGAAAGCTCCAGCAGTTGCGGCGAGTTTATCGATCCGGCGCTGACGATGACCTCGCGCTGCGCGCGTGCCTCGCGCTGCTGTCCGCCGACCGAGTAGCGGACACCGACGCAGCGCTTGCCGTCGAACAGCAGGCACTCGGTCAGCGCTTTCGCCTGAATGGTCAGGTTGGGCCGTTTGCGCGCCGGATCGAGATAGCAGACGGCTGTGCTCATCCGCCGGCCGCGGCGAATCGTCATCTGCGTCATGCCGATGCCGTCCTGTTGCGCCCCGTTGTAATCCTTGGTGTAGGCGATGCCGACCTCGCGGGCCGCTTCGATCAGCGCGCTGTACAGTGGTCCGGTCTCGTTGCTCTCGGTGACTTTCAGCGGTCCGCTGCGGCCGCGGTACTCAGCGTCCGCTTGGCCTTGGTACTCTTCCATGTCGCGGAAAATCGGCAGCACCTCGCGATAGCTCCAGCCGCGATTGCCGAGTTGCGCCCATGAATCATAGTCCTGTGCCTGGCCTCGCACGAACACCATGCCGTTGATGGATGATGAACCACCGAGCAGCTTGCCGCGCGGGATCGGGATGCGCCGGTTGCCGGTGCCTTCTTCCGGCTCGGATGAATAGAGCCAGTTGGCCGCAGGGTTGTTGATCAGCTTCGCGAAGCCCACGGGAATGCGCGACCAAGGATGGCTCTCGCGCCCGGCTTCAAGCACGAGCACCTTGTGGCTCGGGTTGGCGCTCAGGCGGTTGGCCAATACCGAACCGGCCGACCCGGCGCCGACCACGATGAAGTCGAAGCTTTGACTTTCCATGTCGTCTCCCCTTTGTCGCCGCCATGCTAAGGCGGAATGGGCGGGGAGGGGAGGCTATGTCTCGGGCGGCGCTTCGATCACTGTGCCAGTGTAGGCTTCGACGAACACCAGGTGGTCGATCACCTTCTTCACGCCCGGCGTGTTCTCGGCAATGACGCAGATCGCCCGGCGCTCCTGGTCGTTGCTGATCGTGCCCCAAAGATCGACCACGCCGTTCACCACCGTCACGTTCAGCGTGGTTCGCGGTGCCCACGGCTCGCGCGCCAGCGTCTCCAGGATGCGGTTCCGAATGGTCGGATCGTCGCCAGCGGCCACGGCATGCTCACGCGCCGCCACCGCCAGCGCGCGCAGCAGATCGGCGCGGCTGACCACACCGACGACCTTGTCGCCATCCAGCACGGGTACGCGCTTGATGCGATGCTCTTCCATCAGCGCGACGATCTCCTCGAGCGGTGACTTGACGGTCACGCTGAAGACGTCCTGCGTCATCACGTCCGAGACCTTGCGGCCGTGCGTTCGGGTGAAGTCGGCGGCCTGCCGACCCGGCGAGGCGATCAGGCGCAGCCACCAGGACCGTCGCCGGCCGGTGCCAAGTTCGTCGCGTCGCAGCAGGTCGCCCTCGGTCACGATGCCGGCGAGCGTGCCGCTGTGATCCACCACCAGCAGGCCGGAGATGCTCCGCTCCAACATCAACGCGACAGCGTCGGCGACCGTCGCGTCCGGTGCGACCGAGATCACGTTAGGGGTCATCACGTCGCTGGCGATCATGGGGCTACCCTCGTGCCTTCGCGCTCAAGCGGTCGATGCGCAGGCGCTGTCTATCATCAGTCAGTCGCATTGCGGCAAGGTAAACCACAGTGACGGCGGCGAGACCACTGCCGCCGGACAGCAGGAACATCAGCAGGATCTGGTATTTCGCTGCTTCCATCGGATCCATGCCGGCCAAGATCTGGCCGGTCATGATGCCGGGCAGCGTGACCACGCCGGCGGCCGACATCTGGTTGATGATCGGCAGCAGCGCACGTCGGACGGAGGTGCGGATCAGACCCCGCATGGCCTGACCGTAGCTGGCGCCGAGCGCCAGCTGTGCCTCGATGGCGAGGCGTTCGCGCACCACGCCCCCGAGCAGCGAATCGAGCGCCAGTGACCCGCTGTTGAGCACGTTGCCCAGGATGATGCCAGCGAACGGTATGGCATAACGGGCATCGTACCACGGCTGCGGGCGGATAGCGGTGGTCAGCGCAAGAATCGCGGTAAGGAAGGTGGCGAAGGCAACAGCCGACGCTCCGACCGCGTAGTTGCCGAAGCGGCCGAGTCGCTGTTCTGGGCGAGCAGCTACCTCGCTGCCGGCAACCGCCACCATCGCCAGAATCACAGCCAACGTGGCCAGCGGCGAGGCCATGGAAAACACCAGGCGCAGTACGAAGCCGACCAGCACCAGTTGCACCACCATGCGCACCGCTGCCCAGATGAGCTGGGTGTGCAAGGCGAGGCGCAGCGCAAGCGACAGCCCGGCATCCAGCACGATCAGCACAGCGGCGATGGCAAGGTCGGAGGGGGTGAGCAGGATCGGCATCATGTCGGAACCAGGCGACGATTCTCCATGCGCAGGTGGCGACGGGCGAGACGCTCGGCCTGCGCGGCGCTGTGCGTCACCATCAGAATGGTGGTGCCGGCGGCGAGGCGTTCGCGCAGCACCACCTCCACGAGGTCGGTGCTGTCCTGGTCGAGCGCGCCGGTCGGTTCATCGAGCAGCAACACAGGAGATTGCAGTGCGAGCGCGCGGATCAGCGCCATGCGCTGTCGTTCGCCAGTTGAGAGCCGAACGATGTCGCTGCCCAGCAACTCAGCGGCCAATGCCAGCCGCGGCAGCATCGTACGGGCGAACTCCAGGATGCCGCCGCGGAAATGCTCGGACACCCGTTCGTGCCACCACCCTGGCTCGGCGGCGTTGTAGACGACCTTCCGGCGCCAAGCGGGAGCGGAAAAGCTAAGACGGTGCGCGCCGTCGAGAAGCACATCGCCTTCGCTGGCGTCGAGGTCGGCGATCATGCGCAGGCAGAGGCTCTTTCCCGAGCCCGATGGGCCGGTGATCGCCAGACATTCGCCCGCCGGCAGCTCCAGATTGAAGGGTCCTGCCAGTCGACTACGCAGGTCTACGATACGGAGGCGAAAAGCGGACGTTCCCTCCCCCTCCCCTTGCGGGAGGGGGGCGGGGGGAGGGGGTGACGGACTCGCTGCGGCCTTTTCCTCCCAACCCCCCGGATCAAGTCCGGGGCAGGCTCCTCCCGAAAGGGGAGGGGGAAAACTCAATTCACCCGCCAGCGAACTTGGCGAGCAGCCGGATATGCGAGCGAATGCCGTGGTGGAAGCAGCGCTGCTCGAACTTCTCGTTCGGACTGTGCACCTGATCGTCGTCGAGGCCGAACCCCATCAATAGGCTGTCGATCCCAAGTACGGTGCGCAGCGACGTCACCACCGGGATGGAACCGCCGCTGCCCATCAGCACTGCTGGCTTGCCGTATTCCTCGGTCAGCACCGCCTGTGCCGCGCGCACCCACGGACTTTCCACGTTGACCTCGATGCCTGGGCTGCGGGTGCCGCATTCGTAGTCAACCGTTGCACCAGCCGGGAGACGCTCGGCGACGAAACGCTTGAACTGCTCGAACACTTCATCCGGGTCCTGCCCAGGGACCAGGCGGAACGAGATCTTCGCTGACGCTTCCGCGGCGATCACCGTCTTGCCGCCGGCACCGGTGTAGCCGCCCCACATACCGTTGATGTCGGCAGTCGGTCGCGCCCACAGCCGTTCGAGCGCCGAGTAACCGCGTTCGCCCGACGGCGCACTCAGGCCGATCTTGCCCAGAAAGGCACCCTCATCGAAACCGAGCGCATCCCACTGCCTGCGATGGGCATTCGAAATGGGCTTCACCTTGTCGTAGAACCCGGGCAACTGGATGCGACCATTGGCGTCCTGCAGATCGCCCAGCACATGCGCCAGCGCGTTGATCGGGTTCAGCGCCGAGCCGCCATACAGACCGGAATGCAGGTCGCGGTTGGCCGCCTTCAACGTCATCTGCACATAGGTCATGCCACGCAGGCGCGTGGTGATGGCCGGCGTGTCGATGTCCCACATGCCGGTGTCACTGATCAGCGCCAGATCGGATGCGAGTTCAGCCTTGTTGGCCGCGAGGAATGGCTCGAGGTTGGGGCTGCCGACCTCTTCCTCACCTTCGATCAGCGCAGTGACGTGGGCAGGGATGCCGCCGGTCGCTTCCTTCCAGGCGCGCATCGCCTCGACGAACATCATCGCCTGGCCTTTGTCGTCCACCGCGCCCCGCGCGACGAACCGCTTGCCATGCGGCCCATCCACCAATTGTGGATCGAACGGCGGGCTGTGCCACAGGTCGAGCGGATCCACCGGCTGCACATCGTAATGGCCGTAGAACAGCACATGCGGTCCGCGATGACCGGTGGGCGCGGCGTGGTGCGCAACGACGACCGGATGGCCTTTGGTAGGGCGAAGCTCGGCGGTAAAGCCAAGGTCCGCGAGCTGTGTGCAGACCCACTCGGCGGCACGCTGGCAGTCTTGCCGGTGGTCAGGCTGGGCGCTGATAGAGGGGATGCGCAGCAGCTCGAACAGCCGGCCGCGCGACGCGTCGAGCGACGCATCGGCATGGCGCAACACGGCAGCGACGGTATCGGAGGAAGGCGCAGGCATGCGGGCTCCTGTCGGCTGTCCCTTATGGTGGCACAGTACCTTCGCGCGGGTCGATTGGTAACAGCTTGTCGAGGCCGCTAAGTTGCTCGAACAGCCACGCCCCGCCCAGGGCGCGCACCTCGCCCCGGACTGGTGCCATCACCTGAAGCCCGACCGGCCGGCCATACTGGTCGAACCCGCAAGGCACTGCGACAGCGGGGCAGCTCGTCATCGTCACCGCCGCATTCAACGTCGATGCACCCATGTAATCAGTGAGCCTTCTGCTATCGATGTGGTTGGGGTGCCGCAGATTCACATCGAATGCCGGTGTCGCCACGCTTGGTGACACGAAGATGTCGTAGGTGTCGAACTTGGCGACGAACCGGCGAAAGAACGCGGCACGTTCGCGCTCGGCCCAGGCGATCCGGCTTGGCGTCTGCGCCAGGCCCTTCTCCGTGTTCCAGACGATGTCCGGTTTCAGCAGCTCCCGATGCGTCTGCATCTGGATCTCGCGGTCTACGACGAAATGCTGCGAGCGGAGCACCATGAATGCCTCGTCGATCGCGCCTAGATCGGGGGCATATTCCTCGACGATGCAGCCGAGTTCCTCGAAGCGGTGCACCGCGCGTGTGCAAATCTCACGCGTCTCGCGATCTACCGGGATGCGGCCACCATAATCGGATGTATAAGCGACGCGGTGCGGCGGTCGTTCTGCCGCAACGGCTTCGGCGAACGGCAACGCGGGCGCATCGAACATCATCGGATCGTGCGGACAGAGCCCAGCCATGCTGTCGAGGAACAACGCCAGATCCGGAATGTTGCGCCATCGGGCCTTGCACCGACAGCGGTGACCACAGATTGTTTGCCGAGCCGCACGCGACGCAAGCAGGATGACGCTGGCCTAGGGCGGTATCGTCACGCTGTTCATCATGTCCCTCTCGGGCTTCGTTACCGGGCGCTTTGTGCAGCCGAAGTGGCCGATCCTCGGCGCATTGATGGGCACGGGCTGGGGACTGCTGTCGAACACAGGACTCGATCTGTCGATGGGATTCTGGAACGTGGCAGTGGCGCGGGTGGTCCAGGTGCTGTGGCTGCCGCTGCTGTTCATCCCGCTAAGCGCGGTGTCGTATGTCGGGGTTCCGGGTGATCAGACCAACGAGGCGCGATGCTGAATTTGTTCCGCAACCTGGGCGGCAGCGTCGGGGTCTCGTTCGCGCAGGCGCTGCTGCAGGAGCGGACGCAGTTCCATCAAGCTCGGCTGGCAGAGCACATCACCGCTTACAACGTTGGAAAGTGCCGCTTGCGCCGATCAATGGCACGCTTCAGGCGCAGGCATCGATCATGAGCTATCTCGACATATTCTGGTTGTTGGGCATTGTGGCGCCTTGCATCTGGCCGCTGGCGCTGTTCCTGCCGCGGATGCCGAAAGGGGCAGCGCCGGGGCACTAGGGAGTTCGGGATGGCGTTGAAGGATCTGATACCGTTCGGCATGTCGCTGCCGCACCGCTCGCCGGATGCGATCGATGTCGCATCGGTGCGCGCGGTGGCACAGCGGGCCGAGGCGCTGGGCTTTCACGATCTGTGGGTCACCGAGAACACACTCGACCACGTCACATGCTTCGATCCGGTCGTCGTGCTGACTTACGCAGCGGCGGTGACGACGCGGATTCGGCTCGGTGCATCGGTCGTCGTACTGGCGATCCACAGCCCACTGATGGTGGCACATCAGTGGGCGACGCTGGACCATCTGAGTGGCGGGCGCGCAATCCTGGGCGTCGGGCTGGGACGCGAACATCATTACCGGCAATTCGAGGTGCCGGAAGAGGGGCGCGTGGCGCGCTTCCGGGAGGCGGTGGCGCTGATCCGCGCCCTGTGGGCACAGCAGAAGGTGGAGCATCAGGGGCGGTTTTACCATCTGGCGGGCGACACGATGTGGCCCAAGCCAGTGCAGAAGCCTCTGCCGATCTGGATGGGGGTCGGGCATCCAAACGCGGTGCGCCGTGCCGCGGCGATCGCCGATGGATGGATGGGATCCGGCGGGTCAAGCATCGCGGAGTTCGGGCGCTCAGTTCCGCTGTTGCGCGAGGCGCTCGAAAAGGCGGGGCGCGATCCGGCGACGTACCCAATTTCCAAGCGGATTTTCATGGCGGTGGATGAGAAGCCAGAGGTGGCGCGTGCCGAACTGCACCGCTGGTTCACCGACGTGTACCACAATCCTCCGGGGACGGATGCATCCGGCATCCACGGCACGCCGGAACAGGTGAGAGAGAAACTGCAAGCGGTAATCGCGATGGGTGCCAATCACCTGCTGCTCAATCCGGTGTCACGCTATGAGGAGCAGGTTCAGGCATTGGCCGAGGTGGTGGGATTGGCATAGCGGACGGGACTGGTCGCGCAACATTGCGTCGTCGATCGGATCCAATGCGAACTATATGGCTTCTCGCAATTCTGTGATCGGCGCCTGGCGAATTCGCTTTTGAAATCGTCAACGATCATGCTAACGCGCCCGCATGGACGTGGTGCGCATCATCGCCGGCTGTCTTTCGCGCAGTGCCCGCATGATGGCGGGCTCGGGGACGCACGCGCTGTAGCCATACTCTGTAGCTACTAGCGCGCAGCCCCGCCAGCCATCGGACGGGGCTTTTTCATACCCTTCAGCTTCCTCCTGCTTCGCACTGAATGTGCCGAGACGTGTCATGCTGCGGCGATTCCTGGATGTGTACCAACCAAAACCGATGCCCGCGTTGTCGTTCAGGGACCCTCGTCCCGTCGATAACGGGTCCGCGCCCACCCTGCGTGTGTCGGCGGAACCGACGCGTCGCTTGCCATGGGGGGGCCGCCGCGCTGGCCGGCTTATGGCCGCTCTGTACGCCGATCTGGTTGGCTACAGTCGGCTGTTTCATCGCGACGACACCGGCACCATCGCTCGGTTGCGCAACATGCACAGGCTGATCAGGCCAGCAATCCGTTGGCATGGCGGTCGGGTCGTGCAGACCGCCGGCGACTCCATGCTGGTGACGTTCGACAGCGTCGGCGGGGCAGTGCGTTGCGCAGTCGCTATACAGTTCGAACTGGCGCGCCAGAATGACGGCTGGCCGGACGACAGCAGCCTGCGCCTGCGCGTCGGTGTCGATCTGGGCGATGTCATCCGTGACGGCCGTGACTTCCACGGCAGCGGGATCATCGTCGCCGTACGTCTGCAGGAGGTGTGCCCGCCTGGCGGTGTCTGCATTTCGCGCGCCGCGCATGATCGGGCAGGCGATCGGCTGGGCCTGTCGTTCGAATCCGTCGGCCCACTGACGCTGAAAAACGTGCCGCAGCCCGTAGAGGCGTTCGTGCTGCGGTCGCTGTCCGGCAGAAGGGCGGCTGAGCTTCGGCTGGTCGAGTAGCCTGCGCTATCCGGCCAGTTCCCGGCGAACGATGGCGGCGCCTTCGGCGAGCGAACGGAGCTTGCCAAAGGCGACGTCACGCGGCAGATACTTCATGCCGCAATCGGGCGCGGGGATCAGCCGGTCCGGTGCAACGTATCTCAAGCCGGCACGGATGCGATCAGCGACGACCTCGGCTGTCTCTACATTCGTATCGCCGAGATCGAGCACGCCCAGCATGATCTGTTTGTTCGAAAGGTCGCGCAGCACGCCAAGGTCGAGTTTTGGTTGTGCGGCCTCTATCGAGATCTGCTGGGCTATGGTGTCGGCGAGCTGGGGCAGGAAGCTGTAGCCGGTCGGCTTCTGCTGCTTCACCACCGCGGCATACCCGAAGCAGATATGGACCACAGTCGGACCCTCGATATCTTGCAGCGCGCGATTGATCGCCGGGATACCATAGCGCAGCGCCTTTTCGGGATCGGTGCGAACCCAGGGTTCATCGAGTTGAATCACATCCACACCGGTTGCCTTCAAGTCGCGCAGTTCCTCGTTCACTGCGACGGCGTAGTCCATCGTCAGTTCGGCTTCATCCTTGTAGTAATCATTCTTCGCCTGACGTGAGAGCGTGAACGGGCCAGGCAGAGTGATCTTGCTCGCACGGTCCGTCTGGCGCAGCAGGAACTGCACGTCGCGCAGTTCAACCGGAGCGCGGCGGCGTATCTTGCCGACCACGCGCGGCACCGGCGTGGCGCGGTTGAACTGCGCGTTGACCTCGCCGGGGCTATCGGCGTCGATGCCGTCCAGCGCCAGTGCAAAGCGATTGGAATAGCTTTCGCGCCGGATTTCGCCATCGGTGATGATGTCGATGCCGGCGCGCTCCATGTCGCGGATCGCCAGAATCGTAGCATCGTCCTGTGCCTGTTCCAGAAGTGCTTCGGGGATGCGCCAGATGTCATGGGCATGTACCCGCGGCACACCGTGCGCGTGCAGGCCGGCGCGGTCGACCAGCCAATCCGGCTGCGGATAGCTGCCGACAACGGTGCTCGGCAGCAGGTGGGTCGGGTTGGCCATGCAGATCGCTCCTCTGGGTGTGCCAATAGTAAAGGGGCCGATGTCGCCTGTCAGGATAGCTGCCCTGCCTGTCTTGACCGCGGTCTGTGTTTCGGGCTGCAACCTGCGCGGGGGGATTCTGTCGCGCATGCAGGCTTATGACTATATCGTGGTTGGCGCCGGTTCGGCCGGTGCCGTTGTCGCCAACCGGCTGTCAGCGAGTGCGCGCAACAAGGTGCTGTTGCTGGAGGCCGGTCGTGCCAGCCATCCATGGTCGCGCATTCCCATCGGCTATGCGAAGCTGATCGCCAATCCTGCTGCGAACTGGCTGTACAGGTCGCAGCCTGAGCCCAACACCAACGGACGCACACTGCCCGTGCCGCGCGGCAAGCTGCTCGGCGGCTCCAGCGCCATCAACGGCATGGCATTCGTGCGCGGCCAGGCGCAAGACTTCGACACCTGGGCCCAAATGGGCAACCACGGCTGGAGCTATCAGGACGTCCTGCCGTTCTTCAAGCGGATGGAGAGTTATGCCGGCGGTGACGACGAGTATCGCGGTCGCGATGGCCCGATCCGCGTCACCAACCCGGCGCCGCGGCTGCCGATTTTCACTGCGCTGATCGAGGCGGCGAAGCAGGTCGGCATTCCACACAATCCCGACTACAACGGCGCCGCGCAGGAAGGAATCGCGATGAGCCAGGCGTCGATCGCCGCCGGCCGCCGCATGAGCACCGCGCGCTGCTATCTCGATCCGATCCGCAGGCGTCCAAACCTGCACATCGAGACCGAGGCGCTGGCCGAAGCTTTGATGCTGGATGGCAAGCGCTGCACCGGCATTCGCTATTCAGTGCGTGGTGAAACGCGCGAGGCTCGCGCTGCGCGAGAGATTATCGTGAGCGCGGGATCGATCAACTCGCCGCAACTGCTGGAGCTGTCGGGCATCGGCCAGCCGGAGCGGCTGCGTGACCTGGGAATCGACGTGCGCCAAGCATTGCCCGGTGTCGGCGAAAACCTGCGCGACCACTATGCGCCGCGGACGCGCTGGTCGGTGGGTGCGAAGGGCATCACCTTCAACGAGCGAGGGCGCGGGCTTGGCCTGGTTGGGCAGGCGCTGCGCTATGCGTTGTTTGGCGATGGCATGTTGGGCAGTGTGGCAGCGCCAATCCGCGCCTTTGTGCGCTCGCGCGAGGGGTTGGAAGCACCGGACGTGCTGTTGGGCTGGGTGCCCATGTTGACCGAGCCCGGCGCGCTTGGCCCCAAGCTGTCGCGTGAGTGCGGCATGACCTGCTACGCGCATCCGATGCGACCCGAGAGCAAGGGGCATATCCACATTGTATCGGTTGATCCACGCCGCCCCCCAGCTATCAACTTCAATTTCCTGTCGTCGCCGATCGACGCCGAGGTGACGGTTCGCGCGGTGCGTATTGCGCGCGCCATCATGACCGGTGCGGCGATGGCGCCGATGCAAGTGACAGAGCTGGCGCCTGGTGCGTTGGCGACCTCTGATGACGAAATCCTGAACTGGGTGAAGCAAGTGGCGGAGACGACGTATCATCCGGTCGGGACCTGCAGGATGGGCACTGACCGGATGGCGGTGGTAGACGCGCAGTTGCGGGTGCACGGAGTTGCCGGCCTGCGCGTCGCCGATGCGTCGATCATGCCGACGCTGACGTCGGGCAACACCAATGCCCCATCGATCATGATCGGTGAGAAGGCGGCCGAAATGGTGCTGGCCAGTGTCACGGGTGTTTGATCAGGCGCGGCTCTCCTCCTGAGCGGTATGCCGGGACATGCTGGAGCAGAACGCCCGAACTAAACCCGGCACTGCAAAGGATGGATGAAATGCCAGCTTCATTGAACCGAGCGATCCTCGGCTTCATAGTTGCCGCTATATCGGTGCTCATATTCCACCAGGGCATGTGGGAATTGCTGCACCTGGCGGGCTTGATGCCGCCGCCATATCCGACAAGCGGCGTTCCCCCGTTTGGAGTGCCGCGGATCGTCGACCTGTGCTTCTGGGGCGGCGTTTGGGGCGCCGTGTTCGGATTGATCTTGCCGAAGCTGCCCGCGTCCTATCCGATGTGGGTCCGGGGGCTGGGGCTTGGCATTGCAGCGGCATTGGTCGGTCTGTTCATCGTCCCGCTGATCAAGGGCTTGCCCCTAGCCGGCGGTTGGACCGCAATGTCGTTCGTCCGCTCCTTCTTGATCAATGGTTTCTGGGGCATCGGCGTGGGTATGATTTTTTCACTGCTCGCAGGATCCGCGCTGCTGAAGCCAGCCTAAACTTCGCTGGATGCGCAAGGGGGCAAGTAATGGGAATCCTGGACGGTAAAGTCGCCATCATCACAGGCGCATGAGCGGGATCGGCAAACGGATCGCTGAAGTTTTTCGTGGCGGCAGGCGCTCGGATCGTCGTTGGCGCGCGATGAGGGCCAGCAATTGGAACGCGAGCGAGGCGACGCCGCTCGGTTCATCCGGACGGACGTCTCTGATGCTGGCCACGTCGATGCCATGATCGATGGTGCAGTGACGAACTTCGGCAGGATGGATTGCCTGGTGGACAATGCGGGATCGCCATCGCCGATGGTGAGCATTGTTGACGTCGATATGGATGACTTTGACCGCGTCAACTGGATCAATGTGCGCGGGGTGATGCTCGGCACGAAACCTGTGATCCGCACATGATCAGGCAATGCTCGGGCAGCATCATCAACATTTCAAGCGGTTCTGCCATACGGGTGTCCTACTCGGCGCATACCTGTGTCGCATCGAAGGCGGCCGTCAGCCACCTCACACGCTCCGTTGCAGCAGAGGTCGGACGGCACGGAATCAGGGTGAACAGCATTTCGCCGGGGGGAACGCCACGGGGAATATTTGGCAAGAATGCCGGCGGAAGTTAGGGCCTGTTCAACGTTTCTGCAGACGCGTCACCCAATCTGAAATCGCATCGCCGCTACTCATGCCCGGCTCGACCAGGCCGTCGATCATGAACGTCGGCGACACATGGATGCCGTTCTGGCGGGCATACTTGCAGTGCCATTTGATCTCGCGGTCGAGATCTGGAATCGCGAACGCCTCGGAAAGCTTGATACCGCTGTAGCCTTCGATCCGCGCGATGATGTCGTTGGGCGCAGCCTCCATATTTGCACCACAGGAGTGGTGATCGAACTCGAACTCCTCGCGGTGCGACGCGACCGCCGCCATGACAGATTTCGCTGCTTCCTTGCCGCCCCCGAGCGTCGAAGCAGCCAGGATGCAACGCACGATCACGCCCGAATACATATGCCAGGGCTGTGACTGCAGCCGTATCTTGATGGTGATGCGATCTTCCCCCGCCTGGACAAGAAGGTCATCGAGCTTGCCGAACGCCCGCACGGAGAATGGGCACGTCGGTTCTAAGAACACCTCGAACACACGAGGTCCGTGGCCCCAGTAAAGAGGATCAGCGCGCCATTCGGTCTGTGTCATACGAGCTTTCCTGTTCGTTCGGTTCGGTGCACGGTGAGGGGTGGCTTCGGTGAGGAGGAGAACAGATGTTCAGCCATATCATGATCGGCAGCAACGACATCGAACGATCGAAGAAGTTCTACGACGCCGTGTTCGGTGCGATGGGTGCGCAGCCCGGGACGGTCGATGCCAGGGGCCGAGTAGCTTATTCGCACAATGGCGGGCGTTTCATGGTCAGCAAGCCAATCGACGGTAAGCCCGCCTGCCACGCCAACGGCGGCACGGTCGGTTTTTCGATGAGTGGACAGGAGCAGGTTGACGCCTGGCACAAGGCCGGCGTTGCGAATGGCGGCACCTCGATCGAGGACCCGCCGGGCGTGCGCCAAGGGGGGGCCGGCCAGATGTATCTTGCGTATCTGCGCGATCCTGATGGGAACAAGCTTTGCGCGGTTTACCGTATGCCTGCCTGAACTTTTGCCGGCGGAAGCCGACGAGGGCCACCCGGGAGGGTGGCCCACCGATCCATTGACTCCCCCTATCCCCGCTCCCATAACGCCGCGCATCCGGGTATTGTAGAGGAACCCGGTCCCCGCCCGTGGCGGGGGCTCCGTCGCTCCGCGAGGGTTCGCGCAGCGGCGTTTTGGCCGTTGGAGTGATGCCGTGTTCGAAGCGCTGTCAGATAAGCTTACGGGAGTGTTCGACCGGCTGCGCGGCCGCGGAGCGCTGTCGGAAGCGGACGTTACCGAAGCGCTGCGCGAAGTGCGCCTGGCATTGCTGGATGCGGACGTGGCGCTGCCGGTGGTGCGTGACTTCATCGGCAAGGTACGTGAGCGGGCGGTGGGCGCGGAGGTGCTGGCCTCGGTCACGCCGGGCCAGCAGGTGGTGAAGATCGTCAATGACGTGATGATCGAGGCGCTGGGCGGCGAGGGGGCCGTGCCGCTCAACCTCAACGCGCCGGCGCCGATCCCGATCCTGCTCGTCGGGCTGCAGGGCTCCGGCAAGACCACCACGGCGGGCAAGCTGGCGCTACGGCTGCACGAGCGGCAGCGGCGGCGGGTGCTGCTGGCGAGCCTGGATACGCAGCGGCCGGCAGCGCAACTGCAACTTGCGCAATTGGCCGAGCAGGCACAGGTGCCCAGCCTGCCGATCGTGGCCGGTCAGACGCCGGTACAGATTGCCGAACGCGCCATGGAGGCCGGACGGCGCGAGGGCTACGACGTTGTCATCCTGGATACCGCCGGGCGGCTGGCGATCGATGAAGCGCTGATGGAGGAGGTGCGGCAGGTTCGCGCTGCGACCTCGCCGGTCGAGACTCTTCTGGTGGTCGATGCGATGACCGGCCAGGACGCGGTGAACACCGCCAGGGCGTTCAATGACGCGGTCGGCGTGACCGGCATTGTGATGACGCGGATGGATGGCGATGCGCGCGGCGGCGCGGCGCTGTCGATGCGCGCGATCACCGGCGCACCGATCAAGCTGATCGGTACTGGTGAGAAACAGGACGCGCTGGACGACTTCCATCCGGAACGGGTGACCGGCCGCATCCTTGGTCAGGGCGACATCGTCGGGCTGGTGGAGCGCGCGGCTGAGACGATCGACCAGGAAGAGGCGGAGAAGCTCGCATCCAAGATGATGCGGGGAAAATTCGACCTCGAGGACTATGCCAGCCAGCTCAAGCAGATCGGCAAGATGGGCAGCCTGTCGGGAATCCTGGGAATGCTGCCCGGCGTCGGCAAGATCAAGGCGCAGATCGAGGAGGCCAACCTCGATACCGCGATCCTGAAGCGCCAGGCGGCGATCATCTCGTCGATGACGCCAAAGGAGCGGCGGGCGCCGGAGATCATCAAGGCAAGCCGGAAGAAGCGGATCGCCGCCGGCTCCGGGACGTCGGTGCAGGAGGTCAACAAGCTGCTCAAGCAGTTCGACGACATGACGACGATGATGAAGCGGATGAGCAAGCTCGGGCAGAAGGGACTGATGCGCCAAGGTCTGTCTGCGCTGATGCCGAAGGGGATGGTGCCCAATCAGCGGCGGCCATTCTGATGCAGGATGACAATAGCAGGAGACACTGACTGATGGGTCTGAAGATTCGCCTTGCGCGTGCTGGAGCCAAGAAGCGTCCGTACTATCACATCGTGGTGGCCGACAGCCGCAGTCCGCGGGATGGACGCTTCATCGAGAAGTTGGGCAGCTACAACCCGATGCTGCCAGCCGAGCACGATGATCGTGTGCGGCTACAACCGGAGCGCATCCAGCACTGGCTGTCGCAGGGTGCACTGGCGACCGACCGCGTGGCGAAGTTCCTTGGACAGAAGGGCGTGGGCCCCATGCCGTCGTGGGGGGAACAGCCGATCAAGTCGGCACCGAAGAAGAAGGCGCAGGAGCGCGCCAAGGCAGCGGCGGGATAGTGGCCGGGTCGAGCCCGGCCACAGGCGTGCCTGGAAGCCGCATCCTGATGGGTGTGATCGGCCGGCCGCATGGCGTTCGTGGCTTGGTGCGGGTCACATCGTATGCCGACGACCTGACGCGGTATCGGTGGCTCTCGGACGATAGGGAGCGTCGGTTCGTCTTGCGCTGGCGCGGCGAAGGGATCGCGGAGATCGCCGAACTGATCGATGGCAACGAAGTAAAGGTTGCTGACCGGACAGCCGCAGAGAAACTGATCAACGTCCGGCTGTATGTCGATCGGGCGCAACTGCCGGAGCCGGAAGAAGACGAGTTCTATCTGGCGGACCTGATCGGGCTTGTTGCGTTTGATACGAGCGGCGCGCAACTCGGGCGGATCACGGCGGTGCATGACTATGGCGCCGGCGCCAGCCTTGAGATCGCCGGCGAGACGTCGGCCATCGTGCCGTTCACGCGGGCCTGCGTGCCAGAAGTCGATATCGCCTCTGGTCGTGTCACGGTGGCGTTGCCAGTGGATGTGACCGCCGGAACGAGCCAGGTGGCAGGCTCCGAAGGCCGTGCCGTCGCGCGGAGCCACAGATGATCTGGCGCGCATCCGTGCTGACGCTGTTTCCCGAAATGTTCCCAGGTCCTCTGGCGCAATCGCTCGCGGGTCGGGCGCTGCAAACAGGCATTTGGTCGCTCGAGGCAGTGAACATCCGCGACTTTGCACGCGATCGCCATCGCTCGGTGGACGATACACCGTTCGGTGGTGGTACCGGCATGGTGCTGCGACCCGATGTGGTCGATGCGGCGATCGCGTCGGTCGCTGATGGGCGGCCGATCATCTATCTTACGCCGCGCGGCCGGCGGCTGACGCAGCGCGACGCCGAACGCTACGCCACCGCGCCCGGTCTGATGCTGCTGTGTGGGCGCTACGAGGGCGTCGACCAGCGGGTGATCGATGCGCGGTCGATGGAGGAAGTCAGCATCGGCGATTACGTGCTATCGGGAGGTGAACTCGCGGCACTCGTGCTGCTGGATACCACAGTGCGTCTGTTGCCAGGGGTGATGGGTGCCGCGGACAGCGCGGTCGATGAATCGTTCGCACAGCACCTGTTGGAATATCCGCACTATACCAGGCCCGCCGAGTGGCAGGGGCGGCGGGTGCCTGATGTTTTGCTGTCTGGCCACCACGCAGCAGTGGCAGCGTGGCGCCGCGCCGAGGCCGAGCGCGTCACACGCGAGCGTCGTCCCGATCTGTGGGCGGCGCACACGGTTGCCAGCCAGGCAACCGCGCCTTAAGGACGATTGCAGGAAGGATCCGAGCGATGAACATCATCCAGCGTTACGAAGCCGAGCAGATCGCCCGCCTGACGGCGAGTCGCGGCGTGCCGGACTTCGCGCCGGGCGACACGGTGCGCATCGCGGTGAAGGTGGTGGAAGGTGAGCGCACCCGTACCCAGGCGTTCGAGGGTGTGTGCATCGCGCGCTCCAACAAAGGGCTGAACAGCAACTTCACCGTGCGCAAGATCAGCTATGGCGAGGGGGTGGAGCGCGTGTTTCCACTGTATTCGCCACTGATCGCCGAGATCTCGGTCGTGCGGCGTGGCGACGTTCGGCGGGCCAAGTTGTATTATTTGCGTGGACGCTCAGGCAAGCGGGCACGAATCGCCGAGCGCGCACGCAGCACGAGCAATACAGGTGCAACCGAGTCGCCGGTCAACAACGAGAACGAAGCTGCCGATTGAGAGGAGGCACCTGACGATGTCCGAAGCGCAGCCACGCACGCTGTTCGACAAGATCTGGGACAGCCACGTTGTGGAGAAGCTGCCGGACGGCACATGCATCCTCTACATTGATCGGCACCTGCTGCATGAGGTGACCAGCCCTCAAGCCTTCGAAGGACTGCGGGCGGCAGGGCGCAAACTGCGCCGGCCCGATCTGACGATTGCGGTTGCGGACCACAACATACCGACGGTCGGTCCGCGCACGCCGTCGGATATCGAGGAGGAGGACAGCCGTATCCAGGTGCAGACCCTGGAGAAGAACGTCGTCGAGTTCGGTGTGCCCTACATACCGATCCTCGATGTTCGTCAGGGCATCGTGCACATCATCGGGCCCGAACTGGGGATCAGTCTGCCTGGCACGACGATCGTCTGCGGCGATTCTCACACCTCCACCCATGGTGCTCTGGGCGCGCTGGCGTTCGGCATCGGCACGTCCGAGGTCGAGCACGTCATGGCAACGCAGACGTTGTTGCAACGGCCGGCGAAGAACATGGAGATCCGCGTCGACGGCACGCTCGGGTTCGGCTGCTCGGGCAAGGATATCGTATTGGCGATCATCGGTAAGGTCGGCACTGCGGGTGGTACGGGCCACGTCATCGAATACACCGGTGAGGCTATCCGCGGGTTGGACATGGCCGGGCGGATGACGGTGTCCAACATGTCGATCGAGGCGGGGGCTCGCGCTGGCCTGATAGCACCCGACGAAACGACCTTTGCCTACCTGAAGGGTCGCGAGTACGCGCCGAAGGGCGCGGCATGGGAACAGGCAGTGGCGTACTGGCGCACGCTGCCCAGCGACCGCGGCGCGCATTACGACACGCGGCTGGTGCTGAATGCAGCCGACATCGCACCGATGGTGACGTGGGGCACCAATCCCGGCGCCGTTGCCCCAGTGACCGGGGCGGTGCCGGACCCGGCGCAGGTGGCGGACGAAGGCCAGCGCAGTCAGATGCAGCGCATGCTCGAATACATGGCACTGAAGCCTGGCCAGAAGCTCGCCGATGTGCCGATCGACGTGGTGTTCATCGGGTCTTGCACGAACGGCCGCATAGAGGACATTCGCGCTGCTGCCGCTGTCGCCAAGGGGCGGCGTGTGGCGGCGGGCGTGCAGGCGCTGGTCGTGCCAGGATCAGGCCAGGTGAAGCAGCAGGCGGAAGCTGAAGGGCTCGATCGCATCCTGCTGGAGGCAGGGTTCGAGTGGCGTGATCCGTGCTGCTCGATGTGCCTTGGCATGAATCCAGACCGGCTGAAACCGGGCCAGCGCTGCGCATCCACCTCGAACCGAAACTTCGAGGGGCGACAGGGGCCAGGTGGCCGGACGCATCTGGTTTCGCCAGCCATGGCTGCCGCTGCAGCGGTGACGGGCCGACTGGCGGACGTGAGACAAATGGTGTGACATGGGCTCACGAGTCCAAGTCGCATGCGGCAGAGTGCTGGATGATGGTTGAGGAAGCCCCATGGAGAAGTTCACCACACTGACCGGCGTGGCTGCGCCGCTGCCGATGCAGAACATCGACACCGACAAGGTCATTCCGGCACGCTTCCTGAAGACCATCCAGCGGTCCGGCCTGGGCAAGCATCTATTCGATCCACTGCGGTTCGACAGCGACGGCAAAGAGCGGCCGGACTTTATCCTGAACCAGGATGGCTACCGCAACGCGCAGATTATCGTCACGCACGAGAACTTCGGCTGCGGTTCATCCCGCGAGCACGCGCCGTGGGCGCTGCAGGACTTCGGCATTCGCTGCATCATCGCCCCGTCGTTCGGCGACATCTTCTTCAACAACAGCTTCAAGAACGGGTTGCTGCCAATCCGGCTGCCGCGCGCCATTTGCGATGCGCTGATCGAGGATGCGAAACTGGGGGGCAACGCCCGGATCACGATCGATCTGGAGCGGCAGCTCATCGTGCGGCCGAATGGCGAGGAAATACACTTCGACGTCGAGCCGTTCCGAAAACACTCGCTGCTCAACGGGCTCGATGATATCGGCCAGACGCTGCAGCATGAGCACATGATCGGCCAGCATGAGGCGCGGCGTCGTGAGCGGCAGCCCTGGCTGCCCACGACGGTCTGACCATGGCTGCCAACAAGAAGCTGCTGATCCTGGCTGGCGATGGCATTGGGCCGGAGGTGATGCGCGAGGTGCGCCGCGTCATCGATTGGATGTCCCGGCGCCGTATGGTGTCATTCGACATTGCCGAAGAGCTGGTGGGTGGCGCCTCTATCGATGCGCGCGGCACGCCGATCAATGATGACACGCTGCAGCGGGCGAGGCAGGCCGATGCCATCCTGTTCGGCTCGGTCGGTGGCCCGAAATGGGAGAGGCTCGGGTTCCAGTTACGCCCGGAGCTGGCGATCCTGCGGCTGCGCAAGGAACTGGATCTGTTCGCCAACCTGCGGCCGGCAACGGTGCTGAACCCGTTGGTGAACGCATCGACGCTGAAGCCCGAAGTGGTGCGCGGGCTTGATCTGATGATCGTGCGTGAGAGCACGGGCGGCATTTATTTCGGCGAGCCGCGCGGCATAGAGACACTGCCATCCGGCGAAAAGCGCGGCTTCGATACCGAGAGCTATACCACGACCGAGATTGAGCGCGTGGCGCGGGTGGCATTCGAGCTGGCGCGCAAGCGGAAGGGTCACGTGACCAGCGTGGAGAAGGCGAACGTGATGCAGTCGGGACTGTTCTGGCGGCAGACGGTCACGGCGTTGCACGCGCAGGACTTCGCTGACTTGCAACTGGAACACATGTACGCCGACAACTGCGCCATGCAGTTGGTGCGCAATCCGCGGCAGTTCGACGTCATTGTGACGTCCAACATCTTTGGCGATCTGCTGTCGGACCTGGCGTCGATGCTGACCGGGAGCCTTGGGATGCTGCCGTCCGCGACACTCGGTTCGCCGGATGCCTCGGGAAAGCGGCTGGCGCTCTATGAGCCAATCCACGGCTCGGCGCCCGACATCGCCGGCAAGGGCATAGCCAACCCGTTGGCGCAGTTGTTCAGCTTTGCGATGCTGCTGCGCCATTCCTTCGGGATGGAAGAGGACGCAGCGCTGATCGAGCAGGCCGCAACCAACGTATTGACGTCAGGGCTGAGGACCGCCGATATCATGGCGCCGGGTACGGCCAAGGTTGGCACCAGTGTTATGGGTGAGTCGATCCTGCGCGAGCTCGATAAGCTCGCGGCCTGACCACTTGATGCCGGCGGGGCCATCAGCTACATCCCGCGCCTGTAGCAAGCGCCCGTAGCTCAATTGGATAGAGCACCAGACTACGGATCTGGGGGTTAGGAGTTCGAATCTTCTCGGGCGCGCCATAAGTCATTGAAATCCCATAAAATGTAGTTTTGATCCCGCTGTGGATAGTTTCCATTTTCCAGAACGTTTGCCAAAACTCCGGTAAAGGGAAAATGGCGCAGGCGCGCATCGCGCGAGCATGCGATTTCAAGTCTGGTGCTCTTGACGCTCTCCGCCGGCGGATTGGCCTGTCAGTCGCGCATCGCTCGCGGCAGGTGCCGCGGTTCTGGCACCCATCCACCAGGTTCGCACCGCCCGCGCAGCTCCATGATGCGCTCTGGCGTTTCATGCAGGCTTAGCCACTCGCACACATCGAAGCTGTCATGTAATCGCTCTATGGTGCCTTGGCTCCGGTCGGCTTTTCGCGTGCCAAAGCAGCGGTATCTAAGAAGGTCTGCATCGGGTCTCGGCGAAACACCAGCGACCCGGGTGTGTGCGTTGATCGTTATGGATTGCCATCCACTCACGATGGCCCATGCAGACATATCTTGCCGGATGCATCGATGCCGATCTGGCTCCCGCGCCCGGTGAGGTGCCATGGTTACGAAGGTCCGTCCGCGGGCTTTGCGCTCGAACTGCAGACTGCTGCGAGTGCATCGATTGCCGACTATCCCGGTCTCTGGCATCAGGTCATTTGATTGAACGGCTCGCGTCCGACCTGGCTCTCTGAGGAGGCACCAGCATGAAGATCACCGAAGTCCGAGCCTATCCCATGTCCGTGCCATATGCTGAGCCGCGCTGGACGGCGCACGAACGCATGGAGCGCGATCAAGTCGTGTTGGTAGAGATGCGCACCGACCAAGGCTTGCTCGGCTTCGGTGAAATCGCCGGTGGACCGCAGAAGCTGATCTGCGAACTGCTGGCAACTTTCTCTGCAGTGATCGCGGGGATGGACCCGCTGGGACATGACGAAATATGGCAGAAGCTATTTTCGCTGACGTCGCCGCGACCGGGTGGCATCGGTGGATGGGACGGCCTGCCGGCGCCACTGCCTCGCAACCAGCGGCCGCAGATCATGGCGGCGATTGGCGGCATCGACATTGCGCTCTGGGATCTCAAAGGCAAGGCGCTCGGAATTCCGGTATTCCGCTTGCTCGGCGGTACGCGTACTGCGGTGTTCACGTATGCGACCGGGGGCTATTACCGAGAGAACGAAAGACCCGAGGACTGCGCGGAGCAATACGCTCGCTTCGTCGCTGACGGCTATCATGCCGTGAAGCTGAAGACCGGCGCGCTGTCATTGGCCGACGAGGTCACGCGGGTGCGTGCGGTGCGCGAGGCAATCGGGCCCGGTGTCATGTTGATGCTGGATATGAATGCGCCATACGACGTTGGAGGCTGTATCCGGTTTGCCGAGGCCGTGGCGCCGTATGACATCGTGTGGCTGGAGGAGCCGCTCCACTGGTATCTGCAGCCGGCGGATTATGTGCGGCTCGCGGCGGCGTCGCCCATCCCGCTGGCGCATGGCGAACGCGAATGGCACCGATACACGGTGCGCGATTTCATTGACAGCGGCGCCATCCGTTATGTGCAGTTCGATTCCACGCGCGCAGCCGGCTTCACCGAATCGCTGCGCATCGCTCACTACGCCGAGCAGAAGGGTGTGGTAATCGCCCCGCATTCGGCGCTGCACATCCACGCGCATCTAGCGTCGGCGTTTGGCGATGCGGCGTTCGGCGCAGAATCGATCGGCGATCCAGGCCGCCACCCCATCCACCACCACATCCATCGCGGCGGCGCGGCGGTAGAGGACGGCATGGCGCGGCTGACCGAAGCGCCCGGGTTCGGCATAGAGATCGACTGGCCGTGGGTGGAGAAGTATCGGTCCAGTTAGAGTCCGCCGCGACATCGCTCTCTGAGCATGAGCCGGTTCGATGCTCGGTGCAGAAAGATGCGGCCAGCCAGCGACAGCGTGAGAGCCGCGCAATAGTTCGCGCGACATGCGCTGATCGCGAGCATCCGGGCGACGGGACGCGCGGGGTCGCGGCTGGTGGACGCCGCTCCGAGCCGCGGCGCGATAAAATCCCGCGACCTGTGAACTGCGCATATAGCCAGCCGCCGCCTGGCTGGGCGAAGCTATATGCCTCGCCGGCCAAAGGACGCCGCCATGTGTGCCTGGCATATCGCACGAGGTGAGACCGCTAGACCTGAGCCCGAGCGCTCGGGCTTCATTGGGCGCGCGGCGCGGCCGGCGGAGCGGCAGACCGACCGGCAGCATAATCCAGCCGTGTCGCGTTCCGCCGGGCGGCCACTCGATGCCGCGGCCCGCGGCTATTTCGAGCCGCGCTTCGGCCATGACTTCTCCCAGGTACGCGTGCACACCGACACCGTGGCCCACACGCTGGCAGCCTCGAACGACGCGCTGGCCTATGCGGCGGGACAGGATATCGGGTTCGCGAGCGGCCAGTATCGGCCGCATACGACGGAAGGGCGCTGGCTGATCGGCCATGAACTGGCCCATGTCGTGCAGCAGCGGGGCTCGACCGCCTCGAGCCGTGGCGCCGAGGGCGCGCTGGAGAAGGATGCCAACGCCGCGGCGACGGGGGCGGTGCTCGGCAGGCCCGTGCGGGTCGCAGCGGCATGCAATGTGCCGGCGGTGCAGTTCGCTCCGGTGTCGAACGGCGGCTTCGGCAAGGCGCTGGAGGAATACACCAACCTGCACAGCGTGGAGGACAAGGCGGTCGATCTGTTAAAGAAATCGCCAACCTTCATGGGCCTGATCGGCCAGCTCGATCCGAGGTATGTCTGGTTCCGCGACCCGGCTGTGCCGGGCCAGGAGTTCAACACGAGCGGCCAACTCACCAAGCCGCCGGCAGCCGCGGGCAAGCGGACGATGCTGATCACCCAGGGCGGCGGGTCGCGCTTCGAGGCGTACGGCTCGCCGGACAATCCGAACGGTTCCGACATGATCGTGATCGAGCCGTCCGACACGCCCGGCTTCATCCAGCGGATCGCCCATGAGGCAACTCACGCCGCCGCCTTTGTGGGCGCTGCTCGCCCGCAGCCGCAGTCGCTGGCAGACGAGATCAAGGCCGGCCTCAAGGACGAGATCGCCGCCCGCACATCGGAGGCGCAGGTCCTGAAGGAGGTCCCCAAGGCGATAGCGAAGGGGGCCGAACCGGTGGGGGCACGCACCGAGCGCGATGTCCAGCGCGACCTGAGCCCAGGATTCAACCTAACCTATCTCGAGCTGTTCTTCTTCGCCCGCGAACTGCGCGACGCCCAGGCGGCAGAAAAACTCGACGATGACGCCGCCAAGAAACTGCGCGACGAGATTGACCGGTTCCACGGCGCCTACTCGACCGGGCTCACCGAGCAGCATTGGGCACATTCGCGCTATGGCCGGGTCTGGTTCGATCGCGTCACCGCGCAGCGCGAGTGGCAGGACTTCATGCAGCGCAACTCGCCACATGACCCCGGCTTCCTGTCAAAGAAGGAGACGATGCTGCAGAACCACGCCAAGTGGTTCTTCTATGGCAAGGTGGCATACTTGGCGTGACCGCGCGCCGCGCCGCCGCCCGCCGCTGACGCCGCGCTCGCCGGGCGTGCGCAAACGCCAACACTCGCTTGGAAGCCTTCGTTTGCGACTGGAGGTCCAATTTTGGCCTGGAGTAGCGGAAAGATCTTGCCAAAGGGCTGCAGGAACTGGCCGGTCCCGGCAAACTCGTCGTCGATCTACGCTAGGCGAATCTTCCCCACTCTTTCGTGGAGCAGGACGGAGCGAACAGAATGAGTGAGCAAAAGGCGTCGCAGGATCTGGGCACACCTTCTCGCCTGCCGACAGGTGCCGGCCGCGCCGATAGTGCGCTGCACCGATTGATGCTTGCTGGCAAGCCATTCTACGTGCTGCGCCAACGCGGTCGGTTCGCCGACATAGCGTATGACCACGGCCGCTTGCTCGCACATGAGATCGAACAAGGGGTCTTTCCCGAGATCCTCTCGGCGATCGCCCGTGGCACCGACCTTGGCAGTCCCGTAAGGACGGGTGTCGCCACTGCGCTTTTCCGCGGCCTCAGCAATCGCATTGTTGAGAGCATCAGCGGCGAGTTCCGCGATGCGATTGGTGCGGTGGCCGATGGTTATCATGATGCATTGCCGGCCGCGCAGTTCTCTCGTCAGCAGGTTGTTGACGCCATTGTCGCTATCGAACTCGACAACCTTGCCGACGGCATACAACATCGGCTGGCGCTACCATCGGCGTCTGCGCGCGTCGCAGCGATCACTGAAGTGATTGACTTGTGCATGCCCCACGCGGATCCGGAAGTGCGCGCGTTGCTCGCCGGCCCGTCCGATGCTGCCAGTCGCTACCTGTTCGATGCGAGTGTAAGCCTTGCCCACCAGAATCACCGTACTGGCATAGCTTGTACTGGCTTCAGCCTCCCTGGTAGCCGGACGGCAGACGGACGCCATCTGCATGCCCGGAACCTCGACGCCGACCTGTACAACTGGAATGTCGCCAGCACGCTGCTTCTGGTCGACGAAACTGACGGTCACCCCAGCTGGCATCGCTACATCGCCTTCGGCACCGCGGGCCTGATCTATTCGGGAGGTATCAGCGGCCTGAATGACGCAGGTATTGGTGTTTCGTTGCACCAGCTCTCCACGACTCGGTATCGGATACACTTCGCTCCGGGCGAGGCCGATATTGCACCATTCGTGCAACAGCGGGTCCTGCGCGAGGCCAGTTCGTTAGAGGAAGCTGTCGAGATCATCCTTACCAGCCGGCCGTTCTCGGCTTGGACAATTTTCTGTTCGGATGCCGCTGCTGGTAGGACGCGGCGAATCGAGTTCAACGGCGAGAAGATCAGAGTAGGCCCGGTGGTCGATGGCCCGGTCGGTCAGACCAATCACTTCCTGCATCCCGACATGGTTGAGCATCTGTTCGACGACAGCGATGCGCATTTCACGCCCACCTTTGGCAAATGGCTGGAGACGCGCAGCCGGCTCGCCATGGTCGAACAAGCGCTGGCAGATGGCGCCGCGCGCGATACCGATAGCGCAATTGACTTACTGGCGTCGGGACGTGATGGCCAACTGATTGAAGCAGCCCAACGGCGCAATCTCGATCTTGAGGTCAGTGGAATCGAACGTTCATTCGGTCGAGTGCCCCGCAAAGCGTATGGCCAACTCGGGAGCATCGTTCGCGGCGACCCGGCAAGACGGCCGGGGCACGACGAGGCCTGGATGACGATCGGCGATCGGTTGCCGGCCTGCCAGAGCAATTACGCCGGCTGGCATATTGACTGGGAGGGCTTCATGTTGACGCCGGTCGCCGAACGTCCGTTGCGCCGCACGCGCCAGTTCGAAAGCACTGGACGCACGAATTGGGAGAACTCGTTCGAGACCTACCGAGCAGCGCGTGTGGCCTTCGCGCGACCGCGGGACGCCACGGGCGCGCTGCTGAGCAAAGCTCCGGACGTCGCTCAGCAACTCCAGGATACAACGCGGGCGGAGGCGCTGCTGAGCGAGGCGATCGACCAGGCGGTCGCAGACCGCATCGTGGAGGTGCCCTATTACTTTATGCGCGCACGCATTCGCCACCAGCTCGGACGCTACGAGGCAGCCCGCGAGGACTGGAACGTGCTGCGTGCCATCAACGGCGACTCCACCCTCTCTGAGGCGCTCCCGGTCGGAACGCCACGTGTGCGTCCCTTGCTTCATGAGTACGAAGCTGCTCTCACCCTGGCGCTGTCTGTCGCGACCGATGATCGGCTGAGAGGCAATTGGCAATGGGAGGGGCGTTCAGCCAGGCTGCAGCAGGCGGAGGTGCTACTGACCGGGCTGCGCCAACGTCTGTTCGGCGACAACCAGGCCGCGCATCGGGATCTGATCGTTTGGCTGGGACGTATCAGCAAGATGTCGACGCATGACAGCGCTGAGGTTGAACTACCGGAGCCAAACTTCGTGACGGTCGAATAAAGGCAAGCGGCTGCCGCGCGACGACGCTCAAGCTGCGCAATCGGATCGCAGACGATGTGCTGCGAGATGCGCAATGCCGTCCCAATGTCAACACACTCGTCGTTAGCTTCGCGCCGCACGGCCGCTGCGGCGCCGATAGCCAGAGCTGCAACCCAAGAGTTTGGCAAACTGGGAGGTAATTGGGTCGGCGGCTGACGCCTGCTCCAGACGGCTCGTCAGTTTGCTGCGTATCTCGCGGAGCTATCTCGCCTGCCTGCCATAAGAGGGGCGCACTGCAAATGGCGAGGCCTTCGCGGCTGATCCGCAATGTATTGCTATGAACTCTTAGGCAATGGTGTGGCATAGTTCACAACCTCTTCACGGTTTGCGTGAGAGAGTGGCGTTTGGCAAAGCAAGAAGTGACAAACACTTTCACGCGGCAGCGGAGGAATCAGCACATGTCGTGTTCTTGATAACGGCTAAAGCGTGCGAACCATCGACCGAAGCTCGATCAGCTCATCAGAGATGCATTTGATCCACATCAATAAGCACCGTCAACGGTTGTGACGTCGTAATTTTCGGGAAACACAATGCCAAAGAAGATCATATTCTGCGCCGACGGCACCTGGAATGGCCCCGGAGGCGACAGCATGTCGGACAAGGCGACCAACGTCTTCCGGCTGTTCGCCAACCTCGATGGCGAAGATGATATCAGCAGTGCGCTGCTGGCAAACGAGCAGGAGAAGAACCTGACACTTGATGGCGTGACCACGCAATGCGCGAAATATCTGCATGGCGTCGGGGACTCACGCAATATTCTGGTACGTTTGTTGGGAGGCACTGTCGGTGCAGGCCTAATTGAACGGATTGTCCGTGGCTTCACCTATATCTCTCGGAACTACCGACATGGCGATCAGATTTTCATCGTTGGTTTCAGCCGCGGGGCTTATACGGCACGCGCGTTGGCAGGGATGATTGCCGCAAAGGGGCTGCTTGATGCGACGGCACACAATCTGGATGACAGGGAATTCGCGTATCGGCTGGCCATGTCGGTCTGGTACAACTATCGCGAGGCAGCTTCGAGCCACGACCCGGATCTGCTCGACCGGGTTATGAACGCGCTATCGAAGTTGCCAAAATTATTCATGCCGCATCATAGCGCGAAGCTGGTCGATGTGGAGATCGAAGCCGTGGCGGTCTGGGACACCGTCGGGGCACTTGGCATCCCGGAGTTCACAGTAAAACTGGAGCGCGTCGATACTTTCCAGTTCGCCGATACCAAGCTAAGCCGCAAGGTACACCATGGACTGCACGCTATCGCGTCAGACGAACAGCGCGCGGATTTCACCCCGACATTGTGGGATCGCGATGATCGCATTGTCCAGGTGCTGTTCCCGGGCTCGCACTCGGATGTCGGCGGTGGCTACAGTACCGATGCAGGGCAAAGCGGGCTGTCGGACTGCGCCCTGGTGTGGATGACAGCAGAACTCGCCAAGCTCGGCGTGCAATTCAGACGAGCACCCAAATACGTGGTCCAGCCGCTGGCGAGCGGGCCAGTGCACGAGCCGTGGCTTGGTGCGCCATGGAATATCCTGCCGTCCCACGCAAGAGCCTTTCCAGTTGGCCTATGCCTTTCCCAGTGTTTGATCACCCGCTGTGGTGCAGCGCTCGACCCCCGCTATGCGCCGACAAATCTGGCGGATTATCTGGTCGCGGGCCGGGCTACCGCGGGCGTCGTTGTCCTATGAACTCTGGGCTGTAGTGCACTGGTGAACCAGGGGGCAGGTTCCGCACCGTAGTTACGGAATCTGCTCCGTCGTCTGTCCCGGCGAAGTGACCGTGACAACTCCCAACCAAGTGCACATACATTTCGATGAGTTGTCCAGCGCCGGTTGGTTTGCGATCAGCACGGTCGGTGCGCCGGGGGCCCATGGCGATGCCGTTGCCGGCACGCACGGCTGTGGGGTCAGCACACCCAACGCCGCAGCGGTGGCCGCCGCCACCTGTGGGTTGGTCGGCGCACTGCACATGCCGAATGACATGATGTTGGTGTTAGGAATGTGGTCCATCACGTTGGCGGCCGGTTGATTGGAAGATAGAGTCCTGTTGGCTGGCAAAACCACAAATGTGGATGGAGCGGCACCAAACGAGCACTGGAGCTGCGCGCCATGAGTAACTTGTATCGCCATCCTCACACTCCAGTTCCAGCTTCACTACACCGACAATTCGGCCAAGTGTCGACAGCGCACGGTTAAACCCCCCGAGACGCCCAGAATGCTTGGCTGGCTCCTTCTGCGCACTCGAAATCATCATCGCCGCTTCCGCCGACGAAGCGCGCCAGCGACCTCCAAATCGCCGCTATTGCCGAGAAACATCGCATCAGGCTCGCCACACCCAGGGATATCGATGGGCGGGCGGTTGGGGCGCGGAGCCAGGCGAATTCCCTTCCGCAACAAAACGGACGTGCCGCTTTTCCATTCTCAACGCAAAGGCCGCTCACCCAAGACCCAGCAGACAAGAGACCATCGCTCACCACGGGTCACCGGCCTGGCCCGATGCTGCATAAAGCTGCAGAAGCAGGCGATGTCACCCTGCTGCATGGTCAGCCTGTTTTCCATGCAGTCGCCATTGAATACCTCCAGTCCGCCCCCCTCGTGCGAGGCGGGATCAGACAATTCCACCACCATGCTGATCTTTCGCAGCGACATCTCGCGCGGACCGATATCGACGTGCCAGCCATATTGCTGGCCGGCTCTATACTGAGTCAGTTGCGCCGAATCTATCCACGGCTTCACATCGAAGCCGTAGCCGGCATTGTAATCGCGCAGCGCTTCGCCAAGACGTTCGAATACCCATCTGGTGTTATCATCATGATAGAGCCAATGAATATATGAGTCGCGCAGCTGCTCGCCGTCCGCACGGTCAAATCGACTGATATTTGCAGGCAGCTGTGTATGATAGTCTATTATGGCTAGACATTCGGCCGACGTGAAGCGGTTCGGCAGCACTTGGCTATAGCTGAAATTCTGCCACATCCCTGATCTCCCACCCCGGAGCGGAACGCTAAGGCAACGTCGACGTTTCGATTGCGTCGCGCAGTGGCTTAAGCTGCGCGTGCTCGGGATAGACCCCCTGCTGACGCAGTTCCGTTACGAACCGTTCACGTGATCCAAATGCGCTGGAAAGACGGTACACCGCATTGGCGGCCAGCCCATCAATGACTGCCTTCGTGAGTGGAATGCTCGCTGCTGTCGGGTACATAAGCGCCTCCCGCGGCGGGTCGATCACGGTGCAATCATGCTCGTTCACACGAACAAGCTCACCCTGCCAATCCTGGATCCATGGACCGGCAGCGCTGCCGTGCAGCGTGCGCGCCAAGCCACCAAGGATCAAATATTCACCGTCCGATGCACTTGTGGCAGCAAAGACCCAGGACCGTTGCTCCGATCCGGCGCCGCCAATACCGCATCGGGAGATCAGTCCTGGATCAGTGCGCTCGAGCACTCCCATGTCTGGATTGAGCGACAGGCCGAACAGGGGATCTCTAATCGTCGAAGTCGGGCCAGAAGCAACTGCGATACTCGCCCACAGACTAAAGAGCCCAGCGATACAGCACGAAAGAAGGCCTCTCGGCACGGAAACTGGGGCCTGGCCAGAATCCCCGCTTCTGCACAAAATCAGAGATCCATGCGCTGCCATCATAAGCCTCTATGTGTCCGTCCGCGGACGCGCTGGTCGACTGAATCACTGCGATATCGCCGAGTTGTGCACCCTCAGGGTCGATCTGGATACGGGTGAACCCGAGGGTCTCCAGTGTCGGTCCCCAGTCCTTCGCCGAAACGGGGTGTGACGCTGGCACGAGGCCCCCCGCCGCCAGCGCAAGGCGAACATGTAGTGCGCATCTTCCTTCGCCGAACGCTGCTGGCGAGACGTTATCACGCAAATAAGAAACGAAGCGCTGCTTATCGAACGTGCCCATGACGGTCCCTCCTTCATCCACCGAGACCCTGGTGCGCGCAGCCTGATGCAACTGCATCATTCTGGAGGCTGCCGGGTCCAAATTGGCGGGCTGACAAGCTAACTGCTCTGCAAGGCCATCAGGCATGAGGTACGCTGGACGTTCAACTGCGGCTCGCCCACCGCGTTCACCGCTTTTTCCGCCGACCTGACATAGTCAGCCACGTTGATGGCTGTTCCCTCGATAAACGGCACGCCGCAGACGCGCGTCGGCGCAAGCGCGGTCCGTCGCGGATCCAGCACCGACAGTACAGCGGTCGCGTTGCGCGGCAGAGCCTCGGCAAGCGCGATTGTCAGTCCCTCCGACGCAGCCGCATCGGCGCCGGATGCGAGCTTGGGCGCCAGCGCGACCCACGTCCCATCGCCGGTGGCGATGCGTTGAAGTACCGTTTCATAGCGATCGTTGCTCCAGAGGTCCTGCACGACCACGCGTGCGCCACGGGCATCGATATCCTGGCCAACCCTGGCGGCGTCCGGCTCGCCGCATCCGGCCTGGCCTATCAGCGCCATGGCCAGAAGCGCGAGCAGCCGTGGCCTCACGCGGTCACGACCAACTCGGCATCCCCGCTCGCGGCGATCAGGTTCCGCGCCTCGCGAAGCAAAATAACGCAGCCTTCGGAAGCCGTACCCGGGTGCACGATACTGTCGCCGTGGATCATAAATGCGGATCGGCCAAAAGTGTTGGTTCCCGGTTCGGGTTCCAGCGGCAGCGCGAATGGCCCTACCTTCGCCGAGTCACGTGGCGGCCCGATCGAGTAGCGCCCCTGTGGGATAGGACCTACATTTGGCACCTGCTGCATTGCAGGATTGTTCTTTCCCTCCTCGTGACCTGAGTAGCCGATCGCCACCACTTGGCCATTGTGCGACAAGTGGCCGCTCGACTGATTGTAGGTCCATGCCATTGCCTTCTGTTCCCTCCCTGCGCGGTTGCTTCAATGATTTTGTCGAAGCATTGAGATATGAGCGGGCGCTCGGATAACACGAATGGCCGAGGCCGAGTTGTGAAGCGTTGCACATCATTCGCATCAGGTGAAACCTTTTTTCGGTGCGATGGCGTTTCGGGGGCGATGCTCCGCACCGGCAGCGGGAGCTATACACGGTTTGGTGATAAAGCGTGCGCTCAAAGTTGCACTAATAAGTTGATAACGTTTTCGGTGCCGTTCTAGAGTGCCCCAAATTCTACTGGGGGGGCACAACATGCCCGTAACGCCTACGTATCCTGGCGTCTATATTGAAGAAGTACAAAGCCCAGTCCATACCATTATAGGAGTCGAAACGGCGATCACGGCGTTCGTCGGACCAGCTCCACAAGGGCCAGACTCGACCGACCCCACCGAACCCGCGGTGCCGATCGGCAGCCCCTTGCAGTTCGAGCGGAAGTTCGGACCGCTGGACGCCAGTCCTCTGGGACTTGCGGTCGGTTTGTTCTTCCAGAATGGCGGCTCTCACGCTCTGATCGTGCGTGTCACCAACAGCAAACTTACGACGGCGACGTTGACATTGCCGCGTGGCAGCAGCGGCAATCCGCCCAAGCTGGCTGCTTTGGGCAAGGGTGCCTATGGTCGTGCGTTGCGCGCCCGGGTGGATTACGACGCGCCAGCCAACGGCCAGACCACTTATAATCTGACGCTGCGTGACGCATCGTCGCCGCACGGCCGGATCGAGCGATATGCAGCCGTCTCGATAGACCCAAAATCGCCGCGCACCCTGACGCGACTGCTGCAGACCAGCAATCTAGCGAGGATCGTCTCCGATCCCCTCGGCATGCCCGGCAAGCACGCCGACGTGCCGCGGGGCGTTGATCCCTTCATCCCGTCGACGTCAGGTGGCGTGTCAGCGCCACCGCCGCCGCCACCTCCGGGCCCACCCTCAGCGGAGGGCGCGCCGCCGCCGCCGCCCGCACCACCAGCGCCGCGCGGCGCGCCCGCAGCGCCGGCGTTTGGCCAATTCGAGTTGGAGGGCAATCTTCGGGATCAGATCGACGAAGCGACTGGGCTGGACCGAGAGCCGATCGATCCGGATGATTACGCACCGGCAACCCAAGATTCAGGCATCTACGCCCTTACCGCCCACAACGCGTTCTTCAATATCCTGGTCATGGTGCCGCCGGCTGGAACGGCGGATCTTCGGCCGTCAACGCTGGCAAAGGCCGCGCGCATCGCTTTCGACAAGCGCGCGTTCATGATTGTTGACTCGCCACTGCCCTGGGCCGACGTGGACGCGGCGCTGAATGGCCGGGACACGTTCCTGACGGAGTTCGACGAGCAGTCGCGGCGCAACGCTGCCCTGTATTTCCCGCGGGTGAAACTGGACGAATTGCCGCACTCGGCGCCCAATCAGTCGATCGACGTCACATCGTTCCCACCGGCTGCCGCGATCGCCGGCCTTTATGCCAAAACCGATCTTGAGCGGGGCGTCTGGAAGGCGCCCGCCGGACTGACCACGCGCATTGGCGGCACGATGGGTCTTACTCAAGTTCTCACGGATTTCGACAGCGGCCAGCTCAACCCGGTCGCAATCAACGCGCTGCGAACGTTGCCGGTCGTCGGTAACGTGGTCTGGGGTGCGCGCACGCTGGTGGGCTCGGATCTTGAGGCCTCGGACTACAAGTATATCCCGATACGGCGCCTCGCACTCTATATTGAGGAGTCGCTCTATCGCGGCACCCAGTGGGTCGTGTTCGAGCCGAATGACGAGCCACTTTGGTCACAGATCCGGCTCAACGTCGGCGCGTTCATGCATACGCTGTTCCGGCAGGGAGCGTTCCAGGGCGCGACGCCGCGCGAGGCCTATTTCGTGAAATGCGATCATGACACCAATCCGCAGGCCGACATCGATCGTGGCATTGTCACGATCATCGTCGGGTTTGCACCGCTGAAACCTGCCGAGTTCGTGATCATCCGGCTGCAGCAGTTCTCGCCGCAGCTCGAAGTCTGATCCGATTCGGAGACAAGGAAGCACACATGGCTCAATTTTCAGTCAATGCGCAGCGATTCGATCCATACAAGAACTTCAAGTTCATTGTACGCTGGGACGGCAAAGCGGTTGCTGGGATCAGCAAGGTCAGCACACTAAAGCGCACCACCGAGGTGGTGAAACACCGTGACGGCGGCGATCCCAGTTCCAGTCGCAAGTCGCCTGGCCGCACCGAATACGAGCCTATCACGCTAGAACGCGGCGTGACACATGATACGGAATTTGAGAAGTGGGCCAACAAGGTCTGGCATTATGGCGCCGGGGCAGGCCAGGAGGTTTCGCTGAAGGACTTCCGCAAGGACATTCTGCTGGAGGTTTACAACGAGGCGAACCAGAAGGTTATCGCCTACAAGATCCATCGCTGCTGGGTGTCGGAGTATCAAGCTCTGCCGGATCTCGACGCCAACGCCAATGCAGTTGCGATCGCGCATATCAAGCTGGAGAACGAGGGCTGGGAGCGTGATGACGCGGTGAGCGAGCCGAGCGAACCGAGCTTCACTGTGCCGTCGAGCTGATCGGGCCGGCGGCAGATTAGATGCTACATGCTTGGCCCGGAACACCTCCTCATTTGGGATCAGGCGGCTCTGGCCCGTGCGTGGAACCGGCCGATACTTCTGGCGCGTGGCTTCGCCGGCGTGCCTTCGAGCGAGGCGACAGGATGGCCGGTCGGCGAGCGCGATGCGTATCTGCTCGCGGTACATCGCGCCGGCTTCGGTGATCGACTGGCGCTGTTGGCCTCGTGTCCGGCGTGCAAGGAGCCAGCATCGTTTGATGTGAGTATCACGGCACTGCTGACGCAAACCACTGCTCAGGTTTGGCCGCTCACCATCAGCCACAATGGCATGGAACTGACATGCCATCGGCCATCTACGACCGACTTGGCGCAGTCCTGGTCGAACGACGCCGCACTGCCTGAGGCGCGCCGGCGGCTGTGTCGCGCGTGCATCGTGGCGCACCGCGCGGATGGCAAGCCAATTGCTGTCGACGACCTGGACGAGCCGGCAATCGAAAGGGCCAGCGCTGTCCTGAGCGAGGCGGACCCGTTGTCCGACATCCGGTTCGCCTTGACCTGTCCAGCTTGCGAAAAAGCATGGGAGGCACTGTTCGACCCACCACACATGCTGTGGCGCGCTTTGGACGCGTGGGCCCGTACGTCGCTCAATGATGTCCGTGAGCTTGCGCGTGCTTACGGATGGTCGGAATCCGAAATCCTCGCCATGCATCCGTCGCGTCGACAATTCTACCTGGATGCGGTCTCGTGACGGACTATTTCGAAGCGCTGCTGCTTCGACATGCTGGGCTGGCACGTGATGTCGATCTGCAGCTGGCAACACTGTACGGGGGCAACCCGCTTGAGGCGGCGGAAGACGTCAGCCAGCCGTTTGCGCCGCTAACCGAGCCGTCGCCGCTGCGGCAGGAGATGCCGCCGCAGCGTGACCTTGTCGACGATCCCGGACAGGAAGAACAGGCCTCTCCATCTGAAGAGCGCGTTTCTCCATCGATAGAGCCGCCCGGACGGCTGACCCACGGGGAGGCTGCCGCGCGTGCACCCGCTGGCCGGCGAGGCGAGGGACCCCACCCGCCAAGCGACCCCCAGGCACCACACTCCCCGCGTTCATCACAGACAAGACCAGCGCACGCGGCGGCCGGCGCTCCGCCAGCGTCCCCCGACATTCCCGCGACAGTCCCGCAGTCTGCGCAAGACATCACAGGCGGGTCGGCGCACCAATCACCCAGCGATGCCACCGAGATCAGGGGTCAGATCCCGTTGGCCGAGTCCGGCGGTGCGGCCGGCCGGCAGGAGGCGCCGGCTCGGCCGCCGAAACCGGGAGATGCCGACACGCCGGCACCGTCCCATCGCCCTGCTGCATTACGCCACCCGCCCGGATCGGGGCCCCCGACGTCGTTCAGACCAGGGGCTGCGCCTGACCGACCAGCTGGTGCTCCACGCCTGGCTTCGTCGGACCTGCCGGCGATACCGCGGCCGGTCAGCGTTGAAACAAGATTGGCGCCTGCAGCCACACCGACGCCCGCGTCGACATCTGCGGGTGAAGCAGCCCAGCCGGCCCGCTACGCTCCCGGTGGCTCTGCTGACAGGGCGGCTGCTGACCAGGCGACTGCAGCGGCGGCTACAACAACGGTCATGCCGGATCAGGCAGCAGGGCTCCGGGGAGGCGGTCTACAGCCACTCGAGGCGCTGAGACGATCGATCGGAAAGCTCGTATCGATCGCATCAAAAACCCGCACCCGACCGAGTGCTACCATTCCGTCCGAGCGACCCGACGGCCACACGCAGGGCAGGGAACCCGCCGCGGGGCTGGCCGCAACCGCGAACGACCCGCGGCACCCCCTGACCGCCACGGAACTTCCCGTTCATGATGATGCGTCGCGGCCTCAGCCTCCGATCGAGGCCTATGCTGCCACCGGCTTCATGGGCTTCCGCCGCCCTGCCGCGCGCAGTGCAAGCCGTCTCGATGAGATCCAACACGGACCTGTTGCGACGTCGAGCCTGAGCGGACCCGCTTCAACCGCCGGCATGCCGGCCCACCCGACGCTGCCGCCCACGAGCAACCTTGCCCTGTCGCCGGGACAGGAGCTCACAGCACCGTCCCCAACCGGAAGCACTCCCGCAGCCAGCACCGAGCACGAGCAAGAGCGGGCCCTTGAGGCTGGTACGCAGGGGGCGCGTCCCATCATCCCGGCTGGACCTGACGTATTTCGCCGGACGTCCTGGCAAGCCGACAGCGTGCAAGGTCGGGCGCTGCCTGGGCCGGCGGGCAAGGCCGAGCCGACAAGTGCGATGCTACCCGATACCAGGAATACGCGGCGGCCTGCGAGGCAAGAGGCGACGCAGCCTCCTGTATCCCAAGCGGGACATGCCTCGCCGACCGTTACACAAGATCGGAATGATCCATCCGACCCGGTTCTTAAACCCCCTGTGGCAGGCGCGTCGCGAACCGAAAGCGCCAAGGATCAGGGTCTGCCCGGGCGGCCGACCGGGACCGTTGATGCGTCAGGTGATACGGGCGGATCCACTCCACGCTCCGCTGTTCCCCGGGCTGTCGCACGCGATCGGGTCGACGACAGTGACCCGCGTGGCGGCATGAGCGACAGTTCTCACGAGTCCACTGCGCCTGCATCGCATCTGCCATCGCATAAGCCGACGACGGCCGACCCTGCGCCGCTCGGGGAACAGCGGCTGGCCCCGCTGCAGCACTCTGCCATTCCTTCCCAGCAATCGCTGCAATCCAGAATGCCGGCTGCCAGGCGAGACGCTCTGTCATCCGCTGGGACCCCAGACCGACAGTCGAGCCCGCCTTCGGCGCGAGCGCCAGCTCCTTTCTCTGCGCCGACATCCAGCGTGCAGGATGAGCAGGTGATTGTGACGATCGAGCGGCTTGAACTCAGGGCCGCAGCATCGGCAAGGCAGCCTCGCCAGCACCGACCGCCGGCGCGGCGAATTGGCCTCGACGAATACGCGGCGCATAGCCGGCGCACCGGCGCGACATGAGCAACAGTGCAGCAATCGCAGCGGTCACCGCATCGCTCCGCAACGTGCTGGCAGAGTCAATCTCGCAGGATCCGGAACTCGCGGACACGATCTTCACCATGCAATCCCCCGATATCGCCCGTGGAGAGGGGGTGAATGCGAACCAGCTCAATTTGTTCCTGTTCCGCACGGAAGTGAATGCGGCGTGGAGCAACACGCAGATCTCTGATCGGACGCGACCCGGTGAGGAAGCGCCGCCGCCGCTTGCCCTGACTTTGTTTTACCTGCTCGTGCCGTACGGCCGCGACAATGACGCGCAACGCCCGTTCAGCCATCTGCTGTTGGGCCGCGCCATGAGCGTACTGCACGACAACCCGATTCTGACACCAGAGACGCTTCGTGCCTCGGTTCCGGAGCTGAGCGCTATCAGGCAGATCGAACGCGTTCGCCTGACGCTGCAGCCAATGAATCTCGATGATCTGAGTAAACTGTGGAGCGGATTTCAGACGCAATATCGCCTTTCCGCGACCTATCAGGCCTCGGTGATCTTGATCGAAAGTAACCGGCCGGTGCGCGCGGCGCTGCCCGTGCTGCGACGCGGCCCAACCGGCGGGGGCGTGGTAACCCAGACAGATGCTTCGCCTCGGATGCCGATCTTAACGGCAGTTGAACCAAATGCCGCAGGCATTGGCGACGGCATTATTTTGCATGGTTTGCATCTGGCGGGCGAACGGGTGCTGGTGCGGCTCACGCGCGAGGGACAGACATGGGAGCTTCCCGTCGCCGAGGGCGCAAGCGTGGATCGGGTCGGATTCAGTATCCCGTCGGATCGCGGACTGGGCGCTGGCGTTCATGGCGTCGCGGTCGTCGCCGGAACGGCAGACCACATGATTGCCAGCAACACGCTCGCTCTTGCGATCATGCCGCGGATTACCTCCAAGCTGCCGATGACTGCGCGTATTCGCTCAGGCGGCATCGTCGTCGATCTGGAGGTCAGCCCACCGGTGCAGCCGAGCCAGTTTGTATCGCTGCTACTAGGCTCGCGGGAGGTGCGCGGATCGCAACCGCAGGCGGCGCAGAGCCGGCTGCACTTTGCCGTCCGGGGAATCGAGCCCGGTGTGTACGTCCTGCGGGTCCGGGTCGACGGCGTAGATACTCCAATCATCCGAAAACCAGACCGAGACCATCCGGAGTTCGATCCCACAGCACGGCTGACGGTGACATCATGAATGCACCGTTTGCCAATTGGGAAGCGGCAAATGCGGCATTCCTCGCAGACTCTCTCGTCTGGTTGCGATGGAAGCTGTCCGCCCTGGCGGGCGAGCGGGTCACTGGGGCCGCGCCGCCGGAACCGGACTTTTCTTCGGAACGCGATACATTGCCGGCGCTGCTCATTCTGCGCGCCCGCTTCGGTCTTTCTCTGTTCGAAACCAAGATCCTGCTGCTCTGTGCTGCGGTTGAACTCGATCCGGTCATCGGTAACCTGTGTGCCAAGGCTCAGCGCGGACATGCGCCGTCACAGCCTAGCTTCGGGCTGTGCCTCACGCTGTTCGAGGAGGCGAGTTGGGAGGCACTGTCACCACACCAACCCCTGCGGGTCTGGCGGCTGATTGAGTGCAGCCCATCAGTCGGCACTGGCCTCATATCCTGTCCGCTACGCACGGACGAGCGCATCGTGCACTTCTTGAAGGGGCTGAATGAACTCGACGAGCGTGTGAGCGGATTTCTGCTGGCAGTCAGTTCGGATGGCTCGGCCCGGGCGGCGTTGGCGCCCTCGCAAAGCGCGACGGTAGCCGAGATTGCGCGCGCATGGCGGACACCGGAACACCCGCTCGTGGTACTGACCGGATCAGATCCGGCGAGCAAGTTGCTCGTCGCTGAATGTGCGGCCGCTGAGATCGGCGTGGCGTTGTGCAGGACGACATTCGACCTGCTGCCAGCGAATGCTGCCGATCTGGATGCCTTCGAACAGCTGTGGCGTCGCGAGCAGCGCCTGTTGCCACTGGCAATGCTGATCGAGACGGAAGAGTCGGATGCGCCGGAAGCGCTGGCGGATGCGGTCAGCCGCCGTCTGCTGCTGCGGCTCGATGGCCCTCTGGCGATCGCCGCACGCGAACCGCCACGGGTCGCTCGGCCTATCCGTATCATCGAGGTCGCCAAACCAACGCGAGCCGAGCAGGCGACGCTTTGGGTGGCAGGGCTGGGCGCCGCCAATGCCGAGCTCGCTGAATCTGTTTCGGCGCATTTCGCGCTGTCGGGAGCGACAATCGCTGCGCTCGCGCGTCAGCATGCCGCAGGCGAGTCGGCAGACCGATCGACGCTGTGGGCTGCGTGCCGAGAAATGTTGCGGCCACGCCTCGACAAGCTCGCACAACGCATCAATGTGCGCGCGGACTGGAGCGACCTCGTGCTGCCGCCGGATCGCGCCGATCTCTTGCGACAGATAGCGACGCAGGTCAGGCATCGCCGCCGCATCCATGAGGAATGGGGTTTCGCGGCCCGTTCAGGACGTGGGCTAGGCGTGAGCGCGCTTTTTTCGGGTGAAAGCGGCACCGGCAAGACGCTGGCGGCGGAAGTTCTGGCATCGACGCTGGAGCTCGACCTTTATCGGATCGATCTTTCGGGCGTAGTGAACAAATACATAGGTGAAACGGAAAAGAATTTGCGCCGACTGTTCGACGCTGCCGAGGAGAGCGGCGCTATCCTGTTTTTCGATGAAGCCGATGCGCTGTTCGGCAAACGGAGCGAGGTACGCGACAGCCATGACCGTTATGCCAATATCGAGGTGAACTATCTGCTGCAGCGGATCGAGGGCTATCAAGGTCTGGCGATCCTCGCCACCAACATGCGCAGCGCGCTCGATACCGCATTTCTGCGCCGGCTGCGCTTCGTCGTGACTTTTCCTTATCCGGGGGTGGCTGAACGCCAGGCGATCTGGCAACGAGCGTTTCCCGCCCAGGCTCACATCGGAAACCTCGATTGGGCGCATCTGGCAAAGCTCAACTTGACCGGCGGCAACATCGCCACGGTGGCGCTGAATGCCGCCTTTCTCGCCACCGCCGACGACAGTGCGGTTGAGATGCGGCATGTGCTCGCCGCGGCGCGCGCGGAATACGTCAAGTTGGATCGGCCGTTCCGGGAAGGTGATTTCCTCGTCGAGGTCGTAGGCGATGCGGGCGCCGTAACGGAGCGGGTGGCATGAACGCTCATCTCAGGATCGAGCGGCTGACATTGACGGGGATCGATCCCGGTCAACCTGCACTCAGTCTGCGCGACAGTGTCGAACGGGCTTTGGCGGGGCTGCTTACAGGTGAAGAGGTTCAGCAAATCGCATCGCGGGACCTGACGAGATTGCCGCCGATTGTCGTGGGAGTGCCGCCACCAGGCCGAACGCTCGCTCTGGAGGTGGCTATCGCAATCCGGGACGCCCTTATGTCGCCCGGGAGAGCCGGCGATGAGCGGGTCTAGCGGTTCACCACGACTGCTGCGCGGCGGTCTCGTGTTGCTCGATCCGACGAGCGGTACGGTGCAGCGTGTGCTGCCGCTGCAATACAATCCAGACAGCATCACCCGGACACTGCAGGTGCAGGATATGGGCGACAGTGGTAATCGCGCCGACTCGCTGCGTCTCAAGGGACCAGCGATAGAGACGATCAAGCTTGAGGCCGAGATCGATCTGACCGACCAGCTTGAGCACGGCGATCGGGATGCCACGCAGCTGGGGTTGCAGCCCGCGCTCGCGTCCCTCGAGATGATTATTCAACCGGACCCTAAGCAATTGCAAAACAACAATTCGCTGGCGGATTCCGGTTCGCTTGAAATCGTGCCGATGGAAACCGCGCTTTGCGTGCTGGTGTGGAGCCGCAATCGAGTGATGCCAGTGAAGGTGACGGATTTCAGCATCACTGAGGATGCGTTCGATCCGTCGCTCAATCCGATCCGCGCCCGCGTGAGCCTCGGTCTCCGGGTGCTGACGGTCACCGATCTCGGATTCGCCCACAAGGGAGGGTCGCTGTTCATGGCCTACCTGCAGCAAAAGAAGCGCATGGCCGACCGTGCGCCGTCCGGCTCGTTATCTGTGCTTGGGCTGGAGAGCATCTAGCAATGTCAGACCTGTTAGCGCGTGACACCGTTCCGGAGGATGTATACGCCACCAGCGGCACCGACTGGCTGGCAAATGATCCGCAGGCCCGAGGGCAAGCGAACGTCATGGAGCCGCCAGTTCCACGGACCGGGCGCTACGCTGGTATAGCGCCTGCTGCGCATACCGGCGCCGATCGACGACCTATCGTATATCTTACCCGTCGCTTCCTGCCGGACCCTGCGCAGCTCGTACTGGTCCAAGAGCATTTGGTGCGTCCCGGCGAACGGCTGGATCACATCGCAGCTCAACACTTCGGCGATCCAGAGTTGTTCTGGCGGATCTGCGACGCAGACCGCATCATGAATCCTGCGGAGCTGGCCGAGCCAGGAAGAAGACTGCGCATCACGCTCGCATCGGAATTGTCAGCGGGAGGCGACTGGACGATCAGTGCTTAAAGGAATCCAACTGCAGTTGCGCGCCGGCATCCGCAAGGCGGTCCCAGTCCCGCGCGACACGATCGAGGCACTCGAATCGCTCGAGGTGCGTGTCGAACCGCAAAAGGCAACCTTCCAGCTCATCTTCAGTATGGATCGCCACGGGAGAATCCTGGAAAACTTCCTACCGAGCAACCGCGCACCGGATCAACTACGGGTCATTCTTGTCGTCACCATCAACGGTTCACCCGATGTGCTGGTCGACGGCTTGGTAACACACCAGGAGCTAAACCCCGGCAGCCCTGGGTCGCAGACAACGCTGACCATTACCGGTGAAGACCTGACGGTGCTGATGACTCGCGAAGAACTGACGGGCACACCATTTGCCGGTATGGATCCAAAGTCACGTGTCGAACGCATCATCGATAAGTATGCTGATTGGGGTATCAGGCCGGATGTGGTCAGGCCTACGCTGCATGAGTCATCGAGCCCGGCTCAAGCGACACCACAGCAGCACGGGCACGATCTCGATTACCTGCAGCAGCTCGCATCGCGAGTTGGCCATGTGTTCTATCTGAAAACCACCTCGCAGCCGGGAACCACGATCGCATACTGGGGGCCACAGATCCGGCAGGGCACACCCCAGCGGCCGATCAGCGTTGATTTTGACAGTCAGACCAATGCCGACGGCCTGAGCTTCACCTTCGACCACACGCAAAGAGAAGACCCGCAAGTCCGGGTGCAGAATCCCGACAACAAGCAGGCGCAGAAGCTACCGCCAGCCGACCCCAAAGTCGTTGACCGCCCTCTGGGGAAAGTACAGCCAGAGCCTTTCCGCAAACCTATCGTTAACAATGTTGCAAACCGGAGCTCAGGGGAGGCGACTCTGATGGCACAGGGAATTGCCACCCGCTCCGCCGATGCCGTCACTGCTACCGGCAAGATCAGCGTCACGCGTTATGGCGGGCTGTTGCGGGCGCGAGAGCTGGTCAGTCTGCGCGGTGCCTCGAAGCAGTTTGATGGCCTGTGGTGGGTTGAGAGCGTCGCGCACAATATCAAGCGGAATGAATACCAGCAGTCGTTCACGCTGAAACGCAACGCGCTGGTATCTTCGATCTCTCAGGTGCCGACGTCGTGACCGCGAAGACCTACTGGGGGAAATATCGAGGAGTCGTGGTCGATAACCAGGACCCGATGAGCATGGCACGGATCAAAGCCAAGGTCTTCGATGTGCTGGCTGACGAGCCGAGTACCTGGGCGATGCCGTGCCTGCCGATGACCGCGAACCAGGCTGGCATCCATACCGTTCCACCGGTTGGCGCAGGGGTATGGGTCGAGTTCGAACAGGGCGACCCGAACAAGCCGATATGGTGTGGCGGATTCTGGGGTGGTGCAAAAGAGCTGCCGCCTTCGGCAAAGCAGGGTAAGCCCAGCTCGCCCAGCATCGTGGTGAATAGTATCGAGGGTCACATCATGAGCCTCAGCGATGTTGCGGGACCCAATGGCGGCATTCTGCTGAAAATCTCCGGTGGCGCATACATTGCCATCAATGATGCCGGGATCACCATCGACAATGGCAAGGGAGCATCGATCTCGCTGACCGGCAACCTGGTCAAAGTGAACTGTTAGATGCTTGGGCCAGCGTCGCATTTCGGCCCTCAGGACCAGCGCATGCTGCGGTTCGACAGCGCTCTTGTGGGCGTACCGATCGGCAAGCCACCGGGGACTGTATGCCGTTGTACGTGGAGATGCACCCAGTGATCGGCGCGATAAATATTGGGTTTCCGCTCGCGGTCGCCGCCAATGGCCGAACGGCGCTGGCGGCGACGCCGCGGCACATCAACGACATGATCGAGGAGCTGATCTTCACCAACCCAGGCGAACGGGTGAACCGGCCGGATTTTGGCGGTGGCATGTACCAGGTGATCTTCGCGCCGAACAGCGTGGAACTGCAGGCGACGGTACATTTCACTCTGCTCGCGGCGTTGCAGCAGTACTTAGGCGACCTGATCGAGGTCGCCTCGCTCGATGTCGAAGTCGTCGAAGAGAACTTCACGCTGCTGATCGCGTATCGCGTCCTGCGCACGAGCGAGCGTCAGACGGTCCGTTTCGGACCGTTCGGCTCATGAGCGGTGTGACCCACGGTGACCGCGAGCCGCGGCGGCGGCGGCTGCGCCACCAGGAACAGCTGAATGGAATCGACTATGTCGAAATCGGTGAAGACCGACGCACGCTGAAGGTGGTGCTGTTCCGATCACCGCCGGAGGAGCTGAGGCCCGAGCACTTCTTGATCACTGGCGGGACGAACATTCATCCAAGGGTGACGGAGATACGGCTGATCGAGCCGGCTGATCCTGATCTGGAACGCGCAGTCAGGCTGGTGTTCGACCGACCAGGCGACTTCTCCACCTACCGCCTGCAGATTGGCGTGGGTGGCTTCGATCCTCGTTACGCCCGGATCGACTTCACCTTCGGTGACAACGTGGATTATCGGCTGGATTGCGCAGCCGCACCTGAGATTCCAGGGCCGCTGCCGCGATCACCGGAGCTGAATTACCTCGCCAAGGATTACCCAGGGTTCCGCCGCCTGGCGTTCGATCGCCTCGCACAGATCATACCGAGCTGGAGCGAGCGTCACGTTCCTGACGTCGGGGTGATGCTTGTAGAGATGATGGCGTATGTCGGCGATCATCTCAGCTATTACCAGGACGCGGTGGCAACCGAGGCTTATCTGCAGACGGCGCGGTTGCGAACCTCGGTGCGCCGGCATGCTCGGCTGATCGATTATACGATGCACGATGGGTGCAATGCGCGGGTGTGGGTGCATCTTCAGACCCAGCAAGACATGACGCTCAAGGGTTGCGACCTGCGCTTCATGTTGGATGACGACGACGGCGATGTAGCCGAATTCGCGCCGATCGACCCTGGAGAGGTGCAACTGAGGGAAGCTCTGAACGAGATCGCGTTCTACACATGGGGTGATGGTGATTGTTGTCTGCAGCGCGGCGCGACCGCGGCCACGCTTGCCGACGAGTGGATCGATCCGGAAGACCGCACTGCTCGCCGGCTCCACACCCTTGCGGCCGGGCAAGCTTTATTGATCGAGGCAGTCGCGGCAGACCCGCTCAGCAGGGAATGGCCCAATCCACTGCACCGGCACATCGTGCGTTTGACGCGAGTCGAGGCAACTTCGCTAGACCCGCTATACGAGCGGCCGGTGGTAGAAATCGAGTGGGCGCCGGAGGATGCACTGCCGTTTACCGTCGCCTTGCCGCCACCGATCGGCGAGCGCGACAGTCCAGGGATTGTCGCGGTGGCGCGCGGGAACATGGTGTTGGCGGACCATGGCCGCCAGGTACGAGAAATCATCCCCGCCCGCCAGCATTCGGCCATGCACATTTCGGCCTTTGCGCCGCGGCCGCGCCGGCCGCGGCTGCGCCAGACCGGCATCGTGTTTTGCGAGCCGGTGGATCCTGCGGCGCCAGCCACACGAGTTGTGCGCCAGGATCCGACGCGCGCCGTCGCCCAGGTGCGGATTCCTGATCCGCATCCAACACCTGGCCAGCGCGAGCGGCGCGCGGACCCCATCTGGACCGTCCGCTCCGATCTGATCGACAGCGGGGCGGAGGATCGCCACTTCGTCGTCGATATCGAGGATGACGGTGTCGCCACGCTGCGGTTCGGCGACGGCGTACGCGGAGTTCTTCCTGGCGAAGGCGAAATCACAGTCGCCTACCGCGTCGGCAATGGACCAGTCGGCAACGTCGGCGCTGAGGCGATCACGCGCCTGATGTCCGGAACCGGTCGCGGCGTGGAGGTGGTTGGCGTATCCGTCCGCAATCCGCTCCCTGCGACAGGCGGCACGGCACCCGAGCCAACCGCGGAAGCGAAACTATTGGCTCCACATGTCTTCCGCGAACGCCAGGAGCGCGCCATCACCGCCGAGGATTACGCGCGCGCCGCTGAAAAGATATTCGGCGTCCGCCGTGCGGCAGCCGATATCGAGCAACTTGGGGCAATACGGTTGGTGCGGGTTGCAATCCAGACTGCTGACGGCACCGACCCGTCCGACGAGTTCCTGCTGCGGTTACGGAATTATTTGCAGGCGCGCCGTCGAATCGGTCACGACATCGAAGTCCGGGCAGCGCGAATGGTGGCGCTCGACGTCGGAATCAGCGTTCGCGTGCGCGACAATTACTTGCGCGCCCATGTCCTGGCGGGCCTGCGCGAAGTATTGGGCGCCGGCCGCGGCCGCGACGGCCTGCTCGGTTTGTTTCATCCGCAAAGGATGAGCTTCGGTACGCCAGTGCACGGCAGCCAAATCGTCGCTGCCGCGCAGTCGGTCACCGGCGTGGAATGGGTGCAGCTTACTCGGCTGCGGCGGATGGAGGACGTGGGGCGCGAGGACCGCACGCAACTCGCCACCGCCGCACTGTCGCTGTTCCTGGACCGGTTCGAGATTGCCCGCATGGACAATGATGCCGCGCACCCCAATAGGGGCCGCCTGACGGTGACGCTGTCTGGGGGCCGCTAAGATGAATGATCCGCTCACCCAGCGCCGTCGGGATAACCGACCAGGACTCGCCTCGATCCAAACCCGGATCGGTACGCATGGTACGTTCCTGGATGCGATGCTGGACCGGATCGATCGCGATACCGAGAGTGGACTTGCTCCGCATCATACGCGCGCTCTGGACGATCCGACTGTCGCGCTATGCGACGCATGGGCTGCGATTGGCGATGTGCTGACCTTCTATCAGGAGCGGCTCGCTAACGAGGCATATCTGCGCACGGCGGTAGAGCGACGATCCATCGCCGAGATTGCGCGATTGGTGGGTTACCGGATGCGGCCAGGCGTTGCCGCGAGCACATATCTCGCCTTCACCATAGAGCCCGATTCCAACCCCAATTTGCCCATAGGGCTGCGGGTTCAGACGGTGCCCGCGGGCGAGGAACCGGCGCGGCGGTTCGAGCTGATCGAGTCAATCGACGCGCGTCCGGATCTCAACCAACTTGGTGTTCGCCGGACCAGGGCACCGGAGCTGAACCAAGACGCGTCGCACTTTTTTGCTCAGGGCGCGACCACAACTGCAAAGCCTGGAGATGCCGCGCTGCTGGTGACTGACGGCAATCCAGTATTGCGCCGGATCGCTGAAGTCAGGCCCGACTTCGAGCGCGGGCGTACGGCGATCCGGCTGGAGCCGCCATCCGCCGAAACCGGCACTCCTGTTTCGCCGACTGAACTGGCGCCATCCGCGGAGTCACAGCCGGAGCCGTTGCTGATCGCGTCGCTCGCCGATGACATCCTCAAGTCGCTCTGCCCACCAGCCGAAGCTCCCAAGCGCTTTGCATCGCAACTGCGTCGGGACGTGCTCTCGCTGCTCAATCCAGACACCGACGTGGCCATGCGCCTCCGAGGCTTTTCGGTGCGCGATAGCGATACCGACAACCTCTATGCCGCCTTGGAGGCGGCACGCGAGCCGGGTGGTCCGCGGTTCGCCGTGCATATCCTGCGTTCAGCGACAGCGCCATTCGGCAGCATGGCACCTCCACGCATGGAAGGTGGGCATGTTTCCGCCAATGACTGGGAGCTGTCGGAGCAGCCGAATGTGCTTTACGTCGAGACAATCGCCAACGATCTGACACGGGGAGGTTGGGTCGGTTTCGAGGCGCCACGTGGGGTCGAAGTGCCGCCGCCCCGACGCATCGTCTCGGCGAGCGTTGTAGCCCGGTCCGCCTACGGCATGTCAGCGCGTTGCACTCGCCTGGAACTCGACGGGCCGTGGATCGCGCCCGAGACCGCAGCATTCGGGCAGCTACGCATGCTGACGGTTTACATCAACAGCGCGGAAATCTCCCTCGCGCCCGATGACTTGGTCGAGCCACTGGGTAACACGGATAAGATCGAGCTCGATCATCTGGTGGGAGACCTGCCGATAGGCCGCTCGCTGATCATCGAGGGCGAGTTGTTCGACCGTCCCGGTGCACGAATGAGCGAGGTCGTCATTCTGACGTCCAGCCGGCATGTGCTGCCAGCGCATGAACCTGGCGATGTCGGCGCCTACACGGAACTAACGCTCGATCGTGCTCTCGCCTACAGCTATCGCCGCGAGTCAGTCGTTATCTGGGGCAACGTTGCACGCGCGACCGAAGGCGAATCGTTCTCCGAGGTGTTGGGCAGCGGCGACGGTGCACGCTCGGGACAGGGATTTACCCTGTCGCGTTCGCCGTTGACCTATGTCAGCGCACCAACGATCCGAGGCGCCGCCGGCACCCTGCAAGTGGTGGTGAACGGGGTCATTTGGCACGAGGTCGACAACCTGGCGACGGCGGGCAGCAACGATCGCGTGTTCGTCATTGAGCCAGCCGGAGTGGCACCGCTCACCATCCGCTTCGGCAATGGTGTGAATGGGGCTCGGCTGCCGACTGGCGTTGAGAACGTGGCGGCGCATTACCGGATCGGACTCGGTGCTGGCGGCAACTCCGCTGCGGGACAGATCAGCCAACTTATGACCCGCCCCGCCGGTGTCCGTGCTGTTTCCAACCCGCGCCCCGCGAGCGGCGGGGCCGACCCGGAAGATGCCGACGATGCCCGGCGCAATGCAGCGGCAGGCGTGACTGCGCTCGACCGGTTGGTGGGCGTGCAGGACTATCTTGATTTCGCCCGCAGCTTCGCGGGTGTCGGCAAGGCTGACGCCGTACTGGCGCACGGCAGTGGGCAGCCGACTATGGTGGTCACGATAGCCGGACAGGATGCCGCGCCGATCCAGCCAGACTCGGAGTTGCTTCGCAGCCTTGGCGATGTGTTGCTGCTTTACGGCGATTCGTCCCAGGCGGTCGTGGTACTTCCCGCGCATAACCTGCGGGTAGTCCTGTCGGCGCGCATCGGCTTGCGACCCAATTATGTCTGGGAGTTTGTGGAACCGCGGCTCAGGACGACGCTGCTGGATCGATTTGGCTATGCCCGCCGCCAGCTCGGCCGCAGCCTCTGGCGTAGCGAAGTGCTGGCGGCAATGCACGGTGTACAGGGGGTGGCGGACGTCAATCTTGAGATCCTCACATTCCTTCCAGAGCCGGTGACCAGCAGGGATCTAGAGGTGGTGTCAAAGACACCGATTGTTCAGGATATCATCGTCCGGCCCGGCTCCTTGGACGGCACCGCCGGGGGCAAGGGCGCCGAGATCGCATTTCTATGGCGCGACATTCCCGAACTGATCGCGCTTTCGGTCATCGCGTCATGAGCGATCCCGATCGCTTCTGGCGGTTATTGCCACTGTTCCATCAGCGTCGTGATGCCGAGTCCGCGCCCGATCGTATAGTGGTGGGCCCTGGCGCGGGGATGATCCGCGATGCAGCGGGACGCGACTGGCGACTCAACACGCAAGGGCAGGTGGTCGTCGACGGTGTGCTCCTAGCAACGCCTACCACCATTGCCACTCTCCAATACCACAACGCGACCGTCTATGCACAAAGCGACGAGACGCGCGCTTGGATGTTGTGGACGGGCTCGACATGGGTCGATGCAAGCGAGCCGCCAACACCTGCCGGGCCGCTGCGGGCGCTGCTGCAGGTCTGGGCCGAGCAAGCGGCACTCATTGAACGTGATATCGCGCAGCAATATGAGAACTGGTTCATCGAAACCTGCGAAGACTGGGCGGTTCCCTATATCGGCGACCTGATCGGCTATACGCCGCTGCACGACACCGGCGAGCCAAGTTCCACGTTGAGGCTGGAGGATGAGGCGCTTCGCCGAGTGGTGGCACCTAGGCGGGAAGTAGCGAACACCATTCGTTATCGTCGTCGCAAGGGAACCTTGCCGCTACTGGAGCAGATCGCCGCGGATGTGGCGGGATGGCCGGCGCGAGCGGTCGAGTTCCGCCGGCAGGTCGCCATGGCGCAGCATATGCGCTACCCACAGCGGTCGCGCCGTGGCGTTGCATTGGCCCGCAGCGTCCGGGTCGGCGACATTGGCACGCCAGCAGATCCCCTGCCGCGTGTGGCAGAGGTCCGGCGCGTCTCGAGCGGGCGCAACCAAGCGGCCTATGGCCCGCATCAGGTCGGGCTGTTCGTGGCGCGGCACGTCCCAGTGCCGGTGACCCGCGTCGCAGCAAGCTGCATCGAGGAAGTGGGCGGACATTGTTTCCTGCTCAACCCTCTTCGGTTCGACATCCCGTTGTATCGGTTGGGCGACCGGAGCGCAGGCATATTGCCGGGGAGGCTCACGCGCGAAGCCCTGATGGTGCGGACCGCCAACCAGGATGGCGAGGCGGTGCACGCCGACCCGAGGCTGTTTGGCGAGAGTGGCAGCGTGATGCTGTGGAAAAGGCCTGAGCCAGAGGCACCCCTCCAGGAGCTTGTGGCACAGCAGGTCGTACCCGCCGATCTTGGAAGTTGGGCTGAGAGACCGCGGCCCGGCAGTGTGGCGTTTGATCCCGAACGCGGCCGGCTGATGTTTCCCGAGCGCGAGGTGCCCAACCAGGTGATTGCCAGCTACCACGAGGGCATGCTGGGAAACCTCGGTGCGAGCGAGCGTCCCCGGCGGCTTTGGAACATGCCGGAGGGTTACAAACATATTTTGGTTGGCGGCGAAGATGGCGAAGCGCACAACTCGCTAAGGGACGCCATCGAGGATTGGCGCAGCTTACAGAACCCGCCGCAGCACACACTGATCGAGATATGCGACAGCCGTTCCTATGATGAGCAGCGACTGTCGCTGACGTTGGGCGAAGGTCAGGCGCTGCACATCCGCGCGGCCCAGGGTGCAAGGCCGTTGCTACGCATCGTAGATTACGAGTCATCGCGTGACGACGCTTGGACAATTACCGGTGCGGCGGACAGCGAGCTGGTCATGGACGGGCTGCTGATCGCTGCGCGCCGACTTCATGTACGAGGCGCACTCGGCTCGCTGGTACTACGCCATTGCACACTCGTCCCGGGCTGGGCAACGGATACTGAAACGGGATCTCAGCCGGCTTCGCCCAGTCTGATGCTGGACCACGCTGCCACCGCCGTACGTGTCCAGCACAGCATCGTGGGCGCGATCCATGTGCGCGACAACGAACTTGAGAATGAGCCATTCAGCCTGGAGATCACCGACAGCGTGATTGATGGCGGCGGGGGCGATGCGATCCTGGGTCCAGGATCGATCGCTGCTCATACGGTGCTGACGATCCGCCGCAGCACCGTCATCGGCAGGTGCGCCGTACACGAATTGCTGCTTGCCGAAGACAGCCTGTTCACCCGGCGGGTGATGGTCGCGCGCCGCCAGCGCGGCTGTGTGCGCTTCTGCTATCTGCCGCTGACGTCGCGCACCCCGAGGAGGTTCGAGTGCGTCCCCAGCGTCCTGCCTCGCGACGGAGAGCCAATACTAAGCCCGGTCTTCGTGACGGTGCGCTACGGGCAGCCGGGGTATTGCCAACTTGGACCTGATTGCCCGCCAGAGATCTGGCGGGGCGCGAGTGACCAAGGAGAACTCGGCGTGTTCCACAATCTCTTTCAGCCGCAACGCGAGGTGAATCTTCGGGCGCGGCTCAATGAATATGTTCCGGCGGCAGTCGATGTCGATGTGATCTACTCAACATGAATTAGGTGACGGTCTGTGCCATGAGAAGAAGCAAGGGGGGGCAGCTCGCATGCCAGGCCTCGGCAGAGTGGCGGGGTGGGTGGCATGAAAGCTGATCTGTCGCGCTGGACGTTCGATCACCTGAAGGGCTATGCGCGTGTGCTGCAGCAGCAAGGCCGTCCACAGGTCGACGCCGACTGGAATGAGCAGGTGTCAATCCTGCTGTATCGCCTTCACATGTTAAGTCGTGACCTGATTGGACCGTTCGGGGGGCCGAGTGACGCCTGTGGCTTTGAGATTACCAGCATCGAAGGCGAGCCGCATAATTTCGACATTGGCCGGGGCCGCTACTATGTGGATGGCTGGCTGGTAGAGAACCCGGCCAAGGTGAGGTTCAGCGAGCAGCCTCTGACAGCGCACGGCTCGCCGATCGAGACCGGGAAGCACTACCTCGTGTATCTCGATGTCTGGGAATCCGTGATCAGTGCCGCGGACGATCGGCTCCTGATCGAACCGGCATTCGGTGGTCTGGAATCGGCGCTGCGGACCCGCGTTGCCTGGCAGGTGCGCACGCACGAGATCCAGGCGGACAACGACGCCGATTTCGTGTTCAACAACTGGAATCGCTTCGTAGAGAACTGGCAACCCTCTCGGCGTGGCGAGCTGAGGGCGAGGATTGCTCCGGCTGCCGAGGAAAGGCTGCCAGAGCAATCTCTGATCGCCTCGGCGCGAGGCTATCGTGGGCTGGAGAACCAGCTTTACCGTGTAGAGATCCATTACGGCGGGGCCGGGACCGGCGGCCATGATGGCGCCACTTTCAAGTGGTCGCGCGACAACGGCGCGGTGATGCTGCGTCTGATGAATGTACGGGACAACGTCCTGACGTTTGATCGGCTGGATGCGGCCGGAGCCGGCACGCTTATGCCCGGCAACTGGTTGGAGGAGAGCGCCGCCGGCGCGAGCCATCCGGCAACGAGGCGCGGTTCGCTCATTCACGTGGTCGGACGTGGTCCGGGACCCAACCAGGTGACGATCGATCCGAGCACGATGCAGACGGCGCTCGACCCACAGCGGCCGAATGGCGTCTGGCTGCGGCGCTGGGATCAACGTGCGCTGCAGATCAATCGAGGTGGCGCGCCAATGCGCGACGGGACCATCACGATCACCGAGGGCCAGGGGCAGGCCGGCTGGATCGCGCTGGAGCACGGCGTGGAAGTGCAGTTCTCACCCGGCGCAACCTATAGGCCCGGCGATTATTGGCTGATCCCGGCGCGCATTGGGGATCAAGGCAGGCTGCTTTGGCCGGGAGATCGTGACGGGTCACGCGCACTGCCGCCGCTCGGTTCCAATCACGGCTATGCGCCGCTCGCCACCGTGGAATTCACTACGCGCGCGCGGCGCAAGCAGTCTTGTCGTCGGCAGTTCAAACTGCTGGCGACCACAGCGATATGAGCGGGGCCACAATGCGGGTGTGTTCCCGCTACCCCGAACACGACCTGAGCGGCCTTGGGCAGTCGGTCTCGGTCTGCCCGCACTGCGGCTCGGACATCGAGGACGTCAAACCTTCTGAGGCACCGCCTGAGCCCGCCCCAGAGCCGGTCGAAGACGAGACGCGAAAGCAGTTCCCGCAGCGGGATCCCGAGCCGCAGCCGGTGGTGTCGTCGCTCGAGGAGGGCCCAACCGATCAGAATGCGCCGGCCCTGCCCGAACCAGTGCTGATCTGCGAGAAAAACCCCCATCACGATATCAGCAACCGTGACGCGGACGCGATCATGTGCCCGCATCCCCGATGCGGCGGCGCGCTGATTCAACTGGAATGCGAGAAGGACGTCCGACACGACGTCTCGAAACGGAAGCCTGACCAGTTTAGCTGCCCGGTGTGCAACGGACCGCTGGTTCGGCCAGTCTGCACTTTCAATCGGACCCATTCGATGGTGGGCCGCGGCCCGGGTCAGAGCGTCTGCCCGATCGACGGACACGTGATCGAACGGGTGCCTTACAGACCTCCCCACAAACCTCCGGACATCGAGCAACCTTGGCCGATATGGCTCTGGATCCGCCAGCACTGGCAAGCTTTAGCAGCAGCCATCGGCGGCGTCGCTCTGATTGCGGTGCTCGCAGTTGTGGTCATCGCGATCTGGCCCCCAGAGGACCGCTGCGCTCGAAACGTCAATGGCGCTCTGAACGCGGCTACCCGTCGACTCCAGGCTGGGATCAGCGCCGCTGACGCCTCGCGGCTGGCCGACCGGGAACTTGAGTGCAAGTTCGTCGAGCCAGCGCTGCTGCTGCTGCGCCGCGCCTACGAAGAAGGTGACGCAGGTGCAGCGAGGACACTGGGCCGATTGTTCGACCCGACTCTGGGCCAGGAGGTGGTTGGCCATCAGCCCCCGAATCCGACGCGATCCGTCGAGTGGTACGCACGCGCCATGAAGGGAGGCAATCAGGCATCGCGCGGCGATCTCGAGCGGCTGTTGTCCTGGTTGCGGGACCAGCCAGAGAGCGACAGCCCCGAAATGCAGGGACTGATCGAAACGGCACAGAATGCCTTGGGAGGGAGCTGATCATGAAGATCGTCTGCCGCCTGCTGCTCGTGTTCGTGTCGCTTGCAGCTTGTGTCGGCGCCCATGCGCAGAACCGTATGCCTCTGCCGGTCCCTGACGCCCCTGACCTGTATCAGCGCGTCCTGACGCTACCGGGCGCCAGTCTTTCCCGCGACCGCGGCGCGCCGCCAGGCGCTGGCGTGCTGCCGACGTTCAGCATCCTCTACGTCTTTGGTCGCGCAAAGGTGGGCGATGAAGATTGGCTTGAAGTTGGCAGCAAGATCCGCGGAGAGCCCGAAGGATGGCTGCCGAAGAAGGTCACGCATGACTGGCACACCATGCTCGTTATGCAATACGCGCCACATGGGCAGCGGAGCCGCGTCGCGTTCTTTGATACTCAGGCTGCGCTCGAAAAGCTGCTCTCAGCGAGCGACAGCTCGAAGCGTGGACAGGCGATTGTCGCGGGACTCGAACAAAACCACCCAGATCCATCGATTATCGCCACCGAACCGGAAAACGCCGTTGACGAGAAATCCCGCTTCTATGTCATCCCGGTGCTCAGCGCAAAGCCGACCCAACTCGCAGATGGCAGTTATGTACGGGTCGTTCAGGTAGCGAGCGCGAACGCTGTCCCGCCACCCCTGTCCAACCGCACACCCCCTCCCACGCCCAACCCGGCGCCGGACAAGTTTCGCATTGGCTTGGTGTTCCTGCTCGACACAACGATGTCGATGGGACCCTACATCGATGCCACAGCGGAGTTCGCACGCAGCATCGTCGACAAGCTTGGGCGGACAGGCATAGGGGATAGGGTGTCGATCGGTGTTGTCGCATATCGCAGCAGCATGGCAAAGGAGCCGCGGCTCGAATATGTCACCCGGATATTCTCCCCGCTCGACCCCGATGCACCGCTGCAGAATGCCGCACGCGCGCTGGGCGGTATCACTGAGGCGCGCTACAGCACTCCGGCGTGGGATGAGGATGCCTTCGCTGGGCTGCATGTTGCGCTGAACGACCTGAACTGGGAGCCATTTGCGGCCCGCTTTTTGATCATGGTGACCGACAGCGGCCCGCTGCCAGGCAACAGCCCGCTGGTGAAATTCGGCAATTTCGACATTGAGAACGTAGTGGAATTGGCCAATGCGCGCCACATTGCCGTGTTCCCGTTCCACCTGCTGACTCGCGAGGGCAGCACGCATAACCGGGCTTATGCGGTGGGCAAGTGGCGGCGCCTGGGACAAACCGGTGATCCAAGCGTGTCCAAGTACAAGCCGGTTCCGGCAGGATCAGTCGATGAGTTGCGGAAGGCGCTCAACGAAGACGGCGATGCGCTTGTGGCGAGCCTCGCGGAAATCGCCGCGGGACATGTGATCGGGCCGCCTGACATATCGGACGCGGGTGAGAGCGGCGCTGGCTCTGAACCGCCAGCCGCAGCGGCTCTGGTCAATGAACTCTTCCGTGCCCAGGCCGAGTACATGGGCGCCAAGAAAGGGGTGACGGCGCCGCAGTTCTTTCGCGCCTGGGCGAGCGACCACGATCTCGCGAAGCCACGCGTTCGCGCACTGAACGTGCAGGTGTTCCTGACGCGGACGCAACTGAGTGCACTCGCGCAAAGCCTGGTACTGATCGTCGAGCAAGCCAAACAGGCGGCGCTTGCGCCCCAAGACTTCTTCCAGAACCTGCAGGTACTCGCCGCACAGACCGCCTCGGATCCGAATCGGCCGATGCGGCCGGGCCCTGTCGAGTCGATCGAAGCCAGCAACCTGCTGCCGGCATATCTCAAACTGCTCCCGTATCACAGCAAGGTCATGGACATGACTCGCAACCAATGGCTGAGCGGCGGGGTCACGGGGCAGCAGGAGTTCATCGACGAACTCAGTTACAAGGTGCGGCTGTACAGGGACATCGATGCGGACGTGAGCCGTTGGAAGCGGCTCGATGCGTCGAATCAGGGAGGTCCGACCGAGGCCAGCGCGAGAGACGCTGTTTCGCCGATACCACTGGATATTCTCCCTTGAGCGATGCCGTTTATGCGCTGCGCAATGTGCGGGTCACGCGGGTGGCCGGCTCGGCTCGCTTCGATCTGGTCGTTGGCGCGCTCGAGGTCGGCCGAGGAGAGTTGCTGGGGCTCATCGGGCCCAGCGGCTGCGGCAAGAGCACGCTACTCGACCTGTTATCGATGGTGAGCGTGCCCGCGGAGGCTGAGAAGTTCTTCTTCTCGCCGATGCCGGAGCAGTCAATCGACGTCGGCCGCCTGCTGCTAGAGGCAGGCGAGAGGGGCAATTCTCTCGCCCATCTGCGACGAGACGGTATCGGCTATGTACTGCAGACTGGTGGTCTCCTGCCGTTCCTGACCATCCGCCGCAATATCAGCCTCAGCCGCGCGCTGCGCGGTGACCCGCTGAATCCGATGGTCGCGGAGGTGGCCGACGCGCTCGGTGTGGGTCAGCACCTGGACAAGCTGCCGGACGCGTTGTCAGTAGGCGAGCGGCAGCGTGTTGCCATCGCCCGCGCGCTCGCACATCGGCCGGCCGTGGTCCTCGCCGACGAGCCGACTGCGGCTCTGGACCCGGCCAACGCAGCAAATGTCATGCAACGCTTTGTGTTGTTCGGTCGTGAAGCCGGCGCGACCATCATCGTCGCAAGTCATGACCAAAGCCGAGTTGAGGCGCTGGGGTTTCGCTGCATCTCGCCGGCACTCTCGACCGAGGGGAGCTCGGTCACCGCCCGGTTCGACGGATGAGCCATGCGGATCCGTGACATGACGCAGTCTGCTGTCATCGCCACGTTCGCCTTCTTCCACGAGCGCACCACGATGATCTGCACGCTGCTGGGCCTGGCGGCGATCCTTACTCCGCTCCTTGTATTGTTCGGGTTGAAATTCGGCGTGGTGTCTGGAATGCGAGAACGCCTCGAGCGAGATCCTCGCATCCGGATACTGCAGCCCATCGGCCAAGGCAGCTACGACAGTCAGTGGTTTGCGACGCTACGTGCGCAGCGGGGCGTTGCGTTCCTGTCGCCGACGACTCGCTTCCTCGCGGCGACAATCAGTCTGCAAAACCCGGCACACCCAGAGCGTGACGCGATCAACGCCGAGTTGGTGCCGACCGCACCGCATGATCCGTTGCTTCCAGAGGCTGATGCCGAAGCACTCGCTGCACAGCCGGTCTCTCCCGATATGAATATCGCCATCTCGCGGCCAGCCGCGGATAAGTTGGCTGCGTCGCAGGGCACCGTCCTCGATGGGCGCATCGGACGGATGATCGATGATCAGCCGCAGGCGCTGTCCCTCAAGCTCACCGTCAGTGCCGTCCTGCCGGCGATCTCCAGTGACCGCATGCTCGCTATCGTGCCGTTGCCGCTGCTGCTTGTCGCGGAGGACTACCGCGAGGGTTTCGGCGTTCCTGAGCTGGGCGGGGATGGCGAGGCCCGGCAGCAGCAGGGGGACCGCCGGTTTGCCAGCTTCCGGCTGTTCGCCGATACGATCGACAATGTCGCGCCACTGCGCGACTGGCTGGCAGAGCGCGGCGTGCAAGCCGTCACGCGCGGCGGCGAGATCGACACCGTGCAGCGGCTCGATCGCGACCTCGGTCATCTATTCCTCGTGCTTGCGGCATTGGGCGCGGCAGGGTTTTTGATGTCGCTCACATTGGGGCTATGGGCCTCGATTGCGCGCCAGCGTCGCTCGCTGAGTCTACTCCGGCTAATCGGCTATCCGGCGGGAGCGATTGCATTGTTTCCAGTGGTACAGGGCCTATGGGCCGCGTTGCTGAGCCTGTTGCTGTCATGCGCCGCAACCTTCCTGTCCCAACCAGTCATCGAACGGATGATGTCTGCGTCCTTGTACCAGGGGGACGAGATTTTCCGGCTCTATCCGTCGCACATTGCTGTCGCCGCAGGGGCAACGATCGCTTGCACCGTTCTGGCGGCCGCCTATGGCGGACTGCGCGCGGCACGCATCGCCCCAGCCGAGGGCCTTCGCTATGAGTAAGTTGTGGCTGCTATCACTCGGCCTGCTCTGGGCGGGAACGCATGCTGTTCAAGCAGCGCCACTGTCCTGGTGCGCGGTCGATGACCCTGCACGGACCCGGAACCCAAGCACCGCCACCACCCCGTGTCCGACCCCGGCTGATCCGCAGACCTTCCCAGACCGCCTCGCTCTGCCTCTGCCCTGCTTCGGCTACATGCTGATGAGCAAGGTAGTCGTCTCCGCCAAGAATGTGCTGGACAGTCAGAAAGTATATCTTGGCAGCCCGCCGCCCGATCAGCTGAACAACGCCATCACCGGCCTGATCGAGGGCCCACAGGTGGCCAGCCTCGCAGGCAGCTTCAATCAAGGCGAAGGTCCACGTGACCCAAAGAAACCCGTCGATCTCTCACGACTGAATGGGCGGTCGTATTACGTTGCGCTCTACCCTTTGACCCAGCCGCAGGCGAGCCGGATACAGGCAATCAAAGAGGTTGGCGCGGATCCACCTGCTGCTTCCTGCCAAAAGATTTCCGATGCGATAAGCGCGGCACGCCCGGGCGAAGTGCGCCCCATCACCGCGCTCTCCTGGTTCGATGCAAACGAATTGCTGCGGCTGTATCAGACCTGGCTGCTGGCGCGCGATCGCGCGGCAATTGCCGCACACCGCGCACCCGCGCTGCCATGGGAGCAAGGCTCTCCCGCCTACCTGCGGCTGCCGACGGAGGCCGAGTGGGAGTACGCGGCGCGCGGCGGCGCGGCGGCGCAGCAGGACCAGGGGATGCGGCTTTACAAGGTCGTCGATCAACGCACGGGTAAGACGCGGGAGCCGGATATCGAAGAGATCGCGCCGCTGCGTGACAGCAGCAATCCGGACTCCCAATCACCCCTGCTCGGTACGAGGCTGCCAAACCGGCTCGGGCTCTATGATCTGCTTGGCAATGTGGAGCAGATCACCCTCGATCCTTTCCGACTGACCAGACCCGATGAACTCCACGGCCAGGCCGGTGGCTATATCGTCCGAGGCGCCCACTACCTGATAAGCAGGGACAAGATCGATGTAGGGCACCGGCGCGAGATGCCGTATTTCGATTCGAATGGCGAGACGCGCGGCGAGCTGGTGGGTGTGCGTTTTGCGTTGTCGGTGCCGGTGTTCGTAGGAGGCGTTTCGCCCAACCCGAACCTGCGCTATGTGGCCGATCTGCAGAATCGGCCGCAAAGCGAGGCGCTCGAGGCGGCGCAGCGACAGCTGACGGTCAATACCCCGACCGACCCGGATCGCGGACAGGCAAACGCTAAAGTCACCGAGCTGCTGGCCCAGGCGAACTCGCTCGATCAACAGAAGCTGCGGCAGCAGCTCGACGCGATCAAGACCGATCTCGATCGCAGCAACGCCAAGCTGGACGTTGCGGCCGAAGCAGCACGCCGCGAGACCCTGGAAGGGGCTGTGCTTCTGGCGGTGAATGTCCGGGCACTTCGGCATAGCAGCGAAACCAATCGGCTGCTGACCGACATGCTGACAAGCAAGACCAAGGCCTGCCGTCTGGGGCCCGAGGATCTCGGATTCCGACTGGACTGGCTCGCGCGAATTCGCGATCGGATCGGCGAATTGGAAGCAGTTGTACATCCGACGTACAATTATTATTTGAGCCGATTGCAGGACCTTGCGCGGCTGCCAGAGGATCAGCGGAATGCCGCGGCAGACGCGGTGGCGCGTGCGTTTCGCAGCCGCGGCCTGGCGCAATACGAAGAATTTGAGAACGTCGTCGTGCGGCAGACGACAACACTCGCAACGTCGAGGAATGCCTTGTCCGATAAGTTGCGCAGTACCTGGTCGCAGGAGATCTACGACGCGTTGAAAAAGGAACCACCAAAATGAACCGCCGGGGGAAAGGCTCTTGGCGCCGGCGTTGCGCAGCCGCTACGCTCGTAGTGGCATTCGTGCCGTCCCTGCTGCCTGGCTGTGCGAACAAGTATAGTGCTTACCAGAAGACGAATGATGTGTGTTATGCGGCCCGTCAGCCGCTGATCGCGATGGGTACGGATTTCGAGCAAACAGTGCTGGGCGCTACCGCGGTCGGTGCAGTCACTGGTGCAGCAATCGGCGGGTTGGCTCGCGGTGACTGGCAGTCCGCGCTGATCGGCGCCGCGGCGGGAGCACTCGCCGGAAGTCTGGTCGGCTATCTGGACGCCAAGCGGCGTAGCGCACGAAGCCAGGGGCAGGTGCTTGCGATGATCGACCAGGATGCCATGCACGACAAAGCTCTGATAGCCAATTCGAGCAACGCGATCAGCAACCTGATCGCCTGCCGAGATGCGGAGACCCGCACCATCGAGGCATCGTACGAGGCGCATACCATGACCAGGCAGCAGGCGATCGCAGCCTACCGGAATGTGCAAGCCCAGATGCAGGAGGATGACAAGCTGATTTCGGAGTTGCTTGGCGCGGCCGACGAACGGCAGGTCAAGTACATCACTGCACGGGCTGATACGCTGGCGTTGCGCGACCCGGTGGCTGCGGCCTCCCCGGCAACCCAGCAGCTGACCACCGCTCGTCAGCAGGCCTCGGCCGAGCAGGCTGCCTACAAGAGTCGCTTGCGAGACCTTGATTCGGAAATTCGTCGGCTCGAGACTGCTGTCGGCTGATCAGCAGTATGGCAATCAGCCCTGTCTCCGCGACGCAGACGCGAGAGCCGGCACGGGCAACTCCTGGCACGCGGCAGATTGCACCTGCAAAGACCACCGTACAAACGGCACGTCCGCCAGAGGCTTCACGAATAGCAACAAGGAGTGGGCTTGGCTCCGAGGGGTTCGCCAGGATCCCGCTGGCGACAGCGAACGGCGGGCGATCGCCGGTTCAGAGCCCGGGCGTAACCGTCCGTGCATCGCCCGTGGCACCGATCAGGCCTGAGGCGCGCGACAGCCGAAGCTATCGTGTGCGCGATGCACCCCTCATCGGGCTCACCCCGAGCCCAGCTAGAACGCAGACAACGCCCTTGGAGGGCGGGGGCGCGGCTTCGCATCAGCAGTTGGGCCCGCGCCCGGCATCGAGTGCTGCAACCGGCCTCCTCTCGCCTCAGGGGACCCTGACCGGAGGTGCACCAGAGACCGCGCGCGTGTCGGCGGCAGGCGAGCCAGCAAACCGGAGCCTGCGTGATCAGCAGACCCCAGCCAGCACCGGCCAGAGGTTGCACCAGGCCGAGACGGCGAGCGTTGTCACGGCGCGTGAGGGTCGTTCGAGCAACCTGGGCGCAGGCAGAGATATCACTGCTGGTCGCGTTCCGCCCGTATCATCTGCAACTCCAGCGCACCATGCGACATCCGGAGCGCCGGTCGCGCAGCAAACAGGATTGGCCGGACACCGAAATGATGCCGTTGCGTTGGAACACCCCCGTGCATCAGGCACGGCGGGCAAGGGCGCCAACGGCGAAGCCGGCTCCCACACCACGGAGCAGGCACCGCCAAGCCCTTATGCAGCGATAGCGCCTACCATCGGTGCGATCCACGGCCGGGCGGCCAAGCAAAAGGTCCACAGCACTCCTGTCCGCCGACCCGTCGACCTGGCACAGGCTTCCGGCACCCATCCGGGCGTGGAGGGTATTCGGGCGGCGGCTGGGGAGACCGTGGCAAGAGCCGATGTGGCAGCTGATCTGGCGAATGAGGCGAAGGCGAAAGGCCTCAGCCGTGATGAATTCAAGCTCAAGCTGAAGGCCGCTATCGAGCAGAACATGCGCGAGCCGAAGACCGAATCCGAAGCGGATGAGGTCAGGGAGCAAGGGGCGACCAAGGCGAATGCGGCATTGCGCGAGCAGTTGACGTCTGAACGCGGCAAAGCGACTGGTCCACTGCAATCGGCGGTTCTGCACGAGGTTCACCCGCCCGAGACCTCAGGCGATGCGCCGCAATTGGAATCCGAGGCGGTCGGAGTGCCGCCGTCACCGGTATCTGTTGCGGCGGTCGTACCCCCGCCACTCCCGGCAGAGCAGCTCGATTTCTCAGCTGATCGGGCACCCACCGACCAGTTGATGGTGCGGAACGGCATCACCAGCCAGCAGCTCGCCGAGGGCAACGAACCGGAATTCGCCTCGGTGCTCACCGAGCGGTCTACAGCCCAAAAGCATGAGGCAGCCGCTCACGCGCACTATCGGCTTTGGGAGGCTGCGGACCGCGGCCGCACACAGGGCGCGGCGCAGCAGGCGCTTGCGCATGGCTTGTCAGGCATGCACGACGCGCGAGCGTCGCAGATCGGCTTGGTCGTCAAGCAACAGCGCGATGTAGCTGCGGGGAATGAGGACAGCCGCAAGGCAATCACCAATAAGATCGTCGGGATCAAGAACGCGACTCTTGAGAGGGTCAACGCAACCCTCCGGGAGATGGACCAGGGGGCAGAGAATGTTTTCAAAGCAGGCTTGGACCAGGCCGAGTCGGCATACACCGATGCCTTCAAGGAGGCGAAAGGTGGCGCCTGGACTTGGTTGACGACGTGGGGAGATGCATGGCGCGAACACATTGAAGAGTCGTTGCGAGCTGGCAGGGCCGCCTATAACCGTGAAGTCGACCATGCCATCGACGCGGTCGTGTCACTGGTAGATGACAAACTTGACACGGCCAAGCGCTGCGTCGCCGATGGCCTACAAGAGATCACGAATTTTGTGGCGACCCTCGACAACCGAGTGAAGGGACTTGCCGAGTCCGCGCTAAGCGAGGTGAGTGCCGACTTCGCCAACATGGTCAAGGAGATCGATCAGCGCCGTGACGGCCTGGTTGAACGGTTGGCGCAGCAGCACAAGGCATCCTATGAGCGCATGCTCGCGACTGAAGAGAGATTGCGGCAGGAAAACCGGTCTCTTTGGGACAAGATCTATGATGCCACAGTAGGGCTCGTCAAAAAGATACTCGCGTTCAAAGATATGCTATTGAGCATACTTTCACGCGCAGTCTCAGTCATCGGCGACATTATCAGTCATCCCATCCGATTCCTCGAAAACCTCGTCTCCGGCGTCGGCAAGGGTATCAGCAACTTTGTTGGCAACATCGGCAAACACCTGGAGAAGGGACTGATCACCTGGCTGTTCGGCAAGACAGAGCTGGCTGGCATCGAGCTGCCCGATAAGCTCGACCTTCCCAGCATCACCAGACTGGTCTTGCAAACCCTCCATATCGACTACAGCCATTTCCGGGCGCGTGCAGTCAACATCGTTGGAGAACCTGTCGTCGCGACGATGGAGCATGCTGTCGAGATCTTCCGGATCATAAAGAGCGAGGGAATCAGCGGGTTGCTGCGCGTCGTACAGGAGCATTTGAGTGAATTGAAAACCATGGTGCTCGACGCGATCGTTGACTTCATCAAGGAGCGCGTGATCACGGCGGGTATCAGCTGGATCTTGAAGCTCTTGACCCCTGCCTCCGCATTCTTCGCTGCCTGCAAGGCCATTTATGATATTGTAAAGTTCTTTATCACCCGCGCCAGTCAAGTCGCTGATCTGGTCAGTGCAGTGGTTGAATCGATAGCGGAGATCGCAAGCAACCGCCTCGCCAACGCCATTGCCCGCGTAGAGACGGCCCTGGCCAAGGCGATCCCAGTCGCTATCGGCTTCCTTGCGAGCCTGATCGGCATCGGCGACCCGGCGTCCACCGTACAGTCGATCATTCTCAAAGCGCAGTCCCTGGTTGACCGCGCGATGGACTCGGTCATTCGTGTCGTGTCGAAGGG
>JAMXLO010000134.1 GCA_024280945.1 Acetobacteraceae bacterium
AGCGGTGTAGATATGTCGGCGGGGACATGTTCGCCGAGGTGCCGCCGGCTGATGCCTACTTCATGAAATCGATCCTACATGACTGGAGTGACGAGGAGTGCAGGCAAATCCTTAGGGTAGCGCGCAAGGCGGTCGTTGGGTCGGGTCGCTTGTTCGTCGCTGACTTCATTGTCCCCGGACCGGATCAGCCTGACTTTTCGAAACTCTTCGACATCCACATGATTTGTTGGGGCACAGGACGCGAGCGCACGAGTGCCGAGTACGCCGACCTTCTGGAATCGACGGGGTGGCGGTATGATGCAACCTATCGTGCCCAAGGCGCCTTCCTCGGTCTCGTTGCGGCTACCGCAGCCTAGGAGGGACTTTCGGTTGTTAATCATGACATAGCGTGGCAGGACGTCGTCCATTGATTGTGCGGCGGCGCAACCGGCTGCCGGCGCTGCGATGACGGCAGGCCGAGCCGGATCACGGTCAGCATCTCATCGAGCCCTTCAAGGATGCTGTCAGAAACGCCCGGCGCCATCTGCTCCAGCCGACGCGCCAAATTGCAGCAGTCGCTGGGCTTTCTCGGCATCGTTCAGTTGCCACGCCTTGGCGCAGCGCCGCGCGCACCGACGCGTGTAGATGCTTTGGCCGCCGTTTGGCGTGTGCCGACCGAAGGTCGGCGGATCGCCTTGATCAGCGCCTTCGAGCCATCCGAGATAAAGAGGCGGCAGCACTGCTATCCCGTTGCCCTTTCGTCGTCGAGTCGACACCCGAGCCTACGGGTTCAAGGCAGGCAACGCCGCCCTTCCTATTTCAACAGCCTAGGGACATTTTTCAACAGCCTAGGGACATTCGCACCCTAGGTATACCAATAGCTTACATCGAGAAACGATCGCGGCGATTGAAGCTTCCAATCTGCCCCACCCGTTCGGAAGCGGCAACTCACGGTAGTGTGGATTGCAACAAACCGGTAACAACGGTACCAATGGGGACACTTCTTTAGGGGAAAGGAAGAGATCCCCGATGGACGATGATATCCGTCACAGAGCGCGACCGCCGGCCCAGCCGAAGCGCCTCACGGCATGGCAGGAATATGAGCGTGCCGCCGCTGTTTCACGGCAATGGCGTGAGGCTTGGGAACAGACCAACCAGCAGCGATATCTGCTCCTTGCCAGGGCCTGTCAGCAAATGGCGCAAGAGTGGCTTGGAGTCGCCCACCGATCCCACGAAATCAGCAAGAGCGTCTTTGAGCACGAGGCGGGTAAGTTCGCGCTGCCACGCGAACTGGAGCTTGAACTAGCCTAGGGCAAATCGGAACGAAATTCGTCACTGTACCGTTCCGCGCTATCGCCACCGGCTACGACAAACCAGCCGCAACCTTTCTGGCTGCCATCCACCTCGCTGCAGCGTCATCTGGCTCAATTAATGACACGCCGGTCTCACCGGTCCGCTTCGTTGAGAATGCAAACGAGGCCGCAACACGCGTAGCCGGCGCGATCGTCTTTACTACACGGGAACCGGAGCAGGCTTTTCCGACCGCAGTGCTGGCAGCGCCAGGATGCTCTCAGGACCGCTTCACCCTCGCCAAGTGCGCCTCAACTACTCCGTGTTTGGCGTCCTTGCTGTTTGCAGTTGCGCTTGTCCGCGCCAACGAGCCCTTCCTGCTGACGGCAGTCCTGTCGGTCGCCACGGCGGTCCTGGCGGCGATTCATTCCCGCAGTTTGGGCGAGGGCGGCCGAGGTCGCCCAGTCGGCGACAACGGGGACGATAGCGAACAAGAGAGCCTTGCGCGTGAGCATGTGCTTAGTGTCCTCCAAGTTTAGGAGCCTTCCCGCAGGCGTGGCGACCCGAGGCGGCAACTCATTCTTGCCCGCTATGCTGACGCAGTGCGGACCGGCAGTTGCGGACTTTCACCGCGGCTTGGCGACGCGGCAGCGCGACGATACGATACTGAGGTCGATTCGGGCAGCGTTCCGCGATCAGCGACGCCAGCGCTTTTCTGGCCCTGCAATGCGTCGATAGCCGTGCGCGATACGCGGCTAGCTTCGCTGCCTCGCGCGCGCAAATGTTCTGTAACTGATACATCTCCACATTAACTACCTCCCCGAATACTTGGGTGCGCTCGGACTTCCCGGACGCGCCCTTCTTTTTGCTCTTTTTATGGCACGGGACCGCTCGTTTCACGCTTAGGCCGCAGGCGGGGCTGCATGGTGTGGATACGTCGCAGACAGTGGCAGGAGAAACCACATGCGCGTCCACCTGGCAGTTGTTGGAGCGGCACTTAGCCTATTCGCCATATGGGCCGTATGCACCGCGGTGCTGTTGCATTAGCGAGGTCATAGGTTCAGCCGGTGCCACGGCCGCGCCGAACCGCCTGGCTCAGCCCTCCCGCAGTTCCGCAAGATCGTCAGCCCCAGTCAGACCGTTCCCAAAGCTTCAGCCGCCGACACGCCGGAAACTTGTAGAAAGACGTTAGTCGGTAACGGCCTAGACCCGCGTCCCGGCGCAAGCACTCGCCGGGTCGCGTGAGTCCCGAGACCGCCCATCGGGCGCCGTGCCTGGAAGCAGCAGTTCATCGCGGGTGCGGCCAAATAGCTTGGAGACATCGGTCCAGACCACGACGACCCCACTCGGCATCCGCCGCTCGTCCACTTGCCAGACAGTGCCATCTGGCAACTCACGTAGCACGGAGTAGGCGCCTCGCACCCGCTTGCGCCAGTCCAGCCACTGCCTTTCCCGTCCAATGGCTTCGGGAAGCAAGTGGCGATCTAGACTCGCCTTCACCAGGTCAAGCCACGCGAGGCCCGGCACCACCTCGACGCCAATTCCCGAACGCACCTGCAAATAGCGTTGGTTGAACGTGACCAAGCGATCCCGGCTGTCAAAGATCGCGAACGCCTGTCCCATCTGCTCCATCGCTTCAGCCAGCAGCTCGCGTTCCTGTTTTCCCTGCGCGCGCTGCTCGGCAGGCCGCACACGGCCCACTACCCGTGCCCCTTCCCAGACTTCAATAAACGAGCAGCAGCCGCGTATGCCGGCCGCTTCTTCCATTACGACCATGTCATTTACGGATTCGAGCAAATGGAACGCGGCGATGCGCTCGTCCTCGGTCATCAGGAAGGCCCGGTAGAGTGCCATCGCCTCACCGCTCTACCCCTGGCGACGAATGAAGGCTGCAGGAACAGCAGACAGTCACTCAAAGCTCTGCTGGCCCACTGGCTCCTATACTCGCCCCAAAAGTTGAGTACCGAATCAGACCGATGGAATTGATACAGCAATCTTTGCGTAGGGGCAAGGAAAGTAATGTGATGTGCGGTCTGCCCGGTCCAAGCACCTGCAATGTCAGACCATCTGCTGCTGCGATGGTTTTATTCTGATTTAGATTCAAGCGTATAACCTCTGAACGGCCCCGAAGATCATGGCCAGGTCTCGGCCGCAAAAGTATTGTCTCGATACGGACGACGGGCGAAATCAGCCTTATGCCTTGCTCCCTGGATCGCGACTCGTCGGGATCCACAGCGAAACCGTTGTGCCGACGCCCTGCTCGGTCTGGATGTCCAGAGCCGCCCTGATTGCTGGACAAAGCCCTTTGCCATAGCCAGACCCAGTCCCGAGCCTTCATTTAGCTCCTTGGTCGAATAATATGGCTCCGTTGCCATCGCACCAGGTCCTTCGAACCGAACAACGCCGCGTTGCGCAATTCCGGGTCGGTGTTCCAGATGTTGGGTATCTGCAAAGCCATGACCGTAGCCTCCATAGCCAGCTTTACGGAGGCCAGATTGCGCGCGATCTCGGTGAAGGCGCGGGTCAGGTCGATAGAAGCCAGCATCGCATCGGCTTCAACCCGCCGGTGCGAGTCGCGCGCCAGATAAGCGAACACCAGCATCGAGCCAGTGACGAGTAAGACCAGAACCGTCTCCAGCAAAACGGAGATCCTGATCGCTCGCCGAACTCGAGCAGTCTCGGCCTCTGCTATATCATCAGGGGAACTGCTCCGGCGTCCATCGAACAATCGCGACGCGTAAGCGCGCGTAGCGGCTGCTCCGTTTCGTAGAGTGTGATTGCGACCGGTCAGCGTCTCACTTCGTGCCTGGGCATCCATGCCAACTACGCTTCACTTGCCCGACAATGAGTTCGGCCATCCAATTCGCTGATGATCCGTTCGGTCTGGAGTGGTTCATCATTGGGCTCGAAGGCTGCGGCGCCCGTGATCCGCTCGCAAGTTACGCCGAGAGCACTGCGTCTTTTGGGTCGACGCCAGGGCCTGCAGTTCGTCCAACACGGGACCGTTCAGCGCGGCCTCCAGCGCCCGGATAGCGCGGGCGGCCGGCCCGCCGTCGATCACCCGGTGGTCAACCGAGAGGTAAATGTCTACCCCGCCATCCGACGCGATCGGGCCGTAGTTCAGGAAGCTCGACCAGACCGGAATCGTGTCGACGATCGCCGCGCCGTGCGAACCTAACGCAGAGATCGCGAAGCTGCCCATGAAGTTCGGCACCTGCCGGCCGATATTGAGGCTCAGCCAGATCAGCAGCAGACGCAGTGGCAGCGGCAGCCGGGCGATCGCAAGAGCGCGGCGGAAATCTGCAATGCTGTCGATCGGCGCAGTCTTGTGCGCCAGCATGCGCGCCGCCAGGTCGGGCAAGGTGGCAATGTCGGGTGCCTTCAGCCGGCCGAGGAACAGCGCCTTCTCGTCGTTGTCACCGTCGTGCGGCCAATCGCGCTCGATGATGATGCTGGCCACACTCTGCGGCAATTCGTAGAGGTGCGGCCAGGGCAGTTTCACATACACCCGGCGCAACGGTGGCGACCGGGCCGCAACCAGCGCATACGCCTTGGCGAACACCACCGGCCACGGAATGCGCGCTTGGTCGCGTGGCTCCATCAGGGCGGCGACATTGATCCGGGTCACCAGCGTTGCCCGCGGAAAGCCGCGCGAGAGGTGCGACAGGTCGGTGAGCAGCCGGCGCGGCAGCGATAGTGCAACTCGGCGACCCCGCATCGCTGTCCCCTATCCTATGGATCTAACTCCTGGTCTGGGTTCCCGTGTCCGTAGGCCGACCACGAGTTGCGAGAAGAGTCGCTGATATGACGATGTGAGGCTAGGGCAAAAACAGATGCGCGATGGGAGCGACGATCAGCACCAGACGAGGCGTCCGACATGGCGCTGGGAAGCATCAACGTAACTGGCGGGGCGCAGCACAATGAAGGCCAACCGGCGATCGAACTGGAAATGACCTCCCGCAGGTGTTGACCCTCAACGCGTTGCGAATGGCGATCGCCGCATGACATCCATCATTAGGCCTAATCATCACTCGGATGGCAGGCGGCCTGCACTCGGCAATCGGCTATTTGACTCCAGCGCAACCAGAACAACTCGAAGCGCCAGCGTATGTCCTAACCCGTGTCCACCAAAACAGAGGAACCTCATCGAGCAGTCAGAGACGCCACGGCCCTAGCCAACTCCTTTAGACCGTCACCGCCGATCTTTGCCAAGACTGACCTGCCGATTCCGGGCAGCCGCGGCACTCACCTATTGAGGTTTGAGGACCGGAGTTACACTAGATCGGCAGTTCAGCTTGCTTACAGAATGCGCCGACGAGCGTCTTCGGCGTTGTTCGCCGGAGCTTGGGGCATGCTCGGGCGCTCAGTTCAGCGAAGTCTTAGGGAAACGTGAGGCACCGCGGTGGGTCGCCGTGGCGATGGCGGTCGGGCCTGGTCTAAAACGAAAAAGGGCGGCTTCTGCCGCCCTCTGAACTCTCTACTGCCCCGGCGCCTTGTAGGCACCACGAATCTTCGCCACTTTCTCACGAACCTCGAAGACCTCCTGCTGCGTGAAGAACCGTTCCACCCTGACGTTCTGCACGCCGCCACCTTGTACCGCGACACTGGTGATGGCCGTTGCCATTTGCGGATCAGGGACATCGAAGATCACCTGCGCGCCTGGACCATTGGTGTTCCTGAAGTAGACAGCAACCAGCTTCCCACCAGCAGCTTCGATAAGGTTGGACACTGCCTCTGCCCGGCTGCTCGACGGATTCTCCCGCATGGCATTGAGCGCAGCGGGCGTGTACTCGCACGTGATGCTGAACAGCATGGTGTGAACCCCCCTGTATTTGTTTTCGCGAGGCCACGCTAGGCACCCGGCAGTGGCAGAGTCAATTGGATTTTTACACACGCATAACTTGCACATATGCGGGCCGGCCTTCTTGAATTTCAGCCGCTAAATAAGCCTGCAGGTTTTTAATGCGCGTATCCTCGCTCTAATGACTGGCTATACGGCCGTTTGCAGCCCTAGATGCAGCCAGGAACGGAGCGTATTCACTGCAAAGCTCTTTCAAACTTGGTAGTAGCCAATGCCACAGCTGGTTCGCCTGCGGGAGCTGAGACGGGCGGTTCCAGAGCGCTGATCCGTTTGGCAAAAATCCTGGCCTACACATCCGCTCAGGCGGAACCGCCAAGCGTAATGGACAGCGGCCGGTGACATCGAATGTTTGCCGAGCTCGGATGTTCGCAGAAATCGGGCTCGCTCGGTGTGAATGGGCGTGAATGCGTGGTTCCGCGGATGCTGATCGACGGCGCACGGCGAATTCACGGCACTCTTACGTCGGCTCCGTAACCATCTGCTAAAGGCGGCATAACGACGGCCAAGCCGGCAGCATGGGAGACATCACATGGCAATCGCACGCAGCGTCTGGACAACCCCAATTAATGTCCTGGCAGGATTTGTCCCCGCGGACTGGACCGGCGCCGGCAGCCTAGCCCTGCCCGTGGGCTCGCTGCTGGTGAAGAACGACAATCAGTTCGCCTACATCGCGCTCGACCTGACTGGCGACAACGGCGACAGCCCCGGCACTTCGGACTACTTCTGGCTTACCTTCGATGTAGACCGTAACCGCGCGATCACACCGCACGTCGACATCAACTACGGCCTCTTCCCGACGCTACCAATCCGCATTGGGCGTCAGTACTATCTTGGGGCGGGAAGCTGGACAGGGCTTCAGCCGCCGCCATCGCTTGCGGAAGCCCACCAGATCTTCGGTGCTTCGCCAGCCTCCGCAACCCCACACCGGATTTGGCTGATCCGTATCCCTCTTGCGGAAATCGGGGTCACGCTTGGCAGCCTGCCGATTTCCCTCCCCTTCGGCGTGCGCGTTGCATCGTCCACGCCTGCGTTCAACGACGATTCCCCCGCCGGCTTTGCGAGCAGCTTCGCCAACCTCCACGACCTCATGTTCGCACTCGGGCCGAGCGATCCATTCGGCGGGCTTGCTGGCGTCATGATGAGTGGAGTGGGCAACATCCCAGCCACCACGATCGACGCCGGCGGCCGAGCGACAACTGCCCCGACCTATGTGCCTCACGTGCAGAACGCGGCCTTCACCGGCATCCTCAACGTGCTGGGAAACAACGTGACCCTGAATAGCCTCTGGAGCAGCGGGGCGCGCAAATATCGCATCCTCCACCGTCTGGGCACCGCCGGTCCGTTCGCCAACTTCCGGCAGGGGTGGACCAATTATCACTGGACTGGCGCGACCTCGGTGCTCGAATCCTTCGGACCCGACGCGAGCGATATGTATCCGCTGCCCAATCCGGCGGACGACTACTCGATCCAGAAGTTGTTGCTGCAATGGAACACGCTGGGCGCGGTCAATGGCATTCATCAGTTCCAAGTGGAGTTCTTCAATCCAGCAAATGTGCCCGTCGCCTCCCCGGCGCAGACTCTAACATTGCTGATCGACAATGCTGCGCCGGATGTTCAGATCATCGGCCTGCGCTACAAGGGACACGACATCGCACCCTGCGACATCGTGAACATCACAGCGCCGCCGGCGGCGGTGCAGATCCACATCAAGGCGTTCGACGCGCCGGGCGATCTGTACAGCTACAACGTGACGGCGTATTATGGCATGAACCAGTCGGTTGGCCTGGCCTCCGTCGGCTATCCGGGGGGCAATTGGCAGGGGACGCCTGACACCTGGATCGATGCACCCTTGACCTTTCCGCCACAGACCTGCGCCTATCAGTTCCGGCTGACCGCCGGAAAGCGCGTTACTGATGGCTATGGCTACGTCGGGGGCTGGGAGGCAGACGACCATGTAACCTTGCTGAAATAGCGCCAGACACTCCGTCCGCCTTCACAGCGCTCAAGTCGCCGCTGTTGCAGGTGCGGTCGGCACGAAAGAACGACATGGTCGATGCGTTCAGTCGTTGGCGGTGTCGACGACTGAACGCAGTGTGGCCCCCCGATGTCGCTAAAACGAATTCCATTGTCCTTTGGGACCTGTGGGCCCATCCTCAGCAGTCACGTCCCAGCTGGGGAGATCCTCGTGGCAGATGAAGGCACCCCGCTTCAGCACCATGGCGTTGGCGCGTCGATGCGGCGCAAAGAGGACGATCGTCACTTGCGGGGGCGAGCCCAGTTCGTCGCTGACATCGATATGCGTGGCATGCAAGAGGTGGTGTTCGTGCGCAGCACGCACGCACACGCCCACATTGGGCCGATCTCGGTTCCGCCCGAGGCGCGTGGGAAGGTGTTCACTGCGAGTGACCTGCAGCGGATTAAGCCGATCCGGGTGGTGACGCAGGCCGTTGGCGCTCGCTCGCCCGCATGGCCACCGTTGGCCACTGACAAAGTCCGCTATGTTGGAGAGGCCATTGCAGCGTGTGTTGCGCCAACCCGCGCTGAAGCCGAAGACCTCGCCGCAGGTGTGATAGTGGACTATCGGCCGCTCGACCCAGTGCTCGACATGGATGCCGCTCGCGTCGATCGTCGGGCTCTCGTGCACGAGTACTTTGGGGACAATGTCTATCAGGAGCGGACGATTACCGGCGGTGACATCGAAGCCGCCAAACAGGCTGCGGACATCACCATCACACGCGAATATCGCACCAGCCGACAATCGGGTGCCCCGATGGAATGCCGCGGGGCGCTCGCCTATCGCGATCATAGGCTCGACGAAGTGGTGGTCTACGCCTCGACCCAGACACCCCATACAATGCGCGTTGCGTTGGGTGAGTTCCTGGGTCTGGAGGAGCACCGTATCAGGGTCATCGCGCCAGACGTGGGCGGTGGCTTTGGGCCAAAGGCGCGTCTGTATCCGGAAGAGATTGTCCTGGCCGCGCTGGCGCTGCGGCTGGACCATCCGGTGCGATGGATCGAACAACGCAGCGAACATCTTCTGACCTGTGCTCATTCGCGCGAGCATCGATATCGGGTCACTGCCTATGCCGATCGGCAGGGGCAGGTTCTCGGCATCGATTGCGACATCACTGTTGATGCCGGCGCTTACGGGATGTGGCCGCAGGGTCCGTATCAGGAGGCCAACATGGCGGCTCGGTCCCTGCCTGGCCCATACAGGATCCCTCATTACCGCGCCAACATCTGCACCGTGGCCACCAACAAGACGCCGATCGGGCCTTATCGGGGCGTCGGCAGGCCAGGAGCGTGCTTCGCGATCGAGCGCACGATCGACGAAGTGGCTCGCGCGGCTGGCCGCGATCCGGTCGAAGTGCGGATCGAGAACATGATCGCCCCGGAGCAGATGCCGTACACTTCGGTCACCGGTATGCACTACGATAGCGGGGACTATGCCAGTAGCGTGCGGCTATGTGCCAAGTTGCTGAACCTGCCGGCTGTCCGTGCGAGGCAGCGCCAGGGTGAGCTGGACGGGCGTCTGATCGGTGTAGGGTTTTCTAGCTTCACAGAGCAGACGGCGCATGGCGCTGCTGAGTTTGCCGCGCGCGGTGCCTCGATCATCCCGGGCTTCGAGAGCTGTACTGCCCGTATCTTGCCCGACGGAAGCGCCATGTTGATGGTCGGGATCCAGTCGCATGGCCAGGGCCTGGAGACGGCGCTGTCGCAGATCGCCTGCGAGGAATTGAGCATCGACCCAGAACGTATCTCGGTTCGGCACGGCGACACTGAAAGCACAGCGTTCGGCTTCGGCACATTTGCGTCACGTAGTATGGTGATGTCTGGTGGTGCTGTGGCGCGCGCGAGCCGCACGCTGCGTGACAAATTACGCCGCATCGGCGCTCACCTGTTGCAATGCGAACTATCGGAGACCCGCTGCGAGGGCGGTGCCGTCCACGGGCCGACGGGCTCCGTTACGATCGGCGAGATAGCAACTATTGCCCATCTGCGCATGCATGAGCTGCCGCCTGGCGTTGAGCCTCTGCTGGATGTGACGGAGACCTATCAGCCCGGCATCAGCACAGGCGTCTTCTCGTATGCCACACACGGCGCGGTTGTCTCTGTGGATCCCGAGACCGGCGTAGTCGATCTGCTCGATTTCGCCGTTGCCGAGGACTGCGGGACAATGGTCAACCCCGCACTCGTTGAGGGTCAAATCCGCGGCGGCGTGGTTCAGGGGATTGGTACCGCGTTGGACGAGGAACTTCGGTATGATTCTGGTGGACAGCCACTGGCCGCCAGCTTTCTCGACTACCACCTGCCTGGTGCCCATGAACTGCCGATGATCCAGATTGGACATCTGCACACGCCGGCGACTGCGACTGAATACGGGATGAAGGGAATGGGAGAGGGTGGTGCGGTCGCTCCTCCCGGGGCAATCGCGAACGCAGTGCGCGATGCGCTCGCTGTCCTGGACGCCGAAGTCAATGAGACGCCGCTGACGCCCGAACGGGTGCTGACAGCGATCAGAACTGCGCAAAGCCAAAGTCACTAAAGGTTCCACAGCGATAGGATAGCGTGATTGACGCCGCCGACTGCTGCAATCCGCACAGCTTGTCGTTCCAGCTGTTACTGGTCTGGAGCTGTATCTGCCGACAAATATAACCAGCGCCGGAGGATTAGAGCTCGGCGGGGTGGGGGGCCTCACGACCTCAACGAATGATCGCTACGGTCCCGTGCGCGGTATCAACGACAAATCGATCGTCCGTTGGTATTCTCGCGCTGCTCAGTGTTCGCGATGCCAGGGAACAGCCGGCGCAGCCGCGACCGCACCCGAGAACTCGCCTTGCTGGTGCGCTTTTGCCACAGTAGGCTAGTTTTGCTATCGGATCGACACATCTCTGCAACCTAACTGCCATAAAGGGGTCTAAGGTTTGGGTTGACAGCTCCGTTTCCTTCCACCCGAGATCCCGGGCCGTGGCGGAGCTGTCAACAAAAACAAATTGGCTCCGCCTAAGGCGCCCCTATGAGGGGCGCCTTTTCTTGGCGCCCGCCATGATGACGCGCCACTGATCCAGCATAACTCCAACCGACGCCGGCTGAAGTTTGCCCACCTTGCCGAGCGCCTCCGTTGCCCAGGCACCGCGACGTTTCGGGAAAGCAACGCGATCGCTGCTCGGAGCCATCGACAGCAGTAACGAATAGGACGCCGACGGTGCAGCGTTGTTGTGACCTCGATGCGTGATTGGCTACTGCTGCAGGCGCTTGAGCGACGGCACGCACAGCACTGTAGGTGCTTGCACTGCGAGTTCAATGCCGGTCTCTTTCGTCAACTGATCGATGACCCGGGCTTTGCGGTTCGCTGGCTCGGCATTCCTGTCTTCGTAACACAGGTAGTGGGTGATCCGGTCCCAAGGCAGCAGGTTATTCTTAATGGTGGGCGCGCAAAGCATGACCGCCCGGCCGAGTTTAACCTGCTCGGAAACACCGAACTGATCGCGCAGCAGCTTCAAGGTGGTTTCGCTGGTGGGCGCCTCCACCGAATAGCACTGATAGTGTGTCGGGTTGACGTTGGTCGCGTCCGTCAAGCAGGTGTAGATTCGTGGTGTAGTGAAATTGCTCATTGACGCATCGGCGCCGTGAGACTGGTGGTCAGCATATCACTGGTGCGATGGACGGCACAGGTTATGGTGCTGCGACCGCGATCGCCGCCATCAAGTCATGCGCCTTTGGCGCACCGCTGCGCGGCTGCGGGACGTTGACGGCGACGCCACGGTCGAGCGCCTGGCATAGGTGCCGTCGACACGGCAGTCTGGTCACTGCAGAGCACGATGTGAGCTGCCTGGTTCCATCCGGCGTCATGCTGCTGATGGGAGTTGCCTTTGCTCGTTTGCTGGGCTGAACAACTCTGCCATCGCCTCAACCTGCATGTAGCGGTGCTGCAATTGCCACTCAGGCGCCACTTCGGCCCATTCGTTGTGGCCGAAATAGGAATGGGCTGCGCCGGCAGCCACCACGAGATAGTCATAGGGGATGCCCACTGAATGGGTTTCCGCCTGTCGCTTGGTGGTACCGATGGCGTGGACCTCTGCCATCAGCACCGTCGCGTTCTTCTGTTTGCGAAGAATGTGCCGGATCGGCCATGCTAACATCGGCCGGAGAGAGCGCCGCAGTCGCGACCTGATATAGCAACGGCTGAAGCAGTGGTGATTCTGCCGGTCAACCAGGGTGACCTCAACCGGGGCACGGCGCAGTTCCTTTGCAGTCTCGATGCCGCCGAAGCCCCCTCCGACGATCACGAACTTCGGCAGTCCATTTGACATGTCACATCTCGCCCAGGCTGCCCTTCAACCTAGGTCAGAGTGCCGGCATGTCCGGCCATCACCGGCGGCCATGGTTCGGCATTCTGACATCCATGGGGCTTCTATTTAGCGTGTTGCCGCCGCCAATTGTTCATCATCGCTGGTGTGACCTCTTCGGGATAGCAAATTGGCCGTGGCTTAGATTCAACCAGCTCATGCCGACCCTTGCAGGAACGGCCCTTGGCGTCGCGGACCTGATACGGACAGACGCAACGTCCGAGGTACCTGGCCTGGCTTTCCTGCATGATCTGTTGGCGGACGCGCGTGTCCGATAACCGCTGAAGCGCCTCCGGCTTCACAGTGGGAAGGTTCGGATCGTGCGGGGTAGGTTCAGCACGAGCGTAGCAAAGAGAGGCCATCCCGGAGAGCAAGACCCCCGCTGCCGCTGCCTTGGCTATCATGGGAGACGTAACGACATGAGTGATTTTGAGGTTCCCTACCCCAGAAGACCGGCCCCAAGCGCGTGACAAGTTCTCAGGAAAACCCCGCAGCTGAGGACCTCGCATCCATCATCTGAATGGCCTTGACGATGGGGGTCGGCGTCACTGACGAATCACCCAAGAATGGCTGATCGAAGATGACCACCAGACAGATGAGCAGTGCCACTCCGGCTCCCAGGCCACCCAGCGACATTGCGTGGCGCGCATTCACAAACCCCGCAAAGATGATGAGGCAATACAGTTAGTGAACCGATCACCTCCCAAAAGATCGGTGGTAGCGCGAGTTCACTTTCCGCCAGCCGCTCTTGACGACTTTCCGCCAACTGAACGTCATGCGCACAAGATCGCTATAAATGACGTTTTCTCTCGCGGCCGCTGGCTGAACGTTCATTACACGTTGAGAGAGCAAGCGGAACAACTCCGTTAAACGGGGGCTGTAGCTGTGCCTCGCAAGCCTTGACCACTCGTCGCCGACCACCGACTGGGCGTAGTCGCGTGCAGCCTGGCGCACTGGAGTGAGCTCGGGGCCCTAGCTGATTGCCAGCCGGTCCCGTTGGTTCAGTTGCAAGGCCTCCATCTCACGGTCTTCTGGACAGCACGCAGATTGCCCTGCGCTTGCACAAGCGAGAAGGCCGGCACCACTCCGGTGAAGCCGGTGATGGGGGTCATCGTAGCGCGTGCGAAGTCGGGTACTGAATCGCCGACTTCGCCGAAGAGCTTGTGGCGGAGCAGCGGAACGGCGATGAACGCGAGGGCGGTCGCCAAGTTGAACAGGACCACGATCGCAAGGTCCGACAGGCTGTAGAGGAAGGTAATCATGCGCACGCCGGTCCCGAGCCTGTAACCATTGCGCGGCATGCCGGTGTAGCCAAGGACGTGGCCGCCCAGGGCTCAATTCCCCAGCGGGCAGCCCTGCTGATCAGCCGCAATCGTCCCCTTGCAGCAAGCGGCAGCGGCGTGCCCGACAGCTCGGCCGCGTAGCGACTGGTCAACGCCGATAGCAGCACCACTCCGTACCGGCGGAGATTAGCCGCGGCGGGCGTCGTCCTCGGCCTTCTTCACGGCGGCAGCGGTATTGTGGGTGAAGGTTTGGAGTGGCGGCTCAAGCGCCGCCGCTCTGGCCTCCAGTTCCTCGGCGAAGGCGATTAGATTAGCGATGGTCGGCTCATCGAGCAGGCCAGTGGCGAGGCGTCGGGCGCGGGCAGCCATCTGCCGTAAACCCGCGGGGGTCTCAGTGCGCGGCGGTGCCGGATCGCTGCCACGCGGCATCTTTCGCTCCATGCGCTGCTGCTTGTGATCTGAGCGCCGAATCTCCTAAGGGAACCAGCTTCCATTCGGGGGCGCATCAACTCATCGCGCGCCGGTAACGCCCCCAAACTCAGCGGCGCTGCTTCGCGTTGAGAGCAGGCGGCGACGATGCGGTGACTCAGATGGAGCACGCGGTCGTTTGGTTCTCGTTCGAGACCGTCATCATCGGCGGCCTGCTGCTCGCCCTGGCGATTTTCCTTCTCGGCATGTGCTGTGGGCATTGGCTGGGGCGAGATCGCGACCGCGCACGCCGGACTGCGCTGCGAACGGTTGACCGCGGCGATTTGCCATAACCGTCCCCAGCGTCGCTGCCGCCTACCGGCGCGGTGTCGTGCTGGCGCTCGGAGCCGTCAGCCACCACGCAATATCTTGAGGTGCTGTCGGAGGACCTGGAGCGTCTGTTCCATCACGGCGAGGACGCGACGAGCCCTCGCGGCAGCGTGTGGATGATCATCCCGATCCAGTTCCGCGATTATCTGGTTCTGGCGGGCGATCCGCATCTCGGCCTCGGCGACGTGTCTTTCGCCCTTCTCCAGCGGTGTCTCGTCGTGGCCAGTCACGCTCGGGGAATGGTGAAGCGGCGGGCGATGCCTTCGGTCAGACGACGAATTTCCCTCGCCGATGCCAGGGCCCGTGCCGACTGCTCGCGGCGGTTCACCGACCGCAGTCGCGCGGCCTCGGCTTCCTCCCGCAACTCTCTCGCATGGGCAAGGAGCCAAATCGACTGCCGTCGAAGCTCAGCAGGGGTCAGCATAACGGCGGCAATTTTAGGAAGTTGTTGACCCGACGGGCAAGCCGATACGGTTTCGCGCCTGTCCAGCGACATCAGGAACTGGGTTCTCCCGCAAATTGCGTGCTGATTTGGGTTGTACTCCGATGCCGAATCGTGGAGACGAGATGGAGTCACAGCCGTGGTGTCCTGCCCGTGTCTCGCTCGCTATCCTTCGTACCCCGCAGCCTTCGTGTGCAGCGTGTATCGTCCACGACCGATCAGGTGATCTCCAGACGCGTGCATAGTTGCTACGTTCGCAAGCTTCGCGATCTGCCGTCGAAGTGGTCGACGAGTCCTCATACGTGTATCTGCCCGTCGGTCCCGGTGCGTGAATGCACGATGTCGTCGTCAGGCATTCGCTGGAGCGGCGCGATGATGCGTCAGTTGGCGCACGCCGGACAAATCGGCTTGGTCAGCTGTAATGCTATCTTGGATTGGCTCTGGGTGGCGAAGCTGGTGCCCGACTTGCGCACCGGATTTCAGCCCCGGTGAGCGCCGACACGCTGCTGCGTACGGCCTCATCAAACGAGGTACGGCCTCATCAAACGAGCCTGATGCTTCATCGCGGCACCCGCCGCGTGTGCTGGCGGTGGATGACTGGGCCTGGCGGCGCGGTCATCGTTACGGATCGATCCTGGTCGATCTGGAGCAGAACCGCGTTGCGGATCTGTTGTCCGATCGGCAGGCCGAGACGCTCGCGTGCTGGCTTCGAGAGCATCCTGGCGTTGAGATCGTGGCACGCGACCGCGCCGGCGCATATGCCGATGGAATCCGCCAGGGTGCGCCAGACGCCGTGCAGGTCGCCGACCGTTGGCATGTGCTGCGCGACCTTGGTGATGCCATGAATGCCATTGTCGAGCGCTATCAGGCGGGTATCCGAAAGGTGGGCAAGGAAATGGCCGCCGAAGCGGAGGCCGACTCAGCGGCGGAGCCAGTGCTATCCGTCGGCCAACCGCCGCGGAAAGGCGCTCGCAGGAAGCCAGTCAGCTAAAGCCCATTGGTATGGGATCTGGTCAACTGTCCCAGCTCGCCTCTGGCTTATCAACCGGTGCGCACTACAATTGCGGGAAAAGGGGCGGCCCATGGGCGGGGATCCCATGGCACCGCCAGTTTCGCTATCACTTTTGCCGCGCACCATGCGCCGCGAATCAGACTTAGTTACGCATTGCCAAGCACGCCGCATCGAACTTTGGGGGGGCTTTTTCCCCAGTGCATATCGAACATTCGTGAATGGATGGGTCACGACAGTCGCTGCGTTCCATGGCCTATGGCTATTCTTTGCTGCTGCTCGCTGGTCGCGGTGATCGCACCGCTGGGCCTTGTTCCCCTCGCCGCACAGGCGGCCAGGAGTGAGATCCGGCCGGTCGGCTGAAGGTCCCTGCCCTCGCCCCTCGCGCGGCGGCTGAAAGATGGTTTACCCTGGCTCGGGCGACCGCCGCCCGAACGGGACCACGCGCGCACGACCAACCTTGGCGCGGATCACAGTGACATCCTTTAGGGTTTGCACGGGAAGCAACTGGACGTTGCAGCGCTTCCTGGGATTTGGCCGACGGTCGGCGGGCCTTCCAGGTGACAATGAAATGTGGCCCGCCGACCGGCCGCGATCCTCGATCCCTCCGAGGGCGCGGCAGGCGAGGAACGCGTGATGACAGCGAGCGGTTTCTCACTGCTCACTGGATTGCGGGCCGCCACGCTCCATGTCACGCACCAGCACTTCATACTGTTCGGCCAAGTAGAGCAGATCCGCCCTGGTCTGCTCATCCTCCCGGCTCGCCAGCCTTCGATACCAACGGGCGCGCTTTAAGAGTAAGGCAATGTCGTCCACCGATGGACCCAACGAAGGGCGAGCCACCGCGGAAATTGCACAACCTAATCAATATCGCTGCATTTCTTGCAGCAGAATGGCCAGGCGAAAATTGCCTCAGCACTGGGATCCCCTGGAGTATGGGGAAGCGATCGCAGGCGTGGCGATACGTCCCGCCATGTCGCTGCCTGGGCGCCGATAGGTTCGCTTCCGCTGCTTTTTTCCTTGCACGCCGCACCCAAGCCTGCGCCGATGCGTTGTTGTCGTACATGGCCAGTGCGGACGAACTGATCGACCGCAACCGGCGACTGCTGGCACGAGCAGAGGCCGCCCGTGCCTATAAGCAACTGGTCGTCGAGGAGATGGCTGAAAACCGCCTGCGGCTTCACGTGACCCTCTTGCGCACTGTGTATTTGCACTCCGGCAGGACCAGCCATCTGTCGGAGCTGATCTATCTGCGTCAACTGATTGCCGAACACATGATCACTCATGCCCCGCCACCTGATCCGCCAATAGGTCGAACTCGGCTGCCAAGTTGAGCGCCGCGATCCACTCGTTGAGGTCGGCGTTGCCCGCGAGATTGTCCGCCATCTGGCGCATTTCCTCAGCCAGGGAGCGGAGTTGAGCCGTTTGGTCCATGTCCTCCCTCGCCTGAGCCGCCCGCGCTGCCACCAACGCATTGCGGGCCGAAATGTGGAAACCGTTGATGCTGCTGGCAAGCGACCGGCGATAGTCGCCGAACTGGTCGCGATCGGTTCGCCACCCGGCCATCTGCGCACCCCAGACACGAGCGTGTCCGCAGAACGAGATTATGGCGCGACCCCGCACGAATGACCCAGCCAGCGCCACGCGTTAGTGCGTCTCAAAGGCCGTTTGGGCTGTTCCCAGACTAACATTTTGTTAGTCGCCGCAGCGGGGTCCAACCGACGCGGCAGCGGCAGCAGCGTGCATAGCACAGCCGGCCTGGCGGTGGCAGCGTCAGGGAAAAGAGGCGGCCGGATCGGGATGGTGTTGGAGCCGGCCGCCAGTTTCACCTTGCATCGAAGGCCGCGCTGGGGAGGTCCGCAGCACAGCAGGTCGACGGTAGCACCTATTTGCCATTTGGCAAGAACTGAGGGGCGCGGCAGCGAAAAGATGGCGGCGGCCTCTGGCGGCCCTTGCCCGAACGGCGGATGGGCCTAGCGCTCACGCGCCAACTCGTCCGCCATCAGCCTCGCTTCGCTGACGGAATAGCGTGAGCAAAGGCTGCCTTATGGCTGGGGTACACGGTGAGGAGGCGTGACCGGAGCTGCCCGGCATCGATCATCCAAACCGTTAGGACGCATGGATTGCGCCGTTCGGCGTCGGCAGGGCGCACTTGATGGAGATCTTTATGCCATGCCGCGTCTCTGTCGTATGGATGCAGGACCGAGTGTTGGCGAAGCGTGGCATCAAAGTTCAACCGGGCGGCTTGGATCGAAACCGCAGGACCCTATGAAGGACTTAGCTTTCCGGGGTGGTTCTGAAGAAGGTAGGTTAGTTTCCGCGGATCGATATCGACGCTCACGCGGCCAAGTTCTTACCCTCCAGCGTCAGCACGACATGCACAGGGTCGCTCGAACTCAACTCGTGGGCCTGCCCATCGGCGTAGGCGCCATGACCACTCCGTGCGCGCCACCCGGCATGCGCACCCCCTGCACCTCGACGTCGTGCTTCCTACATCGAGGCCGCGCGGAAGGCGGGCGCGACCACGCTGGCGCAGATCGCTGAGGCATTGAACGTGCGGGGTGGTCCGCCCGGAACGCAGCGGTCCCTGCATGCTGCGAGCGTCTGGCGGCTGCTGCCGCCGGTTTCCCGGTAGTCAGCACCCTCGGGAGCTGGCGGCTCCGGGCTGAGCAGCGCGTAGCCGATCATCGCCCACACCACCGTGCCCATAGCGATCGCCAGTGCAAGCATCGCGTTCTCCCTTCTCAGCCGTCTGATAATTCAATCCGAGGACATTACGGGTTCGGCATTTCGAAATTGCGTCAGCGTCGCCGGATGTCAGTCGCAGAGCAGCACGTCGAGGACGTAGTAGCACTTGTTGCCGCTGGATTCCGTAGAGGACGGAGCGGTGAAGGAAGCGCGTTCGGCTGCTGGTGCGATGCCATACCCGTTGACCACCCAGGCACCCGGCTGGACACCACTGGCGACCAGGTGCTGTGCCTCGGCGGGAGACGCGGCGCGGCCATTCACGATGTAGCTGCCGGCGAAGCTGGGGGTGCTGAGGAAACCGAGGCCGATTGCCAGAGCGGTGGTGATCAAGGTCTTTGTCATGGCCGGTTTCCTCATTCGCGCCAGCAACTGCTGACGCGACGGACAGTGCCGACCGGACGAGCCGGTGGCGCTGAAGTGCTTCGGTGAAGCATTTCACAGCGGCGCATTGAGGCCTCCGCTTCCTATCATTGCAGGATCGGTTTGCGTGTCCCTCGGGGAGGGGGTGCTGCGGCATCGAAGACCATCCCGAGGGCCCTCAGCCGACCAAAGCAAGGCCCGGACGAGCGAACTCGCCGCCGCAGCAATAGCAGAGTGTCAATCGCCTCGCCGCCTAGCTCTGAAGTGCTTCAGTGAAGCATTCCGCATGGCGGGCGCGCCATTAAGTCACTACGTACACAACGGCGGCGTAATGGCAGGCGGCGCCCGCGAGGACGAAGCCGTGCCAGATAGCCTCCTGGAAGCGTACCCGGGCCAGATAGAACGTAATTCCGAGGGTGTAGATCACGCCGCCCGCGAGCAGCAGCGTCACCGCCGGCGCGGGCAGGCTCAGCAGCAGCCCCGGATCGGACAACACCGCCCAGCCCAGGATCAAATAGAGTAGTATTGAAAGCTGTTCGACGCGGCGCGGTGCGATAAGCTTGAGCAGTGCCCCTAGCAGGGCCAAAGCCCAGATCAGTGCCAGCAGCCTATGGTGCACCCCGCCGAACGAGATCATGGTGAACGGCGTGTAGGTCCCGGCGATCATTAGGAAAATCGCGGCATGGTCAAGGCGGCGGTACAGCATGTGGCGGCAGCCGCCTCGCGCCCAGGCGTATAGCGCCGAGGTGCCCACCATCGCCAACAGGCCTGCTCCGTACAAAGTCAGCGCTGAAAGCAGCCGCGGGTTGGCATGTGTGCCCACCAGGACGCCCAGGACGGCGCACCCTGCCGCCGCCAGCACCACGTTAACACACTGCACCACGCCATCTGCCAGGCGTTCGACCGACGGTGAGGCAACGTTGTAAGCCGATTGCATCGGGCGGAGTCTAGGTACCGGAGACCAATGCGTCATCTCGACGGGGCGAAGCATCAGACCCGAGATTCCCCTGGCATAGACGCATTACTGCGCACCGCGCGGAATGGGCACGGGAGACGGCGATGAGCGTGACTTTAGCCCAGGAAGCCGCCCGGCTTTTCCTCTCTAGCTGTTATGCCTGTTCGTCCGTCTCGTTCGGAGGGTCTGGACTGATTAGGGCGTAGGCGATGACCGCGAACACCGGCACGCCCATGCCAATCATTATCGGAAGCATGGCGTTCTCCTGCCAATCGGACTCAACGCCCTCACCGCCGTCGGTTTCCATCAATTCGGTCCCGCTAGGTTCGCCCGACCGTCCGATTTAACCTTGTCCGGTCCTGCTTCCGCACAACGCGCACGTCAATCTATCAACGGGGTAGCTGTGTTCAACGCAACGCTAACCGCAACTGCGCAACCCACACCCGCGACAGCGTTATGGCTGAATGAAGCATGCTCTAGCAGCCATTGCCCTGTTACTGGCGGCCTGTCATCGCGAAAACGCATCTGGGCTGACCCAAGAACAAGCTGAGGCCAAGCTGCTTGACCAGGGATATACCTATCCGACGATCGGTCCTTCACCGGAAGGCTACAAAGGGTATGCCATGCGTCATGGCGGCAAGATCAATGTGACCATCGGCAAGTATGGCGTCGTCACGCCGGAGCCGGGTGTGTGACGGGGTCAGGGCAGGGGAAAACCCAGTCCCGCACTGCGGCGTTCATCTCCTGCCGCAATCCTCTCCTCCCGTGGACGGCGGCCGGTCGGCGGGCAACGTTCACACCCCGCCGACTGGCGCCCGGACAACTCCATTCGCCAGTTATGCCGTCGTTGCGGCGCCCGAGGCATCGGACGGGCTGGGGGGGTCAAATGCGGTTCGGGACCAGATTCGCGGTGCGTGCTGCGGACGGTTGGCAGTCACAGGCGATTGCACTGCGGCGCGGGTGGATGCCCCGACATGCACCGGAGTTGATCTATGTGCGTGCCAGGAACACCCGCCAGTGAGTGCTCAGGACTCGGCAGACTCAGCTCTCAACTTACTGAGGATGGCGAGGAGCAGCGGCCGATCGGCGGACTGCGGTTCCCCGGCAAAGAATCCATTCGATAGTCGTAATGAGTGTCTTGCGTTCGGCTTCCGTGAATTCTGGCATTTCCCCGCCATATATTTCCTGCCAGAGCTAACGGTATCAATGCGCGTGTGCAACTCTCCATCGCTGCACGGGCCTAAATCACTGCATTAAAAGAGCTGAAATCCGCTTCGCGAACGACGCCTACTCTTTCTCTGGCATGGTCAAGGGTGCCCCGATGCGCCTCGATATACTGCTGCGCCCAAGCCAGTGCTTCGCTTTCCTGCTCGAAAATCGGGCTACCGGGCACTCGTTCGAACGAGCGCATCCGCTGTTTCACGATCTGATACATCACGGGATCGCAGTATGTGGCCCAGCTCATTGCAGAAACCTCTCATTGCTGAGGCCGCAGTTCGTGCCGTTGCCGGCACTCTGATCCAGAGTGTGCTGCGGCCGGCGAGACGGTCGCGCTGGACGACTAAAATCATCCTGCCGCGCTATGGGACCCATGGCCCTTGCTCGTCGTTACCAACCTGGGCGGTCTGGTTTAACCACATCGCACTTGGCTGGCGGCGCGGGCGGAGACGCTTTCCCTTACCAACTCATCCGCCAAAGCGCGACAGCGCCGGGACACATCATGCAAACCGAGCGCGGTCAGATCGTAGGCGATCTCCAACAGCATCGGAGCGGAGATCCCGTGGATTACGCTGGTTTTGTCCTGTGTGAGTGTGCGTCCAATCAATGCGCGTGTCCGCCGCCGAAGCACCTGGGCTTCGGTTTGCAGTTCGCGCGCTCGGCGGATTGCATTGATGTCGAAGCCGATCCCCGATTTTCGGGCCATGGCCGCCCCCGCCTGACCAACGTCACCAGCACCCTGGGGTGCGCGGGGAAGCAATTGCACGTCTCAGACGCAGGAGCAACGGCATGGTCAACTTCGCCCGGAACGAGGGACGTGCCGTCAGGCACGATCCTGTAGGGGATCATGGACATCGTCGATCGAGACCAGCGATGTGAACGTCGTCAGGTTCTGGCCTTCGAAAGCGGTCGCCAACGTCACTGCGATGTTTTTTTGCGCTCGCGTGCAATCAGGTGGAAAGTGCGTTTCGTAGCGATGATCGCACGCCCCTATGTGGCGCTACCACGAAAGATGGGATGACATCGATGAGTGCCATCGCGGCGATCATACTTACGGCCGGACTCACGGCGATCGCCGGCGTGGTCATCCTGTTCGCACAGATGTTCTATTGAGGCTTGAAAATTCAGGGTGGTCGCTGTTTCGAGCGCGATAACGACCCAGGTCGGCCCCCGCCAGAGGTTCGCATCCTGGTTCTCCCGCGGGGCTCAACGCGAGCCGGACCCTTCGGCTCCGGAGGCTGAGCCTGAATTCGGCGTCAGCACTGATGCTGAGGATCTCTCCGGTCACGGCTAATGCTGTCGCCAGCGTCGAGGGTGCAAGGTTGGAGGTGCAGCCAAGGCCGCTTGGTAGATACTGTGACATCGGACATGCTGACACAACTGGCGCATGACGTTGGCGAGACCAGCATCTTGTCACGCACCGGTGGCGCTCCGACCCTTGCGGTGGGCACGGCCAGCATTCTCTCCGGCATGCTCGGCGGCAAAGTGCTCATGGGCTTGTGGTATCACTTCGCCATCCTGTTCGAGGCACTGTTCATTCTCACTACTGTCGATGCCGGCACTAGAATACGGCTGGTCTGCCAGGTGGTTACCCAAACGGCACGCCTGATGGTGGGTGTGCCGGACTACCAAACCTACGTAAATCACGCGCGAATCACCCACCCCGACAAACCGGTTATGAGCTACGAGGAGTTCTTTCGTGAACGCCAGGCCGCGCGCTACGCCGTGGGCAAGGGTCGGTTCCGCGGCTGCTGTTGAGCCGTCTCGGAGCGAGCATAGTGCCACTGGCATCATGCATGAGTGAAAGGGCCAGGCTCGAACCAATCGCCTGTGAGGACGTCAAACTGTCTTGAGCGTGTAGCTGGAGGCGGCGCATGACGCAGACCGGAACCGTGCGAATCGGCATTTCCGGCTGGACCTACCCGCCGTGGCGTGGCGTATTTTATCCTAAGGGGGTGCCGCACGCGCGCGAGCTGGACTACGCCACGCGTCAGTTCAACACGCTGGAGATCAATGGCACGTTCTATGGCATGCAGCGGCCGGAGGCCTTCGCCGACTGGGCGGACCGGGCGCCAGATCACTTCGTCTACGCGGTCAAGGGGTCACGCTATCTCACGCACATGTTGAAGCTGCGCAACGCCGAGACACCGCTGGCGAACTTCATTGCTTCGGGCGTGTTGCGGCTTGGCGCGAAGCTTGGGCCGATCCTGTGGCAGTTTCCTCCACAGTTCCGCTTCGACCGGCAGAGGATTGAGCCGTTCCTGCAGCTGCTGCCGCACGACACGCAGGCTGCGGCGAAACTAGGTCGCAAGCATGACCAGCGCCTGAAGGCGCCGGCCTGGCTCGACGTGGATAAGAAACGGAAGCTTCGGCACGCGGTGGAGATTCGCCACGACAGTTTTTGCGACCGCGCATTCATCGACCTGCTGCGCAGATACGACGTGGCACTGGTCTGCGCCGACACGGTGGAATGGCCGCTGTTGATGGACCTGACCTCGGACTTCGTCTACTGCCGGCTGCACGGATCAGAGGAACTGTATGCCAGCGGCTACGACGACGATGCGCTGGATGCGTGGGCGTCGCGGGTTGTCAGCTGGGCGAAGGGCGCCGAACCGGCCGACGCGAAGCGCGTGGGCGGCAAGGGCCGCAAGCGGCACCGAGACGTGTTCGTCTACTTCGACAATGACGCAAAGGTGCGCGCACCGTTCGATGCACAGGGGCTGCGAGAACGGGTCGACCGGCTGATGGCTACTCGATCGCGCTCGCCGACTTCGCCAGCTCGCGCAACGCGAACTTCTGGATCTTCCCGGTCGAGGTCTTCGGCAGCTCACGAAAGACGAAGTTCTTCGGCACCTTGAAGCGTGCCATGTGCTCGCGGCAGAACGTGCGCAATTCGTCCGCCGTCACGTTCGCGCCGGGCTTCAGCTCAACGAAGGCGCAGGGCGTCTCACCCCACTTCTCGTCCGGCTGTGCGACCACCGCAGCGCTCAACACAGCGGGATGGCGATATAGGGTCTCCTCCACCTCGATCGACGAGATGTTCTCGCCGCCCGAGATGATGATGTCCTTGGAGCGGTCGCGGATCTTCACATAGCCGTCGGGCTGCATCACCGCGAGATCGCCGGTATGGAACCAGCCGCCGGCGAATGCGGTCTCGGTTGCCGTCGGGTTCTTCAGATAGCCCTTCATGGTGATATTGCCGCGGAACATGATCTCGCCCATCGTTTCGCCGTCCCACGGCACCGGCGCCATCGTCTCCGGGTTCAGCACCGTCAACGCCTCCTGCATCGGCACGCGCACACCCTGACGTCCGTTGCGTTCGGCGCGCTGGTCGATCGGCATCGCACTCCAGTTGGTATGCTTGGCGCAGACCGAGGCCGGGCCATACGTCTCTGTCAGCCCATAGACATGCGTCAGTTCGATGCCGATTTTCTCGGCGCCTTCAATGATTGCAGCGGGTGGCGCGGCGCCGGCGATCTGCCCGGCGATTTGATGGTCGATTTCGCGGCGCAGCCCCTCCGGCGCGTTGATCAGCATCGAGTAGACGATCGGTGCGCCGCACATGTGCGTCACGTGATGCTCGCGGATCGCGTCGAGCGCCGCCTGGGCCTCGACGCGGCGCAGGCACACATTGGTACCGGCACGTTCGGCAACGGTCCAGGGATAGCACCAGCCGTTGCAGTGGAACATCGGCAGCGTCCACAGATACACCGCGTGCGTCGGCATATCCCAGTCGAGCACGTTGCTGATCGCGTTCAGATATGCACCGCGATGATGATAGACGACGCCCTTTGGATCGCCGGTGGTGCCGGACGTGTAGTTGAGCGAAATCGCATCCCATTCGTCCGCAGGCCCCTGCCAGGCGTAGTCCGGATCGCCTTCGGCGAGCAGCGATTCATAACTGATCTCGCCCAGCGACTTACCGCCATCAAAATTGGGATCGTCGATATCGATCACCAGCGGCCGCTCTTCCAGCAGCGCCAACGCCTGCTCGATCGTCGCGGAAAACTCGCGATCGGTGATCAGCGCCCGCGCACCGCCATGACGCAGCATGAAGGCAATGGTCTCCGCATCCAGGCGCGTATTCAGTGTGTTCAGCACGGCGCCGCACATCGGCACGCCGAAATGCGCCTCGTACATCGCGGGAATGTTGGGCGCCATTACCGCAACCGTGTCGTTCTTGCCGATGCCCCGGCGCGCGAGCGCCGACCCCAGGCGACGGCAGCGCGCATAGGTCTCGCGCCAGGTGAAGCGCTGCTCGCCATGCACCACGGACGGATGATCCGGGTGCACGTAGGCGGCACGTTCCAGGAAGGTGATCGGCGTCAGCGGTGTGTAGTTTGCCTGGTTCTTATCAAGGCCGGTCAAGTAGGCGCTGTTGCCGCTCATGTGGCTCCTCCCGAGCGTGCGATGACCGGAGGCGGAATCGCCGGAGGCCTGAATCGCGCGCTCAAACAAACATTATGCAAGCAGGTCGCGCGCCGCCTGCACCACCGCATCTGGCGTCTCGCGCGACAGGAAATGGCCGGCGACCGGAATCACGCGCCGTTCGTAGCGCGCGGTGAAGTGGCGGGCATGCGCCTCCGACAGTTCTGGTGGTCCAACCCCATCGCACGCGCCGTGCAGCACGATCGTTGGCACGGCGATCGGCGGCTGTTCGGCAAGCCGTTGCTCCAGCGACTCCAGTGCAGGATCGCCCGGCGCGTTGCCGTAGCGGTGCCGATATGATTGGATCGTCACAGCGACGAAATCCGGATTGTCGAAACTTACCGCCGTCGCCTCGAACGTCGCTTCATCGAACTGCCAATTCGGCGACCACAGCCGCCACAGCAGGCGTGCGATGTCGCGGCGGTTCTGCTGCAGCCCTGCGCGGCCTCGCTCGGTGTGGAAGTACCACTGGTACCAATGGCGGTGCTCCTGCGCCGCGGGCGCCGGCCGCCCGGCCATTGGGATGTTCTGCAGATTGTAGCCGTTGATCGACACAAGTCCGCGCACGCGCTCGGGCCACAAGGCCGCGCATACGCAGGCGCCGCGCCCGCCCCAGTCATAGCCCGCCAACAGCGCCTGCCTGATGCCAAGCGCATCCATGAAGTCGCGCACGTCCGCGCCCAGTGCGGCCTGCTGTCCGGATCGTGGCGTCGATGGATCGAGAAACCGCGTGGGTCCATAGCCGCGCAGCCAGGGGACCAGCACGCGATAGCCAGTCCCCGCAAGCACGGCTGCGACATCGTCCCAATCGTGCGGATCGGATGGCCAGCCATGGAGCAGAATCACCGGGGAACCGTTGGCCGGCCCGCTCTCGAGATACCCGATCTCCAGCGTCGGCGTGCGGACTGTCGCAACCATCCGCTTCAGTCCCTTGGCGCGCCGGCGAGCCGGGTGCCCTGGTCGGCGATGGCGAACGTCTCGAAGTAGCTGATGCGTGGCTCGCAGCCATAGCGCTCACGAATGCCGTCGAGCCAGGGACCGTTGTAGAAATCCTTGGCCGACGCCAGGTCCTTCCAGAGATACGAACCACCCGCGACGCCGCCGTTCACGTCATAGATGAACTGCTTACGCACGAAGCCGGGCACGTTGAGGAAGTCCGGCGCTATCTTCAGGAAGTGCTGCCGGCAGGCCTCGCGGTCGATGTGCGCGGGCAGATCATAAAGCACGATGGCCGTGATCATAGATTGCCTCCATTATTTTTCGCTCTCGTCATCCCCGCGAAAGCGGGGATCCAGCGCTGGGCCGGTCGCCTGTTGAGCGACTGGATTCCCGCTTGCGCGGGAATGACGGTGGCAGTCGGCCGGCGTCTCATTTCGCGCCGTCCAATACTGTTGGCACTAACGCACCAGATGGCTGGTCACCGCACCCCCCGTCGCGGTTCGTCCACCATCGACAACGTATTGCGCGCCCGTGATGTTGCCGGCGAGGTCGGAACACAGGAACAGCACAAGGTTGGCCACCTCCTCCGCCGTGCCGTAGCGGCCGATCGGGATGTTGGACTGGTAGCGGTCGCCGACGCTGCCGGGATCGGTCGGGTTGAGCATGGATTCCAGCGAGTGGATCATGCGTGTATCGATCGGACCCGGGCACACCGCGTTGATCCTTATACCGGAACGCGCCACCTCGCCGGCCGATGTCTTGGTCAGCCCGATCACCGCATGCTTGGACGCGACGTAGGCCGGCATTCCTGGCGACGCCACCAGACCGGCGACCGAGGCGGTGTTGACGATCGCTCCATGCTTCTGCTTCAGCATCACTGGCAGCACATGGCGCAGTCCGAGGAACACGCCCTTCACGTTCACGGCCATCACCCTGTCGAACATGTCCTCGTCATATTCGGCGGTGGGGGCGACGTTGCCTTCGATGCCGGCGTTGTTGTGGAAGCAGTCGATGCTGCCATAGGAATCGAGCGCTGCCTTCACATAGGCCTGCACGTCGGCTGACTTGGTGACGTCCGCGGTGACGAAGGTCGCCTCGCCGCCCTGCTGGCGGATGATGCCAGCCGTGCCTTCGCCACCGGCGGTATCACGGTCAACCACGACGACCTTCGCACCATTGCGGGCAAACCCGAGCGCCGTGGCTCGGCCAATGCCGTTGCCGGCGCCGGTGATCAGCGCGACCTTGCCCTTGAAGTCCATGGTTTCCTCCGGCGATTTCTGCCAGGTCAGACTGTCACAACGGACCGTGTCAGTCGAGAAACTCGCGCCGTGCCTCCTCGAGACAGGTCCAGACATACGGAGCGAAGGAGCGTGCCACGTCGATGCGAAACTCCTCCGCGCCGGTGCGCCAAAGCAGAATTTCCGCCTTGCCGAACACCGTCCGGGTGCACATCCCGATCGGGAAGGCAGAGAGGTGTAGATCGAGTGCGCAGAAGGTGTTGATGACCCAGGCCGCGCGTGGACCGGATACGCGCAGCGCCGCATCGCGATGCGAGACATCGATGGTGGCTGATGGAATGTCGAGTGTCGGCCTCGCTTCATCGGGTGCGATCAGCAGAACTTCGTCCGGGCCGAGCCACAGCAGGGCGCTGTCGCTAACCGCAGTCGTACGGCAGGGCGCCGGCTGGGGCAGCCCATGCAACTCGCCACGAATCAACAGCCGCGTCGTTGAGGGAAGCGCGATCAAACGCGCAGCACTGCACTGCGGCGAAGCGGCGATCAGCGCAGCGAGAGGATGCGCTCGCTCAGCCATGCAACCGTGCACCTTTCCTGTCGTAGAACACGGGATCGGCCACCCGCACTGCGATCGTACGATCCGGCATCGGCACCTGGAGGATTTTGTCGAAGTGCGATCGCCCTGCCGCAATTAATCCCAACGCAATCGGCGATTGCAGAGCCTCGCTCCAATAAGCCGATGTGACATGGCCAATGCCGGCACCGCCGGAGACGATCTGCGCACCTTCCTCCAGCAGGTCGGCTGACAGAAGGCCAACCAGTTGCTTTCGGTCGTGTCGCAGCATGTCCGGCCGCGTCAGCGAACGCTTGCCGACGAAGTCCGGCTTCTCGCGGGCGATCGTCCAGCCGAGGCCGAGATCTTGCGGAATGACTGTCCCATCGGTTTCCTGCCCGACGACGATGTAACCCTTCTCCGCACGCAGTACATGCATGGCCTCGGTACCATATGGCGTGACAGTACCGGCATGGATCGCCTGCCAGACCATCGCCCCATAGTCCGCCGGCACGTTGATCTCGTAGCCAAGTTCGCCCGTGAAGCTGACGCGGAAGAGACGCATCGGAACGTCGCAGATATGTCCCTCGCGCACGCTCATATGTGGCATCGCGTCGGGCGCGAGATCGATATCCTGGACATGTGGCGCAAGCACCTGGCGCGCCTGCGGACCTTGTAACGCAATCACCGCCCATTGCTCGGTGACCGAGGTCAGCCAGACCCGAAGCTCGGGGAACTCGGTCTGTCGGTAGTCTTCCATGTGATGCAGCACACCGGCGGCACCACCCGTTGTCGTCGTCACATGGAAGCGATCAGGACTCAGGCGCGCGATGACACCATCATCCAGCACGTAACCCGCCTCTGTCAGCAGCAATCCGTAGCGGCAGCGACCCGGTGCGAGACGACCAAAACTTCCAGTGTATATGCGATCAAGGAACGCCGCCGCATCCGGCCCGGT
>JAMXLO010000135.1 GCA_024280945.1 Acetobacteraceae bacterium
CGCTTGAATGGTCAGAAGACTGGAAGGAGAGCACGATGCTTGCATTAACGATCGCTATGGGCGCGGTGGTATGGGCGATGATCGGCTATGCGCTCCTCAGTCCAAATCCGCCCGCGCCCGAGAGAGCTGAGGCGGACGCGCACATCTGATCAAGGAAAATCGGGCGGGGGAAAACGACATGACGCCGGATGCGCAGCGCCTGGTAAGCGACAGTTTTGCCAAGATCGCACCCAACGCCGAAGCAACTGCAGGCATGTTTTACGACCGCCTGTTCGCGCTCGATCCGTCCCTGCGATCGCTGTTCAAAGGCGATATGGCGGAACAGGGGCGTAAGTTGATGACGGTGATCGGGACGGCCGTCGCAAGTCTTCATCGACTGGAGACGATCGTGCCGACGGTGCAGGACCTCGGCCGACGCCATATCGGCTATGGCATCAAGCCGGCACATTATCAGACTGTCGGAGCGGCATTGCTCTGGACTCTCGAACGAGGCCTGGGTGACGAGTTCACGTCAGAAACCCGGCAGGCCTGGGTGGAGTGCTACACGAGCTTAGCGGCGACGATGCAGCAGGCAGCGCAAACGCCGTAGCCGCGGAGCCTGTGAGCCATCGGCCGCCGAGGCGGCGCAAGCGGATCGCAATCAGCGTGACAGTGGCAGGCTCAAAGCGGTTCAGGTTTTGTCAGCCGGGCGGCGAAGCGATTGACCCAAACGAGCCAAGCTTCATCGACGCGAGCGAACGCGTAGCCGACCGCAAAGACCACCGATGCGTAGATGGCGCCGACGATCAGCAGCGTTCCGTGCAGCGACCCGCTGGGACGGAACAAGACGAACAGCGTGCTGGCGAGCGAGCAAAGCAATGGAAAGTGGAACAGATACACCGGGAATGAAAGGCGCCCGAGCAGTCGGAAGGGCGGGTTGGCGAAGGTCCGTGCGAAGCGGTCATTGCCCAACAGTCCGGTGATAATCAGCAGGCCACTGGCGGTGTGGATTGCGATGCGGTCGAAGCGCATCGGGCCCGGGTCTTGTACGACGGCGAATGCTGCATAAGACCCGCGCGGTTCCAGATAGCCGAACAGGAAGATGCCGGCCGCAACACAGGCCAGCGCAAGTGTCGGCGACAGATGCAGCTCGAAACGCGTCATGAACCATGCGAGGCCCGTGCCCGCGACGAACGCGAACAGGAACGGATCGGCGGAATGCACCACAACGGCGGCAGTGAGCAGCAGCCAAAGAGCAGCAGCGGGCCTCGCGCGCCAGAGCATAACCGCAAGGAAGAAGCTGACGAAACTGCCGAAGAATTCGTGACGCATGGTCCACAGCACCGGATCGTAGGTCGCCGGCTCGCGGAGAAAGGCAAACAGTGACCCTTCGAGGACGGCACCGAGGAGTGATGGCGAGAAATCCGGCTGGTGCACGGAGCCGCCGAACGTCCCCAGCCAATTCGATTGGCTCAGCTGTGCGGCTTCACGGTATCGATACAGGCCGCAGCGAAAGAGCAGCCACGACAGCAGCACGGCGAGCATGACGAGACAGACGAGGCGCAGCCAACGCTTGGCCGCTGCGCGCACCACAAGCTCGGTGCGACCGGAGCGGAAGAAGCCGAGTGGCAGCACGAAACCGGAGAGGACAAAGAACAGCGTCACCGCCGCAGGTCCATCGATCGAGGCGAGTCCGACGCTGCCCACCATTGCCGCCGAGGGATCGAAGCCATTCTCGATACCAACGCGCGCCGGGTCGAATGCCCAGAAGAAATGCCAGGCCACGACAATACACGCCGCGAGACCGCGTAACGCTTCGAGCGGGGCCAGCTTGCCGCTGACCTGGGTCGCCGGAAGGGCTGCGTCGGCACGGGCCAGCGAGACTGGATTGGCGTACAAGAGCGGCGGCCTTCTGCAAGTGAGGGAGCCCGACGCCGTCAACGAGAGGAATCTGACGAGACTATGACGAGACGGCGCACGACAGCGTGAGTCAGCGCCTGGGGCGGGACGCCGTGGCCCTCATGTTCCAGATTGTGTTACATTTGGCGCTGTGGGTCGCAGGAGGCATCGGGTCATGAAGTTCATGTGGTTCCACCTCATGCCGTATACCGAACTGCCGGACGATTTCCGGGAAAAGCACCCCTCGGTGTGGGTGGATATCCACTCGTCGTTGTTCGACCCGCGGCGCGCGCATCACATGTACAACGACTTCATGGACGAGCTGGAATACGCGGCCACGTGCGGGTTCGATGCGATCTGCGTCAACGAGCACCATTCCAACGGCTACGGGCTGATGCCTTCGCCCAACCTGATCGCAGCATCGCTGTCGCGGCGCACCACGGACACCACCATCTGTGTCATGGGCAATTCTCTGGCCCTATATAATCCGCCGACCCGCGTCGCCGAAGAATTCGCCATGATAGACTGTATCTCCGGTGGGCGCCTGATCGCAGGCTTTCCTGTTGGCACGCCGATGGACGACTGCTTCGCGTACGGGCAGAACCCCTCGCAGCTGCGCGAGCGGTACTACGAAGCGCATGATCTGGTGATGAAGGCCTGGCAACACCCGGACACCTTCGCGTTCAACGGCCGCTACAACCAGCAACGCTATATCAACATCTGGCCGCGCCCGGTGCAGCGGCCGCATCCGCCGGTGTGGATTCCGGGCGGTGGGTCGATCGAGACGTGGCAATGGTGTGCCGAGAAGGATTACGTCTATTCGTATCTCTCCTATTACGGACACAAGATCGGCAAGGCGACGATGGATGGCTATTGGGCCGAGATGGACAGGTTGGGCAAGGACCGCAATCCGTATCGCGCCGGGTTCGCACAGACGGTGGCGGTTGCCGAGAGTCGCGAGCAGGCGATCGAGCTCTATACCCAAGCGGCCGAGTACTTCTTTTTCCGCTGCCTGCACATCGATCCGCGATTTGCCGCGCCACCCGGCTACACCACGGAAGCGACGATGCGCTTCGGGCTGACCAGTCAGGTCAGCGCAGCGGCAGCGCGCTCGCAGGCGCGGCCGACCGAGATGAAGGAGCTGGTCGATGCGGGCTATCTGGTGATCGGGTCACCGGACGAGGTGGTGGAACAGATCAGCGAACTTGCCAACAATCTGCATGTTGGGAATCTGATGCTGCTGCTGCAGTTCGGCAACATGAGCAAGGATCTGACCAAGTACAACACGCGGCTGTTCGCAGAACGGGTCATGCCGAAGCTGCGTGACAAGTTTGCCGAGTACGAACATCGCTGGTGGCCGACGCCGATGGATGCGGCACTGAGGGCCGAACTTCCGGAGTACTCGCCTGGATTGCGCGCAGCAGAGTAGCGCGCCATCGTCATTGTGTCGGCGGATCAGTGCCAGGACCGATGGCCGGGACAAGCTCGGCCATGACGCGAGAAAGAGGATCGTGCGATGCGCCTGATGTGGTTTCACCTGATGCCCTACACCGAGTTGCCGCAGGGGTTCCGCGACAAGTACCCGTCGGTGTGGGTGGATATCCATTCGTCGCTGTTCGATCCGCGCCGGGCGCACCACATGTACAACGACTTCATGGACGAGCTGGAGCACGCCGCGGATTGCGGGTTCGATGCGGTGTGTGTGAATGAGCATCATTCCAACGGCTATGGCCTGATGCCCTCGCCCAACCTGATTGCCTCGTCGCTGGCGCGGCGCACCACCGATACCGCGATCTGCGTCATGGGCAATTCGCTGGCGCTGTACAACCCGCCGACGCGTGTGGCGGAAGAGTTCGCGATGATCGATTGCATCTCGGGCGGGCGGTTGATCGCTGGCTTCCCTGTCGGATCGCCGATGGACACTTGTTATGCCTATGGTCAGAACCCGTCGCTGCTGCGCGAGCGTTATCACGAGGCGCACGATCTGATCCTGCGCGCGTGGACCGCACGCGACACATTCGCCTTCAACGGCCGGTTCAATCAGCAGCGCTATGTGAATATCTGGCCGCGTCCGGTGCAGGCGCCGCATCCGCCGATCTGGGTGCCGGGCGGCGGGTCGGTGGAGACGTGGCGGTGGTGCGCCGAGATGGATTATGTCTACTGCTATCTCAGCTACTACGGCTACCAGATCGGCCGCGCCACGATGGACGGGTTCTGGGCCGAAATGGCCAAGCTGGGCAAGGATCGCAATCCTTATCGCGCCGGCTTTCTGCAATTCGTCGGTGTCGGCGAGAGCCGTCAGCATGCGATGGATCTCTACGCCGAAGCCGCCGAATACTTTTATGGCAACTGTCTGCATATCGACCCACGCTTCGCCGCACCACCGGGCTACGCCACTGAGGCGACGCAGCGCATCGGCCTGGAGAGCCAAGTCTCCAAGGCCGCATCCTATTCCGACAAGTTCAACAAGCTCGCGCGCGAGATGGATGCGATTGTCGAGAACGGCTATGTGATCATCGGCTCGCCGGATGAAGTAGTGGAGCAGTTGCGCGAGGTTGCGATCAACCTCAACGTCGGCAACCTGATGCTGCTGCTGCAGTTCGGCAACATGAGCAAGGAGCTGACAAAGTATAATTCCCGGCTCTTTGCCGATCAGGTGATACCGAAGCTGAAGCCGCTGTTCAGCGAATGGGAGCACCGCTGGTGGCCGCAACCGATGGCCGCCACGCAGCGCGCCACGATCCCCGCCTATACGCCCGGCCTGGCCGCGGAGTAGATGGCAGACCTCACGACCCGCTGCTGCGTGGTCGGCGGCGGGCCGGCCGGCATGATGCTGGGGTTTCTGCTCGGTCGCGCCGGCATCGACGTCGTGGTGCTGGAGAAGCACGCCGACTTCCTGCGCGACTTCCGCGGCGACACGGTGCATCCGTCGACGATGCAGGTAATGCATGAACTCGGCCTTCTTGATGCCTTTCTCGCTCGTCCGCACAGCGAGGTGGTAACGCTGGCGGCGCAGATCGGCGACGAATTATTTCAGGTGGCCGACTTTTCTCATCTGCCGACGCGGGCGAAGTTCGTGGCGTTCATGCCGCAGTGGGATTTCCTCGACTTTCTTGCCGAGCATGCGAAGCATTTGCCGCATTTTCGGCTGATGCAGCGGACCGAGGCGACAGACTTGCTGCACGACGGCGATCGGGTCATCGGTGTGACAGCGCGGGGACCTGACGGCGTGCAGCAGATTGGCGCCGAACTGGTCATCGCCTGTGATGGCCGGCACTCGACGATCCGCGATGTGGCCGGCTTGCAGGTGGTAGATCGCGGCGCGCCGATGGATGTGCTCTGGCTGCGGATTTCCAAACGGCCGAGCGATCCGGGGCAGACCCTGGGACGGATCGAGGCCGGTCACGTGTTCATCATGCTTGATCGCGATGACTACTGGCAGTGCGCCTATGTCATCGCCAAGGGCGGTATCGACGAGGTGCACGCGCGTGGGCTGGACGCGTTGCGCGCCGATGTTGCGCGCCTTGCGCCGTACTTGCGCGACCGGGTGAGCGAACTCGCCACGTGGGATGACGTGAAGCTGCTGACGGTGGCGGTGAACCGGCTCGACACCTGGTCGCGTCCAGGACTGTTGTGCATCGGCGATGCGGCGCACGCAATGTCGCCGGTCGGCGGTGTCGGCATCAATCTGGCGATCCAGGATGCGGTCGCCGCGGCGAACATCCTGGTGCCGCGGCTACGCCAGGGCCGTGCGACGCCTGCCGATCTCGAGGCTGTACAACGGCGGCGCGAGCGGCCGACACGGATGACGCAGGCGTTGCAGGTGGCAATCCAAAATCGCGTCATCAGCACGACGCTGGGACGCACCACCGCACCGAAGCCGCCATTGGCGTTGCGGTTCGCGCGCTGGTTTCCACCGCTCCGCCGCTTGCCGGCGCGCATCATCGGCATGGGCTTCAGACCGGAGCACATCCGGCACTGATCGAAGCCGGCAATTCAACTCACGGCGCCGGTTGCCAGCGCTTCGGCCCATTTCGGAAATCCACATTCCGTTGCGCGCTGGGCAGCTTGGTCCCAGTCGTAGTCGAGCGCATAGAGTTCCGCCGCCCAGCGATCACCACGCCGCTCAATGATTGCATAGCGTGCGTGCGGTGAGCGTGGTTCGAGACTGCTGGCGCCCGGAATGTCCGCGAAGACGGGGCAGCCGACGGAACCTGGATTCAGAATCAGAGGCCCGCCTGGAAGCTGGGTGACACTCTGGCGGTGGCTGTGGCCGCAGAGCACCACAGCTCGGGAAGTCGCCGCACCAAGACGGTCACGGACAGTGTCGCGTGCGGCCGGAATCATGCGATCGAGGTACACCTCCTCGGTGAGAAAGGTACAGTCGTCAGTGGGCGTGCCGTGTGTGGCGAGTATGTCTTGGCCAATGTCGATGGTTGGCGGCAAAATGTGGAGTGCACGCCGCTGCTCGATCGAGAGAGCGGCGCGCGCAAAGCGGTCGGCGTCAGGAAGACTATTCGCCTCGGTGTCCCACATCCAGCGGTCGTGATTGCCTCGCACTGTCGGCAACGCCAACGCGGCGAGATAATCCGCAGTTTCGCTTGGCCAGAGCGGGCCGGCCACGCTGTCGCCCAGGTTGACGATGGCATCCGCTCCACGTGCGCCGATGTCCGCGATGACTGCCTTCAGTGCGGGGAGGTTGCCGTGGATGTCGGAGACAACGGCAAGGCGCATGAGGCACTCCGCCTGTGCTGGCAATCAGTTCTGACGAGCGTCCTGGCTATCGCGGAACAGTGACGGAGACATGCAGCTTCGGGCGCAGGCCAGGATCATCGTCGAACAGCCCAGCAGAAATGCCCTCGATCCGCACAGTCCCAAAACTCGCTCCGGGCTGGTGAACGGGACCTCTAGCAGCTTCGGTCAGATACGCTGTGAACTAGCTCACAGGCCTATCCATGGGGAGGGTCGCAACGGCAAAAGTGGGAAGTCAACGGGATTGGCGATTGCCGTCGGGATGAGAAGCAATGGCCGATCACGTCAGCACTTCGGCGCCCTGTTCCAGCATCATGGTGATCTCGCGCGTCTGCTCGACCAGGAAGTCCATCACCACGCGGGTGCGTGGGGCCAGGTTGCGGCGGGAAGGATAGACGATGTGCACCGGCACGCGTTGGGACGGATAATCGTCGAGCAGCCGATACATGCGGCCGGCGCGGAGATCGTCGATCAGCTGGATCTCCGGCAGCAGAGCAATGCCGTGGCCGGCCCGACAGGCCCGACGCACTGCCTCGCTGTCATTGGCCAGGAAGGCGCCATGGACCCGGACGGTGATCGGACCATCGGGCCCGCCGAAGCGCCAGATGTCGGGATCGGCCGCGGCATCATGGATCAGGCAAACATGATCGGCGAGATCGGTGGGTGTCGACGGTGCGCCATACCGCTCGAGATAGATCGGCGCGGCGACCACGGCGCGACCAAGATTGCCTACACGCCGGGCCACAAGCGACGCATCGGCGATTTCGCCAGAGCGGAAGGCAAGGTCGAGACGTTCCTCGATCATGTCCGTGTGCTGGTCACGCATGACCAGTTCGACCGATAGGCCGGGGTAGCGGTTCAGGAGCACAGGAAGACGCGTCGCCAGGAACAGGCCGCCGGCGACGGAGGTGCCGAGCCTGACCAGGCCGCGCGGCGCGCCGCTTTGGCGGCCGAGCACTGCCTCCATCTCGTCGGCGCTCTCGATCAGGTGCCGCGCATGGGCCAGCAGCGCCTGGCCGTCGTCGGTAAGACTGAGCCGGCGCGTGGTGCGGTGGAATAAACGCACATCGAAGTGCTGTTCCAACTGCGCCACCAGGCGGGTTACCGCCGATTGGCTGACATGGACCTCGCGGGCGACGGCAGAGAATGAGCCGGTCTCGGTCACTCGGACGAAGGCACGCAGCGCTGCAATCAAGTCCATCATTTCACCGAATTGCGCAAAGATGAATTCCAGGAAAGCTGGATTATTTTTCCCAGACAAGAGGTCCATTTACCGGCCATCGCAGACAGGCAGCAAGACTGACCTTCCGGTTTGCGATGGTTCCGACGGCACTTTGCTGCCGGGGACCAATCCCTGAGGAGTGAGACCATGAAGACCATTTTTCTTGCCACTGCCGCAGTGCTCGCGCTTGGCGCCGGTTCAGCATTCGCGGACGGGGGCGAAGGCACCCAGGCAAACACGCTATTCACTGAGCTTCCGGGCGTGGTTGCCCAGGCTCCGGTGCAGCAGCAGGCCCCGAGCGCTTACGCCCACGCCCAACCTAGCGGCGCGCCGCAGACGTCCACCTTCGTGACCAACAGTCACGGCGGCACCTGGCTGTTCCCGCCTGATGGCAACGCGGGCGCCAACAGCTAACTGCGTCGACATCGGCTGAACGAAACGGGGCCGGCTTCACGCCGGCCCTTTTTCATGCGGCGTTCAGGATCATATCCGCGCCCTTCTCGCCGATCATAATGGCGGTGGCGTTGGTGTTGCCCGATACCACGGTCGGCATGATCGAGGCGTCGATCACGCGCAGGCGCTCCATTCCTTTGACCCGCAACGACGTATCGACCACGGCCATGGGACCAGGGCCCATCATGCAGGTACTGGTCTGATGGAACGTGGTGCCCGCGGTGGCACGCACGTGATCCAAGAGGTCCTTGTCCGATGCCGCTTGCGGGCCTGGCAGGTATTCCTCAGCCACATATCTCCGCATCGCTTCCGTGTTGAAGATCCGGCGCGAGACCTTGAGGCCGGCGATCATGGTGTCCTTGTCCGCCTGTGTCGCCAGGTAGTTCGGCTGGATCGCCGGAGGCGCGGCCGGATCAGGCGATGCGATGCGCAGCCAGCCACGACTCTCTGGTCGACACGGGATCGCGACAAGCGTGCAGCCGGGGAAGCGATGCATGGGATCGCCCGTCTTCTCGGCGCTGCCGGCAAGGAACTGATACTGCACGTCGGGCGAAACCAGCTCCGGCCGCGTGCGGACGAACAGACCCATGGGACCAGCGCCGGTCATCAGCGCGCCGCGCTTAACCAGGATGTACTGCAAGCCGTGGTGAATGCGGCGCGCCCAGTTGTGGTACACCTCGTTCATTGTGCAGACGCCAGAAGTACAGCGATAGATGATCCGGCCGCCGCAGTGATCCTGAAGATTTTCACCCACGCCCGGCAGGTCATGCGCAACGGCAATGCCGTGCTGCTGCAGCAAGGCGCCGGGACCGATGCCGGAGAGCTGCAACAATTGCGGTGAGTTGATGGCGCCACCGGCCAGAAGCACTTCGCGTCGCGCACGTACCTGGCGCAGCACTCCATTCTGGCTGAACTCTACACCGATCGCGCACCGGCCCTCTGTCAGCACGCGGTGCGCAAGGGCCCTGACTTCCACTTTCAGGTTGGGACGTTGCAGCGCCGGCTTCAGATAACCTGCGGCAGCCGAGCAGCGCCGCCGATTGCGAACCGTGAGCTGCAGCGGACCGACACCTTCCTGTTCCGCGCCATTGAAGTCAGGATTGTACGGATAGCCCGCCTGCTTCGCCGCTTCGACGAACGCATCATGCAGCGGGTGCTCGGTGCGCAGGTCCGACACCGCGAGCGGACCGCCTTTGCCATGAAACTCATCGGCGCCGCGCTCCTGATCTTCCGATTTGCGGAAATACGGCAGCACGTCGTCGTATGACCAGCCGGTGTTGCCGAGCTGGCGCCAGAGGTCGAAATCCTGCTTTTGGCCGCGAATGTAGATCAGGCCGTTGATCGATGACGATCCGCCAAGCACCTTGCCGCGCGGCAGTGGCACACGGCGGTTGTTGAACTCCGGCACCGGCTCGGACTCGAAGTGCCAAGCCACCTTGGGATTGTAGATGTTGCGGTAGAAGCCGGCGGGGATATGGATCCAGGGGTCGCGGTCCTTGCCGCCGGCTTCCAACAACAGAACGCTGTTCTTGCCACCCGCACTCAACCGGTTGGCCAGGACGCAGCCAGCCGAACCGGCGCCGACGATGACAAAATCGAATATTTCCTCTGTCGCCACGTTGCCTTCCCTTCAGAGTCGCCTTCCCTTCAGAACAGAAGCTGCGATGCAATCCGCGCACCTTCGCTCAATGCCGCAAGTTTGGCCCACACCACGTCCTCGGCCACGCGCCGGCTGCCGGCCGATGTATCGAAGCCGCAATCGGTACCCGCCAGCACACGCTTCGGATCGCCGACCGCTTCGGCCACGCGCTCGATGCGCTCCGCGACGGTCCGCGGGTGTTCCACGAAGTTGGTGACGCTGTCGATGACGCCGGCGACGATCACCTGGTCGGCATCGAGCGGAAACTCGCGCAGCACGGCGTATTCGTGCGCGTGGCGCGGATTGGCGAACGGCAGGACGAAACCGCCGACCTTCAGCTTGCGCAGGATGGGCATGATCTCGTGCAGTTCGACGTCGCAGTCGTGTGGGCCTTCATAATTGCCCCAGCAGGCATGCAGGCGGACACGGTCGCGCGGGATGTTGACAAGCGCCTGATTGATGGTGGCGACGACGCGATCGATGAAACCGAGGAAGTCGCCCAGCGGCTTATCCTGGTAGGTGAAGTGGCGTTCCATCGCCAGGTCTGGGCAGTCGAGCTGAAGCAGGAAGCCATGATCGACGATCGCCTCGTATTCGACCTGCAGCGCCTTGCCGAGTGCAGCGAGGTAAGCTTCGTCGCTCGGGTAGTAGTCGTTGCGCAGAGCAGCGGCGACGATGCCGGGCGAGGGTGCGGTGACGAACGGTTCGACGAACGGATTTCCCAGCTGGTCGAGCGCGGCACGGAAATCGTCGCATTCGGCATCGATCGCGGCGCGATCGAGATAACGAACATCGCCGATCGCTGTCGGCACGTGCTCGCGGCTGTCGACCATCACCGCGCCGGACTGCGCGCGTTGCAGCGCCGCCTTGAAGGCAGGATAGCGTTCGACGTCGGCGCGTGGCGGACGCGTCCATTGGCCGCCGAAGCCGCTCATCCGGCTGCGCACGTAGAGGAAGAAGGCCTCGCGCTGCTGCTCGCCGTTATTGCCGACATCGATACCGGCATCGTGCTGGCGACGCACCGCCTCTTCCAGTGCGGCACGTCCCGCTGCGGCGAGTTGTGCATCGACCGCCTCACCACGGGCCTTGGCGACGTAAAGCCGCACCAGCGCCTCGGGACGCGGCAGGCTGCCGGTGTGGGTGGTCAGGATGCGCGTCTCGCTGCGTTGCATATCATTCTCCCCTTGGACGTTCTCTATCGCTCTTGCGCAAAGCCTGATCCTATTCGCGCCGGTCTGGCAATCTGCGCCGACGCGACGCACACTTGGCTGAACATTGCAAATACGGAGGAGAAAAGATGGAAGTCCGTCTCGACGGCCGCAGCGCGATCGTTACCGGGGCGAGCAAGGGTCTCGGCCTGGCCATGGCCAAGGAGTTCGCCGCATCGGGTGCTGACGTCGCGATGCTGGCGCGACGGCCGGAGGTGTTGGAGGAGGCGAAGCAGAGCGTTGCCGCGACGGCACAAGGCGGGCGCGTCGCCACCTTCGTCTGCGATGTGGCGAAGGCCGACGATATCAAGAAGACATTCGACGCGGTGAGCAAGACATTCGGCAAGGTCGATATCCTGATCAACAATGCCGGACAGTCACGCGCCATGCCGGCCGAGCAGATCACCGATGAGATCTGGCACGAGGACCTGGAGCTGAAGCTGTTCGCTGCAATCCGCTTCGCGCGTCTGGTGTGGCCGGGGATGAAGCAGCGCAAGTGGGGGCGCATCATCAATGTGCTGAACCTGGGGGCGAAGGCGCCGCGCGCGAACGGCGCGCCAACCGCGGTGTCGCGCGCCGCGGGCATGGCGTTCATGAAGGTGTTGGCCGGTGAGGGTGCGCCGCATGGCATCCTGGTCAACGGCATGTTGGTGGGACTGATCGATTCCGACCAGCACGTGCGGCGTCACGCGCGCGAGGGTGCCAACGTGTCGTATGACGACTTCCGGGCGAAGATGGGAGCGAACGTACCGATCGGCCGCATCGGCAAGGCAGAGGAGTTCGCGGCGATGGCGTGCTTTCTCTGCTCCGATTTGGCGGGCTTCACCACCGGGGCTGCGATCAACATGGATGGCGGTGCCTCGCCCGTGGTGTGACACGGGCACCGTGTCGGTGCGGGTAGGTGGTGGATCCAGTTGACGCGGCGAGGGCCTGTGTGTTATCAATGATAACGGGTCCATTAACGAACAGGGATAGCTTTATTGTCCGACCGCGCGGACCTGCCCTTCGGCCATAACACCATGAAGTTCCGCGCGGTGTTTGTGCCCGATGGTGCTGACCTCCCCATGGCGATATCACCCGCGTGGTCGGGCCGCACCCAGTGATGATCCCGGCGGTGTGGGTGCCGGAAGGCGGGGCGCTTCCAGGCTATCCCTATGAGCATATCGGTCGCGCCGTCTTCATTCCGGACGAAGAGGACAAAATTGGGCGGATGCCGTCGGGGTCGCAGCGGCAACGATCAACTGGGCCGATGCAGGCGACCGCAACGACTTCCATTGCTGTCACCGGGCAGCGCGATCGGCGTGGCTTCTTCGCGGGCAGTTCAAACGGTGACGTCGGGGCGGGCCCCAGCGTCGATTCCGCGCGCGACCCGGCGAGCGGCGCCCCCGGACGGCCCGGCGCTTCTGGACCAGGTGCTGCGCAGTGGCTGGCTGATTACGTGCGACCAAATGTCGATGAAGCCATCCGGGCGTGGAACGCCATGTCTGACCTACGCGCGACGTGGTCGGCACTCAACGCAACATTGGCGCTAGACCTCACCGCCTGGGTCCAATACCCCAGGCTCAACGCGAGCGGTGCAGCCGGATTGATTGGGCGCGAAGGGGTTGCCGCTGGGGAGCAAGGAATAAGCCTGGATATACCGGCCGACAAACGCCCAAATCAGACTCTCGCCGACGGGGTCAAGCTTATCCAAGTCGCTGGCACGACTGATCCCGTCATCGCTGCGGCTGACTTGGTTTCAGACGAGCTTAGCGGTGGACACCATAGAGAGGCATGTCGGGAAGGCACAGACGTATCTTGAAAGTTGGCTGGGTCAGAATCCGCGCTTGAAGGCGGCTTCCGCCTATCACGATCTCGCTGAGGCGACTGCAGTCACCCAACAGGTTCTGGATGCGAATCGGGCTGCCATTCAGTCCTGGGGCGCCAATCCGGGTGCTGGCGATAGGCTGGTCGTCTCCATCTCGCGACCAGTCAGTAGCCGACGGTATATTCCCATAGGAACTGTCCTCAGCCGCGGTTTATCGTCGTCCACCCCCGGAGACGGGGCGACTGTGATTTTGAAGAGGGACTCCAATAATTCGAGAGGATTTACCGTGATCACCAGCTATCCGACGCTCTCTGGTTCAGATGTGGAGGACTGAAACATATGTCCGCAATGCTGCGGGAGTTTTGCAGGCTCTACGTCCAAGACTTTGATGTGGTCTTTGAACACGATACTGACCCAATCGACCTCTTCTGCCAGCAACACAGCAGGAAGGCCCAGGAACAGCTTCTCGATGACCTGAGAGGTTTTTGTGCAGATGTCCTGGCGGGAAGAAGATCCCTCGGTGATCTTGTGGACCTGGGTCTGGAGTATATGCCGGGCGACGAACAGCATCCGGAAACCTGGCTTCCACAATTGGTCAAATATCTCGAGGATAGAATGGCAGCGTACAAATAACGTGCTGCGACCACATGGCTTGCTGAGTCCTGTATCCTGAAGATATTTATTCGATCACGTGCCGTTTGAAGCTGAGGCTTGCACAGCATGAGCCGTGCACAGCTCCGAAATGCGATGCATCGCCTAAAGGACGCAGTATGCTTGGGGGGCGCAGACGACGTTCTAATACATATTCCCACCGGGGAGGTGTTCTTCAATGGTGAAAGCATCGGCAACCTCCATGACGAGTGACCCGTCTGATCCCGATGATGACACGGGGGCATTCATAGTGCTGGATTTCCACGGCGATAATCTTGATCCGGAATCTCTCGCCTCGGTGATTCCCCTGCGTGCTGGGCGGCCCACGAGAAAGGGCCAGCGTTTGGGTCGCGGAACCCGCATCGCCCCGACCGGGTACTGCGGTTTCAGCACGTTGGACCAGGTGTCCACGAGCAGCGGCAATGCGCATTTGGCATTCCTTCTCGACATGATCGAAAGTCGGCTGGCTGCGATACGTGACGTGATGACCGCCCAGTCACTGACGTGGAAAGCAGTATTTTTCGAGGGCGAGAAAGAGGGCAGATCGTTCGCGGATCTCAGCCCGGAACTCTTGCAAAGAGCAGCTCGGATCGGTCTGCCCCTTCTGCCGAAGGGGGAGGAGAAGGCGACCTTCGTGTGGGACCAACACTGCAGCCAACCATAGCGAATCTGCGCGTACAGGGCGGCGGACGAGCCCGAGCAACCGAATCGCTATCCTCGTCAGCCGTACATTGGTACGAAGCGAAGCGGTCGCGATGCATGGGCTGCTGGTGGACTTGATGTCGGTTACGTTCGGCGACTTCGCACTCGGCAGACCAGCCCAAGCCCACCTGCAGGGCGGGTCCGGCCGGCCTGCATCAGGAGGTTTGCGGTCGCAGTGCACCTGGAAGTGATTCGCACGAACGCGGACTGCGCACCGGCGGCTTGCTCATCCCGCTTTCACTTGCTTCATCGCGTTCGTCCTACACACATCGTGCCTTGCGGACCCACAAACCGCCTTTGACCGTTCGACGCAACATGTGGAGGCGGCGCTCACACGATTGGTTGGATGTCGCTGGTCGGTGACAAATAGTGCCGCCGTGTGCCCGATGCCACCGACCGGCGGTGTACTGACGCTGACGAATAGCTCGGCAGAACAACCGGAGACAATCGAAATGAACGTCCTGGTTGCGGCGAAACCGCAGCGGGATCCGGTGAGAGAGAGCATCGCCGGCGACCAAACCATTGCTATCATTCGTTATATCTTGCCAAAGTGGTCGGCAGCACATGAATGGTTATCGCAAGCATTGGATGCGGCAAGACAGGTTCACGGCCGGCGAGCGACCAAGGTTGGCAAGTTGACGGTGCTGGTCCAATGGTCACAACCCGCCGATTTGGATAGCACGTTTGCAACGGTCGTAGTGACTAAGAAAACCTCGCTCAACGAATGGAACTGGCGCAATAACTGAAGCCACGAGCGATGTCGCCAAACATGATGTGATGATCGCCTTTCTCACGAGAGAAGGCGGTGTGATGGCAATAACACACAAGTCCTTGCAAGTGACTGCAGCAATGTGGAGGCCAAAGGTCTGAACATGGATCTGGAAGGCCGGCGAATTGGCCGTTGAAGTTACCAAGCATCCGAGTGGAAGCACACTGATCGTCACCACACGCAAGCTCGTCTACGCGGCAGACCGCCACGCCGCCCATTTGGGCTTACGGCGATCCGAGGGATCAGGCCGCATTTTCTTACAGTCCCCACAAAAATGTATTTCTTAGAAGTCGATTCCCATGAGCGCTCGGTTTTGGTCGCGAGAACCCGACCGGCCGGTGTCTCATGCCATACCGGGTCTGTTGGTCAACGGATTAAGATACCATGAACGAGACTTTGCGAGAATTCTGCGAGCTGTATACTCAAGACTTCGACTTGGTTTTTCAACGAGATACGGATCCTGTCGATCTTTTTTGCAAACAACACAGTCTTCAAGCCCAGTAGGAACTCCTCGGCCAGTTGAAATCGTTTTATGATGGTGTTTTATCGGGAACGAACTCAATACGAGATCTTGTTGAGATGGGTTTGGAGTACGTTCCCGAGGGCGATCGGAGTCTACGCAGCTGGTTGCCGCGGCTGATCAAGTACCTGGAGGAAAAGACGACGATGGCCAAGGCTGACGGCATATCGGGCCGACCTGAGACGACGAGCCATTAGAGCGATAACAATGTAGGGGCCAACCTGAAAGCTCGGAATGCTATCGACGCTGCTGTTCGCCGCGCTCGCGGTGACGCCAGCATACGTCGGATAGGAAAAGCCATTCAGACACGACCGCAGCGCTGCGAGAGTTTTGCAGGCTCTACGTCCAAGACTTTGACGTGGTTTTCGAGCGCGATACTGACCCAATCGATCTGTTCTGCCAGCAACACAGCAGGCGGGTCCAGGAAGAGCTTCTCGATGACCTGAGAGGTTTTTGTGCAGATGTCCTGGCGGGAAGAAGATCCCTCCGCGATCTTGTGAGCATGGGTCTGGAGCATATGCCGGGCGACGAACAGCATCCGCAAAAAGCTGGCTTCCGCAATTGGTCAAATACCTCGAGGCGAGAATAGCAGCGCCCAAGTAACGTGCTGCGATCACGTCGGTTTGCACGTTGCTGCACCCTGCAGACCTGGTTATTCGTTCGAGCACGCAGTCGGCTAACGCTGCGGGCGCAGGGCAGGAAGACGGTTGCTCGATACGCCAGCCTCACGCACCATGCATGTAGCCGGTCTGCACATGACAATCGGACGATATCGCCATGCCGAAGATCATTCCCGTTGCGACCTTCGACTGCGTGGTGTTCGGCGCCACCGGTGACCTGACGCTGCGCAAGCTGCTGCCGGCGCTGTACTACCGGTTCCGCGACGGTCAGATGCCGGCGGACTCGCGCATCATCGCCGCGGCGCGCTCCAATCTGACCGATGATTCCTATCGGGAACGGGCCAGCAAGGCGCTGCGTGAACATGTGGCGCGCGAAGATCTCGACGCCGATGTGGCCGGTCGCTTCTGCCGGCAACTTTGCTACGTCCGCCTCGACGCCACGGATCCCGGCGGAGACTGGCAGACTCTGAAAGACGTGCTCGATCCAGATCGGGTCCGCGTGTTCTACCTGGCCACGTCGCCAGATCTCTATGGCAGAATCTGTCGCAATCTGGGCGAGCACGAGCTGGTCAGCGAGCAGTCTCGCGTCGTGCTGGAGAAGCCGATCGGGCACGACCTGGCGTCAGCGCGCGAGATCAACGACGAGGTCGGCGCGGTGTTCAGCGAGGCGCAGACATTTCGTATCGACCACTACCTGGGCAAGGAGACGGTGCAGAACCTGCTGGCGCTGCGCTTTGCCAACACGATCTTCGAGCGCCTGTGGAACGCCGATGTGATCGACCATGTGCAGATCACGGTGGCCGAGACGGTCGGCGTGGAAGAGCGCGGCGGCTACTACGATCATTCGGGTGCGCTGCGCGACATGGTGCAAAACCACATGCTGCAGCTGCTGTGCCTGATCGCGATGGATCCCCCGGTCTCGCTCGAGGCAGACCGGGTGCGCGACGAAAAACTGAAGGTGCTGCGCGCGCTCCGCCCGTTCGAGCCGCACGAGGCGCTGACACTGACGGTACGTGGCCAGTACATGCACGGCGCGATCGACGGCAAGCCGGTGCCCGGCTACATCGCCGACCTGAACGGGCCAGAGAACAGCGCGACGGAGACGTTCCTGGCGCTGAAGGCGGATGTGCGCACGTGGCGGTGGGCCAACGTGCCGTTCTATCTGCGGACGGGAAAGCGGCTGCCGCAGAAGGTGTCCGAGATCGTCATCCAGTATCGCGCCCTGCCCTTCTCGATCTTCCCGGCTGATGCCGCCGAGTGGACGCCGAACAAGCTGATCATCCGGCTGCAGCCGGAGGAAGGCATGCGGCTGGCGATGATGACGAAGGACCCCGGGCCTGGCGGGCTGCGACTGTCGCCGACCGCGCTCGACATCCGGTTCGAGAAGACCTTCGGCATGCGCTTTCCGGACGCGTACGAGCGGCTGCTGATGGACACGGTGCGCGGCAATGCCACGCTGTTCATGCGCCGTGACGAAGTGGAGGCGGCCTGGGCCTGGGTGGAGCCGATCCTGGAGGCATGGGGAAGCCGTCCAGATACGCCGCGCCCCTATTCGGCGGGCACCTGGGGGCCGACCGCGGCGATCGCGTTGATCGAGCGTGACGGGCGAACCTGGCATGAGGAGGTGGTCTGAGCCGCCGCCGTCCTATGGCAGCATATACGCACATCATTGTCGGCGCCGGCTCCGCGGGTTGCACCCTGGCCTGTCGGCTGACAGAGGATCCGGATACGCGGGTGCTGCTGTTGGAGGCAGGCGCCTGGGATCGCGACCCGCACATTCATATCCCACTGCTCTGGCCACGCATGTTTCTCAGGCAGAGGAACGACTGGGGATTCTTCACGGAACCCGAGGCCAGGATGGGCGGACGGCGAATAGAGGTGGCCCGCGGCAAGGTGATAGGCGGATCGTCGTCCACCAATGCCATGGCCTATGTACGGGGTCATCGTGCCGACTACGATCGCTGGGCCGCCGGTGGCCTGCCCGACTGGGCCTATGCCCATGTGCTTCCCTACTTCCGCCGCCAGGAAGCCTGGGAGGGTGGTACAAATGCCTGGCGCGGCGGCGACGGGCCTCTGACGACGCGCTTCAGCCGGTATGAGGATGCGTTGATCGACGCCTTCATGGCGTCCGGAGAGGCGGCCGGACATCCGATCACCGAGGACTACAACGCGGCCCGCCAAGAGGGTTTCGGCCGCTGGCAATGCACCATCCGCGGCGGGCGGCGATGCAGTGCGGCCGATGCGTACTTGCGACCGGCCCGGCAGCGCCACCGGATCGATGTCGTGACAGGCGCGCTGGTCAGCAGGGTGTTGTTCGAAAGCCGACGCGCCGTCGGTGTCGAGTATCTGCAACAGGGCAAACGACAGACCGTCCGCGCCGAGAGAGAAACGATACTGGCGGCGGGCGTCATCGGTTCGCCCCACCTGCTGATGCTGTCAGGCATCGGCGACCCCGAAGTGCTCTCGCGCCATGCCATCGAGGTTCGTGCCCCGCTTCGCGGGGTCGGGCAGAACCTGCAGGACCACATGTCGTCGCCTGTCGTCTACGCCCGTCGCGGCAACGGGCCGCTGCATCGGCATATGCGCGCCGACCGCATCGCCGTCGATTTGGCACGGGTGAAGCTGACGGGCACCGGGATCGCCGGCGATATCCCTGCTGGCGCGATGGCATTTCTGAACAGCGGAGCCGGCAGCAATGTACCCGACGTGCAGTTCCTGTTCATTGCCGCGCCGATGACCGCAGGACCGTATTTCACACCGTTCGTCAGGCCTTACCAGGACGGCTTCTCCTGCCGGGCCGTCCTGTTGCGACCGGAAAGCCGCGGGCATCTGCGACTCGCCTCCGCCGATCCCGCGGTTCCGCCGCGCATTGTTGCCAACTTCCTCGCGACGGATCGGGACCGGGCGGTGCTGCGCGCGGGCCTGCGAATGGCGCGCGATGTCGGTCGACAGAAGGCGTTGCAACCGTTCGTTGCCGCTGAGATAGCGCCTGCTCCGGACGACTGGTCGGACGCCGGCCTCGACGCTCACATCGCTATGAGCGGCATCACGGTGCACCATCCTCTCGGCACCTGCCGGATGGGCGCTGACGGCGACGAAACGGCCGTGGTCGATGGCGAATTGCGCGTACGTGGAGTGGAAGACCTTCGGGTGATCGACGCGTCGGTCATGCCGGACCTCATCGGCGGCAACATCAACGCAGCAGTGATCATGATCGCCGAAAAGGCATCCGACCTGCTGCGCGGCAGGCCACCGCTTCCGGCTGCAACGAGCGCGTGACAGCGCAGAAAATCGGCCCGGCCGCCGGGAGGGTGGCCGGGCCGCAAGGGAAGGTCCGGGTTGACCTGGGCCACTGGCCCATCGGCGAACGCGGGTGTTGGGGCAGCGCACGCCGATGCCGCAGTCATCGCATGTTCCCGCGGCCGCCTCTGTGAGATGGCTCACAGGTGACCATGAAAATTCAGCGGCGACAGGTTGCGGCAGGATGGCTCGGCGGGAGGCGTGCGCTGGCTCCGAACAGTTTCTCGCGCAACGTGCCCTCGGCATAGCCGCGCTTCATCACTCCGCGCGACTGCAGCTCGGGCACAACCATTGCGATAAAATCCTCGACACATTCGGGGATAACAGTGCGCGACAGGTTGAAACCATCCACGTCGGCCTCGTCAACCCACGCCTGCAATTGGTCCGCCACGCTGGACGGCGAGCCAACGATTGGTGCCTGGCGGCTCCCGAGCACCATCATCTGCAGCAGCTTGCGCAAGGTCCATTCGGTACCTTGGCTGCGGACGGTGATCGCCTCAAGGTTGGAGCGCAGCGCGTTGGTGGGGACGAAGCGGATCGGCTCGTCAGGGCTGTAGCGGGAGAAATCAACGCCGACCGACGCCGAATAATGGGCGAGTGCGCCTTCCGAGCTGGCATATTCGCGATACGCCGCGAGCTTGTCCTGCGCTTCGGCCTCGGTAGGCGCGACCACAGCCGTGGCACCGACGAAGAACTTGATGTCGTAGGGATCGCGTCCCGCAGCTTTGGCACGCGCACGGATGTCCGCCACGATCTCGCGCACGTTGTGACGGAACTGGCCGTTGACGAAGATGCATTCGGCGTGGCGTGCAGCAAAGGCGCGCCCACGTTCGGAAGCGCCAGCCTGGTACAGTACCGGCGTACGCTGCGGCGATGGCTCGGAGAGATGGATCGCGTCCACTTTGTAGTGCTGCCCATGGTGCTGCACGCGGTGGATGCGTGACGGATCGGCGTAACGCCTCGCGTCACGGTCGCGCAGTACAGCACCGTCCTCCCAGCTCGCTTCCCAAAGCTGGTAGACGACCTCCATGTATTCCTCAGCCAGGTCATAGCGGCGGTCGTGTTCCGGCTGCTCGGCGAAGCCCATGCCGCGCGCCGCGCTGTCGAGATAGCCGGTCACGATGTTCCATCCGATGCGGCCCTTGGTCAGATGGTCGAGCGTCGACATGCGGCGGGCGAATGTGTAGGGCGCTTCATAGGTCAGGTTGCAGGTGACGCCGAAGCCAAGGTTTCGGGTGGCGTAGGCCATCGCCGGAACCAGCAGCAGCGGATCGTTCACCGGGATCTGCACCGCGTTGCGGATCGAGGCGTCCGGCGAGGCGTGAAACACGTCATAGACGCCGAGGATGTCGGCGAGGAACAAGCCGTCGAACAGGCCGCGTTCGAGTGTCTGAGCAAGGGACACCCAGTGTTCCAGGTCGGTGTAGTGCATCGAGCGGTCGCGGGGATGCGCCCACATGCCGTGCTGGATGTGACCGACGCAGTTCATGTCGAAGGCGTTAAGGCGAATCTCGCGAGGCATGCCACAGGTCCCTTTGCAATGCCCTGGATACTCGCTTTCGCGAGTATGACGATGGGGAGCGTATGACGAAGGGACGCTATGGCGAAGAGGGTGCGTGCCGAGGCGGCCGGTTATGGGAACAGACCGCGGGTGTTCTTGGCACTGCGCACCTTCTCGACGCCGATCGCCATCGCTGCGTTGCGATGAGAAATACCGTCGTGCTCAACACGGCGCATCACCTGCATGAAGGCACGATCGAGGACGTGATAGAGCTTGCTCATTACCTCGGCTTCGTCCCAGAAGAATTGCTGCAGGTCCTGCACCCACTCGAAATAGCTGACAACGACGCCGCCGGCATTGCACAGAATATCCGGAATGACGAATATCTCGTCACGGCGCCGATCCAGCACTTCGTCGGCGTCGGGTGTCGTCGGGCCGTTCGCCGCCTCGGCCAGCACGCGGCACTGCAGGCGCGCAGCCACCGATGCATCGATCACGCGCTCCACCGCCGCTGGAACCAATATGTCGCATTTCTGCACCAGCAATTCGCGCGCGTCGAACGACAGCTGATTGGAGAAGCCGGCGAGCACTCCATGCTTCTGTGCATGCTTCAGCAACGCCTCGGTATCGAGGCCACGTGGGTCGAAATAGCACGCGGTATGATCCGATACGCCGATCAGCTTCACGCCCCAGTTTGCCAAAGTCTCGACCGTGTGGCTGCCGACATTGCCGAAACCCTGCACGATCGCGGTGGTACCGGCCGGTTGCGTCTTCAGGCGCTCCAGCACACGCCCGATCAGAAACGCGGCCCCGCGTCCGGTTGCCTCCCGCCTGCCCTCGGTGCCGCCGGACGCGACCGGCTTGCCGGTGACAATCTCTGTCACCGTACGGCCCTGGTACATGGAGTAGGTGTCCATGAACCATGCCATGACCTGCTCGTTGGTTCCCATATCGGGCGCCATCACATCGGTATGCGGACCGACGAAAGGGATCATCTCCTGCATATAGCGACGCGACAGGTTCTCCAGCTCACGAGGTGACAGCGCACGCGGGTCAACGGTGACGCCGCCCTTCGCGCCGCCGTAGGGAAGGCCGGCCAACGCGCACTTCCAGCTCATCCAGATCGCCAGCGCCGCCACCTCACCGATATCGACGCTGAGTGCGAAGCGGGTGCCGCCCTTCGTGGGCCCTAAGGTCAGATGGTGCTGAACGCGGTAGCCCTGAAATACGGCGAGTTTGCCGTCATCGAGGTGAATCGGGCAGGACACGACAACGGCGCGTTTGGGATACAGCAGGCGGTCGCGTTCATCGCGGGGGATCTCCAGGTGGTCTGCAATCACCTGGAATTGCTGCCGGGCCATCTCGAAAACCGGGCCCGAATAGATCGTCATCAGCAGTCTCCTGACTGGACGGCAGCCTCCCCTGCAGCTTGCCTCGTTTCGGTGGGTCGGGAATGATCGACCGATCCATGTTATCTGGAGAACGAAGTGTCGTACGCAAGCTCTTTGTTGAGCCGGCGCAACCGCGATGGCGTGCTGGCGCCGCCGACGCAGTGGAACGAGGTGCTGCAGACCATCCTCAACCACCGTTCGGTACGCGGGTTCCTGCCTGACCAGCTGCCCGACGGTACCCTGGAACTGCTGGTTGCGGCTGCACAATCGGCGTCCAGCTCATCCAATCTGCAATTCTGGAGCGTTGTTGCAGTGCAGGAGAGCGCACGGAAATCACGCCTCGCCGAGTTGGCCGGGCAGCAGCAGTTCATCCGTGATGCACCGCTGCTGCTGGTGTGGCTCGCCGATTTGTCGCGACTCGACCGGATCGCGGCGGAGCGACAGGCGCAAGTGGATGGCACGCACTATGTCGAGGAGTTCATCGTCGGCGTGGTGGATGCGGCGCTGGCGGCACAGAGCGCGCTCATTGCCGCGGAGTCGCTTGGTCTGGGCGGCGTCTATATTGGTGCGATGCGCAATCTCCCGGAACGGATTGCCGCGGAACTCGGATTGCCGCCGCACGTATTCGCGGTGTTCGGCATGTCGATCGGCTATCCCGACTCGGCGCGGCCCACCGACATCAAGCCGCGGCTACCGCAGTCGGTGGTGCTGCACCGCGAGCAGTATTCCACCGCGCCTCGCGATGCGGAAATCGCGGGTTACGACGCGACGATCCGCGAGTTCCAGGCCGAACAAGGCATGAAGGCGATCGACTGGACACAGCAGTGCATCAATCGGGTGAAGGACGCTGCCGCGCTGCGCGGCCGTGACCGGATGCGTGAGGCACTGCGCAACCTGGGGTTCGAACTGCGGTAGTGCCGGCTCCGTCCGTCATTCCCGCGAAAGCGGGAATCCAGCCGCTCCACTCCACTGCCGCTGGGCTGGATCCCCGCTTTCGCGGGGATGACGATGCTGCGCGGTACTCGCCGGCGATCAGCCTTCCGGCGGACGCCAGTCTGGCGGGGTGTCGTGATCCGGATGCTGGAAGTTGACCATGTGACTCAGGTCCTCGGGTGGACTGCCCTCGCTGGTTGGACGTGCCGGCAGGCTGGCGAGCACCGTTGGGTCAAAATTCGCCAGCCGGCTTTCGATGCCATCGACCTGGGTCAGCTGCGGCACACCCGGTGTATCGAGACTGCCGACCGTAATGCTGATCGAATCCGGCCGCTTGACGTAGGCAAAATAGAGCGGCGTGCCGCAGCGGGGACAGAAGCCACGCTCGGCAGCAGATGAGCTGCGGAACCTGCCCGGCGTACCGCGCGTCCAGGCGAAGTTCGCGAGCCGCACATTTGCCCAGGGCTTGAACGGGCCGCCGACCGCCTTCTGACACATGCGGCAGTGGCAGATACCGACGCGGTCCGGCTGAGCATAGAACGCATAGCGAATCGCCCCACACTGGCAACCGCCTGTCAGCACCGGCTGGCGTTGTTCGCTCATCGGGACCTCGTCGTTGGTGCGTGTTCCCGATGGTGTGCATGAGCGCGTCCAGCCGTCGAGAGAGCCGGCGCGCAATCGCGAACACGGTTCGGCGACCCGACTGAACCTCACGGATCGTTTCGGGCTGTCGCCCCCTCTCCTGTGGTCGTCTATGATGTGATCACAGGAGGTGGCGGATGTCCGGCAACGGCAATGCGATCGACTACTTCGTGGATCGCCATGAACGTGAAGGCAGGGGTGGCTCGACGGCGTTCCGCGATGCTTGGCGAACGCTGACCTACGGTGAATTGGCGGAGGCAACGCGGCGCTTTGCCGGAGCGCTGCGGGATGCCGGCGTGGCGCGCGAGCGGCGCGTCGCCATGCTGCTGCTCGATACGGTGGATTTCCCGATTGCCTTCTGGGGTGCCATTCGTGCGGGTGTCGTGCCCGTTCCGATCAATACGCTGCTGACGCACGACGTGATCGGCTACATCCTGGCTGACAGCCGCGCTGAAGCCCTGGTAATTTCGGCGTCGCTGGTCGAAGCACTTCTGCCAGTACTTCACAGCATCGCTGAGCTGCGGCAGGTCATCGTTGCGCAGCCGGACGGCGGCACGTTTGGTTTCATTGACGATGACCGAGCGGTCGCATTCGCCGATTTCCTTGCCGGCGGCGATCCGGTGACTGCGACCGCGATGACGCCGCCAGACGAGGTGGCGTTCTGGCTGTATTCTTCGGGGTCGACCGGGGCGCCGAAGGGTGTGAGGCATGTGCATGGCAGCCTGCGGGCCACGGCCGATACGTATGGCGCGCAGGTGCTGCAGATCCGCCCGGACGACCTGATGTTGTCGGTGGCGAAGGCGTTCCATGCCTATGGGCTTGGCAACAGCATGACGTTCCCGATGTCGGCCGGCGCTTCTGCCGCATTGCTGCCTGACCGGCCGACGCCGGACGCGGTGATCGACACGATGCAGCGGCACCAGCCGACACTGTTCGCCGGCGTCCCCACCCTGTTTGCCGCGATGCTGGCCAATCCACGCATCGGGCCTGGTGCTGGCTCGGATCGCCTGCGGCGCTGCATTTCGGCCGGCGAGGCGTTGCCTGCGGAGATCGGCCGCCGCTGGGCCGAGATGGTCGGCGTCGACATTCTCGATGGCATCGGTTCCACCGAGATGCTGCACATCTTCGTGTCGAACCGGTCCGACGACATCCGCTATGGCACGTCGGGCAAGCCGGTGCCTGGCTACGAGGCGGTGATCCTGGACGAACACGGCCATCGCGTGGCGAATGGCGAGGCGGGTGAACTGGTGGTGCGCGGACCGTCGGCGGCGGAAGGTTACTGGCACCAGCGCGAGAAGTCGCGGCGCACCTTCCGGGGGGAGTGGACGCACACCGGCGACACCTATATCCGCGACCAGGACGGCTACTTCCGCTTCTGCGGCCGCACCGATGAGATGCTGAAGGTGAGCGGGGTCTGGGTATCGCCGTTCGAGGTCGAAGAGGCGCTGGTGTCGCATCCCTCCGTGCTGGAGGCGGCGGTGGTGGGTGCGCAGGACCGCGACGGCCTGACCAAGCCCAAGGCATTCGTCGTGCTGCAGGAGGCGGCGCGGCAACAGGACACGGAGACAGTGAAGGAACTGCTGAAGACGCACGTGAAGGAGAGGATCGGCGTGTGGAAGTATCCGCGGTGGATCGAGTTCGTTGACGGTCTGCCGAAGACCGCCACGGGCAAGATCCAGCGCTTCCGGTTGCGCGATGATCATCGACCATAAGTACCTGGAGACGCGGTGGTGGGGGCCGCGGCCAGAGGAGGCACCCACGCTCGTGCTGTTGCACGAGGGGCTTGGCTGCATTGCATTATGGCGCGATTTCCCTGACGTGCTGGCAGAGGCGACCGGCTGCGGCTTGTTCGCCTTTTCGCGCTTCGGCTATGGCGGCTCCGATCCTGTGAGCCTGCCGCGGCCGATGACCTATATGCACGATGAGGCGATCGAGGTGCTGCCACGGGTGCTCGATGCAGCTTATGTGCGGCGTGCCGTGCTGATCGGGCATTCCGATGGGGGGTCGATCGCGGCGATTCATGCCGGCGTGGTGCATGATCCGCGCGTGGCCGGCGTGGTGATGATCGCCGCGCATTTCTTCGTCGAGGACGTGAATATCGCCGCGATCCGCGCGATCAGGGACACCTATGCGACCGGTGATCTGCGCGCGCGGTTGGCGCGCTATCACCGCGATGTCGATGTCGCATTCCGTGGCTGGAACGACGCCTGGCTCGATCCACGGTTTCGCGACTTCGACATCACAGAGCAGGTGTCGCGGATCGAAGTGCCGGTGCTTGCGCTGCAAGGCACTGACGACCCGTACGGCACTGACGGACAGCTGCGCGTATTGAAACGCGTGGCGATGTGTCCAGTGGAGACGCGGCCGATCGCAGGTGCCCGTCATGCTCCGCATCTTGAGGCGCAGCAGGCGACCCTGGACGCCGTCGTGCCGTTCGTGCGCAACATTCTGATGGTGCCAGCCGCATGATCGATTTCCAGACCGATCCGGGCCGTTATCGGCACTGGCGGCTGTCATTCGACGGTCCGGTAGCGACGCTGACCATGGACGTCGATCCGGAAGCCAGTTTGTTCGAGGGATGCGAGCTGAAGCTGAATTCGTACGATCTCGGCGTCGACATCGAATTGGCCGATGCTGTACAGCGCCTGCGCTTCGAGCACCCCGAGGTGCGTTGTGTCGTGCTGCGCTCCGGCAAGGAAGGCGTGTTCTGTGCCGGCGCGAATATTCGCATGCTCGCCAAGGCCTCGCACGGCCACAAGGTGAATTTCTGCAAGTTCACCAACGAGACGCGGCTGGCGATCGAGGATGCCTGTGCCAACTCGGGTCAGCACTGGCTTGCCGCGATCAGCGGCAGTGCGGCAGGTGGTGGTTACGAGCTGGCGATGGCGGCCGACCACATCATGCTGATCGATGATCGCCGCTCGGGCGTGGCCTTGCCGGAGATGCCGCTGCTTGGCGTATTGCCTGGCACGGGCGGTCTGACGCGACTGACCGACAAGCGGATGGTGCGACGCGACCGTGCCGACGTGTTCTGCTCCACCGAGGAAGGTGTGCGTGGTCGGCGTGCGGTGGAATGGCGGCTGGTGGACGAAATCGTGCCGCCCTCGGCGTGGGAGGCGAAGCTGCGCGAGCGCGCGCTTGCGCTCTGCGCACGATCCGATCGGCCGATAGGCGAGACTGGCATTGCGTTGGCGCCGCTGCAGCGGGAATTGTTGAGCGGCGGCGTGACGTATTCGCATGTGCGCGTGACGTTCGACCGCGCGGGGCGGCGCGCCGAGCTTACGGTCCTTGGGCCAGGTCGTGCGTCTGGCCTTGATTGGGCACTGCTGCTGGCGCGCGAGCTCGATGATGCGATCCTGCACCTGCGCCTGAATGAACCAACGTTGGGTCTGATTGTGTTGCGGTCCGAGGGTGATGCGGCGGCGGTGCTGGCAGTCGATGCGCTGCTGGATGCACAGAAGGACGATTGGCTGGTGTGGGAGGTTCGCCTGCTCTGGAAGCGCGTGCTGAAGCGGATCGATATGACGTCGCGCAGCCTTATCGCTTTGATCGAACCGGGAAGCTGCTTTGCCGGCACGCTGGCGGAATTGCTGTTCGCAGCCGATCGGTCGGTGATGTTTGCGGGAACACGGGCCGGCGATAACGGTGCGCCGGCACGGATCCATCTCTCTGCGCTCAACTTCGGCGCTTATCCAATGGGCAATGGATTGACACGGCTGGCGACGCGGTTTCTCGGCGAGCCGGACAGTTTTGCGCAAGCCCGCGCGCGCGTGGGCGAGGCATTGGCTGCCGAGGATGCAGATGAACTCGGCCTGGTCACTGCTGCGTATGATGAAACCGACTGGGATGATGACGTGCGGCTGATGCTGGAAGAGCGCGCATCGTTCTCCGCGGATGCATTGACCGCGATGGAGGCGAACCTCCGCTTCGCTGGTCCCGAGACGATGGAGACACGAATTTTCGGCCGGCTGACCGCTTGGCAGAACTGGGTATTCCAGCGGCCGAGTGCAGTCGGCGAGGAAGGTTCGCTCAAGCGCTACGGCAGCGGGCTGCGGCCGAACTATGACACGCAGCGTGTGTGATGGCCGGGACAAGCCCGGCCATGACGGGTTAAGGAGCATATGGCATGGATGGGATGACAGTCGACTACAATGGCCTCATTCCGAACAATGTCGGCCTGAACGACGATGCGCGCGTGCGCAAGGCGCTGGAGACCTGGTATCCGGGCTACATCGACTGGTGGACGCAGATGGGGCCTGAAGGGTTCCAGGACAAGCTGGTGTATCTGCGTACCGCGGTCGGCGTCGGCTCCGAGGGCTGGGCGAAGTTCGGCTATGTGCGGATGCCTGAGTATCGCTGGGGCGTGCTGCTGGCGCCCGAGGTGGAAGGGCGCACCATCCCGTTCGGCGCGCACAAGGGCGAGCGCGCCTGGCAGGAAGTGCCCGGCGAATATCGCGCGATGCTGCGCCGCCTGCTGGTGATCCAGGGCGACACCGAACCGGCCTCGGTGGAACAGCAGCGTCATCTCGGCGCGACCGCGCCATCGAACTATGACTTGCGCAACCTGTTCCAGGTGAATGTCGAGGAGGGTCGCCATCTCTGGGCGATGGTGTACCTGCTGCAAAAATATTTTGGCCGTGACGGTCGCGAAGAGGCGCAAGAACTGCTGCATCGCCGCTCCGGCGATCGGGACAGCCCCCGGATGTTGGGCGCTTTCAACGAAGCAACGCCCGACTGGCTGTCGTTCTTCATGTTCACCTTCTTCACCGATCGCGACGGCAAGATGCAGCTGCACGCGCTGGCGCAGTCGGGCTTCGACCCGCTGTCGCGCACCTGCCGCTTCATGCTGACCGAGGAAGCGCACCACATGTTCGTGGGCGAGACCGGCGTGCAGCGCATCGTGCAACGCACGTGCGAGGCGATGCGCGATGCCGGCATCGACGATCCGACCGATGTCGAGCGTGTGCGGGCGCTAGGTGTGATCGACCTGCCGACCTTGCAGAAGAAGGCGAACCTGCACTTCTCGCTGACGCTCGACCTGTTCGGCAACGAGATCAGCACCAATGCGGCGAACGCATTCAATGCCGGGCTGAAAGGCCGATATCGCGAAGACAGGCTGACGGACGACCATGTGCTGACCGATGCAACCTACCCGGTGCAGCGCCTGAAGGACGGGGCGATCGTGCAAGAGGACGTGCCCGCGCTGTCGGCGTTGAACATGCGCTTGCGCGACGACTTCGTGACGGATGCGAATGCCGGCGTGGCACGGTGGAACCGCGTGCTGGAGCGTGCTGGGTTTGAATACCGCCTGCGCCTGCCGCATGTCGCGTTCAATCGCCGGATCGGCGAGTTCGCCGCGATCCATGCGGACACCCAAGGGCGCATGCTGTCCGAACAGCAATGGGCCGGGGGCAAGGAGACGATGCTGCCGTCGGACGATGACAACCGGTTCATCGAAAGCCTGATGCGCCCCGTGCACGCGCCCGGGAGCTATGCCGACTGGATCGCCCCGCCGCGTATCGGCATCGACAACAAGCCCGGGAATTTCGAGTACGTGAAGATCGAGGCATGAGTGTTCCGCCGGCCGAACGCTGGTTCGAGGATTATTACGTCGGAATGGTCGATGAATTCGGCGAGGTCGCAGTGACGGCGGAGGAAATCGTCGCCTTCGCCACGCGTTACGACCCTCAGCCGATGCACATCGGTGCTGGCGAACTGATCGCAAGCGGCTGGCACACCGCGGCGATGATGATGCGGCTGTTCGTCGAGCACTACCTCTCGCAGGTCGCGACGCTGCCATCGCCGGGCATCGACGAACTGCGCTGGCTGCGTCCGGTGCGGCCGGGCGATCGGCTGTGCGTTCGGGTAACCGTGACGGAGGCGCGTCCGTCTCGCACCAAGCCAGACCGCGGAATCATCCGCAGCCTCGTCGAAGTACTCAATCAGCACGGCGATGTCGTGATGAGCCAGCGACCGATGAACCTGATGCGGCGCCGGAGCGCCGCGTGATGCAACAGGTTCAGACCGCCAGCACCTCGTTGGCGTTCCGCAGCGCGTAGGCCAACCGGTTTCTCCCCCGCATCGCACTTACCGTGAGCAACCGCGCGCTGTCCGTGCCTGGGGCCATCTTCGCCAGCTTGCGCAAAGGATCGAGTACCGGCCATCCCGGCAGCGGCAGCGCCGGATCGTGTGCGAACCGATCGCCGGTCGTGTAATAGACTGGTGCCAGTGCGCGCGATGCGCGGATCAGCGCCGCATCCGAATGCACGCCGGCCGCCTTGTCCTTCAGTCTCTCGGCCGCCGCGATCAGTTCGTCCACCGAGAACCGTGCCCCAAGTGACGCGCGCAACGCCGTAAGTTCGTCCAACAATGAATTTGCATGCGCTGCGAAATCCAGCGGCAGCACCGGGTCGCTCAGCAGTCGCCATAAGGTGTGCACGAACACGCGGGTATCGCGCACCAGGTTTTTCTCGTCGATCTTGTCCAGCAGGTCGTGGGGCGTGTGCCACCACCAGCCGAGAGCATTGCGCATTTTCACCGGCGCGGGTGGCTGCTCGCTGAGAGCACCGAACATCGCCGAAATGCCGATGCCCCAGAACGACTGGTCGGACGAACGGGACATCCGTTTACCGGCATACTCGGACCCTGCTTCCTCGCCGATTGCATCGCCGGCAAGACCGATCAGTTCAGGTGCCGCGGCGGCATTCTTCATGACCGTGGCGCCGATGCCACCGGTGGAATCTACGTTCACATGTACCGCACAGCGTCGCTCGAGCTCATCCCAATTCTGATCGGCATACCATGTGGAACCAGAATAGCGGCCATGCGAGTGGCCGGACCAGAAGCACAGACGCAGGCCGCGCCGCCACCTCGCCCGCTCGCGTGCCGTGAGCCGCGCGACTTCGAGCATCGTCGCGTTCGCGGCACCGTTGTCCATGACACCGTAATACCAGGTGTCGTGATGGCCCGAAAACAGAATGAACGGTCCGTCCGCCTCCGGTCCGTCGATCTCCGCCTCGAGAATTGGCGTTTGCCGCCAGCCCGTATCCACCTCGGCATGCAGCGTCACCTTCGGCTGCTCGCCGCGCACCAGTCGCTCGCGCAGCGCGCTGCCATCTTCATTCGAGACGGTGCATACGACAGTTGTCGGCAGATCCGATTGCGTCTCGGCCGAAGGACTGCCCCATACAGGCGATACGCACATCTCGTGCAGATGTTCGTGCGGGCTGATCTGGATTTGCCCGACCGCACCGGCGTGCGACGCACGGTCCGCCTGGCCGGGACTGGCAATTCCCTCTGTCAACACAATCGCGCCCCTCAGGTCGCGGTTTTCGAAGTCCATCTTGTCGCCTTCGCCGACATAGACCAGCCGGCCGGTGACGCCGCTCGCCGGAGAACTGCGCGAAAACGAATGCGTGATGCTGTTGAGCGTGTGGTTGTCCACATCGACGCGTGCCTTGCCAGGCAGGCTGATATAGGCGTCATGCATGATCAACCTGGTGCGATAGCCATACTCGTCAAGCTTTTCCTGGAAATACCGCAGACTCTGCAGTTCGTCCGGTGTGCCGGACAGCTTCACCCAGCGTGCGAGCTCGCGCACATGCCCCATCAGGATCGACCCGTCGACGGCTTTGCACAGCGAGTTGCGCATTGCATCGGTCATTGCATCTTCTCCCGTTGCTGCCCACGAGCGTGCCGGGCGTGACGCGGCATGGCAAGCTGGCTACCGTTACGTCACAAGGGAGGACAGCGTGGTGCAGTGCTTTTGTGGCATGGTGCATGATCTTGGGCGGCGCGGGTTTCTCGGCGCCTTGATGGCTGCGGCGGTGGACGCCCAGGCGCCCGCACCGGCCTCCGCCGGTCCTGCCGATCCGGCCCTGATCGAGGACCTCGTGATCGCCAACCACATCCTGTACGACCAGGGCGTGGTCGACGGTTTCGGCCATATCAGCGCGCGGCACAACAAGGACCCGAACCGCTATCTCATGTCACGCAGCATGGCGCCGGCACTCGTGACGGCAGAAGACATCCTGGAATACGATCTCGACAGCACGCCGATCGATCAGCGTGGCCGAGCGGTGTATCTGGAACGGTTCATTCACGGCGAGATCTACAAGCTGCGGCCCGACGTGCGCGCAATCGTCCACAGCCACTCGCCTGCTGTGATTCCTTATGCGAACGTCAAGGTGCCGCTGCGGCCGATGAACCACATCGCGAGTTTCCTGGGCGGCGGTGTGCCGGTGTTCGAGATTCGCACCGCCGCGGGGCCGGCATCCGACATGCTGATCCGGAATGCGGCGCTCGGGCATGCTCTGGCCACGGTGCTCGGACCGCATCCGGTGGCGCTGATGCGCGGCCATGGGTCGGTCGCCGCAGCGCAGTCGGTGCGCCATGTCGTGTTCCGCGCTGTCTACACGGAAGTGAATGCGCGCATGGAGAGCGAAGCGCTGCGCCTCGGCGAACCCACCTTCCTCAACGACGAGGAAGCTGCGGCTGCGATGAAGACCAACGACGCCCTGGTTGATCGGCCGTGGGATCTGTGGAAGCGACGGGTGACCGCAAAATAGTCCGGGCGCGATCGGATCAGCCCGATCCGATCATGCCCTGAGCCCCACTGATGTAGAGCGCGATTCACGCATTGTCACGATCCGCCGCAAGGGATCGCGCTCTATGCGGCGGCGCGCGCCAGGTCGCCGGTGTCGGCCAGGGCCTCGGTGTCCCAGCTGCGCTCCGCCAGTTCCTTGGCGCGCGCCCTGCCGACCACCGGTTCGGCCAACTGCATGAACTTTCGTGTCAGCTGTTCATCGGTCATCGGGTTGGACGCGCTGCCGATGCAGTGCTCGATCCTGCAGGTGTGCCTCCTGCCATCCTTCAGCGTGACGGTCACTTCCGACGCGTCCGCCGCAATGTCTGGATTACCTTCCGCTTCCACCCTGTCCTGGAACGCCATCACTGCCGGATCTCGCACCGTCGGGTCCTGCAGTTCCTGGATGCGTGCTGTACCTCGAAGCAATGTTGCCGCAACCCAGTGATACAGGCTTACATGCGCCTGCAATTCGTTTTGTGGATTGCGACGATCGCACAGCGCCATTGCACCGGGAGACGCTTTGATACTCACATTGGCTATCGACCCAGGATCAATCGCGTGCTCGCGACGCAATTGCAGACAGGCGTCGATGATCGGATGAATGACGATACCGCAGGGGTACGGTTTATAGGTATTGCGCAAAACTTCGAACCGATCGCCCAGTCCATCCGACAGCGCCGGCAGGTCGGGCGTGTCGGCAAACACTTCGAGGAACCCGTAGCGTCCCTCCAGTGCTGCCGGTGATGCCGTGAACCCGTGCTCTGCCATAGCGGCGGCACGCAGTCCTGTCTGCGCGCCCTGCGCCGGCATCAGCGACGACACCATGGTGGCGTGCATGACGCGGAACCCGGCAGCCTGCGACAGGGCGATGCCGATCGCGTATTGCAGACGCATCACGTCAAGCTGCAGCAGCTTGGCGGCTGCCACCGCGGCCCCGATACCGGCGGTGATGCCGGTTTGCGACCACGCCACAGTGCCCTTCGCCGGCGGGACAGAGATCGCCTTCGATAGGCGGCACGTGACCTCGATGCCGAGCGCCAGCGCCAACAGGAAATCCGTGCCGTTGGTCGGCTGCCGCTCCGCCAAGGCCAGGGCCGCTGTTGCCACCGGACCTGCTGGATGCACCACCGCCTCGGCGTGCGTGTCATCAAACGAGTATATACTCGAGGCCAGGCAGTTGATCAGGCAGGCATGCAGCGCATCGGCCTTTGTGCCGCGGCCGATCAGTGTCGCCTGTGGGGCGCCGGCAAATTCGCGCAGCGACCGGTCCGCAAGGTCTACCACGTCGTGCCGCGCACCGCCGATGGTGCAGCCCATGATATTGACGAACGACCGCAGCGCCTCGCGCCGCACCGCCGCCGGCAGGTCGGACCAGCGCGCTGCCACGATATAGTCGGTCAGCCGCCCGGTGATCTCACCCGGCGCGTTGACGAACGCATTGGCCATCGCGGTATCTCCCCTACAGTGAGCGCGTCGCGCCCCCGTCAATGTCGATCACGCACCCCTGGATGAAGTCGGCCTTGTCCGATGCCAGATAAGCGGTCAACCAACCGATCTCTTCTGGGCGCCCGACGCGCGTCGTGCCGTGCGAGGACAGCAGGAAGGCAATCGCCTGCTGCCGATCGAAGCCGTGCAGGCGCGACACGCGCTCGATGTTGCGACCAAACCGCTCGGTCTCGATCAGCCCTGGATTGATCGCGTTCACCCGCACGCCGTCCTTGATGCCGATATCGGCCATCGCCTTGGTAAAGTTCAGCAGTGCGACATTCACCGAGCCGCCGATGGTGAACTCCGCCGACCCGGCGCGCGAACCAACCCCGACAATGTTGACGATGCAACCGTGGCTTTCGCGCAGATGCGGCCACGCCGCGCGCGTGGTGCGAACGTAGCCGTGGAACTTCAGCGCGAAGCCATCCTGCCAGTCCTCTTCGGTCAAGGTGAAGAAGTCGGCGCGCTTGGTGGCGCCGGCGTTGTTCACCAGGATGTCCAACCGCCCGAACGCATTCACCGCGGCATCGACGGCAGTCTTGGCAGCAGACGGCTCACGGAGATCACCGGCAATGACCGCGGTGCGGTTGCTGCCGGAGATGGAGGCGATGCTGTCGGCAATTTCATCGAGCCTGGCCCGATCACGCGCGGCAAGGCATACCCGGACGCCTTCCCGCGCCAGCTCCTGCGCGATCGCGGCGCCAATGCCACGGCTGCCACCGGTGACCAGCGCCGCCTTGCCACCCAGGTTCAGATCCATGCCGCTTCCCTTCCCGAGATATCTAGGCCGGCACGTCGCCCGCCAGGGTGATGCGCTGCATGATGCGCCGATGCCCGGCGTAGTCGTTCACCGCATAATGCTGTGCGCAACGATTGTCCCAGATTGCCAGCGCACCTGGCGTCCAGCGGAAGCGGCAGGTGAACTCAGGCCGGATTTGATGGCGGAACAGGAACTCCAGCAGCGGCGCGCTTTCTTCCTCCGTCATACCGGCGAAGCTCACGGTGTGAGCGCGATTGACATACAGCGCCTTGCGCCCGGTCTTGGGATGTGTCCGCACTGCGGGATGCTCGGCGACCAGCAGCTTGCGCGCCTCAGCGCTGCCGTCCGATCGAATGCGGTCCTCGCGGGTGCGGCTGGCGTCGGCCTTGGCGGAACTGGACACACCGCGCATTTCGGCAAGCAGCGATCGCAACTTCTCCGAGAGCGTTTCGTAGGCGAGATACTGGTTGGCGAACAGCGTATCGCCACCGGCATCCGGCACCTCGCGGGCGACCAACAGCGTCGCCATCGGCGGCGCTTGCAGATACGTGGTGTCGGCATGCCAGACGCCGCCGAAATTGACCGTCTCGTGCTCCAGCTTGGCGACGTTGATGATCTCGGGGAAACCTTCGATGCCCTTGACGAAGGGATACTCGATCGGCGTGCCGAAGTGGCGTGCCAAGGCAAGGAAACGAGCGGGCGGCAGGTCCTGGTCGCGGAAGAAGATGACCAGGTGGTCCAGCAGCGCCTGGCGGATTTCGGCGATCGTCGCGTCGGACAGCTCTGCGCCGAGGTCCACGCCGGCAATTTCCGCACCCAGCGCGCCAGAGATTGGCTGCACCTTCAGCATCGTGTTGCGCATCTCGCTTCCTCCGCGCCGTTGCACCGCAAGCCTAGCCGAGCAGTCCGGCTCCGGAAATCCCGCAGAACAAGCCGAGAGCGCAGGTGACAGTCGAGACGATGACCACCACCCAAAGGTAAACACCGTGCAAGCGATAAGCACTCGGCAGTGCTTTGATTGCGAGTGCGATCAGCAGTCCCAGCACGAGCGGCAGCACGAATACGTTCATCACCTGCATGGCGACGTTCAGCGCGACAAGATCTGTCCAGGTCGCAACCACTGCGGCGCCGGCTACGATGCAAATCGCATATACACCATAGAACCATCTGGCCTCGAGCGGGCGATACGCCAGCGAATGCCGATATCCGGCGACCTCGCCTACGCCCCATGCCAGCGCCAGCGACGTCACGATGGAAGCCACCATGCCGGCGCCCAATACGCCGAGGCCAAACACCAGATGGCTGGTTGGCACACCGAGGAACGGTGCCAGAGCTGCGCTCATATCGCCCACCGAAGTGAGCGACGCGCCTGGGTTGCGACGCCCAATCGTCGTGGCGCACGCGATCAGCACCGCGGCCATGACAAGCTGCGTGATGACCGCACCCAACGCGGTGTCCCACTGGGCGGCCGGATAGTGCTCGGGCCGCAGTTTCTTATCCGCGATGGCAGACTGCTGGTAGAAGATCATCCACGGCATCACCACGGAACCGATATTGGCCGCGGCGAGATACAGGTAGTCTTTGGTGCCGTATGGGATCTCCAGGCTGCCATACAGCAGTGCGCGTGGATCGGGACGTGCAGCCCAGGCGACCCATAAGAATGCCAGCTCGAAAAGCCCGACGAAAATCGCCACCAATTCGACGCGCCGATAGGAGCCGGTGCTGACCACCGCCAACAGTCCAACGACGGCAATGGCCAATGTGGCAGCGCGTGGTAGGCCGTACAATTCTCCCACCCCGGCAATGCCGGACAGTTCAGTCAGCAGCGCGCCGATGGTGGCGATGGCCAGTGCGCCGACGGAGACCCATGCCCAGGCCGGACCGAATACCGCCCGGACCAGCTGACCATGGCCACGGCCGGTGAGGATGCCCAGCCGTACTGTCAGTTCCTGCACCATGTACAGGATCGGCGTCAGCACAAGCTGCAAAAGGAGCAGCCGATAGCCCCATCGTACGCCCGACTGTCCGGCGGTGACGATGGAGCCCACGTCGGTATCGGCGAGCATGACCACCAGGCCCGGCCCGAACACCGCCAGAAAGCGAGCCAGCCGGCCGCGGCTGCCAGGCGGCGCGAGCACCTCTTCGGCGGACTCGGTCAAGTGCAAGCCATCTCCGGCAGCTCCCCAGGCAACCCTGTGTTGCCGCTGGTATACGCGGTCTGCTACAAGCCTCACATGGTACTGGTGCTATCTAAGTCTGGCCGGCGCCCGCGCGCGGCGCGATGTCAGGACCGGACCTGACAGGATCCCGGCGACAAGTGTCGCCGCTTTCAGCAATGGTGTGGCGTTGACGTGGAGCCAGCTTCCGTGCACTCGCTTTTCCTGCACAACACTCTGAGCCGCCGGAAAGAACAGTTTGAGCCGCTCGAGCCACAGCACGTGCGGATATACTTGTGCGGACCCACGGTCTACGACCTGGCGCATATCGGCAATGCCCGCACCATGGTGGTGTTCGACGTGCTCGTGCGCCTGTTGCGCGTGCTGTATCCGCGTGTCACCTACGTGCGCAACATCACCGACGTAGACGACAAGATCAACGCACGCGCCCGGGAGAGCGGGGAGCCGATCGAGCAGATCACCGCACGCACCGCGGCGGATTTTCATGCCGACATGGCGGCGTTGGGGGTGTTGCCACCCGATGAGGAGCCGCGCGCGACACGGCACATCCCGGAGATGGTCGAGCTCATCCAGCGGCTTATCGCCTCTGGTCATGCGTATGAAGCACAAGGGCATGTGCTATTCTCTGTGCCAAGCTTTCCCGCGTATGGACAATTGTCTGGACACGCGCCAGACGAGCTGCTGGCCGGTGCGCGGATCGACGTGGCTCCCTACAAGCGCGATCCGGGGGACTTTGTGCTGTGGAAGCCATCGCCGCCTGACACGCCGGGATGGGACAGCCCATGGGGGCGCGGCCGGCCGGGATGGCACATCGAGTGCAGCGCGATGTCCTGGCGTTATCTCGGCGAGACCTTCGATATCCATGGCGGCGGGACCGACCTGATCTTTCCGCATCATGAGAATGAGCTGGCACAGAGCGTCTGCGCGTTTTCCGGCAGCCGCTTCGCTCGCCTCTGGGTGCACAGCGGCATGCTGCAGATCAATGAGGAGAAGATGTCGAAGAGTCTCGGCAACTTCTTCACCGCGCGCGAGGTGCTGGCCAAGGCGCCGGCCGAGGCGGTACGGCTCGCACTGATCCGCACGCATTACCGGTCGGTGGCCGAATTCTCCGACGCGGCGGTGGCCGAGGCGAAGCGCGAACTGGATCGGTTCTATCGCGCGCTGGAGCGGTATCCCGATCTTGGCGCCGCCGATGTGCCGCCGCCGGTCATGGCCGCGCTATGCGACGACCTGAACACACCGCTGGCGTTGTCGGCGATGCATGGCCTGGCGGACAAGGCGCTGGCCGGTGACTTTGATTCTGCCTGCGGGCTGCGGGCGGCAGGCGGGCTGCTGGGCGTCGTGCAGCAGAGCGTGGATGAGTGGTTCCGCGGCGGCGCCGATCGCGCCGCGATCGAGGCAGCAATTGCCGAACGTCGGGAGGCACGCCGGCGGCGAGATTACAAGCGTGCCGACGCAATCCGCGCCGAGTGGTCCGCACGCGGCGTGGTCTTCGAGGACAGGCCCGATGGATCGACCAGTTGGAGCGTTGTTGCGGGACAGGAAGGACGATGAATTTCGCTGATCTGGCAGCGTTGGTGATCGCATTCTCGGTGTTCGGTCACCCAGTTTCCGCCCAGCCCATGCAGGGCATGCAAATGCCCGCGCAGTCGGCCGACGAAGCGGCATCCACCAAGGCTTACCGAAGCGCCATGAGCAAGATGGAAAAGAGCATGGCCGTGACCTACTCCGGCAATCCGGACAAAGACTTCGTTGCCGGCATGATCCCTCATCATGAGGGCGCGGTGGCAATGGCCAAGGTGGAGCTGCAATACGGCAAGGACCCCCAGCTGCGGAAGCTTGCCCGAGACGTGATCGCAGCACAGACCAAGGAGATCGCCTTCATGCAGTCGTGGCAGGCGAAGCACGCGAAGTGACCGGTCGCGAGGGCGGCGCCGATCTGGCGCCGATTGGCAATTCTCCGGTCGTCATCCTGGTCCGTCCGCAACTCGCCGACAACATCGGCGCTTGCGCACGCGCCATGGCAAATGGCGGCCTGTTCCACCTGCGTCTGGTTGCTCCGCGCGATGGCTGGCCGCAGGAGAAGGCGTGGCGCAATTCGTCTGGCGCCGACCGCATCCTCGATGCGGCGACCGTGTTCGATTCAGTGCCGAGTGCGGTCGCCGACCTACACCGCGTGTTCGCAACCTGCCCGCGCCCTCGTCATATCATCAAGCCGGTGCTGACAGCGCGCGGCGCCGCAATAGAGCTACGTGAGATTGCGAGCCGCGATCTGCGTGCTGGCGTGCTGTTCGGTCCGGAGCGCGCCGGGCTGGACAATGACGACATGGCACACGCCGATGCGCTGGTGCGCTATCCGCTGAATCCGGCGTTCATGTCGCTGAACCTGGCGCAGGCGGTGATGGTGCTGGCGTACGAGTGGTGGACCGCGGCGGACCCGACCCCGCCGCGGACGCTGATGACCAACGAAACACGCATCGCCACCAAGGCAGAGCTGGAAAATTTTCTCGAACACCTGATCGATCAGCTCGACGCCTGTGCCTTCTTGCGCAACCTGCCGAAGCGGCCAGGTATGGTACGCAACATTCGCCACTTCTTTCAGCGCGGCGAAGTGACCGAGCAGGAACTGCGCACCCTGCACGGCATCGTCACCGAACTGGCGATCGGCCGCCGACAGCTTGGGCGGCTGGAAGACCCCGATCCCGCTACAGAACGAAGCGCTGCGATGGCACGAACGGCGGCGGATCCAGGCCCAGCATTGCCTGAGCGTACAGAGAGCCACTGAACTCGATATTGGCCGCTGGATGATTGCGCATCGCAAGCAGATCGCGGAAGAAGCGCTGCAGCGCGCCGTCGGCCCGCATCGTGCGTCCGCCGTTCACAGCGAGCAGGTCGGAGATTGCGTTGGTGCAGCTGTGGTGCGCCAAGGTCGCTTCATAGAACGCCTGAGCCCGTCGCGCATACGGGATCGGCTTGCCCTGCTGCAGCAGAGACTGCATTTCTGTCCAGGTGGCGGCGAGGCGCGTCCTTGCGGTATCGGCCGCAATCAATGCCCGCGCCAGCGGACGCTGCACCGCCGGATCGCGTGCAACCGCTGGTCCGCCATAGGCTGACACGCGGACACTGTTGTTCTCGATGAACGACTGCACCGCGCCGACAGCGGCGCCGACCGCCGGGGCGGCGATCGTGTAACCGAACACGAGCCGCCATGGCAGCCTGAAGTACGGCCGGTCGTTGACGGAGAAGCCCGGATTCCGCTCGTGATAGACATCGACCACGCTGTGGGTGCGATACTCCGGAACGAAGGCACCAGCCACGACCACATCCTTGCTGCCAGTACCGGCCAGCCCGGTCACACGCCAACTGTCATGGTCGACAACGAAATCGGACCGCGGCACCAGGAAGGTGCGAAATTCTGCGCCATTGCCTTCGTCCGGAATCACCGCGCCCAGCAGCACCCAGTCGCAGTGATCGACGCCACTGGAAAAGTGCCAACGTCCCGACAGGTGGAACCCGCCGTCGACCGGCCGCACTGAGCCCGTCGGCGCATAAGATGATGACGCCCGTGCGTCCGGGTTGTCCCGCCAGAGATCGCGCTGAGCCTTTTCGGCGAACAGCGCAATCTGCCAAGGATGAACGCCGACGACGCTGGCGACCCAGCCGGTGGAGCCGCAGGCGGATGCGATCAGCACCATCCCTTCATAGAAGGTTGCCAGGTCCAGCTCCAATCCGCCCCACTGCCGCGGCTGCACGGCGCGGAACACGCCGATGTCGGTGAGCGCCTTCACTATGTCATGCGACACCCGGCCGGCTCGTTCAGTCTCGCCGGCCCTGGCGCGTATTTCCGGCAGCAGCGCAGTGATCCCGGCGACAAATGCATCCGCCTGAACTGTGTCGGCTACTGGCGGCTCAGCAACGGCGACGTCCGGCATGGGCAACTCCTCCTCAGCCAACCTCTCCATGTTGTGCGCAGCCGTCGCACCACCCTGCGCGATATCACTCATCGAGCACACTCGATCACGACCGTGCCCACCTTGTCACCACGCTCAACCGCCTCGTGCGCTGCCGCGGCCTGGTACAGCGGGAACTTCTCGGCCACAGACAGAATGCGCCGTCCGCTGGCGATCCACTGGGCGATGTCGCTCTGCGCGCGTTTGCGCGCAGCATGCGGCGTCCCTGGTAACGACATGGGGTACAGCGTGACGTTGCGCTGCATCAGCTCACCGACCGGCAGACGCGGCGTGCGATCGCCATTCGAGGCGTAGATCGCGATGCTGCCATTGGCGCGCACGCAGCGCATCGTCGCGGCAAGGTTGCCGCCGAAGTCCACGTCCACCACGTGATCGACGCCGGCGCCGCCGGTGATGCCGCGCACGCGCGCACCTACGTCTTCGTTACGATAGTTGACGATATGATCGGCACCGCCGGCCCGGGCGCGCTCGGCCTTCGCCTCGGAACTGACGGTCGCAATCACGGTGGCGCCAGCCCATTTGGCGAGCTGCACCGCATAGTGGCCGACAGCACCGGCGGCACCGGTGATCAGCAGCGTGCGGCCTTGCACCGGACCGGCAGCGAAGACGCAGTAGTGAGCGGTCATACCGGGAACGCCGAGTGTCGCGCCCTCGGCGAACGACACATGATCCGGCAGCGGTGTCACCAGATCGACGTTCAGCGCGATGTACTCGGCGGCGGTACCCATCCAACGGCCATTGCGCTGACCGTTGTACAGCCACACGCGCTTGCCGACCCAGTTCTCCGCCACCATCGGGCCGACGCGATCCACGATGCCCGCGCCATCGCTGCAGGTGATGACGCGGGGATATTCCATCGCCGGCACAGGCCCACGACGACGATAGGTATCGGACGGGTTCAGCCCTGCTGCCTCAAGCCGCACGCGGACCTCGTAGTGCCCGGGCTCCGGTGTAGCCAGTTCGCCCGCGATCAGCACCTCGCGGGCAGGTCCCTGACGATCGTACCAGACAGCGCGCATGGTCAGCCTCCCCCTGAGCTGCTGCGTGCAAGTCTACGCGACGTATCTCGACCCCGCCATCGCGCGCGCGACTGCCACCAAGGTCGCGTCACTGCCGCGTCCGCCAACGATCGATAGCCCGATCGGCACCCCCTCGACCGCGGCGCCTGGCAGGCTGACCTGCGGCACGCCTGTCAGACCACCATGCGAACAGAGACAGGATATTCGCGCCCGCAACAGGTTGAGCACCGCCAGTGGCAAGCCCTTCTTCGGCGCAGGAAATGGCGTTGTCGGCAGGCAGAGAATGGTGCCAGGCGGCAGCAGATAAGCCATCCGCCCTCGCGCCTCCTGGCGCATCAATCCGGCCCACTCGCGCTCCGCCTCGCCGATCATCGATCCCGCGACCAGGCCGCGCGCCACGTTGAATGCCATTCGCGGGTTGTCGCGCTCCACCCATGGACGGAATGTCTGCCAGGCCTCGACCGGTTGCAGCGTGCGCTGCGCCCGCGACCAGACCGAGAGACCTTGCGGAGCCATCAGCTCATCGCGCGCACTGCCGATCAACGCCGCCAGCCGATCCACCATTGGCCGCAGCGCCGCCGCAACCTCGGCGTCGGCGAACCCGAAAGCATCGACTGCCACGATCAGGTGAGACGGCAATGTCGCGGGAATTTCTTCACCGAGCATCACGCTGGAGACGCGCGCAAAGGTCTCCGGATCGCGTGCAAACCAGCCGGTTGTGTCCGACATTGGCGCCTGCGGCAGCATGCCGCTCAACTCAAGCCGTCCGTGCGTCGGACGGATGCCGTACAGGCCACAAAAACTCGCCGGCACGCGCACGGACCCACCTGTGTCGGTGCCAAGCGCGGTGTCGCAGAGACCAGCAGCGACCGCGGCCGCCGAGCCCGACGATGAGCCGCCAGGAACGCGATCCGGCGCCTTGCTGTTCAGTGGCGTGCCATCGAATGCATTCTCGCCGAGGATGCCGAGCGAGACCTCGTCCGTGATCGTCTTGCCGATCAGCGTGGCGCCGGCATCCAGCAGCGTTTGCACCGCCCAGGCATGGCGCGTGGGCACCGGGTTGGTGCGTGCCCAGTCGTGATTGCCGCCGCCGGTCGGATGGCCGGCCACATCGAACAGGTCCTTCGCGGCAAAGGTGAGGCCATGCAGCGGACCATGGGTCGCGCCCTCGATCCTGACGCGCGGCCCGGGAATGAATGCGTTGGTCGGATCGTCCATGGGTCCTGTCCTCCTGTTCCCCGACTTCTTGCCACGGTCTGGCCGAAAGTATTCACTCCCCGCCCATCGATCATCCCGAGGACGCTGGATGCCTTCTGCTCGACTTGCCGTCGATATCGGCGGCACTTTCACCGATCTTGCGCTCGAGCACGACGGTCGGCTCTTCACCATCAAGGTGCTGACGACATCCGCAGCACCGGAACAAGGCGTGATGGCCGGCGTGCGCGACATCTTGCAGAATTCCGGCGTATCCGCTGCCGACATCGGCATCGTGATTCATGGCACCACGCTTGCGACCAATGCGGTGATCGAACGCAAAGGGGCGCGAACCGCGCTGCTGACCACCCAAGGCTTTCGCGACGTGATCGCGATGGGCAACGAGAGCCGCTACGACCAATACGATCTGAATATCGTGCTGCCCGAGCCGCTGGTGCCGCGGCATCTGCGCCTGCCGGTACCGGAGCGGCTCGACAATGAAGGCAATGTCCTGCTGCCGCTCGATGCGGGCGCGGTGCGGGCACTGATTTCGACGCTGCGGCGTGAAGGTGTGGAAAGCATTGCTGTCGGTCTGCTGCACGCCTTTGTCAATCCAACGCACGAGCGTCGCATCCGCGACATTCTTGCGGACGAATTGCCAGGCGTTCCGGTTTCGCTGTCCAGTGATGTGTCGCCCGAGATGCGCGAGTGGGAGCGCTTTTCCACCACCGTTGCGAACGCGTACGTGCAGCCGCTGATGGCCAGATACCTGCGTCGGCTCGCCGACGAAATGCAGGCGATCGGCATCATGGGACCGGTGTTTCTGATGTTGTCGGGCGGTGGTCTGACCACGATCGACACGGCGTGCCGCTTTCCAATTCGCCTGGTGGAAAGCGGGCCGGCTGGCGGGGCGATCTTCTCCGCCACGATCGCGCGGCAATGCGGTATCGCCAACGTGCTGTCGTTCGATATGGGCGGAACCACGGCGAAGATCTGCCTGATCGACGATGGCAGGCCGCAGACGTCGCGCGCATTCGAGATCGCTCGCGTGGGACGGTTTCGTAAAGGATCGGGCCTGCCGCTGCGCATTCCGGTGATCGAGATGGTGGAGATCGGCGCCGGTGGCGGCTCGATCGCGCATGTCGATACGATGGGCCGCATCGCCGTTGGACCAGAGAGTGCCGGCGCTGATCCGGGTCCGGCCTGCTATGGCCACGGTGGCACGCAACCCACGGTGACCGACGCCAATCTGGCACTCGGACGTTATGACCCTGCTCGGTTTGCCGGCGGCACTATGCGCCTGGACGAGGCTGCGGCACAGGACGCCCTGGCATCGCGGGTGGCCGGGAAAGTCGGGCTCACGACGGACATGGCAGCGCTTGGCGTCGTCGAGATGGTCGACGAGAACATGGCGAACGCTGCGCGCGTGCACGCAATCGAGTCGGGCAAGACCTATGAAGGACGCACGCTGATCGCATTCGGTGGCGGCGGACCTGTGCATGCCTGCCGGGTCGCGGAGAAGATCGGCATCCGCCGTGTGCTGGTACCGTCGGGCGCAGGTGTCGGCAGTGCTATCGGGTTTCTGCGTGCGCCGGTGGGCTACGAGGTTGTTCGTAGCCTGTATCAGCGCTTCTCCACCTTCGATGTTGTGGCGGTGAACGCCCTGCTGGCCGACATGGAGGCCGAGGCGTTGGAGGTGGTTATGCAGGGCAGCTTTGGCGCGCCGCTGACACAGAGCCGGGTCGCCTATATGCGCTATGTCGGTCAGGGGCATGAAATTCCGGTACACTTGCCGGCGCGTCCATTGAGTGAAAGGGACGTTGCAGACATTCGCGCCGCCTATGATGCGGAATATACACGATTCTACGATCGCCCGGTGCCCGGTTCCGATGTGGAAATCATGAGTTATGCGGTCCTTGTCGCGACGATGCCGCCGGATGATCCCGGCAAGCCGGCAGCCGGCGATGATGCCGTGTTCGCGCCGGAAGTCATAGCAACGCGCGCACAGCCAGTACGCGATACCACCACGGGAGAGGTCTCGTCATGGTCGGTGTTTGAACGCGCGGCTCTCTTGGCGGGCGTGCATATTGCAGGGCCGGCAATCATCGCCGAGGACGAGACATCCACCCTGGTCGGTCGTGGGTGGAATGCGACAGTCAACGATCTCGGCTATATTGAACTGACGCAGGAGAGCGCCTGATGTCGCATGAAACCAACGCGCTGGCGCAGATCCATCGCCAGATCATGTGGAATCGGCTGATTGCAGTGGTGGAAGAGCAGGCGCAGACGATGATTCGCACCGCCTTCTCGACCACCGTGCGCGAGGCAGGCGATCTCTCCGCAGGGATTTTCGATCTGCATGGCCGCATGATGGCGCAGGCGGTCACCGGGACACCCGGCCACGTGAACTCGATGGCGGAGAGCGTCGGTCACTTCCTGCGCAAGTTTCCCGCCGAAGCGATGCAGCCGGGCGACCACTACATCACCAACGATCCATGGCTGGGCACCGGCCACCTGCACGATCTCACCGTGGTCACGCCGGCATTCCACGACGACCGCATCGTCGGCCTGTTCGCCAACACGGCACATGTCATCGATGTCGGCGGCCTCGGCATGGGTCCCGAGGGCCGATCGGTATTCGAAGAAGGCATGTACATCCCGATCATCAAGTGCTTCGATCGCGGCCGCGCCAACGAGACGTTTTTTGATTTCATCCGCGCAGGATCGCGTCTGCCGGTGGAATTGGAGGGTGATATTTACTCGCTCTGTGCGTGCAACGATGCCGGCGCGCGGCGGCTGATCGAGATGATGGACGAATTCGAGATGGACAGCCTGCAGCCATTGGCGGATTTCATCTTCGACAGTTCCCACCGTGCGACGCTGGCCGAAATAGCGCGGCTTCCCAAGGGGAGCTACCGCTCGGAGATCCGCTCGGACGGCTACGAAGAGCCGGTCACCCTGAAGGCAGCGATGACCATTCTGGATGACGGCATCGAGGTCGATTACGCCGGCACCTCGGGCCTGTCGTCGCGCGGCATCAATGTCCCGCCCGCTTACTGCCGGGCGTATTCCTGCTTCGGCATCAAGTGTGTCGTCGCGCCGGAGATTCCCAACAACTGGGCAAGCCTGGCGCCCTTCCGCATGAAGATTCCCGAAGGCTGCATCCTGAATGCACCGCGCCCCTATCCGGTGTCGGTGCGTCATGTCATCGGTCACCTGCTGCCCGATCTGATGATGGGATGTCTGCACCAGGCGGTGCCCGAACGTGTGACAGCCGAGGGCGCGTCGGCGCTGTGGAACCCGCCGTTGCGTGGAGGCTCGTCGGTGTCAGGCCAGGCGCGCGGCAACCGTCCGGTCGTGGCGGACTTCGAGATCATCACATTCAACTCCGGTGGCACCGGCGCGCGCCCGACGCAGGATGGGCTGAACGCGACAGCCTTTCCGTCTGGTGTGCGGACGATGCCGGTGGAAGCAACCGAGAACGTGGCGCCGATCATCTTCTGGACCAAGGAGTTGCGCCCGGATTCCGGTGGCGCCGGCCGCACGCGTGGCGGCACCGGACAGACTATGGAGATCGGTGCGAAGGGCGACCTGGAATTCGCGGTCAATGCCACGTTCGATCGCATTGCCAATGCGCCGAAGGGTCGCGAGGGTGGCCTGGACGGCGCACCAGGCGCTGTGGCGCTGCAGTCGGGAAAGACACTGCGCACCAAGGGGTTTCAGATCATCCCGGACGGTGATCGGCTGGTGCTGAAGCTGCCAGGGGGTGCAGGGATGGGCGACCCGACGACGCGCGACCCAGCGTTGGTTGCGCGCGATGTACGCGACGGGTTGGTATCAGCCGACAATGCACGCGCGCTTTACAAGGTTGCTGTCGGCGACGATGGCACGCTGGATGACGCGGCAACGGCGGCACTGCGACTCCCCACTCGTCACTTATAGCCAGGATCGCTGCACGCATCGTCCGCTGACGTTGCCCGTCATTGCGAGGATCGAGCGACGAAGCCATCGTGAGATTGCGCCCCCGCCCCGGCTTTCGCGGGGTCGCATGACACGTGAGGCTGACGTCGCTTTACTGATCAGAGTTGCTGGGCGGGGAACACCAGCGGCACAGCCGCCTGCGGTGATTGCAGCCAGAAGGTGAAGCTCTCTTCGATATACAGCTGCACGCGGTCGGCATTGTGGCTGAGATAGCCGATGGCAAAGTCCTGTCCGACCGTCAGCTGAAAGTCATCGCCGCGCAGGGATACCACCACGGCGCCATCGAGCCCCGGCGCCCAAACCAGTGGTCCATCGATCAAGCGATGTACGTGCTGCAGCACGGGGTAGCCGCCCTCGGTGGCCTCGGTCAGTTCGACATAGCACCGCTCGCTCAGCGCAACAGCGAACGGCCCGCCTACGCCCTGATCGCGCAGCCTGTTCAATGCATTCGTCACCAAGGCCGGATAGTCGGTTGCGGTGCCGGAAATCTCCACTTGGCTCTCGGCGTGCGCACACATGCCGCGAATGCCGCCTGGCGGGTAGCCGTGGAATACAGCCCGATCCTCGGCAATTGCGATCTGACGCGCTGCGGCAATGATCGGATCGGTGTCGAAGTCGGCGGCGCCGCGATCAAGCGCGTCGAGTTCGGCGCGGCTCAGCTCGAACGGAACCCGCAATTCGACCAGCGGCAACACGTCACGCAAACGCGTCTGCACTGCGGTGCGCACCGGTGGCTCGGCGGTTCTGGTGCGGCCGATGCCGACGGCAGATGCCTGCCAGCCAAGAGGTCCGACGAAATCGACCAGCTTGCGAGCGGCAAGTGTGGTCTTCAACGTGCGCGTCGCCTCCGTCTCGATCTCCTGCCAACCAAGATCCGAGATAGGAGCCAGGTCACGAAATAAATGGTCCATCGCTCAGCCCTTCAGGCTGCCGATCGAGAGGCCACTGCCACGCGCGCCTCCAGCGCCCTCCTTCACCTCGCGTATCGAGCCCTGGCTGAACAAATACGTGCGCAGATGCGCGTCGAATTCCCGGTCGTGCCGCCGCAACCATTCCAGCAGCATCGACGCGTGCTCCTTCTCTTCATTGCGATTATGCGCGAGGACAGACTGCAAGTCGGGATCGGTACTGGCCTCGATCCGCTGATCGTACCAGTCGATCGCCTCCAATTCTTCCATGATGGTGGAAATCGCTCGATGCCGATCGAGAATCTCCGGAGTGAGTGCCTCGCGTTCCTCGTGCAACGTTTCGCCGGCCATTCTTGGTCCTCGTGTTCGTTCTGCGTATCATGTTACTGATCAGTTCGCCGGTCAAAGACACGCCACGCGAACGTGAGCGGATGACAACAACCGTTGTCCAGATACGTCAGACGTGCTGACCTATAGCTCATGCAGACCACGCTGTTATCGTTGATCGGGTTTTCGGTGGCGATGTACATCACACCGGGACCCAACAACGTGATGGTTGCGGCATCCGCGGCGAATCACGGTATCGGCGCAACGACACCGCACATGCTTGGCATCGCGATTGGATTTTCGCTGATGCTGACGCTGGTCTGCGCGGGCCTTGGCTCCGCACTGCTGAACTGGCCGCTGCTGCTGCCATTGTTTCGCTGGGTCGGCGCGATATGGCTGGCCTTGCTGGCCTGGCAGATCGCCAGTGCACCGCCCCCTGGTGAAGGCGGCCGGGACCGCGTGCTGGGGTTCTTCGGCGCGGCCGCGTTCCAATGGATCAATCCCAAGGCATGGCTGATCGCCGCCGGTGCCGCCGGCGAATACCTGTCACCGAGTGCGCCGTTGGTTCTGCAGCTCGCACATATCTTCGCGGTGTTCCTGATCGTTGGCATGCCGTGCCTGCTGGTCTGGGCTCTGCTCGGGCGCGGCGCGGCGCGGCTGCTGCACTCGCCGACACGGCTGCGCGCATTCAACATCGCCATGGCGTTGCTGCTTGTCGCCTCGATCATCCCGGTGTTGATTGAGAGCTGATGGCCGGGTCAGGCCCGACCATGACATGGAGCAGACGTCATGAAGATCACCCGCATCGATGCCTTCCAGGTGCGCTGGGCGCCGGACGAAGAGCCGACGCAGCACAGCGCCTTCGTACGCATCCACACCGATGACGGTATCGACGGCATTGGCGAGGCCTCACCGATGCAGGGCGGCCTCGCCTCGCTGGGGATCATCAAGCACAATCTTGCGCCGGCACTGATCGGCAAAGACCCGCTGGACCATGCAGTGCTCCTGGATTCGCTGCTGCACACCTGTGTGAAGCTGGGACCTGAAGGCGCGCTGACCGGAGCGCTGGCCGCGCTCGATATCGCCATGTGGGACATCAAGGGCAAGCTGTTCGGGCAGCCGATCTACAAGCTGCTTGGTGGAGCGTGGCAGACTTCGTTGCCGTTCTATGCTTCGATCGGTGGCAACGGCGATCGCAGGCTGGACGATGTCCTGCGCGTGGTGGAGGCGCGGCTGAAGGACAAGCCGTCCGCCATCAAGATCCGCTTCGACAACCCGCGCACGCAGCTCGACCGCGATATCTCGGGCGACATCGCCAAGGCGCGGGCCGTACGCAAGCTGGTGGGAGACGATTTCCCACTCGCCTTCGATGCCAACAACGGTTTTTCCTCCGGCGGCGCGATCCGTGTCGGGCGCGCACTGGAGGAACTCGGCTACTGGTGGTTCGAAGAGCCGGTGCAGCATTACCACGTCAAGGCGATGGGCGAGGTCGCGCGTGCGCTCGACATCACCGTATCAGCCGGGGAGCAGACCTATACGCTGGCGGCGCTCGCCGACCTGATCGAGGCCGGGGTGCGCATGGTTCAGCCGGATATCGTCAAGATGGGCGGGATTACTGGCCTGGTGCGCTGCGCCGCGCTGGCGCATGCGCACGGTGTGGAACTGGTGTCGCATCAGACTCAGCCGATGATCGGGCATATGGCAAACATGCATGTCGTTGCTGCGCAGCTGCAGGCCAGCAAACCGATCGAATGGAACGATCCGTCGACGCGCACACATGCGGTATTCGAGGATCCGCCGAGACCGGTCGATGGGTTGTTTCATCTGCCGGTCGGACCCGGGCTGGGACTGCAATTGAACGAGGCAGAATTGGCGAAACGGCGGGTGGACGTCTGATCAGCCCCGCAGCGCCCCGACCACCCGCAGCGCCCCCGACCACCCCCGCAGCGCCCCCACCAGATTGTCATCCCCGCGAAAGCGGGGATCCAGCCCAACCAACGTGACTCGCGAAACGTCTGGATTCCCGCTTCCGCGGGGATGACGGCCTTCCGTTTCCGCCGAAACTAAGTGACGTCCATTCCGTACATCTTCCGTGCCGCATCCTTCGACACATATCCCAGGCGCACATCGCGCCGCACTGCTCCGGGATCGCGCTGCCCGGCGGGACCCATGCCGCCCCCGCCGGGCATTTCGACCATAAGACGGTCGCCCGCCGGCACCACGGCAAGTCCTTTGGGTTTCAGCTCAGTGCCTGACTTCAACGACAGGCGACCTGCACCCCCTGCCTCACCGCCATGCCTGCCGCGCGCCGGATATTTCACACGCTCGAAGCGCGCAAAAATACCGAATGCCGCGTCCTCGCGCGACCCGATCTCCATCACCTGACCAAGACCGCCGCGCTGACGACCGGCGCCACCGGAATCCTGGCGCAATTCCTTACGCCAGATCACCAGCGGCGTGATGGCCTCTGTTGCCTCGACCGGCACGTTGCGAACACCCGAAGGAAATGGCGTCGCCGACAATCCATCCTGGCTCGGACGCGCGCCGGCGCCGCCGGAATGGAAGCTGTTCACCATGAACGGCGAGCCGGCGGCCCGGCCAACGCCCGTAAGGCCGTGCCCCGCGATCAGGTTCAACGTCCAGAGGTTCGATGTACCTTCCGCCGGCACCCTGTCGGGCAGCGCCTGGTCGAGACAACCATAGACAACGTCCGGCAACATATGGCCCATCACCGATCGCGCATACACCGCGGCAGGAAAGGTTGCACTCAGGATAGTGCCTTCCGGCGCCGTCACCCGCACGGCATCGAGCGTCCCGGTATTGTTGGGGATATGCGGCGCCACCACGCAGTTCACGCCGAACGTCGTATAGGCTTCCGTATAGCAGAGAGGGCAGTTGATTGCGTACGACGACATGCCAGACGTTCCGGTGTAGTCGACATGGATCGTGTCACGGCCAATGGTGAGCGTACCGACAAGGTCGATCGGTGCTTCATAGCCGTCGATGCGCATCGAAGCTGTCCACGTGCCTTGCGGCAGTTTGCCGATGGCCTCCGCCATGCCTTGGCGGCTGCGGCTGATGATCGCCTCGCCAAGCATCTCGAGATCATGCAACGCGAATTCGCGCATCATCGCGACCAGGCGCCGGCTACCGATCTCGTTGCAGGCGATCAACGCGTAGACGTCACCGATCACCTGCACCGGTTCACGAACGTTGGCGCGGATCATTGCCAGCAGGTCTTCGTTCATCTCACCGGCGCGCGCGAGCCGCAGCAATGGAATGAACAGGCCCTCATGGTAGATCTGCCGGCCTTCCGGCGTCTGGCCGACACCACCCATGTCGACCAGATGCGTGGTGCAGGCGAACAACGCGACGATGCGGCCATCCATGAAGGTCGGCGACACTACGACCAGGTCATAGAGATGGCCGGTGCCTTTCCACGGATCGTTGGTAATGTAGACATCGCCCTCTTTCATCCGGGCGACAGGGAACACCGCGAGAAAATGGCCGACCGACCGTGCCATTGTGTTGATGTGCCCGGGCGTGCCGGTGACTGCCTGCGCCAGCATCCTGCCCTGCAGATCGAATACCCCGGCAGAGATATCACCGGCCTCGCGCGCCGAGGTGCTGAAGGCCGTGCGCACGAGGGTCTGCGCCTGCTCTTCGACCACGGAAAGCAAGCGGTTCCACATGATCTGCAGGTCGATTTCAGCGATGTTTCGTCGGGTCACGTCGCAGCTTCCTCGATCACTATCTCGCAGGCGGCGCCGATTAGCGCGGTATATCCCGTTGGCACGATGGTCGATGTACCGTCCTCAACGACAACGCAGGGACCAATCAGGCGCCCCCCGATAGGCAGTGACTGGCGCTCGAAGAGCGCGGCGTCAACCGGCTCGCCGCTGGCAGATTCGATCACACGACACGTATGTTTTGGCAGCACACTGGTGACCTTCGCCGGTAGCGGCAGGCGGGCGGGCAGTTCATGCGGTTCGGCAAGCGACAGCGTCCAGGTGACTGCCTCCACTTCGAGCCCAGGGATGACCCGGCCATACAGGCGTGCATACGTGGCATCGAACGCCGCCCGCAGTATGGAAGGATCGAGGGCGCCATCTGGCAGCAGGACCGCGATTTCGTGCCCCTGTCCGCGATAGCGCATGAAGCCGGCGCGCGTCTCCACCAGAGTTCCGCGTGGCGCTCCAAGACGCACAACGGCTTCCGCCTCCGCGCGCATCTCGGCGAACAAAGCGTCGATGGCTGCCTGCTGAAGCGCATCGAGGCGCACCAGTAGGGTCCTTACGACCTCATAGGCGATCGGTGCACCCAGAAAACCGAGTGCGGACCCGACACCTGCGTCCGGCGGCACCACGACACGGCGAATACCAAGCTTCTGAGCCAGGCGCACCGCATGCAGTGGCGCGGCACCGCCGAACGCGATCAATGTGCGATCCGCGGTATCCTTGCCGTTCTCGACCGCGTGTACCCGCGCCGCGCTCGACATCGTTTCGTCGACAATTTCAGCAATCCCCCGCGCGGCTTCCAGCGCTGCCATCGAGAGCGGATCTGCGATCCCTTCCGTTACCGCCTGGGACGCACGCTCGGGATCGAGCTTGATCTTGCCTCCGGCGAAGCGTGCAAGATCGATGCGACCAAGCAGAACGTCGGCATCAGTTACGGTTGGCTGCCTGCCGCCGCGAGCGTAACACGCCGGCCCAGGATCCGCCCCCGCGCTGTCAGGTCCTACGACGATGCGGCGCAATTCATCGACGCGCGCGATCGAGCCACCGCCAGCGCCGATCTCCACCATATCGATCACTGGAATGCGCACCGGAAAGCCGCTGCCCTTGGCGAAGCGATAGGCACGCGCCACTTCGAAGTGTCGCGACTGCTGCGGTGTGAAGTCGTCGATCAGCGTGATCTTCGCGGTCGTTCCCCCCATGTCGAAGGAAATCGCCCGATCGTAGCCACCCTGTGCCGCGATGTGCCGCGCCAGGATCGCGCCGCCGGCAGGTCCGCTCTCCACCAATCGCACTGGAAAGCGACGCGCAGTATCCACTGTGCATATGCCCCCCGACGACATCATCAGCAGCAGCGGGCAAGCGACGCCGATCCGGCGGAGGCCCTCCTGCATGCGCGCCAGATAGCGATCCATCATCGGCAAGACATACGCATTGGCGACGACGGTGGAAGTTCGTTCATATTCCCGAATTTCCCGACAGACCTCCGAAGACAACGTGATGGCGGTGCCTGGCAGAAACCGGACGAGCAGATCGCGTGCACGTTCCTCGTGTGCCGGATTGACGTATGAGTGCAGCAAACTGATCGCCACCGCCTCGATGTTCTGTTGCCGAAGTGTCGACACCAGACGTTCGAGCGATGCCTCGTCAAACGGCAACAGGACAGAGCCGTCAGCCGCCAGTCGTTCCGTCACTTCCAGGCGTAAGTCGCGGGACACCAGCGGCGCGGGGCGTTCCATGTAAAGATCGTACTGCTCGAACCGATGTTCGTAAGCGATTTCAAGGGAATCGCGGAAGCCGGCGGTGGTGATCAGCGCCGTGCGGGCACCCTTCCGCTCGATCAGTGCATTGGTGGCCAGCGTCGTGCCATGGATCACCAGATCCAGTGATGATGCCGACACGCCGGCCTCGTGCAGGATCGCCCGCGTTCCGGCGATTGCCGCCAGATCCGGCGATTCATGCGTGGTCAGCAGCTTCGTCGCCAGGGTCCGATCTGGCAGCGAAAGAACGACATCGGTAAATGTCCCACCGATATCGACGGCGAGACGGACGCGGCCGGTTTGCGAGGACATCTACGCCCGACCGTGGTGCGCCTTGCGCTGCGCCCGCGCCAGAGTGCGCTGTTTGCGAAACCGCCGAGCATTGCTGACCATCAACGCATTCCCTGCACCACACGGGAATGGTAGAGCGGGTCTCGCCGTCGCGCCACATCCAGCTCCCGGTATGCGGCGAGGTTTGCCGCGAGCGGTCAGACCGCAACAGCCGCTATCGCCTGACGTTGCACCGCCCGGTATCTGTTCGACCTGCTATTGCCTGCCGCCCCAGTTCCTAGCGACTAGGCCGCGCTGGTGAGGCTCTGAGCAATGCCAGACGCGAGCAAAGAGTGGGCCTGTGCCGTTGGATGCAGAGAATCGAAGAAGAGGAATTGATCTTGCGCCGACGCGGACGCACGTAGCGTGCCGCTATTGGGGTCAGTCAGCCCGCCGGTCCAGACCGGATCGGTGACGTCGGTGAACCCGTAAGCAGCCGGATTTGCCCTTGCCTGATCGAGCACCGAGAACGTGTCGACCAGATCGACTTTCAGCGCGCCGGAGGCCTCCAGCGGTTGCAGCGCCGCGGCCAGCTCGCTGTTGTAGAGTGACGAGAGCGACGTTGCGGCTTGGGCTGTCGCTGGGCCACGCGCCTGTTCATATGGTGTGTTGCCCAGGTCGGGCACATTCAGCACCAGCAGGTTCTGCGCGCCGTGCGCAACCAGACCGCCGATCACGGCCACTTCGTTGTTGACCGCGTTCTGCACCTCCGCCTGTTGCTGCATCGGCATCAGCGACGCGTTGTTGGCAATGTCGAGGACGTCGTTGGCACCTATCCATACGGTATACAGCGCTCCCGGCTGCGGAGACGGCGACTGTTGCAAGAACTGCGTGTATTGCGAGGTCAGGTCAGTCGGGTTCAGCGCGTGAGTCTGCGTCTGGCCCGTCTTCGCCCCCCCGTAAGCGAAGTTTGTGCCGCCTGCCAAACTAGGATTGAGCGGCGGCAATCCAAGGTCACGGGCCAGGTCCTGCACCCAGACCGGGCCATTGCTGAAGCTCCTGTCAGCGTAAGGCGCAGTCGGCACCATTCCAAAAGTGGCTAGAGAGACATTCCCGGAATCGGTCAGGCTGTCGCCGAATGCATAGATGGCCGAGTACGGCGCGCCCGCCGGAGCCGGAGTCGGAGAGACGGGTACAGCTCTGGTCAGAGCGGCAGCAACGTCGGAGCCGATGAAGCTCAATGCCGACGGCTGAACCAGCGTCTCGCCATTGATCGGTGCTGGGCTGCTGGGAAAGATGCCGCCAGCGTTCTGATTCAGCAGGTCCTGAAGCGTCGACATGGGTGCCTTCCAGGTTCGTAGTGCAGAACCGGAAGTGGGATGCCGCGCCCCAAGTTTCCTTCACAAACCCGCGCGGTTGCGCTCAACGCTCGGGCTTCAGTATTGGTCTACCTGTCGATTGATCGCGCAAGAAACGTGCGCATCGACACCCGAAAAAGCATCTTCGCCCTCCGACAACAACAGTCATGCACTGTGGTGTTGTCAGGACTGCGCTCAACCGGGCTCAGACGGAGCTGGTGGCAGCTCGGAGAAGAATTTGCTGCGCGCGGTCGCGCCCACAACGATATAGGAATGGTCCGACCCGGTAAGCACGAAGCGTGCTCCCATCCCGACATAGCGTTTTGCGTTCTCCTCGTCGTACACGCCGCCCATGCCGAGAATCTTGCCATGCTTGCGACATGCTGCGCCGACGGTGGCATAGGCATCGACGATCTTCGGATGTCCCATCTGGCCGGCAACACCCAGTTCCGACGATAGATCGGAGGTGCCGATAAACAGCACGTCGATGCCGTCGACTGCGGCAATCTCGGCCGCATTATCGATTGCTGCCGGACTCTCCAACATGACCACAGTCAGGATCTCCGCATTTATCGCCTGCTGTGCCTCGGCCATCGCTGGTGGACGATAGCCGTAGATCGCCGGTGGTCCGCCCCAGCTGCGCCGGCCGTGCGGTGGATAGCGAAATGCCTCGGCGATCTTTCGTGCCTCTTGTGCGGTGTCGACGTGCGGCATGACGATGCCAAGTGCGCCGTTGTCCAGTGCACGCGTTGCCTCATCGATCGCATTGGCACAGACTCGCACCAGCGGCGTCACGCCGGTCGGCAACGAAGCAATGCACAGCTGCGCAATCTCATGCACCGAGAACGCGCCGTGCTCGTTGTCGAGAAACAGCCAGTCGTGGCCCGTGGCAGCGGCAAGCACAGGCGCTGCGGCGCTCCGCAGGTGATGCACACCGAAGCCCAGCGCAACTTCGCCTGCCCGCATCTTGCGCCGGGCGTTGTTCGGCACCAACGGCATCGTGCAATCTCCTGCTCTGCGCCAACTTCCAGCGCAGCACGCGGTTGCAAGCAGGTCAATCAGCGACGGCGGCCGCCGGTTTGCTGTCCACCAGCGCCATCAGGGTCTCCAGCCGATCCGCCTCTGCTGCCGGCTTGTCGGTGCGAATCCGCGCGATGCGCGGGAACCGCATGGCCACTCCCGACTTGTGGCGGTTGGAAAGTTGGGCGGCATCGAACGCCACTTCCAGCACCAGCGACTTCTCTACCTCACGCACAGGTCCGAAGCGCGCCACCGTGTGGTTGCGGATCCAGCGATCGAGAAATAGCAGCTCCTGGTCCGTGAAGCCGAAATAGGCTTTCCCCACCGGTACAAGTTCGTCCTCGCGCCACAGCCCAAAGGTATAGTCGGAATAATAGCTGCTGCGTTTGCCGTGGCCGCGTTGCGCGTACATCAGCACGGCATCGACGGTCAGCGGGTCACGCTTCCATTTCCACCACAAACCCTTGACCCTGCCGGGCAGGTATGGCGCGTCACCCCGCTTGAGCATCAATCCCTCGATGGATGCAGCGCGCGCACCGTCGCGCAATGCCATAAGCTCATCGAGCGAGCCGAAGCGGATCAGCTCGGACAGATCCATCCGCGCAGGTCTTGTGCGCGCGTACCACGCCTCGAGCCGCGCCCGCCTGGTGTCGAACGGCAGCGGACGCACATCCACGGCTTCGTCGAACAGCAGGTCATAGAGCCGAATGCCGACAGGGTAGTCGGCCATCATGCGCGCACTCACTACCTTGCGATTGAGCCGTTGCTGCAGATCAGCAAACTGGGCGACCCTGCCTTCCCGAATGACCAGCAGCTCGCCATCGAGCACGGCGTGAAAATCCATCGCCTCGACGATTTCCGGAAATGCAGAGGAGATGTCGTCTGCACTGCGCGAGTAGAGCCGCCTGCCGCCCTGCGTCGCGACGAGCTGCACGCGGATGCCATCCCACTTCCATTCCGCACGCCAGTCAGCAGGCTGCAGGTCAGCGATATCGCCATCCTCCAGCGGATGCGCCAGCATCGGCGGCCGAAACACGGGTGCCTGTGCGGGATCCGGCCGCGGTGCGCGCTTCTCCAGCCACGCGAACAGCGGCAGATAGGGATAGGCAAGACCGTGCCACACCTCCTCCACCTCGTCCGGATCCACACCGCCGATCTCGGCCAGCGCAATCTTTGCGGTCCGCGCGGAGACACCGACGCGAAGGCCGCCGGTGATCAACTTCAGCAGCGCGAGCCGCACCGACGCATCCGATGCGTCGAGCCAGCTCGCGACGATGTCCTTGAGTGCTGACTTCGGCGCGGACTCCAACGCCTCGACGACCTCGACCAGGCGTGGCGGCGCCGCATTGGTGGGCGCGGCGGGCCACATCAACGCCACTGTCTCCGCCAGATCACCGACATAGTCATAGGACCATGCGAGCAGCACAGGATCGGTGCGCGCGGCGGCAAGCTCGCGAATCAGGCCAGGCTTTGCCGTGGCGAACGACAGCTCACCAGTGATCGCGGCCAGACCGATACCGCGGTCCGGATCCGGCTGGGTCGCGAAATAGCGCCGCAGCAACGCAATCTTTGCGTTGCGCGATGGTGTGAAGACCAGCCGCTCCAGCAGTTCGGCAAACGCAATCATGGCACGTATTTTGGTGTGGTGCAGGTATTATGCCAGCATACTGGTTGTCCGACATGGTTCGAGGGTCGATCGATGTGCCGTCTGCTCATCCCGCTCGTTGCCGTGTTGATGCCCCTGACGGGGTGCAGTTCGACGCCGCAGTATGCAAACCCGAGCCGCCCGGGAAGTAGCGAGGCAGACTACAAGAGCGACCTCGCGCAGTGCCGCAAGCAGAACTCCACGATCGTGACCAGCTCCGGTTACGACGACCGGTCGGAGGTGCACGTGGATGAGGCGAAGGCGCAGTCCTGCATGGCCGGACGCGGATGGCGCGCAGTCAGCCGGTGAATGTCATTCAAGCGACATGTCTGCACCGGCGGCCGATTTGGCCCCGACAGACCTTTGACGTAGCCTGCCAGCATCACGCACCGGGGAAGGATCGTCGATGATCATCGAGATGCGAACATACACGTTGCGACCAGGCACCATGGCCGAGGTCGAGAAGCGCTTCGGCGAAGCGCTGCCGAACCGCGAGAAACACGGTAAACAGCTCGCGGCGGCCTGGCACTCCGAGGTAGGCCAGCTGAACCAGTTCATCCATGTCTGGGCCTATGACAGCTTCGAACAACGCGCGGCGGCACGCGGTGCTGCAATAAAGGCAGGCGGCTGGCCGCCGAAGACCAGCGAGTTCATCGTGGATATGAAGAACGAGATCTTTCATCCGGCGCCATTCTCACCGCCGCTCGAGCCACGGCAGGTCGGTCCGCTGTTCGAGATCCGCCAGTACACGTTGATTCCGGGCGCCATTCCCGGCCTGATCGAACGCTGGTCGGAGAAGATCGAGGGACGGCAGAAATTCTCGCCGCTGATCGCCGGCATGTATTCGGAGTTCGGCGCGCTCAACAAGTGGGTGCACATCTGGGCCTACAAGGACGCGGGCGAACGCGCGTCGGTGCGCGCGGCAGCGGCCGCAACCGGACAGTGGCCGGCGCGCAATCCGCCGGGCGTGGTGGTGAAGCAGGAGAACGCGTTCGTGATGCCGGCGGATTTTTCGCCGATCCGCTAAGGCGTCCGCTATCGTTGCGATCCGCAAAAGCGGGGGGAAGCAATCGCGCCAGGTGCGCTCCTGACCCGAGATTGCTTCGTCCCGCCACGCTTCGTTCGCGGCCCTCGCAATGGCAGGGAGCTGAGGCTATTCGGCCCAGGCTGGTTTCGCGAGCCGCATGGCATGTGCACCGGCATATGCCGGGACCTCCGGCGGCTCCCAGCCTTGCAGCAGCCGGCCATCGACGGCGTAGATCTCGACGCCGAGGGGACGACAGACATCGATCGGATCACGCGCCTCGGGTCCCCATAGCGGCACCGACAGATCGCCGCCCGGACAGGCAGAGATCGCGCACAGCAGATCGATTTCCGCGAAAAACTCCAGATAGTCGCCCGGCTTCGCCGGGCACGCGCGCATGAAATACTTGTCCTCGTCGTTCAGGCCAGTGACCTGAAAGACATTCAGCACGTCGTGCACGTCGAATTCGGTGAGGCCATAGGGGGCAACCGCACGCACCAAATTTGAGTGGCAGTGAAAGTCGAAATCGACGCCCATCAACAGGCGGTTGACATAGGGATCACATCGCGTGCCAAGCAGGTCGTGCACGCGGCCACCAACATCGTCGACGCCGTAGCCTGACAGGCTGTCATCGGTGATCGTCACCAGCGGACGCAGATAGGGCAGGTTCGACCACAGCCGATCGAAGGTGGAGACATGCGCCGCCTGCAGCTGGCGCGAACGCGACGCCCACATGCGTTCGCGCGGATTGTGTGCGTTCCAAATGTTCAGGTCACCAACCTGCGGGCCATCGATCGTCACGATGCGGAAAACGTGGCCCGCCGGCACGCGCCAGGCGCGCCCCGACCGGATCGGCACGACCAGCTTGTCAATCAAGCGGCGTCCGCCATGTTCCTGTGCAATGCGTCCATAGAACGCGCGATCGACATCGAGTGCCGATCCCTTGCCGGCCTGATACGCGGGAGCGGCGTTTGCCATCCTCTGGTCCTCAGCTCAATGCAGGCCGCACTTCGGCCGCGAACAGATCGAGCGAGCGACGCGCCTCGTCCGTCGTCAGATCGCCCCACTGGAAGGCGCCGCACAGATAGTTGTGCTTCGGCCCTACGGCCTCGACGTAGCGCCGCAGGGCATCGCGCACCGTCGCAGGCGAACCTGCCAGGACCTGCCCGGCCTCGCGCATCGTATCGAAGTTGGTGCCGCCCGGCATGGGCAGCGCGGCCGGGCTTGCGTGCGGTCCCAGCCGCGGATCGGTGCAATAGAAGTGCTCGGCGTAGGCGACGAAGGCGCGGCGCGCGAGCGACACTGCTTCGGCATCGGTTTCGGCAATGACCATGTGCCGCGTCGAACCGACCAATGGATCATCGCCAAGAAAGCGAGGATCGTTCCGCGCGCGACCAGCCTCCCAGATCCGCCAATA
>JAMXLO010000136.1 GCA_024280945.1 Acetobacteraceae bacterium
ATCCGATCAGGCCGCAGCCGCCCAGCAGGCCCGCCGGATAACGATCGGACAGTCTTCCGCTGAACGGCGCGATCACTGCGACGGCGAGCGGCCACGGGGTCAGCAGCAGTCCGGTTTCCACCTGCGAGCGGCCGAGTGTGTTCTCGAACAAGAAGGGCAGCGACACGAGTGCCATCGCCTGGCCAAGAAAGGCGCAGATAGAGGTCGCCACCGAGAGCGCAAAGAGCCGGATCTTCAGGAGGTCGATCGGCAACATGGGCGAGGTCTGCGACAACTGCCGGGTCGCCAGAACGAAACCGAACATCGCGGCGAAGCACAACTCGGCGCCAGCGATGTTGACGCTCTCACCGTGGCCAAGCCCGCTGATCGAGCTGATCAGCAGACCGAAGGTCAGCGCGCTCCAGATAGCACTTGGACCATCGAAGCGGACGCCGGCGCGGCGCGTCACTGGCAAGGCGCGCAATGCGATCGGGATGGCCAGGATGCCGATTGGCACGTTGACGGCGAACAGCCATGGCCAGGGGGCGATGGACAGAATACCGGCTGCAACGGTGGGTCCGATGGCGGACGCGATGGAGCCGATCGTGGCATTCAAGCCCACACCGCGGCCGATCAAGCGCCGTGGATAGATGAAGCGGATCAGCGCGCCGTTGACGCTCATGATGCCGGCAGCGCCAAAGCCCTGGAGGACGCGCGCAACTGTCAGCGTGAGCAGTGAATCGGACAGCGCGCAGCCGAGTGAAGCGAGGGTGAAGACGCTCAGCCCGTACTGATAGACGCGCCGGTAGCCGTAGATGTCTCCAAGGGAGGCGAGCGGCAGAAGTGAGATCGTGACCGCAAGCTGGTAGGCGTTGACCACCCAGATCGACGACGCAGGGCTCGCGTCCAGGTCGCGCGCGATCGTCGGCAGCGCGACGTTGGCGATCGCTCCGTCCAGTACGGCGAGGGTCAGGCCCAGCGCGATGGTAAGGATCGCCCAGTAGCGCTGGGGCAGCGGAACCCCATCGGCGATGGCAACGCGGGGCTGAGCGCTGGGCTGGTCCTCCGTCATCCGGCAGCCAGGGCACCGGCTTGCCACACCGGCGTAGGGATGGCGCTCAGCACCGTGTCGACCTCAAGTTCTGCAAGGTCGGGCCGGTGCAGCAGTGCCACCGACGCGCCACGTGGCGCATGCAGCGCCGGATCGGAATCGCGGGAGAATAGCACGACGGAGGGGCAGCCGGCTGCGGCGATCAGGTGCATCGGGCCGGTGTCGTTGCCGATCGCGACGCTGGCGGAACGCGCCAGGCTGGTGAGTTGGCCGAAATCGGTCTGGCCGGTGAGGTCGATAGCATGCGGGATTGCCGCGGCCAGTTTCTGCTCGGATGCGGTGCCGATCACCACCGGTATCAGACCTCGAGCGGACAGGGCCGTGGCGAGGCGGTGGTAATGCTCGATGGGCCAGCGTTTGACTGGGCGGTGCGCCGAGCTTCCCGGAACCAGCAGTGCGAAGCGGCGAGGGAGGGCGAAGGCGGCGATATTTCCATGGCTCCAGGACAGGTCGATCGGTTCCCGCCGATCGATCCCCGCCTGTCGAAGCTGGCCGAACTGGCGGTCGATATCGTGCATCCGGTTCCGTTGTGGATCACGGTCCGGGAGCGCGCAGCCGTGCGCGATACCGGACCACTCGGGACGGTTCCGGTGCGGCAGCAGTTGGAAGTAGCGGCTTGAGCGGGCGGAAGTCTGCAAGTCGTACGCCCGGCTGAATCGGCCGTCGATCAGGCGCTGCCGAAGCCTGCGCCAGCCGGGTAGATCCCACCATCCAGGGCGTTCGTCGATCCATAACTCGTCGAACCAGGGGGAGTTCGCGAGCCAGCCGGCGAAAGGAGCCGTGGTCAACAGGACGATGTGGGCGTCAGCATGGTGGCTGCGGATCGAGGCGAACGGGCCGAACGAGAGGACGACGTTGCCTAGCGCTCCGAGTTTCACCACCAGGATGCGCGTGCCGCCTCCCCCTGAGCCCGGATCGAGTCCGGGGCAGGCTCCCCTCCCGCGAGGGGAGGGGGAGATCGAGCGGTCGTCCTTGGTCATGCGGGTGGGTGCGTGGCGATCCAGTGGCGTGCAATATCGAGGCGGCGGGTGATCCAGACGCCGGGAACGCGGCTGACGTGATCGAGCAGGCGTTCCAGCCCGCCAGCGCGTGCCGGGTGGCCGATGATGCGCATGTGCAGCCCGATCGACAGCATCCGCGCCTGGGTCGCGCCTTCTCGGTAGAGGAAGTCGAATGCGTCACGGCAGTAGGTGAAGAAGTCATCGCCGGTGGCGAAGGTGCCACGTCCGAACTTGGAGTCATTGGTGGACAGGCTGTAGGGAATAACCAGGTGCGGTTTCCCCTGAACTTGCGTCCAGTACGGTAGCTCGTCGTCGTAAGCGTCTGAGTCGTAGAGAAATCCTCCTTCTTCCACGAGCAGTCGCCGGGTGTTCACGCCGGGTCCGTAGCGGCAGTACCAGCCAAGGGGGCGGTCTCCCATGGTGGCCTGGAGCGAGGTTACGGCGCGACGGATCCGCTCACGCTCGACATCCTCGGAGAGTTCGAAGTGCTTTTCCCAACGCCAGCCGTGGCAGCAGATATCGTAGCCGGCGGCGCGGATTGCCGCGGCGGCCGGCGGATGGCGTTCCAGGGCGAGAGCGCAGCCGAACACGGTCAGCGGCAGCCGACGTTCGCTGAATAGTCGCATGATCCGCCAGAAAGCCACTCGGCTGCCGTAGGCGAACATCCCCTCGGCGGCCAAGTCGCGGCCCTTCACGCCAGGGTTCAGCATGCCGTTCTCGGTCAGCCCCCACTCCGACGCGGGGTCACCATCAGGCACCGATGGTTCCGAACCCTCCTCGTAGTTGAGCACGAAGTTCAGCGCGAGGCGCGAGCCACCCGGCCATTTCGGGTCCGGTGGATTGGCGCCATAGCCGATCAGGTCTCTGTCCATGCCGGGCAGATTGCACCGGTTGACTGGCATAGGATAGGCGCCGAAAAGCCCGCCCATGTCGGTCACCGCGACGTCATGGATTCTCAGCGAAGGCTATGCGGGCTTGCAGGCGCAGGCGCTGGGTCTGGCAGAAGCAGCGGGATTGCAGCCGGAATTGCGCGTGCTCACACCACGGGTTCCGTGGAAATGGGTGGCGGCCTCGCTGTGGCCGAAGCCGCTGGCTGCCGTGCCGGACGCGGTGCGAGCCCCTTTGCCGGAGTTGGTCATCGGCTGTGGGGGTGTGGCCGCCGCGGTCGGTGCCGCGCTGCGGCGCGACAGCCGGCCGGTGGTGCAGGTCCAGCATCCGCGGATGGATCCGCGTCGCTTCGACCTGATCGTGGCCAATCGGCACGACGAGTTGTCCGGTCCGAACGTAGTGGTGATCCGCACGGCGCTGCATCGGGTGACGCCGGCGAGGCTCGCGGCCGCAGCGGACGAATGGCGGCCGCGGTTTGCGCATCTGAGGCGGCCGCTGGTCGCGGTGCTGGTCGGCGGCAGCAACGGGCGGTTCCGCCTGGATGCCGCAGTGGCACGCGGTCTTGCCGGGCAGCTTGCCGAGATGATGGGCCGGGACGCGGTTGGCGTCGCAATCACGCCGTCGCGTCGCACCGATCCGGCAGCGACCAGCGTACTGGCCGAGATTCTGGAGCCCCAGGGAGCGTGGGTGTGGGACGGCAGCGGCACCAATCCCTACTTCGGCATGCTGGCGCTTGCCGATGCGATCGTTGTGACCGTCGACAGCGTCTCGATGGTGTCGGAGGCGGTGGCGACGTCAGCACCGGTCATGTTGGCGAATCTGCCTGGCCGGTCGCGCCGCAATGCCCTGTTCACCGACGGCCTGTTGCGTGACGGACGCGTGCGCGGGTTCGCCGGCCGGCTGGAGGTTTGGCCGGTGGCACCCCTCGATGACACACCAGCCGCTGCGGCCGAGATGTGCCGGCGGCTGGGACTGACGCCATGCTGAACATCCAGACGTTTGACAGCCGCGCTGGCGGCAATGTGCTGTACAAGGCGCTGACGCATCCGTTGGCAGCAGAGGCGATTGCCCGCCTATATGCACGGCTGCGCGGTCCGGTGGCGGTCTACGACCCGGAATGCATCGCGGCGCCGCTGCTTGCGCTGTATCCTCAGTCGCTCGCCGGGCTTTATGTGCACGACGTCGCGGCGATCGGGGTGGAGCGCGCCGGCCAAGTAGCGCGACCGTTGACCGAGCTGCCGCAGAGTGATGCGCGCACAGTACTGATCGCTGCGTTCGATGCCAGACGTATTGCTTCCCGCATCGCACATCTACTGCCGAATAAGACCCAGTTGGTGTCGTTGGACGAAGTGAAGCTGCCGGATGCGCTGCTGACCAACCGCGTGCGCTATCTCGACAAGCTGAACTTCGCGACGAATTTCGCCTTCTTCCGCGACGCGGATGGGCTGTCCACACGCCTGGTTTCGGCAAACTACTGGTCGGGATATGGTGGCGGCGCGATCCGGCTGTGGCTGCGGCTGTTCGACACCGCGGGGAATGAGCTGGCCACCTGGGAGCAGGAGGTTGCCGCGGGTCCGTGCGGCTTCTCGGTCGACAGCCGCAGCCTGCGCGAGCGCTTCAACCTGCCAGAGTTTACTGGGCAGTTGTTTGTGCACGCGATCGGCGCGGCCGGGCACGACGTGGTGAAGTACGCGCTGGACACCTATTCAAGCGATGCTGGTTCCCCTTGGGGCGCAAGTCTGTCGTGCACGCATGACGCCAACGCCTGGCCGTCCGATCGCTATGCCGGCCTGCCGGCGCCGCGTGAGGATGAGCGGGTGGTTCTTTGGCTGCAGAACAGCCACGCGACCTCTATTCCGGCTGGTGCAGTATCGCTCGACCGGATGGGCACCGAACAACCTGTGGCATTGATGCGGGAGGTCGGTCCGTTCGCCACAGTCGCCGTGGATATGGGCGATGTGCTGCCAGGACTGCGCTGGCCCGCGCAGATCGAGCTGCGCGCCGGGCGACACGTGGTGCGGCCGCGCTACGAGGTCATACGCGACGGACGCGTGCGGATTGCGCATGTCAATGTCGAGCGCAGCGACATCAAGGCCGATCCGGGGATCGCGCGCCTGCCGCCGCAACTGGGCCGTGGCTATCTGCTGCCGTTTCCGGTGCTGCCGCGACAGCGGTTCCGCAGCATCGTGCAGCCGACGCCCATGGCGCTGGCACAGACGACGCTGCCACTGCGCCTCGATGTCTTCGATGAAGCAGGCACCAAGGTCGCGGAGCGGTTTTTGGGGTGTCTGCCGCGTCATCACGGTCTGGCGCTGGAGGTCGACGATGTCCCGGCCGGGCACGCCGAACTGGTCTACGATTTTCGCGATGGTGGGGAAGCGGACGGATGGCTGCACGCGCTGTTCCGCTACGAGGACCGGCAATCGGGGCACGTCGCAGAGTCCAGCTTCGGTTCGCACATCTTCAATACGGTGATGACATATAAGGACGAACCGCAGTCCTATAGCGGGCCTCCGCCCGGGTTGAGCACGCGGCTGTTTCTCAAGCTCGGCGACGCACGGCGGCGGAGCTTCGCGGTGCTGATCTATCCGGCGTCTGCGCCCTGGCATGTCCAGTCGGATACGATGCTCCTGCTGCATGACAGCGGGGGAGAGGTGATCGCGGAGGAGCGCCTGGCGATCGCGTGTTCCGGGTCTGCGATAGTGTGGCCGGACGCGGTGTTCGGGCAGACGGCGCTGCGGCGGGCCGGGCAGGATGGGTATGTGCTTGTGCGCGATACGAGCTGCCGGCTCTTCGGTTACCATGGCCTCATGGACGATGCCGGCGGCTTCTCGCTGGATCATATGTTCGGGTTTTGATTTCTCCTGTCAGCCGGCCGGGGTTCCCTTGATCCGCTCCAGGGCGTGTGCATAGTCCGGGCGACCGCCGAGGCGAGGGAGGAATACTTGATGTCGAGCTACATTTTGGGTCGTCGCGCCGTCGTTCAGGGCGCGGCCGCCGCGACGGTTGGCGCTCTCACGCCCATCGGCCTGGCAACAGCTCAGCCGGCTGCACCGCCGCGTAACAAGACGATGACTTTGGTGTGGGGTGGGCGGGAAGGGCGCTGGGTCGATTTCGAGCTATGGAATCCATATTCGATCGGCGCGAACCATCAGAACGGCCCCAACATCATCTACGAGCCGTTGGCTTATTACAGTGCGTTCGCCGACAAGACCTATATGTGGTTGGCGGAAAGCTATCAGTATTCGCCTGACTTCAAGCAGCTCACCATCAAGACGCGGCCAGGGATCACCTGGTCGGATGGCACACCGTTCTCGGCCGAGGACGTGGCTTATACACTGAATAGCCTGCGCGATCTGGGCCCCAAGGTGAAATGGGGTGTCGATGTCCAGCAGGTGATGAAACAGGCCAGGTCGACCGACGCCAACACCGTGGTGGTCGATTTCCTCGTGCCTGCGCCGCGGTTCTTCTTCTTCATGACCTACAAGTACGACATCGGCGTCTATATCGTGCCGAAGCACGTGTTTAGTGGCCAGGACTGGACGACCTTCAAGCACTTCGACATTGCCAAGGGCTGGCCGATAAGTACTGGCCCGTGGAAGGTGATCGACGCATCGCTGCAGCAAAAGGTGTTCGACCGGCGTCCAGAGTGGTGGGCGGTGAAGGCAGGACTTGCACCGTTGCCAGCGCTCGAGCGCACGATCTGGCTGCCGTTCGCCGGGGAACAGGCGGCGGCGCAGGCGCTGATCACCAATCAGCTCGATACCTCGACTGGTATTCAGCCCGCGACCTTCCAGACGCTGTTCCGGGGCAACCCGAAGATCACCACGCACAGCGGCCAGAAGCCACCATTCGGTTATGTCGATTGGTGGCCGATCTCGTTGTACGTCAACAACGAGGTGAAACCGTTCGACGACAAGGACGTGCGCTGGGCGCTGTCGCACTACATCGACCGGCAGCAATTGATCGAAGTCGGCTATCTGGGGGCCTCCCAGGTCTCGTCGCTGCCGATGCCGCCTTATCCGCCGCTCATGCCGTATTTCGATGCGGTGAAGGACCTGCTGGCCAAATACGACACGCTGGCATTCGATCCAAAGAAGGGCGATGCGCTGCTGTCAGGCAAAGGGTTCAAGAAGGAAGGCGGTTTCTGGACCGATCCTCAGGGCAAGAAGCTGACGCTCGACATCATCGGCTTCGGTGCATCGGGGCCGGCGATCGGTCCGGTGCTGTCGGAAATGCTGAAGCGCCGCGGCGTGGAGACGTCTCTCAGCATACCGCCCGATTTCGATGATCGCTTTCAGAAGGGGCAGTATGTCGGCTCGATCTATGGACATGGCGGATCGATCACCGAACCCTATTCGACGCTGCGGTTGTACCAGGGAGCCAGTATGGCGGTGCCCGGTGCGCATCTGGTGAACTTTGCACGATGGAAGAATGCGGCATTCGACAAGATCACCGACGAGATGTACGTTACCGACCCGAACGACAAGCCTAAGATGATGGAGCTGTTCCATCGGGCGATGGAGATTTGGTTGCCTGAATTGCCGGATATTCAGTTGGTGCAGAATTTCCACCGCATTCCGATGAATACCACCTACTGGAAGAACTGGCCGACGGCAGAGAATCCATACGTCAACGGCGCGTCGTGGCACCTGACCTATCCGATCGTGCTATGGAATCTGCAAGCGGCTTGATCGCACGTGTGACATTGGGGCTTGGCCTGTGCAGCTTGCCTATATCGCGCGGCGCTTTGCGGTTTTCCTGCTGATCGTCTGGCTCGCTGCGACGTTGAATTTCTTCCTGCCGAAGCTGTCGGGGCAGGACCCGGTGCGCGCCAAGCTGCTGCAATCGGCGCAGCTTGGCGGCTACGTGCATGCGGGCCTCGAGGATATGGTGAAGGAATACGACAAGCGCTTTGGGCTTGATAAGCCGCTGTGGCAGCAATACCTGACCTATCTGAGGGATACCTCTCGTCTCGACTTCAACTACTCGATTGCGAACTATCCGCGGACCGTGCGCGAGATGGTGGCCGAAGCGGTGCCGTGGACCGTAGGCCTGCTTGGTATCACCACGCTGTTGTCGTTTGCGATCGGCACATTGCTGGGGGCGTTGCTCGCCTGGCCTGGTGCGCCGCGCTGGATGCGCTGGCTAATGCCGCCATTATGGGCGCTGCATGCGATCCCGTTCTTTTTGCTGGGCCTGATCTTGACCTACCTGCTGGCGTTCCAGATCCCGCTGCTGCCGATCTTCGGTGGCTATACCGCGGGCGCGATTCCGTCGCTCTCGATAGGCTTTGTGTGGGATGTCGTGTCGCACGCGTTGTTGCCGGCGTTGTCCATCGTGCTTGTGGCGACCGGCGGATGGGCGCTGGGCATGCGCGGCATGATGGTGACCACAATGGGTGAGGACTATGTCACGTTCGCGGAGGCGAAAGGACTGAGCAGTTCCACCATCTTCCTGCGCTATTGCCTGCGCAATGCGATCCTGCCGCAGACCACCGCCTTGGCGCTTGCACTGGGGCAGATCCTGTCGGGTGCCGTGCTGGTGGAGGTGATCTTCGGCTATCCCGGAATCGGCGCGCTGCTGTTTCAGGCGATACGCGAGAATGACTATTTTCTGATTCAGGGCATCGTGTTCACCGTGATCGTGGCACTGGGTCTGGCCACGCTGATTCTCGATGTGATGTATCCGTGGCTCGATCCACGGATTTCCTATCGGCGGGCATAGTGCTGGGTTATCTCCGCCGCAATGTGTCGCTCAGCATCGGTATCTTGCTGCTGTCGTTGCTCGCGCTGTTCATCGCGATCGGCAGTCTGACGGTTGACACCGATCTTGCGCGTCCGCTCTCGGTGCGTGCCCTGCAGCCGCCGTCGTGGGACAATCTGTTCGGTACCGATCGGCAGGGGCGTGATCTGCTGGCGGCGATGGTCGCCGGCACGCCGCTCACGCTGAAGATCGGCTTCATCGCCGGATTCCTGGGCGTTGGCATTGGCACTGTGCTGGCGTTCATCGCCGGTTATTATCGGGGCCTCACCGATACGGTGATCCGCGGGATTGCCGATATCGGACTGACCGTACCGGGGCTTCTGGTGCTGATCATCATCGCGGTCTCGGTGCGCGGCGGACTCACCGTGAATGAAATGGCGCTGGTCGTTGCTTCGCTCGCGTGGTTGAACCCGACGCGCACCATTCGCGCGCAGGTGCTGACGTTGCGGGAGCGTGGCTATGTGGAGGTGGCGCGACTGAACGGCATGAGCGGACCGGAGATTATCCTGCGCGAGATGATGCCGAACCTATTGCCCTATCTCGCTGCGACGCTGGTGAATGCGGTATCCGCTGCGATTCTCGCATCGGTCGGACTGGAGGTGCTGGGTCTGGGGCCGCTGGAATCACCGACGCTGGGAATGACGTTGTACTGGATCAACTTCAACGCGGCGATCCTGAACGGCTGGTGGTGGTGGTGGGTAGCCCCGACAGTCATCATCCTGATCGTCTTCCTTGGCCTGTTCTTCCTGACGGTCGGGTTGGATGAGATCGCCAATCCACGCCTGCGCCAGGCAGCATGAACCAGCCGGTCCTGCGCGTCGAAGGTCTGCGCGTTGCCTACGATCACCCTCTGGGCTTGGTGCGCGCGGTCGACGATGTATCCTTCAGCCTGACGCCGCACGAGCGCTTCGGCCTCGCGGGCGAATCTGGGTCGGGCAAGTCCACCATGGCCCTGGCTATTCTGCGTATGATCCGGCCGCCGGGACATATCGATGGCGGTGAGGTCTGGCTGGAAGACACCAGGCTGTTATCGCTGTCGGACGACGCGATGCGGCGGCTGCGGCTGGCCGGTATCGCGCTGGTGCCTCAGGGTTCCATGAACGCACTGAACCCCGTGCTGCGGATCCGTGCACAGATTGCCGATGCGCTGGACGATCATGGCACCAGCCTGCCGAAGCGCGACTTCGAAAAGCGCGTGCGAGAGCTGCTGCATGACGTCGGACTGCCGCCCGAGGTCGCGGACATGTATCCGCATGAACTTTCCGGCGGGATGAAGCAGCGCGCCTGCATTGCCATCGCGATCTGCCTGCGGCCCAAGGTGATCATCGCTGATGAGCCGACCAGTGCGCTGGACGTGGTGGTGCAGCGCCAGGTCATGGCGACGCTGGCCCGCGTGCAGCAGGAACTTGGCGCCGCAGTGGTATTGATCGGCCACGACATGGGTCTTATGGCGCAGTTCGTGGATCGGCTTGGCGTGATGTACGCGGGGCGGCTGGTAGAGATCGCGCCGATCGGCCAGATCATTACCGCGCCGCGGCATCCCTACACGCAGATGCTGATCGCCAGCCTGCCGTCACTGGAAAGCAAGGGCACGATGCAGGGGATCCCCGGCCTGGCACCGCTGCTGCGTGAGCTTCCGTCCGGCTGTGCCTTTCACCCGCGTTGTCCACGCGCCGTCGCGCGCTGTTCAGCCGAGCGACCGGAATTGCGTGACATTGCCGCTGGCGCGCAGGCCGCGTGTCATCTGGCATGATGGCTGAATTCCATCCATGACGGCGTTGCTGGAGGCCCGGCATGTCACCAAGGCCTATGGCGCGGGACTGGTTGGTCATGACGGCATCGTCGCCTTGCAGGACTTTTCGTTGGCGCTCGAGGTTGAGCGGCCTCGCATCATCGCCATCGTCGGCGAGAGCGGCAGCGGCAAGACCACGCTTGCGCGCCTCTTGCTTGGACTGGTGGCGCCGAGCACCGGGCAGGTGATGTATCACGGGCAGGACCTGCACAGGCTTTCAGCGGAACAGCGGCGTGATTTCCGCCGCGACATCCAGGCGATCTTTCAGGATCCATATGGCGTGTACAACCCGTTCTATCGGGTGGATCATGTCCTGACCACGCCGGTTCGCAAGTTCCGCCTGGCGAAGACGCGAAGCGAGGCGCACGGCCTGATCGAAGACGCGTTGCGTGCCGTGGGCCTGCGGCCGGAAGAGATCCTTGGGCGCTACCCGCACCAACTCAGCGGGGGTCAGCGTCAGCGGGTGATGGTGGCGCGCGCACTGCTGCTGCGTCCGCATCTGATCGTGGCGGACGAGCCGGTGTCGATGGTGGATGCGTCGTTGCGTGCGACGATCCTGGGGTCGCTGCGTCAGCTCAACCGAGAGCGCGGCATTTCGATCATCTACATCACGCATGATCTCGCCACGGCATATCAGGTGGCTGACAGCATCATCGTGCTGTATCGCTCGGTGCTGGTCGAAGCCGGCGACGTCGAACTGGTGGTGAAGGCACCCAGGCATCCCTATACGCAACAGCTGATCGCCTCGGTCCCGCAGGTGAGCACCAAGCGAACCTGGCTTGACGAACAGCCCGGCGGCCAGCGGACGGCAGAGACGGCAGGTGGCTGCAAGTTTGTCTCCCGCTGCCCGATTGCCCTGCCAAAGTGTTCCGAGGTCGCCCCTCAGCCGCGCCCGACCGAGCCGGGTCGTGAGGTGGCCTGCCATGTCGCGGCTCCGGTGTAGCCTTCTCGGCCAAAGCAGGAGATAACGGCGCCCGAGGAGACCCGCTATGCCCGATACCATGCCAGTCCGCACCTGGTCGCCGGATTCCTGGCGCGAATGCCCGATCCGACAGGTGCCGAGCTATCCGGACATCGAAAAGCTGGCGTCGATGGAGGCGCGCATTGGCCGTTATCCCCCGCTGGTGTTTGCCGGCGAGGCGCGTCGGCTTAAGGCTCATCTGGCGCAGGCTGCCGAGGGTAAGGCGTTCGTCCTGCAGGGTGGCGACTGCGCCGAGAGTTTTTCCGACTTTACCGCCAACATTATCCGCGACACGTTTCGTGTGCTGCTGCAGATGGCGGTGGTGCTGACATTCGGTGCGTCGCTGCCGGTGGTGAAGATGGGGCGCATGGCCGGACAGTTTGCCAAACCGCGCTCATCGGACAGCGAGACGCAAGGAGACGTTACACTGCCGTCATATCGCGGCGACATCATCAATGGCCCGGAGTTTTCCGCCGAGGCGCGCACGCCTGACCCGGCGCGGATGGAGTTCGGCTACTTTCAGTCCGCCAGCACGCTGAACCTGCTGCGCGCATTTGCCTCCGGCGGCTACGCAGACCTACATGAGGTGCATCGCTGGAACCTGGAGTTTGCGGCGCGTTCGCCGCTCGCGGCGCGGTATCAGGACCTCGCGCATCGGATCGACGAGACGCTGTCGTTCATGGCGGCATGCGGCATGACGAGTACGACCACGCGCGACATGCGCGAAACCGACTTCTACATCAGCCATGAAGCGTTGCTGCTGCCGTATGAGCAGGCGTTGACCCGCATCGATTCCACGACCGGTGACTGGTACGGCTGCTCGGCACATTTCCTGTGGATTGGCGACCGCACACGCCAGTTGGATGGCGCGCATGTCGAGTTCCTGCGTGGGCTCAAGAATCCACTCGGCATGAAGGTCGGGCCGACGCAGGAACCGGATGACCTGCTGCGGATCCTCGAGCGCCTGAACCCGGCGAATGAACCCGGACGCATCACGCTGATAAGCCGTATGGGGCACGACAAGGTCGGTGCGCGGCTGCCGCCGCTGTTGCGCGCCGTTGAGCGCGAAGGCGCCAAGGTGGTTTGGCTGTGCGATCCCATGCATGGCAACACGATTTCCACCGTCGCCAAGCTGAAGACACGCAACTTCGATCAGATCCTGTCCGAAGTGCGCAGCTTCTTTGATATTCATGCTGCGGAGGACACGTGGGCTGGCGGCGTTCACGTGGAGATGACGGGTCAGGATGTCACTGAGTGTACCGGTGGTGCGCACCGGCTGACCGAAGCCGATCTGACAGAGCGCTATGAGACGTTCTGCGATCCTCGGCTCAACGCGGAACAGTCGCTGGAACTGGCATTCCTGGTCGCAGAGGAACTGAAGCAGCGGCGGGCACCGAACGGGATGATCCAGGTGGCGGCGCAGTAGGCGTGGCTTCAAAGTCTGACCTCGCGGCCGATATCGCCGCCCGGACGGACAGCTACTTCAACCGCACCCGGCGCATCGTGGCCCGGTTTGGCGACAAGCGCGTGACCTATGCTGTGTTCATGCGCCGCCCGGTGGTATCGGCACCACGGCTGATGGTGGACTGGCTGGAGACCGTCGCACGCATGCGGCGAACGACGCTCGAGATTGAGCTGATGTATCCCGAGGGTGCGTGGGTCGGCGCAGGCGAGCCGCTCGCCTACATCGACGGCAGCCTGGAGCAGCTGTCGGATCTCGAGACGATTCTGCTGCAGAAGATCGGTCCGGCTTCGGTCGCGGCGCATAACGCCTATCAGATGTGCCTCGCCTTGCCGGAGGTTGGCTTCCTGGCCATGGAGGCGCGCCACTGCGCGGGGGCCGAGATGCAGGACATGATGGGCTACGCCGCATCGGTCGGCAGCGAGGCGGCACGGCGCGAAGGCGCCAAGGGGTTCATTGGCAACGCCAACGATGCCACCGCGCACTGGTACGGTACGCCGCGCGGTTTCGGTACGATGCCGCATTCGCTGATCGGCTATGCCGGCTCGACTCTGCGTGCGGCCGAGATGTTCCGCGAGACTTTTCCCGACGAACCGATGACAGTGCTCTGCGACTATTTCGGCCGGGAAATCACCGACTCCCTCGCCGTTTGCGCGCGCTTCCCCGACCTCGCTGCTGCTGGCCGGCTGTCCTTTCGCCTCGACACGCACGGCGGGCGCTTCATGGAAAGCCTCGATCCAGCGGAGAGCTATGCGGTGCTGGAGCGGCACGCGCCTGGCGCCATCCGCCGGTATCGGAGCGAGACGGAACTGCGGTTCCTGGTCGGCACCGGCGTCTCCGCCGCCGCCATCTGGCGCATGCGCGAGGCGCTGGACGATGCCGGCTATCCCAATGTCCGCATCGTTGCGTCGTCAGGCTTCGGCGTGGAGAAGTGTCGCGTCATGGCGGACGCCAGGGCCCCGATCAACGTGGTGGGCACTGGAAGCTTCATTCCTGACGCCTGGCACGAGACGTATGCAACTGCCGATATTGTCCAATATGACGGTGTGCCACTGGTCAAAGTAGGGCGTGAGTTCCTGCTGCGGAAGAATGGTGCAAGGAGACCAAGCGGCTGAAGAGACGCCCGGGTACCACGTTGACTCGCCGGAATTTCCCAACCTAACGTCAGCCGCGGTCAGCCGGGGCGCCGCCGCAAAAGATGCCTCGGCATCGGCAGGGAGTTCGGGATGGCCTCTATCATTCGGGCGACGTCGCGTCGCGACGTACTGAAGATCGCGGGAGTAGGCGGTGCGGGCGCATTGGTGGGCGCCAGAAGCGGTCGCGCCGCGACCAAGAACCTCAGTTTCATGCACGAAAGCTCGTTCATCCAAACCTACGACGACTTTTTCAAGAAAACACTTGTCCCCGAATATGCGAAGGCCACCGGCATCACGGTCGACTATCAGTTGATCAGCGTCGGCAGTCTGCAAACCCGCATGGCAACCGCCGCAGAAACCGGCAACGGCCCGGACATGACGTTGGCGTTTTTCAACTGGCCGTTCCTGTTCGATGAAAAGCTGGCCGACGTGAGCGACATTGCTGATGAGATCGGCAAGAAGAACGGCGGCTGGTACGACTCCGCCAAGGAAGCGGTTATCGTGAACGGCAAATGGAAGGCGATCCCGTTCGGCAACGTTGGCCAGATCATGAATTGGCGCAGTGACTGGTTCGAGGAGGCCGGCATCAAGGAGTTCCCCGATACGTGGGACGCCTTCCTTGAAGCCGGCACGAAGCTGAAGAAGGCAGGTCATCCTTTCGGCCTCGAGCTGGGCCACGGCTTCGGCGACAACCATGGGTGGCTCTATCCGCTGCTTTGGTCGTTCGGCGGTCGTGAAGTGGAGCCGGACGGCAAGACGATCGTGATCGACTCCGATGAGACGGCGCGTGCCGTCGACTATTGCCGTAAGCTGTTCCACGACGCGATTTTGGAAGACTGCCTTGGCTGGACTGACGTCAACAACAACAAGGCGTGGATGAGCGAACAAATTTCGTGCACCAACAACGCCGAGAGCATCCTGTGGTTTGCCAAGAAGCAGTTCCCGGACATCGCCGAGGTCACTCAGCAATCGCTCAATCCGCAGGGGCCAAAGGGCCGGTTCCACATCCTGGCCCCATGGAGTCATGCGATCTACAATTTCTCGCCCAACCAGAAAGAATCGAAGGACTTCCTGGTCTGGCTGATGGATCCGAAGCAGGTTGAGCGTTGGTATGCCGCCGCTGACAGCTACTATGCGCCCTACCTGCACGCCTATGACGACGCACCGCTGTGGCATGTCGAAAAGCGCAACCTGCCTTATCGCGACTCCTTGAAGACGTCGCATCTTCCTGGCTGGCCAGCGCCAGTCAGCCGTCAATCGTCGGAGAGCGTTGCCAAGTACGTGGTGGTGGACATGTTTGCCAAGGCGTGCACCGGCAGATCCACCAAGGAGGTCATTGCCGAGGCCAAAGCCCAGCTGCAGCAGATCTACAAGCAGGCCTGATGGCCTCGGCGCACACTCAGGCTCTGCCACGCCCGACGCTGCGCCGCCGTCCAGCGTTCAGCCTGCGCCGCTGGACCGAGCGCGAGGGTGTATTCAGCTGGCTGATGGTGATCCCACCGGCGCTGTTTCTGATGGCGCTAGTTGGCTACCCGTTTGTCTACGGCATCTGGCTCAGCCTGCTGGATCGTCCGGTTGCCAAGCCGGGCGTGTTCATCGGGCTCGACAATTTCATAACCGCTCTGCACGACCCGGTGTTCTGGCGCGTGGCGCAGAACACTTTCGTCTATACGTTTGCCGCGACAGCACTGAAGATGGCTGGCGGGCTGGCACTGGCGCTGGTGATGAACCAGGAGTTCAGGTTCAAGAACCTGATCCGCGCGGTGATGCTCCTGCCGTTCATCGTGCCGACGGTGCTGTCGACCATCGCCTGGATGTGGATTCTCGACCCTTCTTTCAGCGTGATCAATTGGTTCCTGGTCCACTGGGGGATAACCAAGCCCGGCCCGTCCTGGCTGGGCAATCCGGGCTGGGCGATGTTCTCGCTGATCATGGTCAACACGTGGCGTGGGTTGCCGTTCTACGCGATCACCCTGCTCGCCGGCCTGCAGACAATTTCGCCCGAATTGTATGAGGCGGCCACGATCGATGGCGCGTCCACCTTCGCGAGGTTCCGCTACGTGACCGTGCCGCTGCTGAAGCCGGTGATCTTCATCGTGACGATGTTCTCGGTCATCTTCACCTTCTCTGACTTCCAGCTGGTGTACGTACTGACCCGTGGCGGTCCCGCCAACGCCACGCATCTGTTTGCCACCTACGCGTTCGACGTGGCGATGAGCGGCGGCCAGTTCGGTCTCGGCGCGTCGATCGCGCTGTCGATGTTGCCTCCGCTGGCATTGTTGATCGCCGGCATGGCCTGGTACATGCGGAGCGAGAAGACATGAGAAGACTCGCCGTCAGGCACTTCTCCGTCATGGCCTGCGATGGTCGGATCGAGCACGACCACATGGGCGGGCCAACATGATCGTCGAGAAGCGCGGCTTCCGCGCCCGATCGCTGAAGCTGTGGTTGCCACTCGGCTTCTTCATGATCTTCAACCTGTTTCCGTTCTACTGGATGGCGATCACCTCGCTGAAGCCCAACAGCGAGCTGTACAGCCGTAAGATCATGCCGCTCATAGTTTATCACCCGACGCTCGAGCATTTCGTCAATCTGCTCAGCGAGACCAATTTTCTTCTCTGGACCTACAACACCATGCTGGTGGCGGTGGTCTCGACGGCAATTTCGCTGATTTTCGGGGTGATGCTCGCCTATCCGCTCGCCCGCATGCAGTTCCCGGGTGCTGCATTGATCTCGTTCGCGGTGGCGGCGACCTATCTGGTGCCGCAGCCTTTGCTGTTCATTCCGCTGGCGGATATCATCAACCGTCTGGGCCTTGGCGATACCCTGACCTCCGTCATCCTTACCTATCCGACGCTTCTTGTGCCGTTCTGTGCCTGGCTGCTGATGGGCTACTTCAAGTCGGTGCCGCATGAACTGGAGGACGCCGCGCGGATCGATGGGGCGACCCGGCTGCAAACGATGTTCCGCATTTTCCTGCCGCTGTGCGTTCCAGGCTTCATCTCGGCCGGAATCTTTGCCTTCACGTTGGCGCAGAATGAATTCCTGTATGCGCTGATCTTTCTGACCAAGACCGATGTGCGCACGGTTCCGGTTGGTGCGATCGCCGAACTGGTGCGAGGCGACGTGTTCTACTGGGGCCAGTTGATGGCGGCAGCGCTGCTTGGGTCGATCCCGGTCGCGATCATCTATTCATTCTTTGTGGAGCATTACGTCGCAGGCCTGACGTCGGGCGGTGTGAAGGCGTAGCCGTCTTGGTTGATTCCTGCGCATCGCCTGCCTAGCTTGCAGGCATGAGTGATCTTTTCGCCCCCGATGGTGGTTGGCGTGTCCGCATCCTCGATCTGTCGGGGGGCGCACAGGACAACATCGTCGAGGAGGTCGGCGGGTTTGAAACGCTGATGCAGGCGAACGCCTTCGCCCGGCGCTATGTGCGGGATTCGGTGGAGCGCTGCCGCGTGCCTGGCATGACCGCGAAGGAAGTGCTGGAAAGCTGGTTTGCCTACGGCGAGGACGCCGAAGTGATCGACGCCGGTGACGCAGGCTGGCGCAGCGCGACGGAACTCGGCGATTTCGTCGATCACCCCGCGGCGGCAGAAGATCGCGACTGGCGCATGCTCGACCCGCGCCGGATCGACGACGATGACGAGGATGATTAGCAGCGAGGTTTCTTATGGCGACGTATGAGTTCGTCACCGTCGATGTGTTCACCGACCGACGCTTCGGCGGCAATCCGTTGGCAGTATTTCCCGATGCGCGCGGATTGGCCGACGAGCAGATGCAGGCGCTGGCGATGGAATTCAATCTATCGGAGACGACCTTTGTGTTGCCGCCAGATGACCCGCAGCACCACGCGAAGGTGCGTATCTTCACGCCGCGCGCCGAGTTGCCGTTCGCCGGCCATCCCAATGTGGGGACTGGGTATGTGCTGGCGGTTCGCGACGCCGATCCACCCGAGCATTATGTGTTCGAGGAGCTTGCGGGGTTGGTGCGGGTACACGTGCAGCGAGATCACGGGGGGTCGGTGAGATCGGTGCGCATCGCTGCGCCACGTGCACTGTCGATCGATATCAGTGTCCCGGAAGAGACCGTCGCGGCTTGTGCCGGCTTGTCCGAGGAGGAGATTGCTACCAAGGCCCACGCGCCGCTTGTCGCTTCGGTGGGGACGCCGTTCGTCATCGCCGAGTTGACCACCGAGGCGGCGTTGTCGCGCGCCAGTCCGGACATTGGTGCCTTCCGTGAGGCAGCCGAGCGGTTTCCTGAAGTTGCTACGCGGTTCTCGCTGCTCCTTTACGTGCGACGTGGCGGGGACGCGACGCGGCTCGCCGCCCGGATGTTTGCTCCGCTCGGCGGCGTGCTGGAAGACCCTGCGACCGGCAGCGCAAACGCTGCGCTGGCCGCGCTGCTCACCTCCCTTGCGCCGGGTGAGAATGCCGATCTCTCATATGAGATCCTGCAGGGCGTCGAGATGGGGCGGCCGAGCCAGATCATCGCCTCTGCACGCAAGACGGCGGAGGGACCTGTTCTGGCAACGATCGAGGGTGGTTGCGTGCCGGTGCTGCGCGGCAGTGTAGACCTGTAGTTGAACCTCAAGCAGGCAATCCGGGCGCGGGGAGCCTGCTTTTAGCCCCTGGCTCGCAACAGCGCATCAGGGCTTTCGTCATGCCACAGGATTGCGACACGGTTCAGAAGATCGTGTTCGCTCAGCGCGCTGTGTCATGGAACTGAAGCGCCGCGATCGCCTTCACGACATATGATACGCAACCAAACCCCTGAACAGCCGCAGCCCAATCCGCAGCCGCCCCCTACACCGGGTCCGGAACAGCCGCCGCGGCCGGGTCCGGATATCATCCCGCCCGCCCCTGGTCCGGATATCCAACCGCCGATTGGTCCAGACACGACCACGCCGGGTCCTGGTCCGGATATTCCACCGGTTGCACCGCCGGGGCCGCGCGATATGCCGCCACCGGTCGCCGGGCGTGCGATTTCGGGGGACGGAGCTGAACATGACCGGTAATCCGCTGGAAATGACGCCAGAGCGCGAGGCGCGTATCAGAGAGCGCGCCTACCGTCTGTGGGAGGAGGATGGCCGGCCAGATGGTCGCGAGACGGAATTTTGGGAAAGGGCGGAAGAACTGATCGGCATGGAAGAGAATGCCGACGCCGCGCTGCTGCCCAACCCGGCGACCGATCCGACCCGTGCAGAGAAACCGACCGAGGAAGCAGAGATCCAGGCGAATTATGGGGAGTTCCCTGATCGGTTCACCGACCAGGGCAATCGCCAGCAGACACCGGGCCTGCGGTCGGGTAAGAATGGGTGAAGCGCCGGCCAACACACCGGCAGAAGCCGTCGCCGAAATATGGAAACGATCCTGCGCCTGGAGGATGCTGCGCTACGGCGTCGCACGCCGGCTGATGTGCTCGCGGACAATATGGCCGGGTTCACCGGAACTATCTGGTTCGTCGCTATGCATCTCGCGTGGTTCGGCGCTTGGGCTGTGGTGAATGCCGACCTGGTGCCGGTGATCCAAGCCTTTGATCCTGATCAAGCAAAACAGAATGAGCTACCTCTCGGACCGCCGCGCACATCTGGACCTGCAGATCAATTTGTTGGCCGAGCGTGAGGTTACCCAGTTGCTGCGGCTGGCCAGTGCAATCGCTCAGAGCCTCCAGGTCGATCATCGGCATGCGCCGAGTGAGCTGGCGGGTGACACACAGGTAGAGGGCGCTGATGCAGGAGATCGATCGTAGGTCCGGCGGCGACCGTTAACAGCCCGCTTTACAGCTGCGAGTGCGTTGCCGAAACTCCGGGCAACAACTCCCGGAGGGAACCCAGCGAGATGATTCGGCGCCGTACCTTTGTGGTTGGTGTGACGGCTTCGTTGGCCGCACCCGTGATTTCGCGCGGTGCTGCCAATGCACCATTGAAGTTTATCCCCCAGTCAGACCTGACAATCGTCGACCCGATTGTCACCACCGTCTACACGGCGCGAAACCACGGAATGATGGTGTTCGACACGTTGTTCGGCATCGACAATCGCTACCAGATCCAGCCGCAGATGGTGGACCGTGTGTCCGTCGAGGATGATGGCAAGCGCTGGCAACTGACGCTGCGCGATGGTCTGCTCTGGCATGACGGTGAGAAGGTGCTCGCTCGCGACTGTGTTGCATCAATCCGCCGCTGGGCGGCGCGCGATGGCATCGGTGGCCTGCTCATGGCGCGCACTGACGAACTGGCCGCGATCGACGATAGAACCATTCAGTTTCGGCTGAAGAAGCCGTTTCGCATCTTGCCCTATGCGCTGGGCAAGATATCGACGCCCATGTGTGCGATGATGCCGGAACGGCTGGCGTCAGGCGATCCGTTCAAGGCCGTCAAGGAGGTCGTCGGCAGCGGCCCATTCCGGTTCAAGGCGGATGAGTGGGTCTCCGGCTCGCTCGCCGTCTATACGAAGTTCGATCGCTACGTGCCGCGTGGCGAGAAGAGCGACGGATGGACCGCCGGCGGCAAGGTCGTGCACTTCGAGCGGGTCGAGTGGCACACCAGTCCTGATGACGCCACGTCAGCGGCGGCGATGCAGTCGGGCGAGATGGACTGGTGGGAACTGCCGACGCCCGATCTGCTGCCCGTGCTGAAGCGCACCGGCCGCGTCCGCGTGGAGATCAAGGACCACAACGGCACGCTCGGGTTCATGAAGATGAACAACCTGCAGCCGCCGTTCAACAACCGGGCGATCCGTCGTGCGCTACTGGGCGCGGTGGTGCAATCCGACTACATGATCGCGATTGCCGGCGAGGATCGCAACATGTGGCGCGATGGCGTCGGCATCTTCACGCCGGGCACCGACATGGCGACCGAGGCAGGGATGGACGTGCTGACCGGGCCGCGCGACATGGCCAAGGTGAAGGCTGCGATCAAAGAGGCGGGCTACAACAACGAACGGACGGTACTGCTGGCGCCCTATGATCCGCACTATCGCAAGGCGATGGCCGACGTGGGCGCTGCAATGCTGACCGATGCGGGATTCAATCTCGACATTCAGGCGGTGGACTGGGGCACGGCCATTGTGCGGCGGGAGAACAAGCAACCGGTGGACAAGGGGGGTTGGAGCGCACTGTTCACCACGGCGAATGGCCTCGACATGCAGACGCCCCTACTGCATTTCTTGAAGACCACGGGCGAGACGGCATGGTTCGGTTGGACCAACAGCCCGCGCATCGAGGAACTGCGCGCGGCCTGGGTCGATGCGCCTGACCTTGCGACGCAGAAGCAGATCGCCGCTGATATCCAGCGCCAATGCTGGATCGACGTTCCGCACCTGCCGGTCGGCATCTGGTACCAGCCGATGGCGTGGCAGAGCACCGTCGACGGCATCCCTGACGGCTTCCCACTGTTCTGGGGTGCGCGACGGGTGTGATGCGTGCGGCCGCGCTGTCGTCCATGTTGCTGCTTACCGGATGTACGAGCCTGACCTGCGAACGTCTCGGCGGCACGCCGATGCTGGAATACCAGCTGTTCTTCGGCCGCTCCAATGTCTCGGACAAGGCGTGGGCGGAATTCACCGCGCAGGTCATCACACCTGACCTGCCGGCCGGCTTTACCGAGTTCGATGCCGATGGTCAGTGGATGAACCCGGACACGCGCCAGATAAGCCGAGAGCGCAGCCGGCTGGTCATCGTGGCGGCACCCGATACTCCCGTGACGGCGTCGGCCATCGCGCATATCAAGGACGAATATCGCCAGCGGTTGGCGCAAATTGTGGTCGGAACGGTTGTGCACCCGGTTTGTGCGGCGTTCTGATCGCAGAGCATGATCGGATCAGGTTGACCCGATCATGCTCTGCGATTCATTGATGTAGAGCGCGATTCACGCTTTCCAACGATTCCGCTTCAAGCGATCGCGCTCTAAAGCGTGATGAGGTCAGGTTGACCTGGCCACGGCTTTGGCTTCTTTGTTTGAGCGCGTGATTCAGACCTCCGGGCGATTCCGCCTCCGGTCATCACGCGCTAGGCGGGCAGTTGGTAACCGATCGCCGACTCGATCTCGATCGTTTTCACGACCGCTGGCCGGGCCATCATTCGTTCATAATGTGCGGAGAGGTGGGAAAACTCATCGGCACTCGGATTGAGCCAGCCGCGGAAACGCCAGAACAGTCGGAATAGATGAATGTCGGCAATTGAATACTGTCCGACCGCCCATTCTCGTCCGCCAAGGCGTTGGTCGGCGATGCGGTAAACCGATCGCGCATGCTCGGGGCCCTGTCGGCGAGCCGGATGAACGGTTGCGGCGATGAACGACATCCAGGACACCACCTGCGCCTCGGCCTCAATATCGGCTGGCAACAGTCCCGTCTCCGGAAACCGCCGCGCGAGGTAGAACAGAATCCCGGCGACCTCGGTCAGCGGCCTGCCGTCGATCAGCAGGGTCGGCACCTTGCCTTCCGGGTTGATCGCGAGAAATGCCGGATCGCGGTTCTCCTTCCTGGCGAATGACAGCGGTCGGCTTTCGAATGGGGTGCCGATCTCGTGCAGCGCGATGTGCGGCGCCATAGAGCTGGCGCCGGGCGCAAAGTACAGAGTCAGCATGACAGTGTTCCTTGTTTTGGAAAGCCGCAGGCCCGCGCTGCGGCAACTATGACGTCGAGCGAATCGCGCGCACCGTCCGCTTCACCCTTTTCGAAATCGCCTTCAATCACCGCCATCTGGTTGGTCACGTGCGCAAAGCACAGCACGTGACGCGCGCGCGCACCCGCAAACGCGTACAGTGCCGCAGCTTCCATTTCGACCGCCAATGCGCCTTGTCCACGCGCCAACGCGATGGCCTGCTCGGTCTCGCGATACGGGGCATCGGTGGTCCATGTCATGCCGCGGTGTACTGGTATCCGCAATCGCTGTAGCGCCGGCCACGCCCGAGCGAGCAAAGCTGCGTCACCCTCGGCGAAGGGTGAAGCGGGCACGTAGTGCAGACTGGTGCCTTCGTCGCGGATCGCTCGCTCGATCAAAACGAAGTATGGGGTTGGTCCGACAGAGACGATCTGGCCGGCGGAGGTGACGCTGATCAGCAGCCGGCAACCCGAAACGAAGAGTTGCTCTGCAACCAGCACAGCAAACGGTGCTCCCACGGCGAGGCCGACGATCCCAAGGGGAATGCCGCCATATTCCGTTGCGTCCATCTCGGTATGGTAGCAGGCCCAGCCCTTGGCACGGTGCGATCGCCCTGCTGCACGCAGTGACCGCACGATATCGCCGTCCGGATCGAGCACACACACGTGTGGTACCGGATCATCCGGCAGGTGCCGCTGGCGACGCGCCTCGCGCAGCAGGTTCTGCGGCCGGAACACCGACGGAGCGTCGTACGCCTTTTCCAATATCTGCTCCCTCGCCGGCCGCTGGTGAGTTGTAACGTCTGGCGCTGTCGCGAGACCATCCCTCGGGTGGTCGTGACGGAGGCGACCCGGTGAAGGAGATCTGTTATGCGGCCGAATCCGCTGCACGACGCCATCCAGTTCCTGACCAGGACGGGCTGGTTCACCCCAGTGTTCTGGCTGCTGCTGCTGGCCAGCATCGTCGTCGCGATATTGGTCTGGCGCGGACAGCCCGAACAGCGAACGGCGCGCAACCTTGGTATCTGGGGACTGCGGGTGCTGATGGGCTCCATGTGGTGGCAGCAGACGCTGTGGAAGATCCCGCCAAATTTCGCTGGCCTGCAGTACTGGATACAGCAGGAGGCAGACCATGCCGCGATCGCCTTGCAGGGTGCATTGGTGCACGATGTTGTGCTGCCCCATCTCGCGGTGTTCGGACCACTCATCTACCTGGTGGAACTGCTGATTGGCGTCTCGTTGCTGCTGGGGTTGTTCTCGCGTGTCGGTGCAACCTTGGGACTGTTGATGGGGCTCAACCTTTGGCTCGGGCTGTACTCAGCCGAGGGCGAGTGGCCGTGGACTTACATGTTCCTGGTGATGATTCAGGCGTGGTTCGTGATCGAGCCGCCAGGACGCGTTCTGGGGACTGACGTGCTGCTGACCCAGCGGACTCGTTCGCATTCGGCCGGCACATTCTCCTGGGTGATGTGAATGACGGGGCTGGCCATAGGACGTCGCGCCCTGCCGCTGCTGGGACTGGCAGCAGCCATGGCGCAGGCCCGTGCTGATACGATCGATCTGGCATTGACCTGTGACACGACGCTAGCACCTGTGCTACGAAGGATAGGATCAGTATACACGGCACGGACCTCGGCTCGTGTATTCGTGTTCCCCACCGGCCCAGGCCTGATCCTGCCGCAGCTCGAGCGCAACATTCAGAACGATATCCTGGTCACCCAGACACCGGTGATCGAGCAGGCGACACAGCAGGGTCTGATTGCCGATTTGGCTGCTCCAAACTGGCGAAATTCGCTGGTCATTGCCGGTCGCGATGGTGGATCGGCACTTGACCTGACGCTTGCCGCCACCGATCCGACGCCCGCTACCGACATCGATGGACCCGCCGTCCTGAGCAGGCTTGGTCTGAAACCAAGGCGCGTGCTGGGGGCGGTCGATTGCGACGAGGTGGCGTTCCTGATCGCCAATGGATCGGCACAGGCAGGCCTGCTGCACATGACGGATGTTCGCGTCCACGGTCTGGAAGTCATCCAGCCAGTGCCCGCGGAGGTCCGGACGCCGGTAGTCTATCGCGCCTGCGTCACACGATTGGCGGGCCGGCCGAATCCTGAAGGCTTTCTCAAGTTTCTTGCCACGCAAGCCGCGATGCGCGTGCTTGCTGAGGGCGGATTAGAGGTGCAGGCATGACGCTTCGATACGACGAGCAGCGTCATCCGCTGTCGCGCCGCGTCCTGCATTGGATCATGGCATTGTCGATCCTGATCATGATCGGCAGTGGTTGGCGCATATACAATGCAAGCCCGATCTTTGCTTTCATCGTCTTCCCAGAGTGGATAACGCTGGGCGGCGATGTGCAGACGTCGCTGGCACGGCATGGAGATCCTGGGGTCGCATCGGCGATCGCCTGGCATTTCGCTGCAATGTGGACGTTGGCACTGAGCTATCTGCTGTTCGTTGTCTGGGGGTTCGTTACAGGTCATTTCCGCCGCGACTTTCTGCCGATCGGCCCGAAGTCCATTTCGCGCGACTTCGTCGCCGCACTCGCACTCAGACTGCAGCATCGGCTGGGCGAGTACAATGCCGTGCAGAAGGCTGCCTATGTCGGCGTTCTCGTGATGGTCGGGCTGATGATCCTGTCTGGCCTGGCGATCTGGAAGCCGGTGCAGACCTACCCGCTGGAGTTGCTGTTCGGCGGATTCCAGGGCGCGCGCCTGGTGCACTTCATCGTGATGGCTGGGATCGTGCTTTTCCTGCTAGTGCACGTGGCTCTTACCTTGCTTGTGCCACGCACATTGCAGGCGATGGTGCTTGGCCGCGCCGCCGGTCCCCGCCATACGGCGGTGTCGGAGACAGTCCGATGACACTGATCAGGCGAGAGGCATTGCGTGCCGGTTTTTCGCTTGGCGCGCTGACCCTGCTGGCCGGTTGCGACCTGAGCGACCATGATGCCGTGCAAAATGTACTGGCGCGTTTCTCGCGGTGGAACGACCGGGTGCAGGCGGCGCTGTTCAGCCGCTCACGTTTGGCCCCGACCTTTCCTGAAGTGATGGCGGTAAAGGAATTTCGCTACAACGCGTGGTACGGACCGGACAAGGCGCCTCGCCTTAATCCTGCCGATTATCGCCTGCAACTTGCCGGCCGTATCGAGAACAAGAGACCGTGGACGGTGGAGGAACTGTATGCTTTGCCGCAGGTCAGCCAGGTCACTCGTCACGTCTGCGTCGAGGGATGGAGCATGATCGGTAAGTGGAGCGGTGCGCCACTGCGTACATTCCTGGAACGGATCGGTGCCGACACCACCGCGCGCTATGTCGGTTTTGAGTGTGCGGATGGCTACTACGAAGGCATCGACATGCCAACAGCCCTGCATCCGCAGACGATCATGGCATATCGACTGTCCGATGAGATATTGCCAGCCAAGTACGGCTATCCATTCAAGATCCGCATTCCGACGAAGCTTGGTTTCAAGAACCCGAAATTCGTCACGGCGATATATGTCACCGACAAGCAGCCGCGGGGATATTGGACCGATCGCGGCTATAATTGGTTCAGCGGCATCTGATGGAGCTGCAGAACACCTGTGCCATCGCCGTGATGGCGAAGGCTCCTCGGCCGGGCCTGGCGAAGACACGGCTGTGTCCGCCTTTGCAGCCGGATCATGCCGCGCAGCTCAGTGCGGCTTTTCTGCGTGACATCACCGAGAACATTGCCGCGGCGGCGCGCGTGGCGCCGATCCACGGCGCTGTTGCCTATGCGCCTGCAGGTGAGGAGCGTGCCTTCGACGGTCATCTTGCGAATGGGACAGCGCTAGTGCTGGCGGATGGTTCGTTGTCGATGCCTTCCGGCATCGACGGATTCGGCCGGGCGCTGTTGCACGCGGCGCAGGCATTGTTCGCCCGCGGCTATGGCGCGGTATGCCTGGTGAATTCCGACAGTCCGACGCTGCCGACTTCGCTGCTGATCAAGTCGGCGCAGGCGCTGTTGGGTTGCGGTGAGCGTGTCGTGCTTGGCCCAGCGGATGATGGGGGCTACTACCTGATCGGCATGAATCAGCCGCACGCGCACCTGTTTGCCGATATCGCGTGGAGCACTGAGACTGTCGCCGCGGCTACGCGTGCCCGGGCCGTGGCGCTTCGGCTGGATGTGGTGACGCTGCCAACCTGGTTCGATGTCGATGACATGGGATCGCTCGCTCGGTTGACGGCGGAGGCCAATGGGCTCGCAAACGAACTGCGGCCTTACGCAGCGCCGGCGACAATGGCGTGGCTGAGCCGCAGCCTGTTGGTCGGAGACATGAGCGTCGCTGCGCAATGACGGACGGCAGGCGTTCGCTTGCAATATTGGCGACCATCGGCGTGCTGCTTGTGGTACTCGTCGCGGTGGGACTGGCGCTGCTGGACTGGCGCCCCGTGGGGCTGGCTGATGCAGCACATGTGGCCGCATTCGAAGTCAGCCTGTGCGTTGCCGGCGTGTTGTGGCTGGTGGCGGTGTCGCTTGTGCGCAGGCGACGGCTGCCGCATGGCACGTTGTGGTTGGTGCTGGGGATCGCCGTCGCGATGCGCCTGCTGACCCTGCTGGCTCCGCCAATCCTGTCGTCCGACGTGTATCGTTACGTCTGGGACGGTCGCGTTCAGTTGGCTGGCGTCAATCCGTATCGCTACGTCCCGGCAGCGGAGGAACTGGCATTTCTGCGCGATGATGCGGTGTATCCGCATATCAACCGTGCAGAGTATGCCCACACGGTCTATCCGCCGGCCGCTCAGACGATATTTGCGGCAGCCGCTGCCGCGACGCCCGGTGTGTTCGGGATGAAGCTTGTCATGGCTGGCTTCGATGCACTCGCGATCGGCGCCTTGATCATATTGCTTCGCACTGCTGGACGCGATCCAGCCGAGTTGCTGATTTACGCATGGCTGCCGTTGCCGATCTGGGAGTTTGCCGGCAACGCGCATATCGATGCAGTGGTGGCCGGATCGTTGGGTTTGGCGCTGCTGCTGGCGGTACGCAGTCGATGGGCCTGGACCGGCGTCGTGCTGGCGTTGGCGACGCTGAGCAAGTTCCTTCCCGCGGTGACGCTGCCGGCATTCTGGCGGCCTTGGAATTGGCGGCTGCCGCTGGCGTTCGCATTGACCGCGGTCGCACTGTATATTCCGCACGTATCCATCGGCGATCAAGTGCTTGGTTTCCTGCCGGGCTACTTCACCGAGGAGGGAATCGCCAACGGGCACGGCGTATTCCTATTGGAATTGCTCGGGCGCATCGGATCACTGCCGGTGTGGACGCGCTATGCCTACCTTGCGCTGGTACTTGGTCTGCTTGGCGCGCTGGGCATGCGTTTCGCCTTCTCGACCGAACTGCCTTCCGCGCCCGACCTTAGAGTGACCCAGCAGGCGCGTCAGGCGGTGATCCTCGCCTCCGTGCTGCTGGTGGCACTCTCGCCGCATTATCCTTGGTATCTGGCCTGGCTTGCGCCGCTTGCGTGTCTTGCCCCGATGCCGAGTGTGCTATGGCTGTTGGCCGCGGCGCCCCTGCTGGCACACGGGTCATTTGAATATCTGGCGGTCCCGGGCGTCGTCTATGGACCTGCGATCGCCCTTGGAGCCTACGAACTCTACCGCACCCGCGGCGCTCGCCTGGCCATGCCTTCACCTATCGTACGGAGCGTTTGATGACCGCTGCTGTGCTCAAGGACCCACGTCGCTACTTCGAGGCCGTGCAGACACGCGCGACCGAGGCCAGTGCACCGCCCGTGTGCCTCTATCTGGAGGTGACGAACCGCTGCAATCTGCTGTGCGAGACCTGCCCGCGCACGTTCGAGACGCTGGAACCGCCAGCGGACATGGGCTGGGAGCTGTTCACCTCCATTGTCGATCAGGTGCCCGATGTTGCGCGTGTCGTTTTGCATGGCGTCGGCGAACCGATGTTGGTGCGGTCACTGCCGCGCATGATCCGCTACCTGAAGGACCGTGGCGTGTATGTGCTGTTCAACACCAATGGCACGCTGCTCTCGCCGAAGAAGCACCAGGCGATGATCGATACGGGCCTGGACGAGCTGCGGGTGTCCCTGGACGCGGCAGACGCGAAGTCATTTCTGGCGGTACGGGGCAAGAACTTTTTCGAGCGCATCGTGCGCAACGTGCGTGAGTTTACCCGCTTTCAGCAGACCATTGGCGCGACATCGCCGCGTGTATCGCTTTGGTTGACGGGACTGAAGGAAACCATCGACCAGTTGCCCGCCTTCGTGCGTCTTGCTGCCTCGACGGGTGTACGCGAGGTTCATTTGCAGCGCCTGGTTTACGACGAATCAGGATATGGCCTGGCGCGGCCGGAGTCGTCGCTGTTCGAGGCGGTGCGCGCCGATGAATCGCGCGCCATCGCGGATGCCACCGCTTTGGCGCGAGAACTTGGTGTCGAACTGGATGCATCCGGCGCCACCGAGCCCGGGCTCAGCCTGAAACGGCAGGACGCAGCGCAGCCTTGGTCCGCCTGTCGACGCCCCTGGTCGCTGATGTATTTCACTGCGCATGGACGGGCCTTGCCGTGCTGCATGGCGCCATTCTCCGCGCGTGGCTACGACAGCTATACGTTGGGAGACGCGACGCAACAGACACTGCGCGAGATCTGGAATGGCCCAGCCTATCGTGAATTTCGCTCGTCGCTACTGAGCGATACGCCGCCACGACCATGCGCAGGCTGCGGATTGCGATGGAGCCTCTGAGCCCCTGACAGTCACCGCGATCATCCCGACGCTGAACGAAGCCGAGACGATCGCCGGCACGATCGCCAAGCTGCCGCGCGCCGTGGTGGACGAGATCATTGTCGCCGACAGCTCCAGTCGCGATGGTACGGTCGCAGTCGCCGAAGCCGCCGGCGCTCGCACCGTCGTGTTGCGGGAACGCGGCTACGGCCGTGCCTGCGCTGCCGGCGCGGCGGCGGCGGGTGAAGGTTGCAGCATCTTGCTGTTCCTGGACGGCGATGGCGCCGACCGCGCTGACCTGGCCGACATGCTGGTCGCGCCAATACAAGCAGGCACGCACGACTTCGTCATCGGTTCGCGTATGCGTGGGCAGCGCGAGCCCGGATCGATGAGCTGGCACCAGGTGCTGGCGGGTCGGCTCGCGGGATGGCTGATGTCGCTGCTGTACGGTGTGCGCTACACCGATATGTGCGCATTTCGCGCGATCAGTCGCGAGGCGCTGGCGCGACTCGATATGCGCGAGATGACCTACGGCTGGAATATCGAGATGCAGATGAAGGCGGCGCGCCGCCGGTTGCGGATTCTGGAATTGCCAGTGCCGTATCGGTGCAGGGCGGGGGGCAGTTCGAAGGTGGCCGGCACACTGGGCGGCAGCGTGCGCGCCGGCTGGCGCATCACTGCGACGATCGTGCGGATCGCGCTCAGCGCAGGGTGACAGGCATCCAGTTCGTCGCACGCCTCGAAAGGCGAACGTCCGTCGTCTCGCCGTCATAGTCGGGTGCGGCGGGCGGTTGATTGAAGGCAGCGCGGTCGTCGAGACAATTGGTATTGATCACCGCACGCAGGCCCGAACCGGTCTCGCAGACTGCACCGATATAGACCCCGCAGCGGCGGCACAGCACATAGTCTGCAGTGCGCGATCCGAACCTGTACTTTTCGGCCAGCGACCAGTCGGCGACGGTGATTTCCGCCAGGCCGTTGCGGTCGGACAGCGTGCGCGTACCATGCGCGCGGCAGAAAGAGCAGGAACACGACCGCAGCGGCATCTGATCCGGGGGGCGTGACAACTCGAGTTGCACGCGGATGTTGCCGCAATGACAGCCGCCGGAGTGACGCATGTCGGACCTCGCCTCGTGGAAATCGCACGCTAGGCGGTCGCGACGGCAGGGGCTAGCCTGAGCGGCCAGGCGCGGAGGGAATGACGATGCTGCGCAAGGAACAGAACGATCTGCTGACGTTGACGGGGCCTGGCACGCCGATGGGTGCGCTGTTCCGCCGCTACTGGATCCCGGCGCTGCTGTCCGAGGAACTGCCGGAGAACGACTGTCCGCCGGTCCGCGTGCAGCTGCTGTCCGAGAAGCTCGTCGCGTTCCGCGATACGCAGGGCCGCTATGGCCTGATGGATGAATTCTGCGCGCACCGCGGCGTGTCGTTGTGGTTTGGCCGGAACGAGGAATGCGGCCTGCGCTGCCCGTATCACGGCTGGAAATACGATGTGACCGGCCAGTGCGTGGAAATCCCGTCGGAGCCGGAGCGCAGCGGATTCCGTGCAATGATCAAGCTGCGCGCCTATCCGCTGGTCGAGCGCGGCGGCGTGCTGTGGACCTATATGGGGCCGGCGGAGCACCAACCGGGCTTGCCGGAGTTCGAATTCGCGACGGTGGCGCCGGAGCAGACCTATACATCGAAGCGGCTGCAGTACTGCAACTGGCTGCAGGCGATGGAGGGCGGCATCGATTCCAGCCATGTCTCCTGGCTGCACCGCGATGCCTTTCGCAGCGACCCCCTGATGGTGGGTTCGCGCGGCAACCAATATAACCTGGGCGACGCTGCGCCTGTATTCGAGGTGGCGGATCAGCCGGCCGGCCTGTTCATCGGCGCTCGGCGCAATGCCGAGGACGGCTATTACTGGCGCATCACGCCATGGTGCATGCCGTCATTCACCATGATTCCGCCGCGCGGCAATCATCCGGTGCACGGGCATTTCTGGATTCCGATCGACGACGAGAACTGCTGGGCATGGAGCTTCGACTACCATCCGACGCGGGCCCTGACAGCCGCAGAGCTACAAGCGATGCGCGACGGCAAGGGCATCCACACGCGCACCATTCCTGGCACCTACATTCCAATCGCCAATCGTGACAACGATTA